>JBEKJC010000007.1:0-167650 GCA_050011435.1 Binataceae bacterium (SeqCode)
AAGAAGCTCGCCCTGGTTGCCTGCATGCGTAAACTGCTCGTTATCCTCAATGCCATCCTGCGCGACCAGCTGCCGTGGAACCCTAGCTATTTGCTTGACCTTCAACACAGTCGCTGAACAGTCCGAAAAATCGGGCCGAGACTGTTGGGCTGCTCGCAGCGAAGAATCCCGGATCCGGGACCCATTCGCTTCGCTCAGGGTGACAACCTTCGTTTTCAACGTCATCCGCCCGACTTGCCGCCCACACCCACGCAACGCAAGCGCTAATCACGGAAACCAGCACCTTGCTTCCGCGACCGCGAATGGTCTCGTCGACGCGATCCGCAAGACCGACATTCGCCTCTATCACTGTGGGAAGTGTGAAACCTTTCAAAGGTTTCACGAGTCTCCCTTAATGCGCCTGCCCTACGCGAGGCACTCGCTGAGTTCGACCAGGTCGGAGACGATGAGGTCTGGCTCAACCCCCCATGGATCGAGGATCGCGCGCGGATTGCGGCATACCCAAGCGGCACATAGGCCCGCCGCCTTTGCGCCGATGACGTCGAAGGGATTGCTCGAAACCAGCCAGGTGTCCGTGACATCAGTCCCGAGGCGTGCGGCCAGATGGCGATAGACCGACGGCGCCGGCTTGTAAATTTTCACTTCATCAACGCTGACCACATCTTCGAGCAGCGGGAGCAAATCCGCGTTGCTGAGTACGGCACGGACAACCGCGGCCTCCCCGTTGGAAAACGCCACCATGCGATGACCGGCCCGGCGCATCCGCTCGAGGCCAGCGGCGGCTTCGGGGAACGCGGGCAATCGGCGATACATGTCCAAGAGGGCATCGGTCACGCCCGGCGCAAGCTGATGTCCGAGGCTCCGCGTGGCGAAATCGAGCGCCTGCGCAGTGCATACGGAAAAGGGGGCATAGGCTCCCATCAGCGAACGCCGCCAGGTGTATTCGAGTTGCGCCGTGCGCCAGAGCTGAGCGACGCGATCGGCGTCCTCGCCAACGAAACGGCGCAGCTCCACGCCGATGCCGAGCGGGTCAACCAGGGTGCCGTAAACGTCGAAGCCGATAGCCCCAGGGGATGCCATGGTAGTGATAATAACTCGCGTGTGGATACGAACGCATCACATGAACGCGCGCGTATGCTAACGTTTTGAGCCATGCCCGCAAGTATCAGGACGATCTATCTGTGCGGACCGATCATGGACGCGGAGTCCGCGGACTCCAAGGATTGGCGCACACGCTCGAAGGAACGACTGGCCGGCCGCTTCATCCTGCTCGATCCGCTCCGGCGCAACTTCCGCGACCGCGAAATTGACTCGGCCAACGAAATCGTCGAGTTCGACCTGCAGGACGTGCGCGACGCCGACCTGCTGCTGGTGAATTACTGCAAGCCCTCGCTGGGCACTGCGATGGAGGTGTTTTACGCGAGCCACGATCTGGGCAAGTTCGTAATCGCGTTCAGCCCCTTTAGTTACGCGGACTGTTCGCCGTGGATGGTGCGCTTTTGCACTAAAATCCTGCCCGACCTGGAGAGCGCGCTGGTTTATATCGAGCGCCATTTTCCGTGACCGAATTGGCGACGGGACTTTCGCCGAATGGTTGACGGCTGGCGCATTATCGTTGAACTCGCCCGCGATCGCTGTTTGTGGGCCGGCGATCGAATGACAATCCTGGGTGGCTTGGTGGGTTCCAATAGGCTCGACCGTATGATTGACTAGACCGGACCGCGGTGGTGGGCGCAGGAGTATCGTGCGCGAAAGTGCCGCCGGCACACGCTCTGTCAGCGGGGGGTGCGAAATGAACGGCAACGCAGATAAACCGTCAGACAATCGAATCAGCCGGCGCCGGATGCTGCAGATGAGCGCGGCGGCGACCGCGATCCTTGTGCCGGGCGTCGCGTTGGCCGAAGACTGGATTCGGGTCAACGCCGTCCCACTGACCTCGACCGTACCGGGCCGCTCCTCGATCATGAAATGGCGGCCCAATACGAATGTGGCGCAACCCCACTATCAGCAGGCGCGTTACACGCCGATGCGAAGTTACTCGGGCGAGACACGTTCGCTCGCGATGTACAATCCGCATACGGGCGAAAGCATAAATCTGGTTTACTGCGAAAACGGCTACTACGAGCCGGGCGCCCTGCACGAAATCAATTATTTCTTCCGCGATTTTCGCGCCAATCTGGTCAAGCCGATCGACCCGCGGCTGCTGGACCTGCTCCACTCGATTCGTCAGTCGAGCGACACGACCAAACCCTTCAACCTGGTTTCGGGCTACCGCTCGCCGCAGACCAACGCGATGCTCGCGACTCAATATGAGGGTGTCGCCCGTCACAGCATGCATATCGAGGGCAAGGCGGCGGATATCAATCTGCCGGGACGCCAGCTTTCGATCTTGCAGCGAATCGCACTGGCAATGCGCTTCGGCGGCGTCGGCTACTACCCGCAGTCAGGCTTCGTCCACGTCGATACCGGACGCGTCCGCCACTGGGGCTAGCGCCCGCGCAATCCTCGCCGATCGATCACGCGCGCCGGACGCGCCGTGCTCACAATACAATTGCCGATCGTCGCGATTGGCGCGGCAGGGAGGGCTTCCGCGATGGCCGGACCGCTCGACGGAATTCGTGTACTCGACCTGACGCAAATGATCTCGGGGCCGATGGCGACGATGATCCTGGGCGACCAGGGTGCCGACGTGATCAAGGTCGAACCGCCGGGCATCGGCGACCTGACGCGCGCGATGGGCGGGCGCAAGCGCGGCATGTCGCCGACCTTTGCGATCGCCAATCGCAACAAGCGCTCGGTCGTGATCAACCTGAAGGAACCGCGCGGCGTCGAACTGATCAAGCGCATGGCCGCCGGCGCCGATGTGTTCGTGCAGAACTTCCGCCCAGGCGCCGCCGAGCGGATGGGCGTCGGCTATGAAGCGATGCGCGAAATTCGCCCCGAACTAATCTACGTCTCGATTAGCGGCTTCGGCGAAAAGGGTCCGTACATCCACAAGCGCACTTACGACCCGGTGATTCAGGCGCTCTCCGGGTTGATGTCGATTCAGGCCGACGAGACCGGGCGGCCGCGCATGATTCGCGTGATCGTGCCCGACAAAGTTACCGCGCTGACGGCGGCGCAGGCGATAACCGCGGCGATCGTCGCGCGCCTGCGCACCGGCAAGGGGCAGCACGTGCGCCTGGCGATGCTCGACGCGGTGGTGGCGTTCTTCTGGCCCGAATCGATGCCGGCCTACACCTTCGTCGGCGCAGAAGGGACCGCGGTGCGACCCCCGGACACTCGCGATCTGGTCTTTCAAACCACCGACGGTTACATCACGGCGGCGGCGAACTCGGATTCGGAATGGGCGGGACTCGCGCGCACGCTCGGACATCCGGAATGGATCGAGGATCCGCGCTTCAAGCATCCGGCCGACCGGATTCGCAACGCCGACGTGCGCCTCGATCTGACCGCCGAAATTATCCGCACGAAATCGTCGGCCGAATGGTTGTCGGCATTCGACGCGGCTGAAGTCCCGTGTGCGCCGATTCAGACGCGCGCGGAACTGCTGACCGATCCGCAGGTCGCGGCCAACGGCCTGATCGTGGAATCGGATCATCCCCATGCGGGCCGGATGCGCCAGCCGCGGCCCGCGGCGCGCTTCGAAGCGACGCCCGCGGACCTGCGCCGATTCGCACCCGCTCTCGGCGAGGATACGGACGCGGTGCTCGAGGAAGCCGGTGTATCGGCCGCGGAGCGCGCGACGCTGCGTCAAAGCGGCGTCATCGCGTAAGCGAGCGGCGTAAAGAATGCGCGCCGGATGATCGGTCCGGCGCGCAATCTACCTCTCGCACGATTTACAACGGCGAGTGCGAGATGAACCACGCTCGCCGCTGCTCGCTGATGCCGGAGCGTCACGGTGCGAAGACCCGATTGATCGGCTCGTTACGACTGTAGATTCATCTGAGCCTGGCCGGTTTTGGGATCGACCGGCACTGAGACGTGCGAGTGGATAACCTTCCACTTCCCACCGACCTTGTGCAGGACGTCGGTGACGCGAAGCGTCACTTCCTGCGCCTTGCCGTCTTTATCGGTCCAGGCGAAGTGCTGGAAGCTGCGAGCCATCCCCAGCTTGCCGTCAGTCACGACCACCAATTCAAGAAAATTGCCCTTGACGTTCTTGGCATTGTTGAAGAAGTTGTCGAGGTCGCCGTGCACGGCGGTGGCCCCTTTGTACTGCAGCGGCGGGACGAAATCGTAGAGGTCGATATCGTTCTGGTCGTAATACTTCATCACCTCGTCGGTGCTGGTGGCCGCGATGATCTTGTTTTCGACGTCCTTGATCGCCTTCTCGTCCTTGGCGTTGTCCCCGGCGTTGGCGTTGACACCGAAGCTCAACACCATCAGGGCCATTGTAACGATCGCCCCCATGGTCATTCCAAGTCTCTTCATCTTTACTCTCCTCCCGGTTCGGGTTTATCCGTCCAGCGTGCTGATTCAAATGCGCCGCAGTGTAGCACAGGACGCTTGAATTCCATCGCCACGTCCTGCGCTGAATTCGCGGTCCACTTCGCCATCCTGAGAGTTTGTGAATTATTTGCGGATGGGTAGCGGGCAAGGAGCGCACAAAAGGCAGGATTTCACCCGTGCGGATTAACCAGCGGCTACGGCTTGACCAAAGGGCGGCGGGGCGCTTTCCCACCGCGGGCGGGTGAGGCGCAGATTGAAAGAAGCAGCATTTTGGGCATTATCGTTCCGGATTTGGCGGATTTCACCACGAAGGGAGAGCGAAGATGTTTCACGCGAAACATCTTTGCGTTCCGTTTGCGGGGAAGTTTTTCACCCCGCGTGGGGTAATTTTTCACCCTTGTGCGGGCAGGCAGGGACGTGCATTCCCACCTCCTCGGTTCAACCCGATTCCTTCACCAACGCTGAGCGTGGCGATTGGGTCCCGTATGCACGGTCATCCTGAACGAAGGCAAGGTGGCCTGCCACCCGCGCGCTCAATCCAGTTGTTGAGGAACGCGGAACTTGTAATTTCCGGAGACTGAAACCTCATGAGGTTTCAGCGGCATTCCATGCCGACGGTGGGCCACGCTCGCGATGCTCGATTGTCGGCAGGGACGTGCGGGCTTCGCCCTGTGAAAACCTCGTAATGGGTTGACCGCGACGCATCGTCGCTCTTCTGAAGCAAACGACGCAGTTATATGCTGAAGCCCGCCAGTCACTAAAGGTCAAGCGCAATAGTCAAATCGGGTCCTTTTGATTTCAGACAACCCGGATCGCAGCTATTTTGACGACGTTCAAAATTGAAGCATTTAGTTTGCAAATGCTTACCCGGGGAAATTAGCTTCGCAGGGTTTAAATGACGCGGTACACTGAGAACCTTCGCTAACGAGACGGCGCGGAAGCGGATTTGACCCGGGCCGTTGGTGGTAGTCCGGGGATCTGAATGGAGAGTGAAATGAGAATTCGTATCTTGATGGCGTTAGTAACTGTGCTGGCGACAGCCAATGTGAGTCTCGCGCAGCAGAAGCCGAACATCCTGGTGATCATGGGTGACGACATCGGCTACTGGAATATCAGCGCCTACAACCGGGGTATGATGGCTACCGCACACCCAACATCGATCGGATCGCGAACGAGGGCGCGATTCTGACTGACTACTACGGTCAGCAATCCTGTACCGCCGGCCGCGCCGCATTCATTACCGGCCAAAGCCCGATTCGCACCGGTTTGCTGAAGGTGGGTCTGCCGGGCGCGAAGGAGGGTCTCTCGGACAAAGATCCGACACTCGCGGAACTGCTCAAACCGCTGGGCTACGTGAGCGGTCAATTCGGCAAGAACCATCTGGGCGACCGCAACGAATTCCTGCCGACAGTTCATGGATTCGACGAATTTTTCGGCAACCTTTACCATCTCAATGCCGAGGACGAGCCGGAGCATCCCGACTATCCGAAGAATATCGAATTCAAGCAGCGCTTTGGTCCGCGCGGGGTCTTGCGCTGCACCGCCACCACGACTGAGACGCAAGGTGAAGATCCGCGCTTCGGAAAGTGGGGCAAGCAAAGCTGCACGGACACGGGGCCGCTGACGAAAAAGCGCATGGAGACCGTGGACCAGGAGTTAATCAGCGCCACGCTCGACTTTATCGATCGCGCGAACAAGGACAAGAAGCCATTCTTTGCCTGGCTCAATTCGACGCGCATGCACATTTGGACTCGGCTAAAGCCTGAGTCTCAGGGGAAGACTGGCCTAGGTGTCTATCCCGACGGGATGGTGGAGCATGATGGGCAGGTGGGTGAGCTCCTGAAAAAGCTAGACGATCTCGGCATCGCGAACAATACGATCGTAATCTACACGACCGACAACGGCGCTGAGACGTTCACGTGGCCGGACGGCGGCACGACACCGTTTCGCGGTGAGAAGAATACCAACTGGGAGGGTAGCTATCGCGTGCCGGCGTTGGTGCGATGGCCGGGGCTGGTCAAACCCCGCACGGAAATCAATGACATCGTTTCGGCAGAGGATTGGGTACAGACCCTGGTGGCCGCGGCGGGAGAGCCGGATATCCAGGGGAAGCTTCTGAAAGGCTTGAGCACAGGCGACAAGACCTACAAGGTACATCTCGACGGCTACGATCAGCGTGACGTGCTGGCGGGCAAGGGGACTGACCAGCGCCACGAGTTCTATTACTGGACCGACGATGGCGACCTCGCGGGGCTGCGCTATGACCAGTACAAGGCGGTGTTTATGGAGCAGAACGCGCACGGCCTGGAGGTTTGGTTACGGCCGCTGGTCCCATTGCGAGCGCCCAAGCTGTTTAACCTGCGGTCGGATCCGTTCGAGCGTGCGGAAGAAGAGGCCGGTGACTACGACAAGTGGTTCATCGAGCACATTTTCGTGATGGTTCCCGCGCAGGCGATCGTCGGACGGTATCTCGAAACCTTCCGCGAGTTTCCGCCGCGGCAAAGGCCGGGGAGTTTTTCGGTCGGTGAGGCATTGCAAATGCTGGCGAAGCCACAGAGCAGCGATTAGCAGCGGCAGGGGCCATGAGGCGTGAAGAATGACGGGAAACTGAACGAAGGCAACCCGCGCGCTCAATCCAGTTGTCGAGGAACGCGGAACTATAGTTTCTTTCTGAAACCTCAGTGAGGTTTCAGACTTCCCTTTTGGAAGATGCGGGCTTCGCCCTTGGGAAAACCTCATAATGGGTTGACCGCGACAGGACCGGGTTTCCGCAGGACTTAGCCGGGTATCCGAGCAACGCGAGCGTCGATCATGATGAGGTTTCAGCGGCATTCCATGCCGACGGTGGGCCACGCTCGCGATGCTCGATTGTCGGCAGGGACGTGCGGACTTCGCCCTGGGAATACCTCATCATGTTGACGCTCGGGAGCTTTCGGCCTGTCCGAGCGGGGGCAGGCAACACCCCGCTCCCACTAGAATTGGGAGCGGGCAAAGGTCAGGAGCGCCAGCTACTAGTCCCGAGGAACTGAAGAGGACACTTTTAGACGGTTGATAACACGCCGCACGCCGCTGGCATTTCTGGCGATCGCTCCAGCGCGTGATGCGACTGCCGAATCGTGTACCGTGCCCCGCAGCGTCACGACGCCAGCGGTGGTGGTGACGTGAATCTGGCCGGAGCGCAAGTCCTTGGCGGCAGCCAGATCTGTTTTCACCTCTGTAGTGATTCTCGTATCATCCAACGCGGTAACCGTTCCGTGATACGCATTCTTCGCCGCGTCCGCGGTGTCTGTGCCTGCCTGTTGCATCGAAGTGCCGGCGGAAGCGCCGGAGCCGGCGCTCGTTTCCTGGGCGAAAACCGGCAGTGCAAGCCCGATTCCAAGAACCATCGCCGGTACCATAGCCAGTATCTTGTTCTTACTACTCATAATCCTAATCTCCTTGTCGAATCTCAGTCGGTCAGAATCCTAACAGGCTGTTGAAAAAGGCTTTTCACAGCCTGCTTCCCCTCACTCGCTCTCTCCCCAGTAGGGGCGAGAAGATAACGAAAGAAGCCATTTTTCACGCAGGGTGTTGAGTTGAAATTTAGTACTAAGTGATTACTTCGCGGGGTCTTCGTTCTCCCGCGCCGGAAATCCAACGCACGAGAACGTGGGCACAATGCCTCCCGGTGAATCAAAGGGTACATAGCGACTTCGCAGGCCTTGCTCATCGGACTTATGGATGGTCTAGCAGGCTGTTGAAAAAGGCTTTTCACAGCCTGCTTCCCCTCACTCGCTCTCTCCCCAGTAGGGGCGAGAAGATAAGGAAAGAAGCCATTTTTCACGCAGGGTGTTGAGTTGAAATCTGCTAGCGGAACGCGGTCAAAGGCGAGTGGAAGAACCGACGTCAGGGCTGGATCACAGCGGGCTCGATACCAGATCGATCCCGACTGATTCAAACTTATATAGTTTGTGATGCAAAAGCCACGAAAAGGCTGGTGCGGTTAGTGCCGTAGAGCACGAAGGCGGTCACAAAACCGAATCCGTCTATCGCAGGTATGCGATGGTGGATGAATCGATGCTGCGCGATGCGGCTCAGAAACTTACGGCGCGCTGCACGGGAGCGACGCCGCGCAGTTAGCGCACCGCTCGTATTTATGGCACAAAAGAGGCACAACTGTACCGATACGACGTTCTCTCCGTAGGAGCATCGATGGACTTTGAATATACACGCGAGCAGGAAGCCTTCCGTGAAGTTGTGCGCACGTGGCTCGCGCAGAACCTGCCGCCCGATCTCTGCATCGACGATCCGATGGACGAGCGCATCGCGCCCAATCGCGAGGTCTTCGAGAAGCGCCGGGCATGGCAGCGCAAGCTCGCCGCCACCGGATGGGTCGGGCTGTCGTGGCCGAAAGAATACGGCGGCCGTGAGGCTCATCTGATGGAGCAGATCATCTTCGACGAGGAGTACTTTAAGGCGCGCGCTCCCGTTTTGCCGGGCTACTCCGGCGTCGGCCTGTTCGGTCCCACTCTGATGCAATGGGGCACGCCCGAGCAGAAGAGCAAATATCTGCCGCGTATCCTGCCCGCCGACGATATCTGGTGCCAGGGCTACTCCGAGCCCGGCGCCGGCTCCGACCTCGCCGGCCTCCAGACCCGCGCCGCACTCAAGGGGGACTACTTCGTCATCAACGGCCAGAAGGTCTGGACCTCGGGCGCGCAATACGCCGACCGGATGTTCCTGCTCGCGCGGACCGATCCCGACGCGCCCAAGCACAAGGGCATCAGCTATCTCATCATCGACGACATGAAGAGCGCGGGCGTCGAGGTGCGGCCGCTGGTGGTAATGAACGGGCATCATCATTTCAATGAAGTTTTCTTCGACAACGTGCAGATTCCCAAGGAGAACATCGTCGGTCCGCTGAACGAAGGCTGGAAGGTGACGATGACCACGCTCGCCTTCGAGCGCGGCATGGCGGGCGGCGGAGGCCATTCGGCGCAGGTCCGGCGGCTGGCGGAATTGGCGCACACGATCAAGATCGACGGCCGTCCGGCGTGGGATCAGGAATGGGTGCGGCAGGAACTCGCGCAATTCGTCATCGAATGCGAGGCGGTCAAGTACACGCGGCTGCGATCGCTGACGCGGCAACTCAAGGGCTTGCAGCCCGGCCCCGAGGGATCCACGCTGAAGCTCGTCGGTTCCGAGTTGGGCGTGCGCATCGCGCGCTTCGTCAGCGAGTTGTTGGGCAGCTATGCGATCCTCGGGGAGGCGACCGAACTGGTGCCTGACGCGCCGCGCTGGCAGAACCGATTACTCAGTTCGCGCCAATACACTATTGCGGGCGGCACCAGTGAGATTCAGCGCAATATCCTCGGCGAGCGTCAACTGGGCCTGCCCAAGGGTTAACAGCGCTCGCCCTCCGATCTCTGCGATCAGGGGCGACGGAATCCGTCTTCGCGGCGGGCGGCTGAAATAGTCACTTCAGGCGCCCGTCGCTCTCTCAGCCGGGCTACTCGCGCCAGCCGCTATCGCCCTTACCTTGCTCCCCGCAAATTCCGTTACGCATCGCTCAAGTTCAAGCAGGAGGAGGGGAGTCGGAGGGTATCATTCGTGCTCAATCACAAACGTCATGCTGGTGCGGATCGTGCGGATGGTGTCGCGGTCGCGGATTGCGCGCAGGCCCGCGCGGTCGCCGTCGAGAGAGCTTTCCATCAGTTCGCGGATGCGCGCGGCGGCGACCGGCGGCGTATGGCTGAAGCCGATCCACTCGTCGAGCGTGGTCCGTGCGTCGCGCGCAATCTTCATCACGGTGCGGAAACCATGCGCGGCGAACATGGATTCGAATTCGGAGGAGGCGAGCGTCCGGGCGTGCGTGGGATCGGCAAGCCGTTCGAGTTCGTTGTGCAGTGCGGCCTTCGCCTCGTCCTCGGATGCGGTCATGTCAGCGATGATCATCCATCCGCCCGGTGCGATGGCGCGCGCCATCTCGGCAAACACGCGCGTGGGATTGACGAAGTGATGGAACGAGAAGCGACAGGCGGCGCCGGTGAACTGAGCGTCGCGAAACGGCATTCGCTCGGGCTCGCCGAGGGCGAATTCCACGTTGGAGAGGCCGCGTTCACGGGCTCGTGCGCGCGCCTGCGCCAGCACCGGCGCCATGATGTCGAGGCCAACGGTACTGCCGCAGCGCTCGGCGAAGGCCTGCGTGAGCGCACCGGTGCCGCAGGCGACGTCGAGGACCCGGTCGTCGCGGCCGGCGCCGGCGGTTGAGACCAAAAAAGCGATGAATTTGAGTTCGCCGGCGCCCACGACCCCGTCGTAGGCCTGGACACGGCGCCGGAATTGCCGATCCAATTTCGCAAGGCGTTGGAGGTCGTTCATCGAGGATCACGAGGCATGCTTCGCCCGCTCCAGCAGAAAGAGGGTAATCGCGACCGAGGCGCTCGCACTAATCGCTCCCACGACCTGCAGATAAAGGACGTAGTGCGGCGAACCGATCAGCCAGGTCACAAAAGAGTGACGAACTTTCGCGGCTTCGCTCTTGCGAATCGCGAGTGCCTGCAACCACTCGGGCCACATCAGGCATACGGTTCCGATGATCGCGTAAATGAGAGCGATCGCCGCGAGCACAAGCGTGTTTTTCACCATTGAGGCGGTGCCCAGGTGCCTTCTGCGTGATCGATTGCGGCACTGAGACCGCTCGCCACGATTGTAACGTCCGCGCCATTTTAGCGCATCGTGGCGCTAAAGTTAGACCGATTAGCCCAAAGCGCGCAAGGTGAGATCGCGCGCCTGCGATCGGTAGGGCTCGGGCAGGACCACTTCGCGCCCGTCGGTCCAATTATTTTCGAGGCGATAGAACTCGCGCACCGGCTCGAAAAAGATGTGCACGACGACATCGACGTAATCGAGGACGATCCAATGGCCGTGGTGGAAGCCCTCGATCGCAATTGGATGCTCGTCCTCGCGATCCATCCGTTCGCCGATGCCGCGCGCGATGGCTTGAACCTGGACGTCGGAACGGCCGGTCGCAATCAGGAAATAGTCGGCGATCGAATGCAGATGATCGACTTCGAGGACGACCAGGTCGTAGGCCTTCTTTTCCAGCGCAGCCTCAGCGGCGGCGAGGGCTTTTTTCAGCGAATCCATTACCGGTCAGGCGGCAGGAAGGCGCCGGCGGCGCGTCCGCGCGTGGGCGTTCGACGGAAATTAAAGCGAAGTGTATAAGGCATGCCGTTGGATATAGTCGGCGACGTCATCGGGTACGAGATAGCGCACGGATGCGCGCGCGGCGAGTTTTTGCCGGATGAGGGTGGCGGAAATCGGCAGGTAGGTAGTGGCGATGAAAGACAGCGTATGGCCGCTTGAATGCATGTAGTGATCTTGCATCGGAGTATAGCCAAAGTGACCGATTGGAGCAAGGGAAAGCGCTGCCGGCGGCTCGCCTTCCTCGGCGTGCCGGGTATGTACCGCCAGGTTGCAGAGCCGCACCAGTTCATCCGCTTCCCTCCAGGTGGCCAGCTCGGCGAACTGGTCGGCACCCATGATCAGGTGGAGGTCGGGCTGCCCTCGCATGGTGGACAAAAAGTAGCGAATTGTATCGATAGTGTAGGAGGGGCCGGAGCGGCGGATTTCGGCTTCCGAGACCATGAAGTGGCGATTGCCGCGGGTCGCGATACGCACCATCTGCAAGCGATGATCGGCCGGAGCGAGCCCCCCGTGCGGCTTGTGCGGGGGGGCGGCGGCCGGGATGAAATAGACCAGGTCGAGCGCCAGTGCCTCGCGATCCTCCTCGGCAGCGCGCAGGTGTCCCAGGTGGATGGGATTGAAGCTGCCGCCGAACAGGCCTACGCGCATGGCGGTATTGCCCCGGTACGTCCTGCTTCAGCCTGCGCCATGTCGCCTCACTTCCGGACGATTCCTCATTTCCGGATTTGGCCGTCGCCCAGAATGACGTACTTGTAAGTGGTCAGTTCCTTGAGGCCCATCGGGCCGCGGGCGTGCAGGCGATTGGTCGAGATGCCGGTTTCGGCGCCGAAGCCGAACTCGAAGCCGTCGGTGAAGCGGGTCGAGGCGTTGACGTAAACCGTGGCAGAATCGACCTCGCGCTCGAAGCGCGCTGCGGCGGCCTCGTCTTGGGTAACGATCGCGTCTGCAAGGCCCGAGCCGTGCTGCCCGATAAACTCGATCGCCTGCTCGAGCGAATCCACCACCTTGATCGCTAAAATGAGGTCGAGGTACTCGGTGTCCCAGTCGTCGGCGGTGGCCGCGCGGGCGTCGGGAATGATGGCGCAGGTGCGATCGTCGCCGCGCAACTCCACGCCGGCGTCGCGCATCCGCTGGGCGATTCGCGGCAGGAACTTCGCCGCGATTTCGGCGTGCACCAGCATCGTTTCCATCGCGTTGCAGACCGACGGGCGGCTGCATTTGGCGTTGAAGCAAATCTCTTCGGCCATCAGCAGATCGGCGGCGCGATCGACGTAGGTGTGACAGATGCCGTCAAAATGCGGCAGGATCGGCACGGCGGATCCGGCCAGCGCATCCTTGAGCGCCTTGCCGCCGCGCGGGATGATCAGGTCGATCGCCTCGGGATGGCGCTTGAGTATCTGAATCGCGTCGCGATCGGGATTGCCGATGAACATCACGGAATTCGGCTCGAGGTCGGATTTGGTAAGCGACTCTGCGATCAGTCGGGCGAGCAAAGCGTTGGTCGAAAGCGCCTCGCGACCGCCGCGCAGGACGACTGCGTTGCCGGCCTTGAAGCCGAGCACGGCCGCATCGACGGTGACGTTGGGCCGCGATTCGTAAATGACTGCAACGACCCCGAGCGGCACGCGCACTTGGCGGATGTCGAGACCGTTGGGCCGCCGCCAGTGCGCGATAGTCTCGCCGACCGGGTCGGGCAGTGCGGCGACTGCTTCGACGCCGCGGGCAATCGCGGCGATGCGATCGGGCGTGAGCGTCAGGCGCTCGACGAAGGCCGGTGCGGTACCGCCCGCACGAGCGCGATCGACGTCCTTGCGATTCACGTCAAGGATCTGGCCGGTCGATGCGCGCAAGGCGTCGGCGAGAGCAGCGAGCGCGCGATTTTTGCGATCGGCGCCTGTCAGTGCGAGCCGGCGTGCGGCAACGCGCGCGAGCGCCAGGCCCGCCAGTATTTCGGCTTCGAGACTCATGCGAGGTCTTCGATCAGGACGAAGTTGTCGCGATGGATGATTTCGTCAGCAACTTTGTAGCCGAGCACGCGCGGAATCTCCTGCGACTTCATGCCTTTGACTTTTAGCACATCGGCGGCCGGGTAATTGACCAATCCGCGTCCGAACTCGACGCCCGCCGCATCGAGCAGGCTCACGCAATCGCCGCTGGCGAACTCGCCGCGCACGTCGCGGATACCCGAGGCGAGCAGGCTGCGGCCCTTGGTGCGCAAGGCCTCGGCGGCACCGCGATCGAGCGCGAGTGCGCCGGTCGGGCGCAGCGCAAATGCGATCCAGTGTTTGCGGCCGGGCAGGCGCCGGCGCGCGGGCAGCACCAGGGTGCCGATATCGCGCACGGGATCGAGCGCCGCGATCAGCGTGTCGGACTCGCGTCCGGCTGCGATAATGACGCAGATGCCCGCGCGTGCCGCTTGCCGTGCCGCCTTGAGCTTCGTCGCCATGCCACCAGTGCCAAGCGGTCCCGCGCTTTCAGCGACGAGCCCGCGCATCCCGGCTTCGGGATCGGTGATCAACGGAATCAGCCGCGCGTCAGGCCGCGTGCGCGGGTCTCCGGTGAGCACTCCCGGCACGTCGCTCAGGATGATCAGGAGGCCCGCCTGCACCATGCCGGCGACCAGCGAGGAGAGCACGTCGTTGTCGCCCATGCGGATTTCTTCGACGGCGACGGTATCATTCTCATTGACGATTGGAATCACGCCGGCGGCGAACAGCGACTCGATCGTGCGCACCGCGTTAAGGCGGCGTTTGCGTTCGGCCAGGTCCTGATGCGTCAGCAGAATTTGCGCGACGGTGCGGCTATGCGCGTCGAAGGCCTTGGCCCATTGGCGCATCAGCTCGATCTGGCCGGTGGCGGCAGCCGCCTGGCGCTCCGCGATGGTCGAGGCACGCCGGCCGAGCCGCGCGCGGCCCGCGGCGATCGCGCCCGAGGTGACCAGCACGACCTCGCGTCCGTCGCGTATAATCATGTCGATTTGCCGCGCCAGATTGGCAATCACGTCGGTGCGCAGGCCGTTGGGATCGGAGAGCACGGCGCTCCCGACCTTGACCACCACCCGGCGCAGCGGCGCGATAATCGCTTCCTTATAGTTCACTTGGGGCATCGGCCGCTTTCGCCCGAGCTTCCATCGCAATATGCAACTTCGCCACGATCGCCGCGAGCAGCGGATCGAGCCCGATGCTCTGTTCCGCAGAAATCACGATCACCTCGAGCCCGGTGTGCGCGGCGAGTGCGTGCGCGATCTGTTGCGCCTCTTCGGCGGTGACGAGGTCGGCCTTGTTGAGCGCGATCACGGAGGGACGCTCGATCATCGTGTCGTCGAAAGCGGCGACCTCGCGGCGCACAGTGTCGAAATCACCCTCGGGAGCGGCGCTGACGTCGAGCACGTAAACCAGCACGCGAGTGCGTTTGAGATGACGCAAAAATTTGATGCCGAGGCCGTGGCCGAGATGCGCGCCTTCGATCAGGCCCGGGATATCGGCGATCGTGAACGACTCCTCATCGGAGATCTGGACGTGGCCGAGATTCGGCGTGAGGGTCGTGAAAGGGTAGGGCGCGATTTTCGGCCGTGCCGCGCTGAGCGCCGCGAGCAGGGTTGATTTACCCGCGTTGGGCAGGCCCACGAGACCGACTTCCGCAACTAACCGCAGCTCGATCTTGACCCATCGCTGTTCGCCCGCAGTGCCCGGCGTCGCGATGCGCGGAGCGCGGCGCGTCGAGGAGATGAAATGCATGTTGCCGAGGCCGCCCTTGCCGGCCTGCGCGATAATCGCGCGCTTGCCCGGAATCACGAGGTCGGCGAGCAGGGCGCCCGTCGCTTCATCGAAAACCATCGTACCGGGCGGCACGCGCACCACGAGGTCCTCGCCCTGATGGCCATACTGCTGCTTGCCGCGACCGCCCTCGCCGTCGCGCGCGACCAGGCGCGGCTGGTATTTGAAGTCGAGCAGCGTTGACATGCCTTCGTTGACTTCAAAGATGACGCTGCCGCCGCGGCCGCCGTCGCCGCCCGCCGGGCCGCCGAAGGGCCGGTATTTTTCGCGCAGGAACGCAATCGCGCCGTCGCCGCCCTTGCCGGCCTGAACATAGACTCTGGCTTCGTCGATAAAGCGCATAACTGACGGAAATTATAGCAGGTGGAACGAGGCGAGCCTGCGCGCCGGGCTAGAGAGTCTGCGCGGTGCGTTCAGGTTGCACCCGCCCCGCAGCCTCGTTTCTTTTGAACGCGCGCTCTGCTGGTTGTTACAGGCACAACTCCGCGACGGTTCGCAGTGCCTCGACCTGCCCGCTCGCGACGATCATCGTCCCGATCGGCGACGCCTTCCATTGCGCGAGTTGATCCTTGATTCGCTCGCGTGGGCCGATCAGCGCGACCGCGTCAACGAGTTTGTCGGGCACCGCCGCGGCGGCCTCTTCCTTGCGCCCGCTCAAGTAAAGGTCCTGGAGTTGCGTAGCGAGCTCCTCGTAGCCGAAATTGCGCACGTAGCTGTTGTAGAAATTGCGATTGCGCGCGCCCATCCCGCCGATATAGAGCGCCAGGCTCGCTTTCACCGGCGCGCGGCACTGGTCGAGGTCCTTGCCCATGTGCACGGGCACATACGGCGCGAGGTCGAAGCTCGCGATACTCTTGCCGCCGCCCGCCTTCTTGAAGCCGGCATCCAGATGCGGCTGATAGAGCTGCCCATACCACGCCGGACTCATCCACACCGGGATCACGCCGTCGGCGAGTTCCGCCGCCAGTTCGATCCCCTTGGGGCTGATCGACGCCGTGTAGATTTTCATGTCGGCGCGCCCGTGCAGGATACTGCGCAGGGGCTTGCCCAGCCCCGACGCGCCCGGACCGCGATACGGTATCTGATATTCCTGCCCGTCGAACTGCAGCGGCTGCTCGCGCTTGAGAATCATGCGTATGATCTCGATGTATTCGCGGTAGCGCTGCAGGGGCTTGCCGTAAGGCATCCCGTGCCAGCCCTCGACCACCTGCGGATTCGACGGTCCGAGCCCGATGATGAAGCGGCCTTCGGAAAGCCCGTCGAGCGTCATCGCGGTCATCGCGGCCATCGCGGGGGTCCGCGCATGCATCTGCATGATGCCGGCGCCGAGCTTGATCTTCGAGGTGCGCGCGCCCACCCACGCGAGAAATGTGATTACGTCCGAACCGTAGGCCTCGCCGGACCAGACCGAGTCGTAGCCCAGCCGTTCGGCCTCGAGTATCAGTTCCATGGTATGGGCCATACGCGGCCTGGAGTAGCCGGTGTTGAGTCCGAGTCTCATCGCGAATCCTCCCTGGCCGCGAGTATAGCGCCGCCACAAGAAAAAGCCCCACGGTCTCCCGCAGGGCCTGTTTCACCGATTGACGTTCGCGTTGCTCGGTTGGTTGGCCAAGTCGCGCGGGAATGGAAACCGCGAACCATTCGAGGGACCTTACCGATTGACGTTCGCGTTGCTTGGCTAGTTGGTCACGCGGGAATGGAAACAGCGAACCATTCGAGGGACCTTCGCGGACCTCGGCGGCGCTACGCGGAGGGTTGCTCGCTCGATGCTTGCTCGACCGGCTGCGCAGCGGGTTTGTTCACTGGATCGACGCTCACCTGCCGCTTGTCGCCGCGATAGGATTCGTACTTCACGATTCCGTCGATCAGAGCGAAGACCGTAAAATCGCGGCCCAAACCGACGTTGCGTCCCGGATGTATCTTCGTGCCTACCTGGCGCACGAGAATATTGCCGGCGCGTACGGTCTGTCCGGCGTAAATCTTGATCCCGTAATGCTGTCCCGGGCTGTCACGCCCGTTGCGCGTCGAGCCTTGTCCTTTTTTATGCGCCACGAGTCACTCCATCAATTAGCGCTGGCCGCAGCGTCCGGCGTCGCGGCTCCGCGGCTGATCTCTTCGATGCGCAGGACGGTGAGTTCCTGGCGATGTCCGCGCTTGCGCCGGTAGTTCTTGCGCCGCTTCTTCTTGAACACCAGCACCTTTGTGCCGCGCGGCTGCTGTACGATCTTAGCGCGCACCGAGGCGTTTGCGACCGTCGGCGTGCCGAGCGCGTTGGTCTCGCCGTCGCTAATCGCCAGCACCTGGTCCAGCGCAACTTCCGCACCGACGTCGCCCGCGATCCGTTCGACCACGATTTGGTCACCGGGGCCGACGCGGTACTGCTTCCCGCCTGTCTTTACTATTGCAAACATTATAAAGTCCGAACCCTTTTAAGTATTGGACGGCTCGCCCGCTGTCAATCCGGTGCCAGGTGATCCACTCGACCCTGATTGGCCCCGCCCTGCCAGAGATACCTATTTTAGTTTCGCCGGGCGGCTTGGTGAATTCATCCTCGGCATGGCAAAATCAATTGGTCCGTCGCGATCGATTTTCGCCTGAGGAGTTTTCGTGGAACCCGTAGATCTATCATATAGCGGCAGTTTTTCGGCTGGATTTCCGCACGACTTCTTTAGCTGGCTGCGTGAGAACGAGCCGGTCTGGTGGCATGAACCGACCAAACATACGCCCAACGGTATCGGCTTTTGGGTGGTGAGCCGTCACGAAGACGTCGTAGCGATTTTCAAGGACGCCGAGACCTATTCCTCGGAACTCGGCGGAACGCAGATCTACGACGGCAAGGGCATGGGCTACCAGTTGAATCAGACCGACGACCCTAAGCATCGGCGCCTGCGGGCGTTGGTCAACAAGGGTTTCACCCCGCGGATGATCGGACGAATGGAGGACGATTTGCGGGCGCGCGCCAAGCGCATCCTGGATGAGGTCCCGTCAGGCGAGACCTTCAACTTCGTGCCCACGGTGGCCCGCGAGCTCCCGCTCCAGGCAATTTGCAGCGTGCTCGGAGTGCCGCAGGAAGATCGCGCGGAGCTGGGTGACATCGTCGATCTCGCGATCGGCGCCGGCGGCGGCGCCACGATGTCACCCGAACACTTGAAGCGGCTCAGTGCCTATGCGGACGCGCTGGTCGAGCGCAAGCGGCACGATCCGGCCGACGATATTCTGTCGATCATCGTGCACGCACAACTCGATGACGGCTCGCCGCAGCTAAACAACATGGAGTTGCGGGCGTTCTTCAACCTGCTGTTCCCGGCTGGAGCGGAGACCACCCGCAGCGCGATCGCGGGCGGGATGCTGGCGCTAATCAAAGACCCGGTCGAGCTCGAGCGGCTGCGGGGAAATCCGGACCTGATGAAGACTGCCGTGGAAGAGATTGTGCGATGGACCTCGCCGTCGGTTTACAAGCGGCGCACCACCACCCGCGAGGTCGAGCTGCGCGGACGTGTGATTCGGCAAGGGCAGAAGGTAACGGTCTGGGAAATGTCAGCCAATCGCGATCGCGACGTATTCGAGGATCCGTTTCACTTCGACGTTGGACGCGATCCGAATTTTCACGTCGGCTTCGGGCTGGGCGCTCACTTCTGCCTCGGCGCGAACCTGGCACGCCTGGAGATGCGTGTGATGTTCGAGGAGATCCTCAGCCGCTTCGACGGCTTTGAGGTAACGGGACCCCTGGCGTGGACCAACAACAACCGCCTGCTGGGCCTGACGCATCTCCCGATCCGGGCGTTTCCCAAGTAATGAGGGAGATCACCCGGAACAACAGCGTCGGCGCTAACTGGGAATGGGTACGAATCTGCTATGCGGGCTCGTGCAAACAGCAGTCGCTTTCGAATCGGACTATTTCTTTTCGTTGCGATCGCACTGGTCGGAAGTGAAATTGGGGAAGTGCTAAGCCAGTCCGCGCCAGAGAAGCGCGGAGCCTCAGCGCAGGGTCAAACAAGGGGAGCGCTGAAAGGTCCCTGGCAGCAATTGCCAGACGCCACCTTTCCGCATAGCGGAAAAAATAAGCTCGCATCGCCAAATTCCCGCTATGTACTCGAGAACCTGGATGGCCCCCCACCCGCTCGCGGTGACCGCGTTATCCGAGACTGGCACACGATTTATCTGATCGACACGAAACGACATACTCGTGAGTTAATCTATCGCTACGGCAGATGGGTGAACGTTTTGTGGTCTCCGTCGTCAGAAGCGCTGGTAGTGAATGATATTTACGCCAGCGACGACTCCAGAAGCATGCTGTTCGTGCTCACTCCCGAGGTGCACCTAACAAACCTGGGCGAATTGCTGCTCGGTGCTAGGATTCCCGCAAAGGAGCGTGAACTCATGCAGGACGGCTATCCAGTCTTCAAATTTGTGACGAGATGGCTAGATTCTGAGTCACTTCTGTTTAAGGTGTCTGGTTACGCTGAGGTCGACGAGAAGGGCTTTAAGGATCCGTTCACATTCGTTTACTTGTATCGACTCGAAGGCTCGCTCGTGCCCGCCTCGAATATGGACTTAGACGCAACCGCCAAATGAAAGAACGAAGCGGGTACCCGCTTCGTTCTTTCTCAAAACACGCGTGCTTGCGCGCGCACGGAGGGTCTCCTCGACAATCTCCCTGAGAGACCTATCGTCAATTATCACTGTGGGAAGTGTGAAACCTTTCAAAGGTTTCACGATCTTCTTCTTCCCCGATCAGTCGATGCCGAGCTTTTCGCGGGCTTCGGGCGCGATCATTTGCGGATTCCACGGCGGCTCCCACACCAGATCGACGTTCGCCTCTGACACTCCCGCGATCGTCATCAGCTTGCTCTTGGCGTCGAATGCGATCGACGCGCCCATCCCGCAGCCCTGCGCCGTCAACGTCATCTTGACCTCAACCTTGCTGGTGCCGTCGGATTGCGGCGTCACCTCCATCCCATACACCAGCCCGAGGTCCACGATATTCACCGGAATTTCAGGGTCGTAGCAGGTCTTGAGCTGCTCCCATACCATCGATTCGAGGTCGCCGCCGGTAGCCGCGGTGGCCTCCGCCTCGGCCGCCGTTTTGCCGATCGCGTCCGCATCCTTGCCCGCGATGCGATACAGGCCGTTATAGGCCGGCACCTGCAGGGTGA
Organism: Binataceae bacterium (SeqCode); assembly: GCA_050011435.1. Lineage (GTDB taxonomy): Bacteria > Desulfobacterota > Binatia > Binatales > Binataceae > JADMIL01. Next base: position 20,573 of record JBEKJC010000007.1, read on the forward strand.
AGGTTCCACCGAGCGACTGCGTGATGAAGACCTCGATGCCTTTTTCGAGCGTTATCGTCGTGCCGGCCGGGATCTGGACGGCTTCGCATTCGCGTAGGAGTTCGACTCGTTCCATGATTGGGTTCCTCGTTCGTCTTCGCTCAATTGTAAGTCGTGCGGGACACCCGCGCCAGCCGCGATATTGTGACTAAGCGAAGATTCCCTTTTCGTTCAATGACTAATGAGGTTGCCTATTCGCCTCGGTTGGGGTTGGTAACGTTACGCGATCGGTCAGCGCGCTGACCGGGTGTTGCGGCTAACCCAGCGATTAAGTATATGCTTCACGAATCTGCTGGGGCGACCGTAGCTCGTCGAGAGTCGTTTGACTCGATCGGGCCGACTGTTTCGTCCGTCTTAGTGAATCGTGAAAATCCGCGGCCCGAACGTCGTCAATCGCCGCGCAACAGAATCGTGATAATGGAAGGAGACCAATGAAATTCAGATTCCTTATGAGTGCGAGCTCGCGAGCGCGTTTTGCGTCACGCCCACTTGGGCAGCTTGGGACGGATCGGCGCAACAGCCGGTGGCAGTTCCGGAGGCAACGCCTAAACCCTCGGCCTACAGCGTCACCCTGACCATCGAGGAGAAGACCACTACCTTCAGTTGCCCCGCCGGTGCGGGCACCGGAGGGGCCTGCACCGATGGGAAGGGCTTGGCCGATCACTGTCCATCTGGTGACTGCGAGTGTTGCGAATACACGGGGAGTGCCATTGGCACTGCGGGCGCGGGCCCTGCGACGATCTGGGAGACCGTCGATGTAGGCGGCCAGGAGGAGGAATTTGGTGACACTTACTGCGTACCTGCATACGGCGACATAGAGATCACCGGTTCAATCGACCACGAGAGTATTGCATTCATAGGCGATGACTGCTCCAGCACGTTCACCCCGCAGGGCTTTCTCAATGGCGGGTGCATCCTCGCGGATTCCAGTATTTTTACAGCTGGAGGAGCAGTTGCCCAGTGCGGCGGATTTTACAGTGACAGTGCGAAGACAAAGTTCAAGCTTGTTGGAAAAGGTTTGAAGTAGGCTGTTTCGGCTGCACGCTGCTGAGCGGCAGCCGTTGACGAAAAAAACTTAGGGGCCGCCCGAGGTGGCTGGGGCGGTCCCTGAGACGGTCCCTGACAAGTTGCCGCCCTCGTCAACTGCAACCTGGCCCAAAATGAATATCAATTTTGCCGTTCCCGCGATCGTCACGATATGCGTAAAGCCGCGCGGTGCGAACAACGCATCCGGATTGATCTAAGGCTCTGAGCGCACTTTGTAGACTCGTTAGATAGGCTCGTTTGCTCGCCTGGTGGGCCATCTGTTAAAGCGAAGACAAGTCGAAAATGCGATCCCGTGAAGGCGGTTGAGCATTGCGCGATAGCTGAGGGATCGCGCTGGCAGAGGAAGAAAGATGAGCGGTGGTGCGGCAGGTGGGGAAATTGACGGGAGCGTGCGCGATGAAGGTCTGCACGCCGATCAGGTCGAGGCGGTAATCGACGAAGCGCCGACCGCGGACGACGATGCGCCCGCGCTGGTGATGCCGACGGCGTCGGCCTTCGACCGGATGCCGCGGGCGAGTGCGAAGGAAAAGCTCCACGCCTTTCTCGAAGCGCGGCCAGCCGGTGCCGACGCTGCCGAGTTGGTGGGTTTGCTGTTCAAGGGCGCCGGTTCCGATCCTGAACTGGGCGCGCGCCTGATTCACGGTCTGATCGGCGGCGATCCGAACTTTGTCCTGGATGAAGGCGCCGGGATGTGGTCGCTGCGCCAAAGCGTTGCGCTGCGTATCCCGCTCGCTGAGGCGCGCTTCGTCGTGGTCGATCTGGAAACCACCGGTGGGCGTGCCGCACCTGGATCGATTATCGAGATTGGCGCGTGCCGGATGGAAGGCCAGCGTATCACGGCGAAGTTCGAAACGCTGGTGCGCCCGCGGATGGCGATTCCACGTTTCATCACGGGACTGACCTCGATTACCAACGAGATGGTGCGCGACGCGCCGCCGATCGAGCAGGCGCTGCCGGCGTTTCGCGATTTCCTCGGTGACGCAGTGATGGTCGCGCATAACGCGCAGTTCGATCATTCATTTCTCGACTTCGAGTTTCGCCGGCTGTTTGGAATCGGGGTACGCAATCCCGTGCTCTGCACGCTGCGCCTTTCGCGCCGCCTGCTGCCGTCGCTCAAGCGCCGGCGGCTCGACGCGCTGGCGGAACATTTCGGGCTTTCGACGGCAGGACGCCATCGCGGACTGGGCGACGCGCGCATGGCGGCTGAGCTGCTTTCGATCTTCATCGAGATGGCGGCGAAGATGGGACTCAACCGGCTCGACCGGCTGATCGACTGGAATCATCGGGGAACGGCGGGCCGGCGGCTCCAACGGCACGTGCCGCCCGAGGTGATCGCGGCGCTGCCGCGCACGCCCGGGGTGTACCTGATGCGCAATCAGCGCGGCGACCTGCTCTACGTCGGCAAGGCGGCGCGCCTGCGCGATCGCGTTGCGTCGTACTTCAACGGCGGCGTGGCGCGCAACGCTAAAACGGCGGAGCTGGTCGGCCACGTTCATGCGATCGAAACACGCCCCGCGCTTTCTGCGCTCGACGCCGCATTGCTTGAGGCGCGCATCATTCGCGAGCTCAAGCCGCCGTACAACCGGATGCTCAAATCGGCAGCGCCGGCCTTTTTCGTCAAACTCGATCTTTCCGATCCGTTTCCGCGGCTGCAGATCAGTCAGAAAATCAGCGCGCGCGTGGGCGTGATGCATCTCGGGCCGTTCATCGGACGGCACAATCTCGATCATGCGACTCGCGGGCTCTCGCGGCTGCTCGGACTGCGGACCTGCGGCGGCAAGCTCGCGCCCGACGAGGATTTTTCGCCGTGCATCTATGGACAGATGGGCCACTGCGCGGCGCCGTGCAATCTGACGATCGACGAGGACGCCTACAACGCTCGGGTCGGGCGCGCGGTCGCGTTTCTGCGCGGACGCAGCGGTCCGCTGATGGGCGAATTGGCGCGGGCACATGAACAGGCGGTCGCCGCGATGCGCTTTGAAGAAGCCCGCCGGTACCATCGCGAACTCCAGGCCCTCGCTGCGTTCACTGAGCGCGTCAGCCGGTTGAGCCGCGTCGTCACCGAGAACAATCTCGTCATTGTAATGGCGCCGTCTCCGGCGGGATCGATGATTGCGCCGCGGGCCGACGAATCGGATGCCGGTGCGTCGCAACAAGATTCAGTGGAGGCAGCGCCGCCAGCGCCAGTCGCTTATCCAATTGCCTATGTGATCCTGAGCGGGCGGCTCGCGCTGATTCGTGAGATCGATTCGTATAGCGCGGCGAGCGCAGTCAGCGCGTTCGTCGCCGAGAACTACGATCGGTATCGCATGCGCGCGGTCGCGCGCGGCGAATTGGAGGCGATGACGATTGTCGCGCGCTGGCTGCGCGAACGCGATCCCGCCGACGGGCGCCTGATCTATCTGAACGGCGCCAGCCTGGAGCCCGGCACGATAATCGATACGGCACGAATCGGCGACGCATCGACGCTCGCAGCCGCGCCCGCGAACGCATAGATTAGGCGCTCACTAAACGACCGGAGAATCGGCCATGTACTTCGACCCGCGCGACAAAGTCTATCCGCTCAAGCACGATCCGCTGACCTCGCTGGTCGTGCCGCGTCCAATCGGATGGATTTCGACGATCAGCCGCAGCGGTCTGGTGAACCTCGCGCCGTACAGCTTCTTCAATGCGGTGGCGAGCCGTCCGCCCTTCGTGATGTTCGCGAGCGCCGGACGCAAACATTCGCAGGCCAACGCCGAGGAGAGCGGCGAATTCGTCCACAGCCTGGCGACTTGGGATTTGCGCGAGGAGATGAATATCACGTCTGCCGATGTCGGCCCGGAGGTGAGTGAGCCGGAACTCGCGCGCCTCGAGATGGCGCCGTCGATCGCGGTGAAGCCGCCGCGCGTCAAACACTCGCCGGTCGCGTTCGAATGCAAGTACGTCAAGACGGTGGAGTTGCCGGGGGCTGACGGCAAGCCGAATCCGTACTCGATCGTCATCGGCGAGGTCGTGGGAATTTATATTGCCGATGAGGTGATCGTGGACGGCAAGGTCGATCTGTCAGCCAAGCGGCCGATCGCGCGGCTGGGCGGCCTCGATCAGTACACGTCGGTCGATCATATCTTCAAGATGCGGCGACCCGGCTGAGGGCGGCAGCCTCAGCCGGGTCGCCGCGCGAGCGCCAACTAATCTCGGCGCGAGAGTAGTTGGCGCTCGCGGGGTCCCCCTGGACAATTTGTCCAGGGGGACCTCCGTTACGCAGAATGGAACGGGCCGGCGGATGATTCATCCGCCGGCCCGTTCCATTGCTTCTGCGATGCGGCGGTGCGCAGCACCGCCGCATCGCAAAGCGCCTAGCGCGTGCGCGTGATCGGCTGATCCGCCAGGTCCGACGGCTTTACCCCAGCCGCCTGCCGATGCTCCTTATAATCGTGCATCGCCTTGACCACCGCCTGCACCGACGAATTGAAGAGTTGATCGCGACGCTGGGCGGTCCATTGCTGCGAATACTCGATTGGCAGCGCGGAGTCTTGAAACTTCGGCATCACATAGCGCGCGAGCATTTCGTATGACTTGAGGGTCTTCTCGCGTGAGGCCCATTCATGCGCGAGCACCAGCAGCCCGCCGAAGCCGCCGCCGCTCACCTCGATCACTTCCTTGATGCGCTTGATGGCTTCGTCCGGGGTGCCGACAATCGCGCCGCCGCGGCCGATCATGCGGTCCATCGTCATCTCTGCGGTCGGCTGTCCCGGATACTCCTCGAACTGGACCCGCGCGGCGAGCGTCTCGATGAAGTACTTCTGAATCCACGCGTTACCGCCTTCGCGCACGTCATCGGCGGCTTCCTTGGTCGATTCGGCGAGATGCACCGGGAAGACCAGGCGCCAGTTTTTGCGATCGACCGTCTTGCCGTTTTCGGCCGCGATCTCTTCAGCCATCGCCCACCGCTTGGGCAGACTCGCGAGTCCGCCGGGGCTGAAGGCGGCGACCGAGAGCACCCCGCATCCGAGTTTGCCCGCGGCGACCATCCCGGACGGCGAAATCGTGTTGGCGACGAAGACCGGCAACGGGTGCTGGAACGGCTTTACCTGCAGATGCGCCTCGCGCAGCTTGAAGTACGATCCGTCGATCGTGATATTGCCCTCTTCGTTGAACAGCCGCATCACGGCTTGCATGCCCTCAACCATGCGGTCGCGCTGCGTGGTGGTTTCGATTCCCATCATGTAGGCGTCGCTCGGCAGTGCGCCGGGACCGCATCCGAGGATTACGCGCCCGTGCGTGAGCTGATCCAATAGTGCAAAGCGGTTGGCGATATGGAACGGGTGATGGTAGGGAACGCTGACCACGCCCGATCCGAGCATGATGCGCTTGGTGCGGGCCGCCGCCACCGCCATGAAAATCTCAGGCGAGGAGATGATCTCCCATCCTGCCGAATGATGCTCGCCAATGAAGGCCTCGTCATAGCCGAGATCATCGAGCCATTCGATCAGTTGCATATCGCGCTCAAGCGCGAGTGTCGGATTTTCGCCGACCCGGTGAAACGGGGCTATGAAGGTGCCGAATTTCATGTTTTGTGGACTCCTTGCCGATGGCGCCATTATCGAGTGCGCCGGTCAGACGCTATTTCTGCGCACCTTACGCCGGATGCGCCTCTACCGACAATAGCATCCGAAATGCCAAGCGTGGGAGGGAAAAAGGGAGATTGGTTGAGGAGCGCGAAACTTTAGCTTTTCAGGAAACTGAAACCTCGGTGAGGTTTCAGACTTCCCTTTGGCCCAGATGCGGGCTTCGCCCTGTGGACACCTCATTCACGAGTAACGCTCGCGTTGCTCGATCATCGAAGCATGCGAGGGCCGCGCCACCATCCCTGCGCGACGTTGCGGCTACTGCACCTGGTGCGTCATCAGGTCGCGATAGTAATGCCAGATCCCGCGCTGCGTGGTTTCGTCGGTCTCGTGCCCTGCGATTGAGCCGCCGGCCTCGTGCTCCTCGCGATGAAGTCCGCGGCGCAGCACCAGCCATTCGTTGACGCGCGCCTCAAAGCCCATCTGGTTGCGCTCGTAGGCCTCGAAATCGTCGGGCGCGACGCGTCCCGCCGGTCCATGCACCAGGTAGGTTTCGCTCAGGCGGCGCTGGTTGACTTCGTCGGGCGCGCCCTTCAGCAGCGTCGGATAATAGTAAATTACGGTCTCGTCCACGCTCACCGGCTGAATCACGCGCAACTGGTTGAGAATCAGGATCAGGTTGGGAAAGATGCAGAAATGTGGGCCGCCCTGCGCGAGGATTTGATCCGCGCGTTCAGCGCCGTGACGCTGCGCCAGCGCGGCGCGAAATTCTTCGTGCGCTGCCTTGCTCCAGGCCGGCGGAACCACGCGGCCGCCATTGCGACTCTGAATCACGTTCAGATCGAGTTGCGCGGTGCCGTTGCCCAGATCGCGCGCCTGCGCGTCGCTGCGCTCGCCAAACAGGGATTCCATGTCGCCCTTGCCCCGCGTCATCATGACCATCGCGGCGTGATGGAGAATATTCGGATGATAGCCGTCAACCGAATTCTCCAGCGCCATTTTCCAGTTGCCGCGATACGAATGCTTGAGCACGCCGGAGCGCACGATCAGTTCGCCTTCCGGTGCAAGGTTGACGAATTGATCCAGCAGCGCCCGCGCCGGTCCGAGACGATCCTCGAGCGCCGGTCCCTCGTGGCTGAGGCTCGCGAAGATCAGACCGCGATACGATCCCGTGCGCGGGACCTTGGCCAGCGCGAATTCTTCCTTATGGAATGACTTGTCGTAGCCGGCGGCATACGGCACTCCGACCAGATCGCCGCTGCTATTGAAGGTCCAGCCGTGATAGGCGCAGCGGAAAGCATGTGAGTTGCCGCGCAGGCTTTGGCAGATAGTGTTGCCGCGATGGGTGCAGCGGTTGAGCAGCAGGTTTACTTTGCCGGCGTCGTCGCGCGAGACGATTACCGGCTGCAAGCCGATCTGGCGCGTTATATAGTCGCCCGGCTCGGGGACTTCGCTCTCGTGCGCGACGTATACCCATTCGCGATGCCAGATTTTTTCCAGTTCGTCGCGAAAAATCGCCGGATCGTAATAGATTCGCCCGTTGACGCGGTCGGCGAGGATTAGCTGATTATAGTCCGGGCGTGAATCGATCGTGGTATCCATTTACGTTCCACCTCCGGTCTGCGATCACGCGCCATTGCGCGAATGCCGATCGAGCCGCGACGGATCGAGCAACGCAAGCAAATCCTCGTGCCGCGCCCACGCCAGCGCCCACAGTTCGAGCGGATCGAGATAGATCGATTTGCCGCTGCGCGCGTCGCGGATCAGCAGGCGCGGTCCGTTGCCGCGGTCGTCGCGTTCGATTTCGACGGCGGCGAATTCACTGGTCAAGCGCAAAGTCCGTCCCTCCACGCCAGCCTTGGACTGAGTATCGGGTTGTCATATCAGGAACAACATGTTCGGCAGCGGTTCGTCGTTGTTGAGCAGAATTACCTTCTTATACCTGATGCGAAAGCTGTCGCCTTGCGGAATCAGTTTGTGCACCGCGGTGCCCGCCCAGATCGTCTGGCGATGGTGATGCAGTTCGGCGAGGATGAAGTTCGAGCCGACCACGATTTCTTCAGCACCGGCGGATTCGATCTCGATGTTTCCGATTATCCGGCGCAGCCGCGGCGCCTGCTCTTTGAGCCAGAGCGTCTCCTTGATGCGCTGGATCCGATTGCGCAGTTGCCCCCGCCGGTCGTAAATCACCGAGACGTTGCGCGTCGGGTCCATATCATCGTCGTTGCAGGGCACCCAGTAAGTGGCGTCATCGTCCCACAGCGCCAGCCATTCGTCGAGCCGATGGGCGTCCATCAGGCGCGCTTCGTGGTAAAGGAAGCGTTCGATTACGTGGCTATCGAGCGCCATCGATGGCATTTCGCGCGCACGGATCAGGTTCGGCGCGACCGTGGAGGTTGTGGGACATTGCACGTCTGTTAGCAAAAAAGCGCGGCGATTGCACGACCATTTTCGTGAGCTGCCGACGATGCTGCGACTGATCACGGAGGCGCCCACTGCGTTTGCGCGAGATCGAACCGCGAAGTTTACCTTGAACCGGATCGGCGCCAGCTACGTCTAAGGATAGCGGGGATGTGTCTGCCAAATAATTCTGCGGCCGTTGCCGGGCGGGAAAACCGGCGTCAATTCCACCGCTTGCCCCTGTCAAAGGTAAATAGGAAGATCAGTAAAGGGTGCAATTGTCTGCAAATTAGAAAATTGACTTCGATGACGACCCACAAGCACTGGAAACGATCCCCGCTGGTATCGACGATTGCCGCCATGATCGTACTTATCGCGATCATGGTGAGCGCTGGCCCGGCGCTCGCTCAGCAGGGGCAATTCCAGCCCGGTACCCCTCAGCCGCGTAACCAGGGCCAGGGTGGCGGAGTCCTTGAACTGCCCACGATACCCGGGCGACAGGGCGGCGGAACTGCGACCACGATTCCACCGCTGGCGCCGCAGCCTGGGCAGGAGCTCACGCTGCCCTCGCGTCAGTTAAAGAGCCAGCAGGGTTATCAGCAGGTCACGGTGACGGTCACCGATCAGCAGGGCCGCTACGTGACCGGCCTGCAAAAGGGCGACTTCAAACTATCGATCGACGGACAGAATCGCCCGATCGAGTTTTTTCGCCAAGACCTCAATACTCCCGTCTCGATCGGTATTCTGGTTGACACCTCGGGCAGCATGCAGCCGAAAATTCCGCAGGCGCGGGCAGCGATTTCCGAGTTCGTCGGCAATCTCAACGAGCACGACGATGTCTTCATGTTCGCCTTTTCGAGCCGGCCGTTCCTGCTCCAGCCCTTTACCACCAATCATTACCTGGTCTTGAGCCGTCTCGAACTGCTCCATGCTTTCGGCCAGACCTCGCTCTACGACACCATCCTCGACGGCCTGCTGATGGTCCAGCATGGCCGCTATGACAAGCGCGCGCTGTTGGTGGTAACCGACGGCATGGACAACACCAGTCAGTCCAACGTCAACCAGGTGGTAGCGCAGGCGCGCCGCATGGGCGTGCTGGTCTATTCGATCGGGATCGGCGATCCCAACGCCGCGAACTTGCCTGGAATCGCGTTCGGACCGTTTAGCTTTGGCGGCGACGTGGACCAGGTTGATGCGCGGACATTGAATACGCTTTCGACCGAGACCGGCGCCAAGACCTACATCATTCGCGAGGTGGGCGACGGCGCCGCATTGCGCAACGCCTGTGAGACGATCAGCCGCGAGCTGCGCGAACAATACACCGTTGGCTTCGTTGCCCCCGATGCCTCACGCGGCGGCTATCGCTCGATCCACGTGGACGTCCCGACTCATCCCGAAGTCGGGGTGCGCGTGCGCAAGGGCGTTAACGTTGGCGGTCCAGGCACTGAGTCGGCCGACGCCATGCCGCCCGGCTAAAGGGATGCAGGCCACCAACTTTGCAGCCGCCACGATCGGTTGATGCCGGTCGTTCATCCCGTGCTCTGCGCTCGCGTCAGTAGAGTGGCATTCGGCCGCAGCACGGCGCGAATTCGCTACTTGATGTAATAGCCGGAAACGCGCCACTGGCCGTCGTTATCGAGCATCGGAGTCACCGTCTCGGTGGCGGACTTTTTGTGCTCGAAAGAGCTCTGATAATGAATCACGACATACTGGCCGTTGGGAGCACCGGGCATCGTGGTAATGTACTTTACCGACATGACCTTGCGCGAGATTACGGCGCCTAAGGATCGGCGCGCCGGACCAACCTGTTGCGTCCATTGCTCCTCGGACACGTGATCCCTGAAGAAGGTGCTGGCCTGTTTCCAACTGTCGTCGTACTTGCCGCCGTCAATGATTTTCAGCCAGGCGTCGGCTACCTTTATCGCACTCGATTTTGCGTCGGCGTGGGCGGTCGTTGCGGCAGTCGCGGCACACGGCCGTAGGCCGCACAACAGAAACAGAATAGCTGCGGTGGCAATAGCAAATTTCGACATGTCTATCCTAAGTCCGCGACGCGGCCGCGTGGCCTACTTGCGCTCGTTGTCTTTGCCCTCGCTCCGGGCAGTTGAGAAGGGCGCGACGAACGCCTGATGCGGATCGGGCATCAGGTTGAGGAACTTGACCTCGGCAAATTCGCCCGCAATCTGCACCGCGGAGAGGGTCGCGTTGTCCACCCGGATGCGATGGAAGTGTTTCAGCTCGAGTCGGAGGAAGTGGCACAGCACGGTGCGCACGATGTCGCCGTGCGAGACGAACAGCACGCGCTTGCCTGAATGCACTTCCATCGTGCGCATAACCGCCGCCACGCCGCGCGCCTGCACCTCCGGAATCGTTTCGCCGCCGGGCGTCGGATGTTCGATTGGCGATTTTCGGTAAGTGATGTAATGCGGGTCGTCGATCAGTTCGTGGTAGTGCATGCCCTCCCAGCGGCCGTATAGCACTTCGGCGATCGCGGGCTCCTCGACGATTTCCACTCCGCCGAGGCCCGCCGCCATGATCTCGGCCGACTGGCGCGCGCGTACCAGCGGACTCGTGACGATGAGGTCGGGCTTGATCCCCAGGGCGAAGCGCGCGGTCGCCTCAACCTGCTCGCGGCCATGGTCGGTCAGTTCCACCGGATGGCGCCCCATCACGCGGCCTTGACGATTCCACGCGGTTTCGCCGTGGCGCATCAGGATTGCGGTGCCGCGCGCGCCCTTGGTGTCCATCAGTTTTTGCGCCACGTAAAAAGGCCCCAACGCCATTTTTGTCCCCGGTGATCGATCATTTTCAAGCAAAACGGCGAGCGCCTTTGAGCTGCGCCCGCCGTCTCTCTGTCACTCGTATAACTCTGGCTAAAGGAATATCGACTTAGCGTCCCGCCGCGGCCGAGACGTGGCCGTTGGCGCTTTCGCTCACGCTGTTGGAGGCCGGGGCGAGTCCGCAGAAGGCCTCGTAATCGATCAGCGTGGTTTGTGTCGGATGTTCGCTGCAGACCGGGCAATCCGGGTTGCGCCGAATCTTGAGCACACGCACATAATCCGCCGAAAGCGTGTCGAAATAGACCATCTTGCCGGCCAGCGATCTGCCCGCCCCGAGGAGCAACTTGATTGCCTCGAGCGCCTCCATCGAACCGATCACGCCGGGCAGCGCGCCCAGCACGCCCGCCTCCGCGCACGAGGGCGCCATGTCGGGCGGCGCCGGCTCCGGATAGAGGCAGCGGTAACAGGGTCCGCCGGCGGCCGGATGAAATACGGTCGCGTTGCCTTCAAAACGGTAAATCGCGCCGTCCACCAACGGCTTCTTGGCGAATACGCACGCGTCGTTAATCAGGTAGCGCGTCGGAAAATTATCGCCGCAATTGATCACTACGTCGTACGGCTTGATGATCTCCATCACGTTCTCGGAACTGAGCCGCACGTCGTGACGGATCACCTTGATGGCCGGGTTGAGCGCTTTGATCTGCTCCTGCGCCGACTCGGTCTTGAGCATCCCGACGCGGTTGGTCGTATGAATTATCTGGCGCTGCAGGTTCGACAGATCGACCACGTCGAAATCGATCAGGCCGATAGTGCCGACGCCCGCCGCCGCCAGGTATAGCGCCGTCGGCGATCCGAGCGCGCCGGTGCCGAGGATCAGCACCTTGGAATCGAGCAGCTTCGCCTGCCCCTTTTCGCCGACCTCGGGAATCACGAAATGACGCGAATAGCGGGTGATCTCGTCCTGCGTGAAGGCGCGATCCGCCGTCCACGGCAGTCCGCGATCCTTCCATGCGTTGAAGCCGCCGGTCAGGTTATAGAGATTCTCATAGCCGAGTTCGCGCAGCGCGCGCGCCGCGAGCAGCGACCGTGTGCCCGAGGCACACTGCAGGATCACCGGGGTCTTGTGGTCGGGAACCTTCTCCTCGACGCGCAATTCCAGGAAGCCGCGCGGAATCGCGACCGCCTGCGGTATATGCCCCTGCCGCCATTCGTCGCTTTCGCGCACGTCGATCAGCACGGTGCCGGGCCGATCGAGCAGCTTGCACGCCTCGTCGATATCGATCTGCTTAATCGATGCGCGCGCTTCGTCGAGAATATTCTTCGAAGTCTTGGCCATATGTTTTTACCGTTTTGCCCGCACCCCTATGAGTCGCGATGGCGGGTTGTGACCGTTACGCCTGGTCCTGTCATGAAACTATAACCACTGGGCCGGGCTGACGCATCAAGGGGGTTGCGGGCGAGATACTCGGCTACCCGCGAACGGTTGCCGGCGTCAGCCTCCAATCATGCGATGGGATTCGACCAGCCCCTGCACGAAGTTGAGCACCCGCCGTGCATGGCCTCGCGGGGTGACGTCGAGAAACGCGCGCGCCACCCGTCCGTCGCGATCGAGGACGAAGGTTGCGCGATCGGCATGCTCGCCGTTGAGCACGCCAAAAGCCCGCGCCAGTTCGCCGCGCTCATCGGCCAGCAGCGTGAACGGGAAGCCATGCTTATCCGCGAACGCGCGATGCGATGCCGACGAATCGGTGCTGACGCCGACCACCGCACACTCCAGCGCATGGAACTTCTCGTGCAGGTCGCGAAATTCCTTGCCCTCGAGCGTACATCCGGGGGTGTCGTCCTTGGGATAGAAATAGACCGCGACGGATTGTCCGCGGTAATCGCCCAGCCGGCGCGTGCGGCCGAACTGATCGTGGACTTCGATCCCGAGTATCGCCGACGGATCGCCGGCGCGCAGTTCATCAACCGGCTGCGGCATTGGTCTGGTCCTGCTCGATTGCGCGTTTGCGGGTAAATTTGATGGCGGCGTTGTCGATGTTGATCGAACAGAGCGATCCGCACATGCTGCAGACGTTAGAGCCCGACGCTTCGCTCTCTTCCTTGTAACGGCGCGCCTTGTCCGGATCCATCGCCATCGCGTACATCCCTTCCCAGTTGAGCGACTTGCGATAGCGCGACATCTGGTCGTTCCAGACCTTCGCGCCGCGCACGCCCTTGACCAGGTCGCCCGAATGCGCGGCGATGCGGGTGGCGATAACGCCCTCGCGCACGTCGTCGATATTGGGCAGGCGCAGATGTTCCGCCGGCGTTACATAGCAGAGGAAATCGGTGCCCGCCGCCGATGCGATCGCCCCGCCGATCGCGCCGGTAATATGGTCGTAGCCGGGGGCGACGTCGCAGGTCAGCGGCCCCAGCACGTAAAACGGCGCCCCGCCGCATACGCGCTTCTCAAGTTTTACATTAGCTTCGATCTGATCGAGCGGCACGTGCCCCGGCCCTTCGATCATTACCTGGACGCCGAGCGTGCGCGCCCGTTCGGTCAGCTCGCCAAGTACCAGCAGCTCCGCGAGTTGCCCGCGATCGGTCGCGTCGCCCGTGGCGCCCGGACGCAAACCGTCGCCGAGCGAAATCGTCACGTCGTGTTCGCGGAGAATCGCGCAGACTTCGTCGAAATGTTCGTAGAGCGGATTCTCGTTGCCGGTCCGCTCGATCCATCCCGCCAGCAGCGCTCCGCCGCGCGACACGATGCCCTCGATTCGTTGATGGCCCCGCAGCTTGTGCACGCTCTCGCGGGTCACGCCGCAATGCAGCGTCATGTAATCGACGCCCTGGCGCGCCTGCCGTTCGATCACTTCGAGGAAGCCTTCCACGCCGAGGTCCATGATTGAGCGCTCGGAGGCCACCTGATAAATCGGCACGGTGCCGAGAATCACCTGGCAACGCGAAAGAATCTCCGCCCGGATTTTGTCGAGGTCGGTACCGGTCGACAGGTCCATCACGGAGTCGGCGCCGTAGCGCACCGCGGTGTAGAGCTTTTCCACTTCCTCTTCGATCAGCTGATGGAAATTCGATGCGCCGATATTGGCGTTGACCTTGGTCCGCAGACGCTTGCCGATCCCGATCGCGCGGAAGTCATGATGCTGGTTGTGCGGGATGACCACCTCGCCGGTTGCAACCAGCTCGCGGATCTCCTCGGTGCTGAGGCCCTCGTCCTCGGCCACTTCGATCATCTGCTGGGTGATGACGCCTTTGCGCGCAGCTTCAAGTTGGGTCATGTCGCTACCTCTACAATCTTTCTTTCGTTTGGCCGCGATTGTCGCCGCCGCCGCGCCTGCCGGCGCTTGAATCCACCCGTCCCTGGCCATGTTCCGGCGCGCCCCGCAGTCTCAATCCGCCTTTGCGGGATACTCTATATACACTCCGCCGCGTCTAACGTCACCGGTCGAACGGCACTTTTTTCCCGGGTCTCGGGTCGCCTCGTTGGACTGACGCTCGTTGAGCTAAACGGTGATGCGTTTGATGCCACCGACGAATCGGAATTATCCGGACTGCGAAGGGCCGAGGCGATTAATGGACCACGCAACACCACTATAGGTTTCACCTCAATTTACAGTCAAGGTTGCCGAGCCGTCTGACGCTACGCTTTGGCGACTTCACGTAACACTTTAAATCCTTGTTACAAAATTCGCGGGTAAAGGCACCAGGCGGGCGTAGAATAGGCGCTTAACCGCCTCCACTGTGATCAAGAACCCGAGCACCACCATTGCCAGGAAGAGGTAATAGGACCCCGTCGGTGCGACGAACTCAAACCACACCCCAATCGGCAGGAAGGGCAGGGCCAAGGTCAGCATGGCGCCACCGATCGCAAGCAGCGTGACCGCAACGTGGGGCCTGCTGGCGAATAGGTGGCGGCGGGTGCGCACGGCGAAGATCATCAGGATTTGGGTCACCAGGGACTCGATGAACCAGCCGGTGCGGAACTGTGACTCGGTGGCCCGGAACAGCAGCAGCAGAACTGCGAAGGTCAACACGTCGAAGAGCGTGCTGATCGGGCCCATCACTATCATGAAGCGCTCGATCAGGCGGATGTCCCAGTGCACGGGGCGGGCGACCACTTCGCGGTCCACCCGGTCGAACGGCAGCCCGGTCTGGGTGACGTCGTAGATCAGATTGGTCAGCAGCACCTGGATCGGAAGCAGCGGCAGGAAGGGCAGGAATAGGCCCGCAATCACCATGCTCATGATGTTGCCAAAATTCGCGCTGCTGGCCATCAGGATATATTTACTGACGTTTACCACCGTGCAGCGGCCTTCCACCACGCCCTCGTGCAGGACGCCGAGGTCGCGCTCCAGCAGCACGATGTCGGCCGCGGCCTTGGCGACGTCGGCGGCGCTGTCGACCGAGATGCCGACATCCGCGGCGTGCAGTGCTGGTGCGTCGTTGATGCCGTCGCCAAGAAAGCCAACCGTCTGCCCTGCGCGTTTCAAGGTCATCAGCACTCGCAGCTTCTGTGGCGGCGTTATCCGGCAGAACAGGTTTACCCCGCGCACCCGGGCCAGCAGTGCCTCGTCGCTCAATGCAGTGAGCTGGTCGCCGGTCACCACGCCAAGCACTTTGACCTTGAGTTGCTCACATAGATGAGTGGCCACTCGCTCGTTGTCGCCGGTGATGATCTTGACGGCCACACCGTCTTGCGCCATCGCGCTGATCGCGGCGGCGGCCGACTCCTTCGGCGGATCCAGGAAGACCGCAAAGCCGGCGAAAACCAGTTCTGTCTCGTCGGTCACCACCGCCGTCGGATGATCCATCGCGACGGTCCGATAGGCCACGCCAAGCGCGCGGCAGCCCTCTTCGCCGATGCGTTCGAAGCCGGCCATCAGCTCCGTGCGCCCGGCCTCCGTCAGCGCGACGGTGCTGCAGTCGGGTTGCTCGGCGCTGGTGCACAGGCGCAGTACGTCCTCCGGTGCGCCCTTGACGATCAGCAGCCGCTCGCTGCCCTTCTCGATCAGTACCGAGACCCGTCGGCGCTCAAAGTCAAACGGCACCTCGTCCAACTTGCGCCATGCACTGATGTCGATGCTGTCATGCTCCAGGATGGCATCGTCCAGCGGACTCTTTAGCCCCGTCTCGAATTGGCTGTTCAGCCACGCGAGCTCGAACACCCGGCGGCTTTCGGCACCCGCTGCGTCGACTGCGCGCACCAGCCGCATGCGCGCCTCGGTCAACGTGCCGGTCTTGTCCGTGCAGAGCACGTCCATCGCGCCAAGGTTGTGGATGGCGGCCAGCCGCTTGACGATCACCCGCCGTCGCGCCATGCGCACGGCACCGCGTCCGAGCGTGACGGTCACGATCATCGGCAACAGCTCGGGCGTCAGTCCGACCGCCAGCGCCAAGGCGAACATCAGGGATTGCAGCCAGCCGCGGTGAAACCAAAGGCTCTCGGTCAGCACGAACAGCACCATCAGCGCGGTGATCCGTAGAATCAGTTCGCTGAACCGGCGCAGCCCGATTTCAAACGCCGTCGGCGGCGGTTTTGCAATCAAGGTGTCGGCGAGCATGCCCAGCGCCGTCTGCCGGCCTGTCGCACAGACCAGTAAGGTCGCGATGCCGCTGACCACCGAGGTCCCGGCCAGGGCCACTCCCTCGGCTGTGATGACGCTCGAAGCGGGCTTGGGTTGTTCGACGAGGTGCTTTTCAACCGGATAGGATTCGCCGGTCAGCAGTGCCTCATTGACGAAAAAATCACGTGCATCCAGAAGTCGTCCGTCTGCCGGCACCAGATCGCCCGCACGCAGTTTCACCACATCGCCCGGGACCAGCTCGGTCACGATGACCGTGACCTCCTGCCCGCCGCGGACGGCGCGGGCGCGCAGAGCTACCTTCGCCTGCAAGGCGTCCACAGCGTTCTGGGCACGCATCTCCTGAACGAAGTCCATGACCACGCTGAGCACTACAATCGTCACGACAATGACGAAGCTGGCGGTATCGCCGGTGGCGGCCGACAGAGCGCTGGCGAACAGCAAGATGATGACCAGCGGATTGCCGAAGAGAACGAGGAGGCGCTGCCAGGCCGGGCGCCGCTTCGGCGCGGCAGCGTCATTCGGACCGTAAACCGAAAGGCGTCGAGTAGCCTCGTCAGTCGCGAGGCCGGCGGGGCCGCCGCCAAGCGCCTGGATTAGCGCGGCCGTGGTCTGGTTCCAAAACGACGTGGCGGTCACTGAGGGGTCCCTCCAGGCGATTATCAAAGGAGGCACAGCATTTGGGCCTTGGCGGTCCGGATTCTGCCTCAGTCCACCAAGATCACCCGGCAAAGCATCTGGAGCGCGTTCAACTGGCGCTACTTTTTCTTTGGGGAGCACCGGAAAGCGTGGTCGATATGTCGATATAAGGTAGGCGGCTTAGGCGATTAGAGGACCATGTAATCGCCAGTAAAGGTTTCGCCTCAATTTACAGTCAAGGTTACCGAGCCGTCTGACGCTACGCTTTGGCGACTTCACGTAACACTTGAAACTTTTGTTACGAAATTCGCGGGTAAAGCCGCCGCGCGTTATCCCACAGGATCATCCGCTGCACTTCCGGTGGAAAAACCTCCGGCCGCGCCGTCAGCTTCACGGTGTCCGGGAAGCGCCCGTCGAAATGCGGATAGTCGGACGCATAGATGATGTGCTCCGGCCCGACAAAATTCGCGACGAACGGCAGCGTCTCCTCGTCGGGATCGCACGAAATGAAGAAATTCTCCGAGCGAATCACCTCGGACGGCTTGCGCCGCAGGAACGGGACGTACTCCGGCATCAACTCGTAATGCTCGTCCAGCCGTTCCATCCAGTACGGCAGCCAGCCTACACCCGATTCCAGAAAGGCCACGCGCAGCCGCTGGAACAGGTCGAGCACGCCGCCCCCAATCAGCGACGCGAGCGCGCGCATGCATTCGAACGGGTTGGTCGCCGAATGCTGCAGGAAGAGATTGTTGGTCATGTCGAAGGTGCCCAGCCCGTAGGGCGGGCGCGCGGTCCCGCCGTGAAAGCATGCGGGCAGGTCGGTGTCCTGACAGGCCTGCCAAATCGGGTGCAGGCCCGGATGGTCCAGCAGGCGATCTTCGACGTGGCCGGACAGATAGACGCCCGCCACCCACGGTTCGCGCGCGACCTGGCGAATCAGGTCGGCCGCGCGTTCCGGCGTGCGCATCGGCACCACGGCGACGCCCTTGAGCCGGTCGGGATAGGCCGCGCAATAGTCCGCGAGCCATCGATGGTACGCGCTAATCATCGCGATCTCGAAATCGACCGTCTTGAGCGAGCAGAAGCTCGACACAACCGTCGCGAACAGCACCGCGACGTCGATCCCCTCGCGGTCCATATCCTTGATCCGGATATGCGGATCCCAGCCCCCGCGCATGTCGGGCTTTTCGCCATGCGGATTGCGTCCCGTGCGCATCAGCGGCTGGTCGGGATGGGGCACGCCTAACGGGCGCCCGGTGTTGAGCTGATGGAAGATGCCGAAGAAAAATTTCGACGGGCGGCCTGCCGCTTCCTTCTTCAAATCCTCAAGCTCGGGCTTGAACTTGGCTTCCAGATAGCGGTCGTAGAGATCGTTCGGCTCCATCACGTGACCGTCGGTGTCGATTACCTTGTTACCATTGAACATGAACGTCCTCCGCCGCGGATGCGCCGCGAGCCTGCCCCGAGCCCGCTTGCGTCAATTAAATCAGGCGCACGATTCGTCGAATAAACCCGGCAATCCATTTATCACTCCGCGACGCCTCAAGCTCAAGCAATTCGCCGTCACTGGTCGATTCTGAATTTGAAGGGTTCGCCGCTGCGCCGCGCGCGGTTCCACCGCGCAACCGCATCGACTATTACATTGCCACCGATGGCTGCCGAAATCCCACCCGCCGCGGCCGAAGTCCGCGAACTCTCGACCTCCGACGCCGTTCATACGCTGATCGCGAGCTTTCTCGGCTGGGCGCTCGATGCCTTCGATTTCTTCGTGTTGATCTTCGTGCTGCCGACCGTCGCCAGGGACTTCCATCGTTCGATCCCCGATATCGCCTTTACGATTACCGCGACGCTCGTGATGCGCCCGGTCGGCGCGCTCATCTTCGGCTGGTTTGCCGACCGTTACGGCCGCCGCCTCCCGCTGATGGTCGATGTCATCTTCTATTCGATCGTCGAAGTCCTGAGCGGCCTCGCGCCAACCTACGGATGGTTTCTGTTTTTCCGCGCGCTCTACGGTATCGGGATGGGTGGTGAATGGGGCGTCGGCACTTCGATAGCGATGGAAGCGGTGCCGGCGCGCTGGCGTGGATTGCTCTCGGGCGTGCTGCAGGAGGGTTACGCGGTCGGCTACCTGTTGGCGGCTGCCGCCTACTTCCTGATTTATCCGCATTACGGATGGCGTCCGCTGTTCTTTCTCGGCGGCATCCCGGCGCTGCTGACGCTCTATATCCGCGCGAAGGTGCCCGAGTCGAAATCGTTCGAGCGCAATCGCCCGGAGCCCGGCGCGATCTGGCGCGCGATCCGGCGCAACTTTCGCCGGTTCCTTTACGTCGTTGCGCTGATGACGATGATGAACCTCGTCTCGCACGGCACCCAGGACATGTATCCGACCTTCCTCAAGCTCGAACGCGGCCTCGACCCGCGCACCGTCGCGACCATCGCAATCATCTACAATATCGGCGCGCTGCTCGGCGGGCTGTTCTTCGGCTATCTCTCCGACCGTATCGGCCGGCGCCGCGCGATGATCGCGGCGGTACTCTGCGGGTTGGCGATCGTCCCGATCTGGATTTATCCGCATTCGCTGGTGTGGCTCACCGTCGGCGCATTCCTGATGCAGTTCATGGTGCAGGGTGCATGGGGCGCGATTCCCGCGCATCTGGTCGAATTGTCGCCGCCGGAAGTCCGTGGGCTGTTCGCGGGCCTCGCGTACCAGTTTGGCGTATTGCTCGCGGCCAACGCCGCTTTGGTCGAGGCGCTCATCGCGCAACACCTCGGCTATGCGACCGCCCTGGCGCTCGTAGCCGCGACGGTCTTGTGCGGCGACGCGATCGTGATCGCGCTCGGCAGCGAACGAAAGGGCTTCGACCTGCACGCCCGCTGACGGGTATCGAACGATCTCAACTCAGGCCCGTCCCGGTCCGGACCAATGTCAGGTTGGCAGTGCGCAGATGCAAATCAATGATCGCTGTCGCGCTCCGGGCGTTCGATCGCGCGCCACGGCTGTGCGCGCAATTGCGAGGCGACTCGCGCCGCCTCTGCCGGAGTCGGCGGCTGCACGATGATCTCTCCGACCATCGCGTCAGCTTCGTGCGACCTGCAGAAGTAGCGATAGGTGCCCGGCTTATCGAAAGTGTGGCTGAATCTCCCGCCCGGCATCACGTTGCCCGATTCGAAAGCCTTCGCCCCAGCAGGCAGCGCAACGTCACCGGGACTGCCGGCTTTGGTCGGATCGTCAACCACGGAGTGACTGACCGAACCTGCGTTGCGCCACTCAACCGTCTCGCCCGCGCGAATCATGATGCTGTTGGGCTGATACATCGGCGCATCGTCGCTCATCTTGACAATCGCGGTCGGACCGCCGACCTCCGCCGGCGGCGGCGCGGCTTCATCGGCAGTTGTCGCACGCACATCGGTAGGGGTTTCGGGCGGTTTGGCATTGGCGCGAGTCGCGGACAAGGGAGTGAGGAGCGAAATCACTGCGACGAGCACAAGCCCGGACAGAGACGCGCAAACCCCGGGTCCCCTTTCGGAGTTGGTCGCGAATATCGACACGGCTGTTTATGAATATGCAAAATTAGCGCGCCTTCCGCAATCGACATCGCTCCTTTCAGTGCCTGACGCTCGCGATGCTCGGGCATGCCACCAAGTCAAACGGGTAAGAGGAAGCGGCTTGCAGGCTCGCCTTGCAGGGTTACAGCATCGCTTTCGACTCTTGTCATCCGCCCGACTCGCCCGCCCACCCGAGCAACGCGAGCGTCAGGCACTGAAAAACGCTTCCGCGTCCACGAAAGGTCTCCTCGACGCGATCCGCAAGACCGACTTTCGGGTCTATCACTGTGGGAAGTGTGAAACCTTTCAAAGGTTTCACTAATCTTCTCCTTCTGGTTCCCCAACTCATCAACCCGCGAGCTTCGCCTTGAGGATCTCGTTGACGACTTTGGGATTGCCCTTGCCGCCCATCGCCTTCATCACCTGCCCAACGAAGAAACCGAAGAGCTTGTCGCGGCCCGCGCGATATTCGGCGACCTTGTCCGGTTCCGCCGCGAGTGTCTTGTCGCAGGCTGCGGCGATCGCGCCTTCGTCGGAGACCTGCACCAATCCCAGTTCGGCGACGGTCGCCGCCGCGCCATGCCCCGATTTGCACATCGCGGCGAATGCGGTCTTGGCGGCGTTGAGACTGAGCGTCGCCTGCTCGACCAGCTTCAGCAGCACGCCCGATTCCGCCGCGGCGGGCGCGGCCTCCCCGATCGGCCGCCCACTCTCGTTGACCACGCGCAGCACCTGGGTCATTACCCAGTTGGCCGCGGTCTTCTGGTTCTTGAGCCCAGCTGCGACCGTAGATTCAAAGTAGCTCGCCACCTCGCGGTCTTCCGTCAGTACGGCGGCCTCATATTCCGTCAGTCCGACCTCGCGCACGAAGCGCGCGCGCTTTTCCGCCGGCAGCTCGGGCATCGAGGATTTGATCTCCTCGATCCATTCACCGGTCACGCGCAGCGGCGGCAGGTCGGGCTCGGGGAAGTAGCGGTAGTCGTTGGCGAACTCCTTCGAGCGCATCGGACGCGTCTCCTCGCGCACGGGATCCCACAGATGGGTCTCCTGCGCGATCCGCCCGCCCGCCTCCAGCGTCTCGATCTGGCGCGCGACTTCGTACTCGATTGCCTTTTCGACGAAGCGAAAAGAATTCAGGTTCTTGATTTCGGTCTTGGTGCCGTATTCCGTCGCCCCTTTGGGCCGCACCGAAATGTTGACGTCGCAGCGCAGGCCGCCTTCCTCCATCTTGGCGTCGGACGCGTCGATAAAACGCAGCACGCTGCGCAGCTCGCGCAGATAGGCGCTGGCCTCCGCCGCCGATCGGATATCGGGCTCGCTGACAATCTCCACCAGGGGCACCGACGAGCGGTTGAAATCGACCAGGCTCAAGCCGGCCTCATGGATATTCTTGCCGGCGTCCTCTTCCATGTGAATGCGCACCAGCCCCACGCGGCGCGGCCCGTTGGCATCGCTCATTCCGGGCAGATCGATATAGCCACCCTTGCACAGCGGCAATTCGTACTGACTAATCTGATAGCCCTTCGGGAGGTCGGGATAGAAATAGCTTTTGCGCGAGAAGATCGACTCGTGCTGGATGTCGCAATGCGCCGCGAGGCCGGCGCGAATAGCCAGTTCTACCGCATGGCGATTGAGTACCGGCAGCACGCCCGGCATCCCCATGCATACCGGACAGACGTTCTCGTTGGGACCCGCGCCGAAGCCATTGGAGCATCCGCAGAACAGCTTCGAGTTGGTCAGCAGATGAGTGTGAACTTCGAGTCCGATTACCGCTTCGTATGCATCGGCAGCCATTGGTCAAATACCCCTGCAAGTACCCTGGTGGATGATCGCATTAAAAAGGAAGGGTTTCACCCCGTCGAATCAAATTGCGATGACGATTCGTTGAAAGCGAATGCATAGCGAAAATGTTTCACGTGAAACATCTTCGCAGAAATTTTGCGGAGAAATTCTTCATCGTTGACAGACTTGGGGCCCGTGTGCGTGACCTGAAATTTATAAGATGGCGGGGCGGCGGCGGACGGCGCCGGTGCGCTCGAAGGCGTCGGCGGCGCGCAAAATCGCCTCCTCGCCGAAGGGCGGGCCGATTAGCTGCAAGCCGATCGGGAGGCCGCTCGTGTCGAAGCCGCAAGGCACCGAGAGGCCGGGCAGTCCGGCGAGATTGACCGAGATGGTGAAGATGTCCGACAGGTACATCTGGAGGGGGTCGGAGATCTTTTCGCCGAGCGCGAAGGCGGTGGTCGGCGCGACCGGGGTGGCGATGACGTCGCAGCTCTCGAAGGCGCGTTCGAAGTCGCGCCGGATCAGCGTGCGGACCTTCTGCCCCTTGAGGTAGTAGGCGTCGTAGTAGCCGGCCGAAAGCACGAAGCTGCCGAGCATGATGCGGCGCTTGACCTCGGCGCCGAAGCCGCGCGCGCGGGTGCGATTGTAAAGCTCGATATTGTTGTCGCCGTCCACGCGCAGGCCGTAGCGGATGCCGTCGTAGCGGGCGAGGTTCGCGCTGGCCTCCGCGGTCGCCACGATATAGTAGGCGGCGACCGCGTAGGAGGTGTGGGGTAAGGAGATTTCGACTATCCGCGCGCCCATCGCCTCGTATGTTTTCAGCGCAGCGCGGACCGCCTGCTCGACCTCGGGTTCGATACCGCTGACGAAATATTCTTTGGGCACGCCGATGCGCAGACCCTTGATGTCGCCGGTCAGGGCGGCTTCGTAATCGGGCACGGCGCGGGCCGAGCAGGTCGAATCGCGCGGGTCGAGGCCGGCGAGATCGCGCAGGATGATCGCGGCGTCGCGCACGGTCTTGGCGAAGGGGCCGACCTGATCGAGCGACGAGGCGTAGGCGACGACGCCGTAGCGGCTGACGCGGCTGTAGGTCGGCTTGATGCCGACGACGCCGCAGAACGAGGCGGGCTCGCGAATCGAGCCGCCGGTATCGGTGCCGAGCGAGCCGAGACATTGGTCGGCCGCGACCGCGGCCGCCGAGCCGCCCGACGATCCGCCGGCGACGCGCTCAAGATTATGCGGATTACGGGTGGGGCCGAAGGCGGAATTCTCGGTCGAGGAGCCCATCGCGAACTCGTCCATGTTGGCCTTGCCGACGAAGATCGCGCCGTTGGCGCGGAGCCTGGCGATGACGGTGGCGTCGTAAGGCGGCACAAAATTCTCGAGGATCTTCGAGGCGCAGGTGGTGCGCACGCCGCGCGTCGCGTAGATGTCCTTGATGGCAAGCGGGATGCCGCACAGCGCGGGCGCGTCGCCCGCGGCGATCCGGGCGTCGGCGGCGTCGGCCTGCTCGTGGGCCTCGCGCGCGCAGACCGTGATGAAGGCGTTGAGCTTGGGATCGACCAGCTTGATCCGATCGAGGCAGGCGCGGGTGAGTTCGGCGGCCGAGATTTCGCGCTTGCGCAGGAGGTCGCGCGCTTCGGTGATAGTGAGGCGGTTCAGATCAGAGGTCATCGGCATGCCATAAAACCTTTATACCATACGGGAAAGTGGAGAGACATTGAGGAACCCGGAACTGATAATTTTCCGTGAAACCTTTGAAAGGTTTCACACTTCCCACAATGAATTAAATGAGTGGGTCTTGCGGATCGCGTCGAGGAGACCTTGCGCGAACCCGTGAGCGCGCCTCCGCCTGACTTGGTAGCCTACCCGAGCTGCGCGCGGCGGCGTCAGCCTTCGATGATTTTGGGCACCTTGAAGAAATGGCCTTCGCGGGCGGGCGCGTTGGCGAGCATCTCGTCGGGTGCCGGACGGTTGGTGACGACGTCGTCGCGCATCGGAGTGCCAGCCTCGCCGACCTGCGCGGTGGGCGGGATATTGGCGGTGTCGAGTTGGTTGAGCTGATCGATGTAGGTCAGGATTTCGCTCATATTGGCTTGCAGGCTGAGTTCCTCGGCGGCGTCGAGTTCGAGGCGCGCGAGGCGGGCGACGTGGCGTACCTGCTCGATCGTGATTTTGGTTGCGGGCGCGGCTTTCTCGGACATGATGCGGGGAATCGTAACATCTGCGGCGGGCCAAGTCAGGTTTCCCGCGCCCCGTCGATCCGCCATCGATCGATCGTCAGGCTGACGATGGTTCGATCAGACGATCCGTCCGAGTGCGGTCACGAGCTTTCGTGGACCAACTATAGCCGACCAAGGAAAAGCCCTGGTCGGCAAGAACATTCGCTCGGCTTTACGCAAAATTCGAGATGAGCATCCCGCATTGGGGCGTTATTTTGCCGCCTCGATCAGCACCGGCTACTTCTGCGCCTATCCGCCCGACCCCGACCACCCCGCTTCCTGGCAATTCTGATCATACCTGTTCGCTTCCTCGCGATTATTCCCTCTTAGGGAACATTGTTCCCTCCGCTTTCCCACTTGAATGGGCATAGGGACTCGTGCACTCGCTGCGCAGCAACCGAGCCCGGAGGGGAAACCAAAGATGCAAACTTCAGAGCCGCGTATTCGTCGCGTATCCCGCGCGCCGCCCGTCGATCCGCCATCGATCGATCGTCAGGCTGACGATGGTTCGATCAGACGATCCGTCCGAGTGCGGTCACGAGCTTTCGTGGACCAACTATAGCCGACCAAGGAAGAACCCCAAGCGTTTGCGCTACATGTCCGATCTAGGCTATCGGCATCATGATTCGAGGCGCCAAAACGGAGATTTTGGGGTTTTCACATTGAGCTTTTCACATTACGGGGGATAACCGATGAAAAAGGGTAACGTGGGTCTGACTGTAATCGCGGCGTTCGCGATTGCATTGTGTGCGATGGTGGAAAATGCGCAGGCCAGCGGCCTGCCCCAGTGCGTGGCCACGATTATGGACTGCGGCTGCGCGATCAAAACGTCGGGGGATTACACGGTCGGGGCGGCACTGACCAGCGCGAGCAAGACCGAGGACTGCATCGACATTTCCGCGGCCAACGTGAACCTCTACGTCGGGTTTGACCTCACGGGCGCGGGCGCCGGTTCAACCAATGTCGGAATCAACATCCTTTCCAGCGCCAAGAATGCGAACGTGCTAATTAACGACAGTGTCGACTCATTCGGCACCGGCATTCAGGTCGCCGCGGCCAATGCGATCGTGGATGGCAATTTTTACACCAACGATAATGTCGGCAACGGAATAGTAATCAACGGCGCTTCGGGCAGCGCAATCTTTGATTTCGATTCAAACGACAACGGCGGCATCGGCGTGCTGATCAACAAGGGCGCCAGCCTCAAAGTGTTCGATTTCGACGCGAATGATAATAAGGGCGATGGGGTCTCGATGGTCAGCAGCAAGGGTGCGGTGATAAAGGATTTCGACGCGAATGATAATACCGGCACCGGGGTCTCGCTGACGAAATCGTCCGGGAGCCTGATCGACGATTTCGAGGCTGATACCAATTCCGCCGGCGGGATGGTGTTGAACGGGTCTTCCGCGAACAACATCATCGACTGCGACACGGACAGCAACACCGGCACCGGAATGGCGCTCAGTGGCTCGAACGGAAACACTGTGAGCGACTGCGACGCGAACAGCAACACCGGCAATGGAATCGCGCTCAGTGGCTCGAATGGAAACGCCATCAGCAACGGTGGGATATACGAAGACAAGAACTACGGCATCTGGCTGCAGGCGTCGAGCAAGAACGTGGTCAATTACAACGACGCAGAAGGCAACACCCAGGCCGGCATCTACATCGGATGCGCTGCGGACGGTGGTCCCACTGGCGCCGCGTGCTCGGGGATCGGCAATAGCGACAGTAATCGCGTTACCGTAAACTACGTCGGCAAGGATGGCGCTACTGCGCAGAAATACGGCGTCGCGGTCGATCTCGGGGATTCCATGAACGTGATCTCGGGCGGGAATTTGAATAGTGGACCTAGCCCCGACACGATCGACGACTATATCGACGAGAACCCGGACTGCGACAAGAACGTCTGGTTCCACAACTCGGGTTCGACAAGTTCGCCGGGGAGTTGCATCCCATTGTTATAGAATGAACGAAGGGTGGAGCAGGCGCGTTAGCGGCTGCTCCACCAGATGCATTCGCGGCCGGGGCACGCCATAGGGCGTGCCCTCGCCATTTGTTTCGATCCGGTTAGATTCCGAGCTGCGGTAGCCAGGTACTCTCTTCGCCATTTGAATCGGTGTGACCACCGGGCGCGGATCCGGCGGCGCGCGGCAGCCCCATCGTGTAGAATATCGCCGGTCGGAGCGTGACTGTGTTGGAGGCCAAGAGTACCGCCTTGCTGATTGGCGCAGCGATACGATGGGTGGGCTACGACGAAGGCGGTTCAGTTAGGCGCGCGGGTATGACCGTGGAGTGGAGCTTGGGGCGCGGACACGACGGCCATTAGTTGCGAGGCAGGCATGATGACGACAGGAAGTCGCGGTAGACGAAGACGATGATGGTCTCACTTGCTGCGCAAATACGACGGCGGTGGGTGAGTGCCGGCGACTACTTCGATCGCTGGTATGAAGAGCTGCCGTGGCGGCGGCGCCTGCCGCTGGGGCGACGCGGGGAAGAGATCGCGGCGCGTCATTTGCGGCGCTGCGGCTATCGCATCCTGGAGCGTAATTTTCGCGCGGGCGGCGCCGAAATCGATCTGGTTGCGGCGGATCACGGGACTTTGGTCTTCGTCGAGGTCAAGACCCGCAGCAGCGCGGGGTTCGGGATGCCGGCGGAAGCAGTCGATGGGCGCAAGGTCGCGCGAATCCATCGCGCGGCTGGAATCTATCTGAAGCGCATGCACGCGGCCGAGCGGCCCGCGCGCTTCGATATCGTCGCGATAATCGGTGCCGGCCGCGCCTGCCGCCTCGAACTATTAAAGGACGCATTCTGAAAATCACATGCTCGATATCAGGCTGATTCGCGAACAGACCGCATTCGTCAAGGCCGAACTCGGCAAGGCCGGAGTGGATGGAGCCGAGATCGACCGAGTGGTCGAGTGCGACACCGAGCGGCGCCGGCTGCAACATGAACTCGACGAGCTGCGCGCGCGGCGCACGCGCGAATCGAAAGAACTCGGCCGCATGTCGCCCGAGGAACGCGAGTCGAAGCGCGCCGAGATGCGTGCGCTCGGCGATCGGATCGGGGCGGCGGAACAGAAGCTCGCCGAGGTCGACCTGCGCTTCAACGAGCTGATGCTCGGCATCCGCAATATCCCGCGCCCCTATGTGCCGGCCGGCCGCGGCGAGGCCGACAACAACATCGTGCGCAGCGAGGGCGAGCTGCGCAAGTTCGACTTCGAGCCGCGGCCTCATTGGGAGCTGGGCGAGAAGCTGGGGATTATCGATTTCGAACGCGGGGTCAAACTGTCGGGAACGCGCTTCTACATATTGGCGGGACTCGGTGCGCGGCTGGAGCGGGCGCTGATCGCGTTCATGCTGGACTTGAAGACGCGCGAGCAGGGTTATCTCGAAATCGCGCCGCCGTTGATGGTGAATACGGCGACGGCGACCAGCACCGGCCATCTGCCGAAAAATGCCGACACGATGTATCACGACGCCGAGGAGGACTACTGGTTTATCCCGACCGCCGAGCTGCCGCTGACGAGCATGTATCGCGACGAGATTATCGAGGCGGAGCGTCTGCCGATTAAGCTGGCGGCATATACGCCGTGCTTTCGGCGCGAGAAGATGTCGGCGGGGCGCGACGTTCGCGGGATCAAGCGGGGTCATCAGTTCGACAAGGTCGAGATGGTGAAGCTGGTGCGGCCGGAGACTTCCGACGATGAATTGCAGTCGCTGGTCGAGAACGCGTGCGAGGTTTGCCGCCGGCTGGGGATTGCGTTTCGCGTCGTGCAGCTCTGCACCGCCGACATCAGCTTTGCGAGCGCGGCGACCTACGATATCGAAATGTGGGCGCCGGGCATCGGCGAATGGCTGGAAGTGAGTTCTTGCTCGAACTGCACGGATTTTCAGATGCGGCGCGCCAATCTCCGCTATCGTCCGCAAAAGGGCGGCAAGACCGAATTCCTGCACGCGCTCAACGGTTCGGGGCTGGGGCTGCCGCGCACGCTGATCGCGGTGATGGAGAATTATCAGCAGGCCGACGGCAGTATCGTGATTCCCGAGGTGCTGCGACCGTACATGGGCGGGGCGGAGAGGATTGAGGAAGAGTAGGGGAGAGAGTTGTCGAGGAACGCGGAACTTATAGTTTCCGGAGACTGAAACCTCACGAGGTTTCAGACTTCCCGTTTGCAAGATGCGGGCTTCGCCCTGGGAAAACCTCGTAATGGGATGGCCGCTCGAATTGGCAGTGCGAGTGGCTTCGTCGGGCGTGGGTTGATAAAACGAGCGCCGCCGAAACATTCCAGTAAAACCGCACTAAGGCCCGGGATGCTTCGCTGCGAGCAGCCCAACAGTCTTGACCTGACTTTTCGGACTGCTCGCTGGCGGCGCGAGCGAAGGTCGTAAAGTGCGGGCCGGCGGTTTCGCGGGAAGGGTGAGCAAGAGCGTCGATCGGTGAGATAGACAAAATCGCTCGCCGCGACCTAAGCGCGCGATTCAGTTACGCGCCGAATTGGCATAATTTGCGGAGGCCGCGGTTAACTGGCATTTTCCCATGATGTAACACTTTCGTAACAATCCGTCGTTACTCTGGACGGGAAATGTGTTGTGGTGGAGGCGGCGACGCATCGATACACAAATACCCAGCACGAAAGATGGACCGCGCTTGGCTGAATTGGCAAATACCGTGACGGAACAAATCGCGGCGACGCAGAGCAGCAGGCGGACCCGCGGTTTCGGCATGCGTTCGGTTGGCGATCGCGCCTTCAACCTGACCACGCTCGGACTGGCGCTGGTGATACTGGCACTGCTGTTCGGCGTGACGATCGACTTGTTCGTCAACGCGCTGCCGTCGATCAGGGCCTTCGGGCTGCATTTTCTGATCAGTACGGACTGGGATCCCACGAATGACCAGTATGGCGCGCTGCCGTTCATTTATGGGACGGTGGTCTCGTCGCTGCTGGCGCTGTTGATCGCGGTGCCGCTCGCGCTGGGAGTCGCACTGTGCCTGAGCGAGATGGCGCCGGCGTGGCTCAGCCACAAGCTCGGGTTTCTGGTGGAGTTGCTGGCGGCGATTCCGAGCGTGGTCTATGGCCTGTGGGGGGTGTTCGTGCTGGGGCCGTGGCTGCGCGACCACGTCGATCCGATATTGGCGAAATATCTGGGCTTCCTGCCGTTTTTCCAGGGACCGCACATCTCGGTGAGCATGCTGACGGCGGCGGTGATACTGGCGATTATGATACTGCCTTACGTCTCGGCGGTCTGCACCGACGTGTTTCGCGTGGTGCCGCAGACTCAGCGCGAAGCCGCCTTCGCCCTAGGTGCGACGAAGTGGGAGATGGTGCGGATGGCGGTGCTGCCGTTCGGCGTCTCGGGCGTGATCGGCGCGGTGATCCTGGGGCTCGGACGCGCGCTTGGCGAGACGATCGCGGTGGCGATGGTGATCGGGAACCGGCCCGAGATTTCGGCATCGGTTTTTATGCCCTCGTCAACGCTGGCGAGCGTGATTGCCAACGAATTCGTCGAAGCGACCTCGAACCTGAACCTGGCGGCGCTGGTGGAGCTGGGGCTCGTGCTGCTGGTGCTCGGACTGATTCTCAACGTCGCGGCGCGAACGCTGGTTTACAGCACCACCCAGCGCCGCTTCAAGGGCAAGTGATGCTCAATAATCCACAGCAACAGCGGCAGAATTATTATCGCAACCTGAAAAGCAAATTCATGGTTGGGCTGACGGTCGCGGCAACGATCGTGGCGCTGATTCCGCTCTTTTTGGTGCTGGCCTACCTGCTGACCAAAGGCACGACGAGTATCAACTGGGACTTCTTTACCAAGATGCCGACGCCGGTGGGACAGAACGGCGGCGGCATGGCTAATGCGATCATGGGGACCTTTGAGCTGGTGGGAATCGCGACGCTGATCGGGGTGCCGATCGGAGTCGGCGCTGGGATCTACCTGGCGGAGAACCGCGGCAGTCAATTGGCGCAGACGATTCGCTTCGCGGCCGACGTGATGATGGGGATCCCGACGATCGTGATTGGAATCTTCGTTTACGCGATCTTCGTGAGGCCATTCTATGGCTTCTCGACGATGTCGGGCGCGATCGCGCTCGCGATCATCATGATTCCGCTGGTCACGCGCACGGCTGAGGAAATGATCTTGCTGGTGCCGCACGAACTGCGCGAGGCGGCGCTGGCCTTGGGGGTGCCGCGCTGGCGCACGACGGTCTCGGTGGTGGTGCGCACGGCGATCAGCGGAATCGCGACGGGGGTGATTCTCGCGGTCGCACGGGTCGCCGGCGAGACCGCGCCGCTACTGTTTACGGCGTTCGGCAATCGTTTCTGGTCAACCTCGCTGTTTCAGCCGATCTCGTCGCTCACCGTGCAGGTCTATACCTATGCAATCTCGCCATTTGCCGACTGGCAGCGGCAGGCCTGGGCCGGGGCGCTGGTGTTGACCGCGATCGTACTGGCGATGGAACTCGGCGTAAGATGGGTAACGCGGGGATCGGCACGAGTGGCAAGGTAATCAAGCTAAGACAATCTATGCCCGACAAAGTAATCGTTCGACACCTGTACGCATTTTTCAACAAGGCCGAGGCCCTGCGCGACGTCAGCCTGAACTTCGCCGAGAACCGGGTAACGGCGATTATTGGGCCATCGGGTTGCGGCAAATCGACCCTGGTGCGCTGTATCAATCGGATGCACGAAGTGATCCCGGGCGCGACCTGCACCGGCGATATAATTCTCGACGGCGACAATATTTATGCACCGACGGTTGACCCGGTGGAGGTGCGGCGGCGAATCGGGATGGTGTTCCAGAAGCCGACGCCGTTTCCGACCATGTCGATCGAGGACAACGTTGCGGCCGGGTTGAAGCTCAACGGGATCACGCTTTCTCGCGCCGACCGCGATCGGCTGGTCGAGCAAAGCCTGCGGCGCTCGGCGCTGTGGGAGGAAGTCAAGGACCGGCTGGGACGGCCTGGAGCAAGCCTCTCAGGCGGACAGCAGCAGCGTCTGTGCGTGGCGCGGGCGTTGGCGGTGGAGCCGGAAGTTCTGCTGATGGACGAACCGTGCTCGGCGCTTGATCCGATTTCGACCGCGCGCATCGAGGAGCTGTTGCTTGAGCTCAAGGAGAGTTACACGATCATAATCGTGACGCACAACATGCAGCAGGCGGCGCGCTGTTCGGATTACACCGCGTTCATGTATGCGGGCGATCTGATCGAATTCGGGGAGACCAAGCAGATCTTCACGAATCCGACGCGGCGAGAAACCGAAGATTATATAACCGGGCGCTTCGGTTAGTTCCCAAGGGAGGCGGAAATGGAAACCACACAGCCGCAGCACACGAATCGTCAGTACGAAGAGGAGTTGCGCGGCTTGCGGGCGGGCCTGCTCAAGATGGGCGGGCTGGCCGAACGGCAGATCGCCGAAGCGGTCGATTCGCTGGTCAATCGCAATACCGGCCAGGCCCGTGAGACGATCGAGCGCGACGTCGAAGTAAATCGCATGGACACGGAGATGGACGACCGCTGTATCCGGCTGCTCGCGCTGCATCAGCCGGCGGCGAGCGATCTGCGTTTCATCACGACCGGCCTCAAGATTACCACTGACCTGGAGCGGATCGGCGACAACGCCGTGAACATCTGCGAGCGCACTATCGAATTGAACCAGGAGCCGCAGCTCAAGCCCTATATCGATATTCCGCGGATGGCCGAAATCGCGCAGACCATGGTCAAGGACAGCCTCGACGCCTTCATGCGCGACGACACGACGCTGGCCGAAGAGGTGATCGATCGCGATGACGAAGTGGATCAGCTCAACTACCAGATCTACCGCGAGCTGCTGAGCTACATGGCGGAAGATCCGCAGACGATTCCGCGCGCTACGCGGATACTATTCATTTCAAAATATCTTGAACGGATCGCCGACCATGCGACCAACATCGCCGAGATGGTCGTGTACATGGTCAAGGGGCGGACGATTCGGCACATGGAAAAGAAAAAGGCATGACGACGCAAGCGGCCACAGTTCAGCGCGAACGAATCCGTCAGAAGATTCTGGTGGTCGAGGACGAGGCCGACATCCGCGAGCTGCTGCGCTACAACCTCGCGCAGGAAGGCTTTGCGGTTGAAGAAGCGAGCGACGGCGCCGAGGCGCTCGACCGGATCGAGCGGCGGGCACCCGACCTGCTGGTGCTCGACCTGATGCTGCCGCAGATGTCGGGGCTGGAGTTGTGCCGGCGGATGCGCTCGAACCCGGAGACCGCCAAGCTGCCGATCCTGGTGGTGACGGCCAAAAGCGCGGAGGTCGATCGCATCCTGGGGCTCGAGATGGGCGCGGACGATTACGTGGTCAAGCCGTTCAGTCCGCGCGAGGTCGTGGCGCGGGTCAAGGCGCTGCTGCGGCGCGCCAACCCTGCGAGCGAACCGGCGTCGCCCGGCAACTACGATCGCGGCCGCTTGAGGATCGATTTCGGCACCTACGAGGTCTTCGTTGACGGCCAGCCCAAGGATCTGGCGTTGCGCGAGTTCGAGCTGCTGCGATTTTTCGTGCAGCATCCGATGCGCGTGTACAGCCGCGAGCAACTGCTCGATCTGGTATGGGGCCGCGATACCTTTGTCGAACCGCGCACGGTTGACGTTCACGTTCGCCGCCTGCGCCAGCAAGTGGAGCGCGACGACGCCAAGCCGGAGTTGATTCTGACCGTGCGTAGCGTCGGCTATCGCTTCAATCCCGAGGCCCTTGGGTAGGCCGCTCTTCCTGCGTCTGGCCGCGATCGTCGGGCTGAGCCTGGGCCCGGCCGCAGTGGCCTTGGTGATACTAGGTATCGAGCGGGACATTGCGCCCGGATGGATCGCGCTGGCGATCGTCGCGAGCGTCGGCGCCGGTGCAATCGCGGCGGCCGCGCTCAACCGCACTCTGAAGCGCCGCGCGGAACGTCTCGATGCGATGGCCGGAGCACTGGCCCGGCGCGAGCTGCCGTCCCATCTGCTGCCCGACGAACGCGACGCGATGAGCCGCGCGGAGCGCCGCCTGCTCGATGCCGCCGACGGAGTGGTGACGGCCCTGGAATCGCTCGACCAGCAGCGCGAGGAGTTCGAGGCGATCTTGCGCGGCATGATCGAGGCCGTGGTGGTGACGGGCGTGCGCGGCGAAGTGGTGATGATGAACGGGGCGGCGCGGCAGGTGTTCGGGCTGGCGGCCGAGACCAGCTACAGCGGCCGCGATTTCGTCGAGCTTTGTCGCGACCCGCGCCTGCAGGAGTTCGTCGGGCGTGCGACCGCTTCGGGCAGCGGCGAGGTGATGACGGGCGAGTTCGCGATTCAGAATCCGGCCGCGCGCCATCTGCAAGTAAGCGCAGCACCGGTGCGGCGCACGGACGGAGCCGCCGCTGCGCGCGTGCTGGTATTCCACGACGTCACCCGCCTGAAAGCCTATGAGACGGCGCGCGCCGACTTCGTGGCCAACCTGACGCATGAGCTGCGCACCCCGCTCGCGGCGATTTGCGGATACGCCGAGACGCTGAGCCAGGGCGTGGAGGATCGCGCGACCGAGCGGCGCTTCATTTCGATTATCGAGCGCCAATCGCGCCGGCTCGCGCGCCTGATCGACGACCTGGTCTCGCTCTCGGATCTGGAACGCGGCCTGAGCCCGCTCAAGCTGCAAGCGCTGGAGCCGCGGCGCGTGGCCGAGGAAGCCGCCGAGCTGATGCGCGAACCGGCGCGCCGCAACGGCGTCGAACTCGAGGTGAGCGCGGCGGCCGAGCTGCCGCCGGTCTCGGGCGATCACGATCGCATGACGCAGGTGATGGTCAATCTGCTCGACAACGCGCTCAAGTACACGCCGCGCGGGGGCACGGTCAAGCTCGACGTGCGCGCAGCCGAAGCGGCGGCGGTGAACGGCGCGGCGACGGGCGAGAGCCGGGCGGGCGTCGAGTTTGTGATCGCGGATACCGGCGAAGGGATTCCGCCCGCCGACATTCCGCGCCTGACGGAGCGCTTCTATCGCGTCGATCGCGCACGATCGCGTGAGCTTGGCGGCACCGGACTTGGCCTCGCGATCGTCAAACACATCCTGCAGCTTCACCAGGGTAGCCTGAAGATCGAAAGCCGGCTACGCGAGGGCACGACGGTTACGGTATGGCTGCCGGTCGCGGTGGCGAACGCGGTCTGAGCGGCGATCGATCTCGAGAGGTGTGTTCTTGCTCGCAAGCGAGTAAGGCGCTCCGCGCGATGGGTGCCGACTTGCGGTGGCGCGCGCAATATGGAGAATGGAAGGTTCCACCGCGCGCCCTTAGCTCAGCGGATTAGAGCATCAGACTACGGATCTGAGGGTCGGGGGTTCAAATCCCTCAGGGCGCGCCACCTTCTCTCGACTCGCCAAGTTCCTCGACTCGCCAACTGGTCTCGCGCAACAGACCTACTTGAAGTGGGGCATCACGTATTTGGCGAACTTCTCCAGCGACTTGATAGCCTCCTTATGCGGCAGGCCGCCGAAGTTGATCTCGAAGGTTGAATAGGTAAGGCCGTAATCTTTCTCGGCGCGCTTGAGCCGCTGGACGCAGCGCTCAGGGGTGCCGAAGATGATGCAATCGGCCTTGTCCAGATCCTCGTAACTGGCATTGCCAAAGAGCTTCGAGAGACCACCCTTGTATTCCTGATAGTCCGCCGATTTGAACGCCAGGTTGTCGAGCGAGCTGAAGAATTTCCAGTACTGGCCAAAATGCTTGCCCGCGAGCGCGTGAGCTTCCTGGTCGGAATCCGCGACGTAAAGATGATAGACGCCGAGGACGTCGCGAGTTTTCGGATCGTGGCCGGCGGCTTTCAGGGCCGACCAATAGAGCGCGAGCTTGGCCTGCAAATCTTCGTGCTTGTGATAAGCGAACGGGACGGTCATCGGATTGAAGCCCTTCTGCCCGGCCCAGATGAAACTTTCCGGAGTGACCGCGCAGGCGCTCCAGATCGGCGGATGGGGCTGCTGCACCGGCTTCGGCAATGCGGCAACGCCGCGAACCTTATAGTACTTGCCGTCGTAGGTGACGCGGTCCTGCGTCCATGCCTGCTGGATAATCTCGACCGATTCGTGGAAGCGCCCGTGGCTCTCGGATTCGTCGATGTCGAACAACTCGTACTCCGCTTTCAGCACGCCGCGGCCGATGCCGAGGTCGAGGCGGCCGTTGCTGAGCACGTCAACCATCGCGTACTCTTCGGCGAGCCGGATCGGATTGCTTAGCGGCAGCAACGTCACGCCGGTACCCAGGCGGATGCGCCTGGTGCGTTGCGCGACTGCGGCAGCGAACACGGGCGGCGAGGGAAACGCATAGCCGCCGACATAGTGCTCAGCGAAGAAGACGCCGTCGAAGCCGAGCTCCTCTTCGCACTGGATCTGCTCCATCATCTCGCCGTAGTAATGGCTCGCAGATTTGTGGATATCGGGGTAATAGTCGGGGATATAGAGTACACCGAATTTCATGCGGGTCTTCCTTCAGCCGGGATCTGCGTCTGCAATCGCAACTCTCGTATAGGCTGGACGGGCGTCCGGCTGCAAGGTGGCAAGCTCGCTGCGGTCCTCGGTCCCCGGATTCGCGAGAACGCCTTTTGTTTGAGTCGAACCGGTGTGAAGATTAAGTGTTGGGTAAATCGCCAGAGATAAATTTTTGAAGGATGGACAGGAAACCTCATGAGTGATGCTCCCTCCGCGGTCGTGATTGGCGCCGGGCTTGGCGGTCTATGCGTGGGTGCGCAACTGAAGAAGGCCGGGCTTCAAGATTTCGTCATCCTGGAAAAAGCCGACAAGGTTGGCGGCACCTGGCGGGAGAATACCTATCCGGGCTGCGCCTGCGATACGCCGGTTGCGGTGTATCAATTCTCATTCGCGCGCACGTTGAACTGGAGCCATCTGTTTCCCCGCGCCGCCGAGGTTCAGCGCTACACCGAAGATCTCACTGACCTCTCGGGGCTGCGACCGCATCTGCGACTGGGGCAGGGCGGCTCCGCCGCGGTCTGGGACGACGCTCGTTCGCATTGGAAGGTTACCACCACGACGGGCGAGACGCGGGAGGCGAAGGTCCTGGTGATGGCGCTGGGCCAGCTCAATCGTCCGCAGCTTCCGGCGATTAAGGGAAGGGAGACTTTCGCCGGCGCGTCGTTTCATTCGGCAAAGTGGAACCATGGCGTCGCGCTTGAAGGCAAACGGGTAGCGGTAATCGGATCGGCCGCCAGTGCGATCCAGTTGATTCCGGAAGTGGCCAAGGTTGCGGCGCATCTCAGTGTGTTCCAGCGATCGGCGAACTGGATTTTGCCGCGGCTGGATCGCGAGGTGACCGCGGCCGAGCGGCGTCTGCTTGCAACCTCGCCGGAAGTAAGCGCTATCGAACGCGAACATCTGTATCTCCAGTCCGATGCGCTCTTCTGGCAGGCGTTTCAATACACCGAAGCGGGCCGTGCCTTTTACACCGAGCAGGCGCTCAGCCACCTCGAGACGCAGGTGGCGGATCCGGAACTGCGGCGCAAGCTCACTCCGGATTACCCAATCGGATGCAAGCGCGTGCTGTTTGCGGATGACTATTATCCGGCGCTGATGAGGGAAAATGTCTCACTGGTGACTGAGGGGATTGAGCGAATCGTGCCCGAAGGCGTCGTGACCACGGATGGTATTACCCACAAAGCGGATGTGTTGGTTTATGCTACCGGCTTTGAGACGACCGAATGGCATATTCAGGTTGACATCACCGGGCGCAATGGACTGAAACTGAGCGACGCCTGGAAAAATGGACCCGAGGCCTATCTCGGCATCACGGTCGCAAATTTCCCGAACCTCTTTCTGATATACGGGCCGAATACCAATCTCGGCCACAATACCATCACCTTCATGATCGAGCGGCAGGCGGAGTACGTAGTACAGTGCATGAAGGCGATGCAGACGCGCGGGCTTTCAGCGATCGAAGTCACGAAGGCCGCGCAGGATCGCTTCAACCACGACCTGCAGGAGCGACTGGCAAAATCGACCTGGGCCGATCCGAAGTGCAATAGCTGGTACAAGACCGCGGACGGGCGCATTACCCAGAACTGGGGTGGCGATACGCGCGAGTATCGGCAGGCGACGCAAAGCATCGCCTGGAGTGACTACTCAGTGAGGTAGCGCGACCGGCGACGCCTGCTGGTGACCGGAAACGGAGTGCCGCTGGCGAGTGTAAACAAGATCCAGCTCCATCGGCTCAACTCGAACCGCAAGAGTATTTCGATCGATAACGTCAACGACGCACCGTTGCAGATGGTGACCCAGGCAGCGCCCTGTGGTTCCTTCCAATTCCAGCGCCGCGCTGCCGGTTCGGCGTGAATTCGTGCTAGTGTCTGGGCCATGGCGATCCGAATCGAAGTCGAGCGTGAGGATGACGGCCGCTGGCTTGCCGAGGTTATCGGCCTTCCGGGCGTCATGGCCTACGGCGGAGCCGAACGAGAGGCGATCGACAAGGCGAAGGCTCTGGCGCTCCGCGTGATAGCGGACCTGATCGAGCACGGCGAATCCATGCCTGAGCCGCTCTCGTCCATTTTCACGGTTCGAGCAGTCACCGCTTAGACGTGAGCATTTGGCCTTCCGTAAAGGCAAGGCGCGCATTGAGCGCACTGCGTATTGGCTGATCCATCAAGCGAGCCTCGGGTTCGCATCGCACCCTCGCTCGGTCCGGTTACCCGGATTACACCTTCGCTTTTCACGATGACGACGAAATCGGTCCGAAGATGATGGCGCGCATGGCCAAGCACACCGGGCTTCAACCTGACGATCTCTGACGGGCCAACGCGATGGCGTTGGTGAGCCGGTGGCGCACGTTTGCGCTAGGCCATCAACTCGGTGAAGTTGCGCGCGTAAAATTTATCCTTCGCGTCTTCGCTGGTCTCGCGCATCGATGATTCGAAGCGCTTGATCGGGTTGCGCCCGCCCTCGATATGCGGATAGTCCGACGAAAACAGGAAGAGGTCGGCGCCCGCCTGATCGATCATCCAACCGACCGGTTCGGTCGGAAACGGGGTGAAGCGCAACTGGCGGCGCGCATACTCGGAGGCCCGCATCGGCAGCGCGAGCGCGGGTTCCGTGCGCAAGAAGGAATCCTGCGCCGCGTCGAGGCGCTTCAGCCAGGGAACCACCCACATCGCACCCTGCTCGATACAGCCGCCGCGCAGACGCGGAAATTTCTCGAGCGTGCCGTCGAGCACCATCGCACTGAGGAACAGTTCCGACGGGGCATGCATCAGCATGAAATCCTTGGCGCGAACGGTTTCGCCGCCGCCGAGAAAATCGCGGGCCTCGAGGCCATTGTTGAGCCAGGCGGGTTCGATCGGTATCCGGCCGGCACCGATGTGGAGCATGAATGGCATGTTGGCGTCTTGCAGGCGTGCCCAGACGCCGTCAAGCGCCGGGTGGGTGGGAGATTTGTCGCCGGCGGCGGTGGCCGGAATCCAGAGCGTACGGCATCCAAGGCGCACCGCCTCCTCGATCTCGCGCTCGGCGAGTTCGGGAACGTCGAGCGGCACAAATCCCACTGGCAGCAGGCGCTTGTCGTGAGCGCAGAAGTCGGCCATCGCGCGATTGAGCGCACGCGCCCCGCCATACAGCATCTCCGTATTATGCTCGAATTGCGCAAATGAGCCCCAGAATTGTCCCGGGGCGATCGAGGCGAAGACCAGTTGGCAATCGAAGCCGAGGAGGTCGAGGGCGCGCGTGCGTTCGGCCGGATCGGTGGCGCCGTAGGCATCCCAGCCCTTGAGGTTCATCAGGTTCGCTTCGAGGTTGACCGAGGCCCAATGCGCGGCGTCGCGGGTCTTGCCGATCGCGTCGGCCATGCGCCCGGTGCGGGCGAAGTCGGGCGGGGGCAGGCGGTCGCGAAGGCGCGGATCGATATAGCTCGCGAGCCAGTCGCGCGTCTCCATGATGTGGCTGTCGGCGTCGTTGTAGGTGCGGCCTTCGGCATAGGGCATCGGCGAATCTCCTCAGCGAATTCGGCCCTCAGAGAGTTGCACGAAAAGGGGGCGTTTGCGAAGCCCTGCGGCGTCATGATGATTGGTCGCTCGACGCCTCCGCTGCCACCACGAGGGCACACGAGCGAAGCCGAAGGCGGAGCGAGCGAACGAGTCCGCGAGGCGCACAAAAATACAAAGAGACCAAACCCCCGGCCCCTTCCCTGAAAAGGAAGGGGAGTAGAAGGTACAGACCGGGATTTTCGCGGCGCGTCAGAATGAGAAGAGTTAACCCGATGGACTGCCAGGTGGCGGGGCGTGCGGGCTAGCGCGAATCAGGCAGCGATCGGTTCCGAAGGATTCTCAACGTGGGTCGAAGGCGAATGCGGTGCGCAGGGGATTGCGGCCGGTCGGAGCGTGGTCTTTGGGTGCGCCCGCGAGCCGATCAAGGATCGCCAGATTAAGCCGGGCTGGCTCAAAATCGGGCTCGGTACGAGCAAGTTCGTTCCATACTTGACGAGCGTGTGAGTAATCATGTTCTTCCGCATATATCAGTCCCATCATATTGAGGGCGTCGGGCTGCCGCGGATCGAGCCGCAGTGATAGCTGCAGTTCGTCGCGCGCTGCAGCGAGCATTCCGCTCCGTTCGTAAGCGAGTCCCAGATTGAAATGAGCCTCGGGACGCTCGGGGCTGAGCGCGACCGCGGTGTTCAGGGCGCCGGCCGCGCCGGTCAGATCGCCGCTTTCAAGCAAAGCGCGTCCGAGGTTCAGGTAAAGGTCCCATTCACGCAGACCGAGCGCTGCCGCCTCGCGATACTCGACGATTTCGCGCGGCCGGTCGCCCGTCATGCCGTAGGCGAAGCCGAGATGATAGTGGGCAAGGGCGTCGCCCGGGTGAGCGGCGAGCACGCGCCGATGAGCCGCGACGGCTTCGCCGTAGTCTTCCATCCCGAGAAAATAATCGGCGGAGGCATCGCAGACCTGTTCGGATGATTGTTTGGCCGCGGTGGCCTGCGAACCGGCGGTCTGGCGGGAGCCGGCGTTCGCGATTGAGACGCCCGCCAGCATCAGTGATGCGGCCAGTGCGAATCGAGTCACGCCGATTGACAGCTTCGAGATCATTTCGCGGAATAACAGAGCAAAACCTATGCCTGACTCTTTATGATACGCAAAAAGTAATTAAACGTCTTAATATCTAAAGATAGCACCTTAAATCTATCAAAGGGAAACCCGGCGCCGATTCTCACTTTGGTTTAGGTTCAGATATTTGACGAAGGATTTTCAGCGATGCCGGAAAATTTGGCACCGTTTCGATGATATTGAGATGGCTGCCACTGAGGATTGGTGTCAACGGACGCATCGATAGAAGGCCATGTTGGGCGCTAGGCTCGAGGGGTACGATCGGCAAAGAGCCGCAACAGGGCGGACATCAGAGCGTCCGCCAGCGGATGTTCAGATGGCGGTATCGGGCGTCGAAGTCGTTCGAGATGAAGCTGCCGCGGCGTCGGGCCCTCAATCGAGCAATTTCTCGAAGAGCGCGAAGCAGGCCGAGGCGAGCGTTGTCCCGATGCCGACCGCGAGCGGAAATGCGGCGGTGGGATGAATCATCACCATCGGCAGCAGGGCAACGGCGAGCGCGGGCGGCACGCGGATGTTGAAGATGCGCAGTACGGCAACCCCCCAGGCCATGCTGAGCATCGCGGCGAGCGGGGCGAGTGCTATGTGCGCGCGGAAGAGATAGCCGCCGGTAGCAGCCAGGAAACACGCCAGCGGCAAAACCACGGGCCGGCCAATCCAGTGGCAGTGCTCCCGATGGAGAAGCATCTCGTACAGGATTACGACCAAAGGCGGGAACAATATGAAGCGCATCCCGGTGAGCTTCACGGCGCCAACGGCGATCACAACGAAGGTCAGCAAAGCCAGCATCGCCGGCATATTAAGAGGTACCGCCGTCGCGGGTGTTGCGCCCGGAGCGTCGGTGGCGTCGTGCGAGGGTGCTACGGAGGGAGGGTCGGCGCTTTGGTCATCGTCGGAACCGAGCGGAGGACGGCTTGAAGGGCAGGACGTCGTATAGCGCCTCCAAGGGATTGAAATCGCGGCCAGTAGGGTCGAGCCGAAGAGAATCCCGGGCGGATACCACCAACTGGTCACGCCGAGCACGAGCGGGAGGAGACCCGCGGAGATGGCGGGGGCGACCGGCGAGCGCAGTGCCCGGATAACCGCGATGCACGCTACCACCGTTATCAGGACGGACGCGAAGCCGTAAGGGATCGTGCGGGTGACGACGGTTCCAATCAGGCCGGTGAGGGGCGGGGTGAGCGCGAGCAGCATTGGAGAGCTCGCCCAGCGCCCGCGTGGCTGCTCCATCACATTCCAGGAGAGTGCGGCGAGTTCAGGGAACATCACGTAGAAGGCGCCGGTCACGCTCGCGACAGTCGCGATTACGCCGATGTAGATGAGGGCGAGGAGGTCAGCCGCCAGCCGCGGGGCGCCCGCCCCCGGGGATTCGCGATGGGTGGGGGCGGTTTGCGACTCGCGGTCAGGTGGATCGGGCGGAATGGTTCGAAGCATTTAAATATCCTTGCGAGGGGTGGCAGATGACGGAATGCATAGAGCGGATTGGCTCTCGAGTGGCATCCAGAGTGATCGCATTGGCATAAGTGGGGAAAGGATCGTCACGTGGTGGACAGTTCGCTCCTGTTAGGCTATGTTGGTCTTAAGTTCCCGTATTGACTAAAGTGGTAGTCGGCGCCGCTTGGGAAACAAACAAAAGTAACAAGTCAGGCGAGGGCTATATATGATCAACTTCAACGATCCCGCTTTTATTGAATGGCTCTCTACGCTTGCGATCTCGGTCGGGGTTTCGCTGATCATTGCAGGCGGGCTGGCCGCGGGGTCGGGGCGTCTGCTCGCTCTGGCTCCCGAACATAAGTTGTGGGCGTTTATCGTGGCCTTCGCCTTTCTGTGCAGCCTCTCTACAGTGCCGATGTCGGCGCACGGTAGTTGGTTCGACACATTGTACCTCGCGCTGATCCCGCTGTTGGTCATATTCATTTACTTCATACCGACCGCCGCGGCGATCAGCGGGAACAATCCAAATTTCAACGGCGTTTTCATCATGAACCTGTTTTTCGGCTGGACGTTTGCCGGATGGGTAATAGCGTTGTTCTGGGCGCTGCGCCGGCCAATGGCGGTCGAAGGCACGAACTTCAAGGTAACTGCATTTGGAGCGGTGCCGCTGAAGAAAACGAGTAGCCCGCGGCACTGATACAGGCGCTCCAAGGCATCGTTGTCGCGTAAGCTCGCGTCGCAATGCGCGGGCGCAACGCTCAGGCAGCTATCGCCGCAAGTTCCGACGTGCAGTGGGCGCAGCGCGACGCCTTGAGTGGAATTTCGCTCGCGCAGAATGGGCATTCGCGCGTCGTTACCGGTACGGTCACCGGCGGCATGATCCGGTTGAACTGGCGAATGATCATGAACATGGTGAAGGCGACGATCACGAAGTCGAGAATATTGTTGAGGAACATGCCGTAGTTGAGCGTCGGGGCGCTCGCCGCTTTGGCCGCCGCGAGGGTCGCGTAGCTCTTGCGATCGAGACTGATGAACAGGTCATTG
This sequence comes from Binataceae bacterium (SeqCode), assembly GCA_050011435.1. Lineage (GTDB taxonomy): Bacteria > Desulfobacterota > Binatia > Binatales > Binataceae > JADMIL01. The sequence goes on from JBEKJC010000007.1 coordinate 63,715, forward strand.
AAGTTAACGCCGCCGAGCAGGAGACCGACCGGTGGCATGATCACGTCGTTGACGAGCGAGGTGACGATTTTGCCGAAGGCGCCACCGATGATGATGCCGACGGCCATGTCGACGACGTTGCCGCGCAGGGCGAATTCCTTGAATTCCTTGAGCATGGCTTCCTCCGTTGCGCTTTGATCTGTAAATCTTCGTCAGCCTGAATTCGAATTGTTTCCGATATCAGTTTGCGATCTCTTCGGCAAAGTCAGGTGCGCGCCCGCGCGCCCCTGACCTTGCCGTACCGACGACCCTGTCCTAGATTCATGGGATCGATCTGAATTGCGCGGGCCGGTCGGAAAGCATCCAACGAATGCGCCGAGCCGGCGCCGGCGAATCCGCGGTTTCGGAACGATGGTTTTTGCGAAGAGGGAGCACGGATGAAGGTATCGTTGTTTTATCTGCCCGGAATCGGCAGTCGGAGTCAGATCGAAGAAGGCATGGTCGGGCTGCGCGGTGAGGTTTACGATCAGATGCTACGCGAGGTGAGCGAGCAGGCGAAGCTCGCCGACGTGCTCGGCTACGACTCGATCAGCTTCACCGAGCACCATTTTCACGTGGAAGGTTTCGAGGTCTCGAACAACCCGGTGCTGCTCGATCTGTACATCGGGATGCAGACCAAGCGTTTGCGCGTAGGGCAATTGGGCGTGGTGCTGCCGGCGAACAATCCAATTCGGGTGGCCGAGGATATCGCGATGCTCGATCACATGACGGGCGGGCGCGCCAACGCCGGCTTCGCGCGCGGCTATCAGCGGCGCTGGGTCGACATCATGGCGCAGCAGACGCACGGGATTCATGGAGCGCATCCGCATCAGCACGACGCGATCGACGACGCCAACCGGGCGGCGTTCGAGGAGTGCTATAGCATTATCAAGCAGGCGTGGACGCAGGAATCGCTCAGCTACCAGGGCAAGTACTGGCGGGTGCCGCCGGGCGCGACCCCGTGGCCGATCGAAGCGACGCAGAAATGGGGCAAGGGCGTCGAGGACGGCATCGTGAAGTCGGTGAGCGTGGTGCCCAAACCGCTGCAGAAGCCGCATCCACCGATCTTTCAGCCCTTCGCGTCGTCGGAGCGCAGCATCCGCTGGTGTGCGCAAGAGGGTGTGACCGCGGTTATCCCACCGTTGTTCCCGGCCTACGAACGCCAGTTGGCCGAGCTGTATGCCGAGGTCTCGGGCAAGCCGGTGGGCGAAGGCATGGGCGTGCTGCGCGACGTTATCATCGCCGACACCGACGAAGAGGCGCGCGCGCTGTGGAAGCAGAGCGGCTACTTCGTGGGGCGCGAATGGTTCGCGCCGTTCGGCTTTGCCAAGGGGATGGACGATCCCAAAACCGGAGAGACGCCCGACCTGTTCGACAATAGTCTCGCGCTGGTGGGTTCGGTCGATACGGTAACGCGGCAGTTGGAGAAATTGCTCAAGCGGCTGCCGGTGAAGTGGCTATTCGCATGGATGTACAATGGGCTCGTGCCGCACGATCGCAACATGAAGATACTCGAGCAGTTCTGGACCAAGGTGATGCCGCGCGTTGCTGACCTATAGTCAGTTGATCTTGGAGAGCACACCGCGGTTCCCCTGCTCGCAGCGAACGGGTCCCGGAGACCTAACTCCAGGGTCACTCTCTAATCGCTCATCAGGCGCGCGGACCGGACGCGACCTTAGTAGTGCGGCTGCCAACCGGTCGCATTGTTACCCATCTGCAATTCTCCCTTGGAGTGGTGTGCTGCCAACATCAGGTATGCACGACCCGAGTTTGGTCGCTAAGCGCGATTTTAGATTAGTTCGGGACTAAGATTTGCCGCTGAGGATAAATGGAGCCTCCGGGAGCCCGGAGCGCGGCACCGACGCGCTCACAGATGAGTGGGGTCGGCTGGTCGGCCGATTCATCGGCTGCGGCTTTACGCGACGATCGTCGCGATAAAATATGATATCAGTTTTTCAGCGAGGGCGAAATGAAGCTTAAGGATGCAGTTGCGATAATCACCGGCGGCGGGTCGGGCCTGGGCGAGGCCACCGCGCGCGAATTTGCTGCGGGCGGCGCCCGCGTCGTCATCCTCGATCTGCCGAACTCGCCCGGACCGAAGGTCGCCGAGTCGTTCGGCGAGAAGGGGTTGTTCGTTGCTGCCGACGTGGTTTCGGGCGAGGCGGTCGAAGCGGCCATCGCGGCGGCGGTCAAGCGCTTCGGCACGATTCACATCGCGGTAAATTGCGCGGGGGTGGGCCGCGCGCAGCGCACGGTTTCGAAGGACGGTCCGCATTCGCTCGATCTTTTCACCAAGGTGGTCCAGATCAATCTGATCGGCACTTTCAACGTGATCCGGCTGGCCGCGCATCAGATGGCGAAAAATCCTGCCGACGCCGAGGGCGAGCGTGGCGTAATAATCAACACCGCTTCAATTGCCGCATATGACGGGCAGATTGGGCAGGCCGCCTACTCCGCGTCAAAGGGCGGTGTAGTCGGGATGACGCTGCCGATTGCGCGCGACCTGGCTTCGTACGGAATCCGGGTGTGCACGATCGCGCCGGGAACTTTCGATACGCCCATGCTGGCGACGCTGCCGGAACCGGCGCGCAAGGCGCTCGGCGCTCAGATTCCGTTTCCGCCGCGGCTGGGGCGGCCGGCTGAGTATGCAGCACTCGCGCGTCATATCGTCGAAAACGGGATGCTCAACGGGGAGACGATTCGGCTCGACGGAGCGTTGCGGATGTCACCGCGCTAGCAGATCGGGAATATCGGCAAGCGCCACGCGCAATGCGGGCTTGCGGCGAAGGCTAGTGCTGCGGGGACGAAGGCGAGTCGGCCGGAAGCGGGCCGGCGCCCGGTAGCGGCGGCAAGGAGGGTGGTGGCGGCATCGCCTCAGGCGGCGGGCCATGCGGACCGGGACGATCGACGGCATCGGTCGAAATCATCGTGATGAGCATGCCCTGCCGATAGCGCGGGCCGCCGACGACCAGCACCGCATGGTTCATCAGCTTCAAATCGGTGGTCATCAGAGGGCGCGTGCCCTCGAACAACACGATCTCCATCGAGATCATGTTATCCAGCACCGAGCGCGGCGCGATATGCAGGATGCGGCCGCCGGGCATTGCGAAGGCGACCATCCGGCCGCAGAGGGTCTGCTGTTGCTGATGCATCACGAGGCGGTAGGTGGTGTATTCGAAGAGGGCCTTGAGGCGGCTGCCGATAACGGACGAAGCGAGCTGCGCGTCCATACCCTTGCCGGTATTGGCAGCGAGGATGGAATCCACCCGGATGAGGATGGAACGGGGCCGTGGGGCTTGCGCCAACGCTCGTAGAGGAGTCGCGAGCACGCAAATCGCGGCGATAGTCAGCAGCAGGCCGGGGGTACGCCGCTCAATCATAACAGGCGTTGGTGGCATAGTTAGCGCGACTGATCGGGCACCCAAATCACGGTCGTGTCGGTTTGCGGCTCGCTCCAGACGGCGACCGATGGGCTATCGGCTTCGAGGCGGGAAATAATCGCACCCGAATTTCCAGAGGCGTCGGCAGGTCCGAGCACAGGTGCGATGTCGCCGCTCGTATCGCCGGGGGACAGGCCGTTGGCGATGTCCGCCGGGAGGACGGCCGAGCGATCTGCGCCGGCGAGATCTTGTGGTGCCGCGGATTCCTGCGGGGTCGTGGATTTGGACGGTACGCTGCGCGCGATCTCGGCAGCAGCGTGCGAGGTCGCCGAAAACGGCGCCTGCTTGAAATACGGAGTGAGGATAACCGCCGTGACCACGGCCACCGCGGCGGCCGCGAAGCCGGTGGCAAGAGTCGCGCCGATACCGTCGCCGAAAGAGGTCAGGTAGCGGCGGATACGGAGGCCGAAGGGAATCGGCAGCTCCTCGATGCGGGCGAGTACGGCAGCGCTGAAGCCGGCGAGTTCGGGGATCGCCGCGGCGCCGCGCAGCGACACCGCCATGGTGCGATAGTCCGCCAGTTCGCCCTCGCAATCGGCACAGACGACTACGTGACGGGCGACTTCCTGCATCTCATGGGGTTCAAGCTCGCCGTCCTCGAACGGTCCGAGCATGAGCTTTATGTCGTCGCAACGAGCCATCCCTAATCAGCTCCCACCAAGGTCTTTGAGGATTTTGCGCAGATGGCCGCGCGCATAATGCAAGCGGCTCATGACGGTTCCACGAGGAACCTGCAGCACGTCGCTGATCTCGTCGTAGGACAGCCCTTCCACTTCCCGTAGCAGTATCACGGCGCGATGTTCCTGCGTCAACTCTTTAAGAGCCTGGTTGATGCGGCTGTTGAGCTGGGCGCGTGCGGTCTGCTGGAAGGAATCGCCGAGCGGGCTCGGCAGGCGTTGAATTTCATTTTCGGCATCCTCTCCGCGCAGCACGGTATAGCGACCTTCGCGGCGGCGGAAGTCAATCGAGAGATTGGCGGCGATGCGATAAAGCCAGGTGGAGAAGCTCGAACGAGATTCGAACTTGGCGAGGTTCTCGTAGGCGCGAATGAAAGTTTCCTGAGCCAGCTCAACAGCATCATCCTGGTTATGTACGATAGCCTGCGCGACGCCGACCACTCGCCGCTGATAGCGTTCAACCAAGGCGCCGAAAGCTTCAGAGTCTCCATTCCTCGCCAACTCAAGGAGTTCGGTTTCGTCGGCTTCGGGGCGCAGTGCTCTACTCAACTGGGTTAGACGGAGGAAGTGCTGGGAAATTCAAGCCGCTTCATATACCTGCGGGGGCATCGGATTTGAGTTCGGCCCAGTTGGGGCCGGCCTTGAGTTCCACCCGGAGCGGCACGCGCAGGGCCGCGACGCCCTCCATTTCCCCTCGTACCGCAGCGCCGGCGGCTTCCAGGGCGTCGTTATCAACCTCCAGGAGCAGCTCGTCGTGCACTTGCAATAACATTTGAGCCGCCAGCTTTTTCTCAGTAATGGTCGAGTGCAAACGTACCATCGCTAGTTTTATCAGATCGGCGGCCGTTCCTTGAATGGGCGTATTGATCGCGATGCGCTCGGCCTGGGCACGCGCGCCGCCCGGTCCGCCCCGTAACTCGGGCAGGTAGCGTCGCCGCCCGTACATGGTGGTGACGTAGCCGCGCTCGCGAGCCTCCTCCAGGGTGCGGTCGAGCCAAGTGCGGACGCCGGGCAAGCGCTCGAAATAGCGCTTGATGTAATCGGAGGCATCAGCAAAGGAAATGCCAAGTTGGGCGGCAAGGCGCTGCGGTCCCATGCCATAGATGATGCCGAAGTTGATGACTTTCGCCAGGCGGCGCGCTTCGGCGTCGATCTGATTCTTCGCGATACCCAGGACCTCGCTGGCGGTGTGGGCGTGGATGTCCTCGCCGGTGGAAAAGGCCTCGGTCAGGGTCGGATCGGCCGAAAGATGGGCCAGTATCCGCAGTTCAATCTGCGAATAGTCGGCCGATAGTATCAGGCGACCCGGGCGCGGCACGAAAGCGCGGCGAATCCGGCGCCCGGCCTCGCTGCGGACCGGGATATTCTGCAGGTTCGGATCGGTCGAGCTGAGCCGGCCGGTGGCGGCCAGCGCCTGATGAAACCGGGTATGGATGCGCCCGTCGGCGGGGTCAATCAGGGTCGGCAGTGCGTCGGAATAGGTCGATTTCAGCTTCGCGAGGCCGCGGTATTCGAGCAACTTGGCCGGCAGCGGATGCGCCTCCGCAAGCTTTTCGAGCGTATCGGCGTCGGTCGAGAAGCCGCTCTTGGTCTTCTTGAGACCCTTGGCCGATAGTTTGAGCTCGTTGAAGAGGATGTCGCGCAACTGGATCGGCGAGTTGAGATTGAACGGATGCCCCGCGAGTTCGAAGCATTCGCGCTCCAGGCGCTCGAGCTCGCCGCCGAACTCAGTTGAAATCGCTGCCAGCACGTTGGCGTCAACGCCGATGCCCGCCGCTTCCATCTCGGCGAGGACGCGCGCGACCGGAATCTCGATTTCGGCGAGAAGTCGATCGAGTCCGTCCTGTGCGAGGCGCGGAACCAGCAGTGTGCGAATCGACTCGGCCAGCGCCGGCTCCGAGCCCGTATCGCCGGTGTCGCCTGGAGTTGGGGCAGCGCCGAGCGGCGCGAGAAACTGGTGATAAAGGTCGCCCAGAGACGGCTCGGTCTTGCCGGGGTTGACCAGGAAACCGGCCAGCATCGTATCGAAATCGACGCCGTGCAAGTCGATTCGATAGCGGCGGAACTGGCCGATATGGGTCTTGAGGTCGTGACAGGTCTTGGGCGGAGTCGGCGCCGAGAGCAAGGCTGCCGCATCTTCAAACAGGTCCTGGCCGAGGGTGAAGAGACGCGCGTCACCCTCGCCCTTGAGCTTGAGGACGGTAGCGCCTTTGGCGGTAACCGCCAGATGAAGCGCGAGCCGCGGTGCACGCGCGAGGTCGGCCAACACGGAAGGGAGGTCGTCGCGGCCGACGCGAAGCTCTTGGGTGGAGCTTGCGGGCAGTGCACGCTGGGCCGGCGTCAGTTCGGCGAGCATCGCGTTGAACTCGAGCTCGCGCATCAGGTCGGCGAGCGCCTTTTCATCGTAGCCCGGCCACACCAGGTCGTTGGGGGCGAGATGCAACGCAACGTCGGTGTCGATGCGCACGAGCTTGCGCGCCAGTTCGACGTCGCCGCGATGCTCCGCGATCAGCGCGCGGAGTTTTTTGGCGCCGCGAATGTTGGTTTCCTCGAGGCGGTCGAGGCCTGCAAACATGGCCTCGAGGCTGCCGAAGTGCTGGATCAGGGCACAGGCGGTCTTGGGGCCGACGCCGGGCAGTCCCTTGACGTTGTCGATCGCGTCGCCCATCAGCGCCATGATGTCGACCACCGCCTCGGGGCCGACGCCAAACTGCTCGCGCACTTCGCGCACGGTGGTGCGCTTGTCGTTCATGGTGTCGAGCAGCGTGATATGCGGACCGACGAGTTGCTTGAAGTCCTTGTCGCCGGTGACGATCACGCTGTCGAAGGGGCCGCGCGCCGCGCGCACCGCGAGCGTGCCGATGACGTCGTCGGCCTCGAAGCCGTCGATCATCAGGCGGGGAATGCGCAACGCGTCAACCGCGCGATGGATGTAAGGGATCTGCACGCCGAGGTCGGAGGGCATCGCGGTGCGATTGGCCTTGTAGTCCTCGAAGAGGTCGTCGCGGAAGGTCTTGCCGGGCGGGTCGAAGACTATCGCAAGGTGGCTGGGGCGCGTGTCCTTGAGCAGCTTCAGGAGCATCCGGATGAAACCGAAGGTCGCATTGGTAGGCAATCCGCGCGAATTATTCAGCGGCGGAATCGCGTGAAAGGCGCGGAACATGTATCCCGAGCCGTCGACCAGATAGAGCGTGCTGCGGGATTCAGCCATAGGAGCCAGAGTAACGAAACGCGGGCTTAAAGGAAAAGTCTGTGGAGATTCAATTGATTATATTGACACTACGGGTCTGCGCGGCTTAACTACCCGATTGCTTCACTTGATCGAATTTATCGCGTTTCGGATCGTCATTAACGGCTGAGTAACAGCTACGGCGGAGGATCGACGGGCGCGGCGGCGCGCATCGGCCAGGCGGCAGCGGATGATAGAGGTCAAGAACCTAACCAAGTCCTACGGAAATTTCGTCGCGGTCAAGGGAATCTCGTTCAAAGCGGAACGCGGACAGATTCTCGGCTTTCTCGGCCCCAACGGCGCCGGCAAGACCACGACGATGCGCATCATTACCGGCTTCATGCCGGCGACTTCGGGCACCGTGGAGATCGACGGGCTCGACATCTTCACTAACTCGCTGGAGGCGCGGCGACGGATCGGGTACCTGCCGGAAACGCCGCCGCTCTATAGCGATATGCGGGTGGAGAGCTACCTGCGCTTCGTTGCGAAGCTGCGCGGGGTGAAGCGATCGGCGGTGGATGGGGCGGTCGATCACGTGGTCAAGGTCTGTGGCCTTACCGAGATGGCCAATCGCATCTGCGGCCAGCTTTCAAAGGGCTATCGTCAGCGCGTCGGCGTGGCGCAGGCACTCATCCATGATCCGCCGGTGCTGGTGCTGGACGAGCCGACCATCGGACTCGATCCGCGCCAGATCCATGAAATCCGTGAACTGATCCGGGGGCTCTCCGGCGAGCGCACGATCGTGCTGTCGACGCACATCCTGCCCGAGGTCTCGCAGATCTGTGACAAGGTCGTGATTATCAACGACGGCCGCGTCGTGCTCGAGGAAAACATCGCGGAGATTCCGGTGGGAACCTCGCTCGAGGAAGTATTCCTGCACGCGATCGCGCGGGAGGGGCACGTCGAAGGTGCGAGCGCCGAGGAGACGCTCGAGGAAGTGAGCGCCGGCCACAGCGAGTAGGCGCTTCGAGACGACCGACAAATCATGCGCAACACATTTACAATCGCGGGCAAGGAGCTGCAGGGCTACTTCGTACAGCCCGTGGCCTATGTCGTGCTGACGGTGTTTCTCCTGCTGGGCGGATGGTTCTTCTTCGCGATGCTGAGGCAGTTCGACGAGATGGTGCAGCTTATCCAGATGATGGGCCAGGCCGACCAGCTCAAGCAGATGAACCTCAATACCCGCGTGATCGATCCGCTGCTGCACGATCTTTCGATCGTGCTGGTGATCGTGATGCCGGCGCTGACGATGCGGGTGTTCGCCGAAGAGAAGCGCACGGGCACTTATGAATTGCTGCTGACGGCGCCGATACGAACCGGCGAAATCGTTGCGGGCAAGTTTCTCGCGTCGGCCTGCTTCACGCTGATCATGATCGCGATGGCGTGGATTTTCCCACTGATCCTGATGATCTTCGGCGACCCCGAAGTCGGCGTTATGGCCGCGGGCTACCTCGGGCTTGCGCTGCTCGCGCTGTCGTTCGTCGCGGTGGGGTTGTTCACCAGTTCGCTGACGCAAAACCAGATCGTCGCGGCGATCAGCTCGTTCGGCATGCTGATCCTGCTCTATGTCATTTCGTGGCCGGCCGAGGCCGGCGGCGGTATCGTCTCATCGGTGCTCTCATATCTGTCGCTGCCGGAGCATTTCTCGACCATGACGCGGGGCGTGATCGACACCCGGGACATCGTGTTTTTCCTGAGCGTGATCGTGCTGGCGCTGTTTCTGACACAGCGTTCGGTCGAATCGGCACGCTGGCGCTAGGAGGCGGACTGGGGATGAAGCGGACTTCGGCGCTCTCGGGCATCATCGGGATCATATTTCTGCTGTTCGCGACGTTCGGCTACGTGCTGACGGCGGGCGGTTTCGCGCGGCTGTTTTCGGGCGTGAATCTGCTGGCCGGAATCATCGCGGTGGCCGGATGGCTGGTCTCCAGCCGCGGCTCGATCGGCACAATGGCGGGGGCGCGCTCGACGCGCTATGGAACCAACGCCGCAGTTTACAGCCTCGCGTTCATCGGCGTGCTGGTCGCAGTCAACTATCTTTCGGGCCGCTACCATCGCCAATTCGATCTGACCGCGCAAAACGCCTTCAGTCTTTCGCCGCAATCGATCACGGTACTCAAGGAGCTGAAGCAGCCGGTGAAGCTCTACGGCTTCGTCGAGGGCGGTCGCAGCGTGGTCCTGCAGGCGCTCTACCAGGAGTACGCCTATCAGTCGCCGCTGATCACTCATCAACTGGTGGACCCGACGCGTCATCCGGAACTCGCCGAGCGCTACAAAGTCTCGGTGATGAACACGACCCATATCCAGTACGGCGGCGAGGGCGGCTCGGGCACCAACGTCTCGGACACGACCGAACAGGCGATCACCAACGGAATTGTGAAGGTCACCAAGACCTCGGAGAAGACCGTCTGTTATCTGACCGGCGAAGGTGAGGACGATCCTGACGACGCCAACGGCGCAACCGGGATGGGGCAATTCAAGGAAGCGCTGCAAGGCGAGAGTTACAAAATTGACAAAGTGAACCTGGTCACCGAGGCCAAGGTGCCCGAGGATTGCGCCGTGATGGTGGTGGCCGGACCGACCCGGCCGTTGGTGCCGCACGTGATCGATGCGTTCAACGACTACCTGAAGGGTGGCGGGCGCGCGTTGGTGATGCTCAAGCCGCCGCAGCCTGGTCAATCGGTCGATGAAACCGCGCTGGTCAAGTTCGCATCGGATTGGGGCGTCAAGGCCGGCCATAACCTGGTCGTCGATCAGGTGGTGCGGCTGGAAGCGGGACCGGCGCTGGGACTCGATCCGGTGGTCAATACCTACGCACCGCATCCGATCACCGCGTCGTTCGACAAGCAGACGGTTTTTCCGATGGTGCGCACGGTCGATCCGGTCGATCCGCCGATTCCCGGACTCGAGGTGACGGCGCTCGCCAAGACCAGCGAAACCTCGTGGGCCGAGACCGACATCGACGGCATCTTCAAGCGCCAAACCGCGAAATTCGGTGGCAATGACGTCAAAGGGCCGGTGGTGGTGGCCGACGCGATCGATGCGAACCTCGATCTGCTGAAGTACGGCAAGGGCGAGGCGCGGCTGGTGGTGCTGGGCGATACCGATATCGCCAACAACCAGTTCCTGGGTAATTTTTTCAACCGCGACTTCATCATGAACTGCGTTGATTGGCTGGCCGGCGAGTCGAACTCGATCACGATTCGGCCGCGCGGCCTGCGCGCCTCGCGCTTCAATCTCACGGTGGAGGAGTTCGACGTGGTGTTCGTGCTCTCGGTGCTGCTGTTGCCGGAGTTGCTGCTGATAATCGGCTTTGCAGTGTGGTGGGAACGGCGCAACTGATCGCGCGGGCGTGGGTGGGACGGCGAGATGCAATGGCGTAATACGTTGCTCGCGCTGGTGGTGCTGGGGATAATCGGCGGATTCGCCTATTACATCAGCCGCCAGCCGGAGGCGCAAAAGAATTACAAGCTGTTTAATCTGACGGCCGCGGATATTGCGCGGATCGAGCTGCACGGTCCGGCGCGCGACCTGGTGGTCGAGCGCGCGGGCCCGGGGCTGTGGCGGATCGTCAAGCCAGTCGCCACCGCGGCCGACAATGGCGCGGTTGACGCGGTGGCGAACGCGATCGCCAGTCTCGAGATCGTCGATGCGGTGGATACGAGCGCGCAGACTGCCGCCGACCTCGCGAATTTTGGGCTCGAGAATCCGGCGGTCACAATAACCGTAACGACCGCAGACCAGCGCGTGTTGCCCGGGATTATGGTCGGCAGGGATACGCCGATCGGCTCCAATACCTATATCAAGACCACCGACAAGCCGGCCGTGCTCTTGATTAGCGCGGGCTTCACGGCAGAGTCAGGTCGGACCCTCAATGACTTGCGATCGCACGTGCTGATCGACCTGACGGCCGACCAGATGAATCGGGTAGCGGTGACTCATGCTGACGGCAGCGCCATCGAAATCGCGCGCCAGGGCAGCGATTGGAAGATTATCAAGCCGCGCGAGTATCCCGCGGACAAGGCCGTCGTGCAGCAATTGCTCGATGTAATCGCGGGCGCGCACATTGCCGACTTTATCCTGGAAAATCCGGAGGACTTGGATAAGTTCGGGTTGGCGCATCCCGCGCTTCAGTTTGAGGTCAGCGGCGGCAAGGACAACGCGAAGCATTCGGTGGCGATCGGATTCAAGCAGCCCGACGCGAGCAAAAACGCAGTTTTTGCGCGACCGGGCCAGGGCGATCGGCCGATTTGCACGGTCCCCGATTACATCGTAAAGGCGGTCGATAAATCGTTCGACGATTTGCGCGACAAGACGGTGCTGGCGTTCGACGAGACGAAAGTAGCGCGGATGACCCTGATCGGCGGCCCAGTCTCGATCGTGCTCGAACGCGCGCTCGCCAATAAATGGAACGTCATCGCGGAGGGCAAGACGGCGCCGGCCAAGCCGGAGGTCGCGGCGAGCATGCTCGACCAACTCCACGAATTAAAGGGCACCAGAATCGTCGAGGATCCGATGACAGATCCGCAGCCGTTCGGGATGGTGCATCCCACTTTGACGGCGGTGCTCTACGACCAGAGTGGCAAGGAAATCGGCAGCATCTACCTTTCGCAGATCGAACAGACGACAGGGCCGGATGCGGCGGCGGGAAAATCACCGCCGAGAAATTTCGGTTTCGCGACCTCGAGCGCGGACAAGGCGGTCTACGAAGTTCTGCCCGCGCAGGTGGTGGACCTCGAGAACACCGCGAGTGCGCTCAAGGGCGATACTGAGCCGCAACCTGCGACGCCCACAAATTCGACGCCGGCCGCGAGTCCGGCAGCGTCGCTGACAATCGCGGTGCCGCCCATGGCAGCTCCGGCGACACCGTAAGAGGATCTCCTTAGCGATCTCCTTCGGCGATGACATGCGCCATTGCGGTCGTCGTCGTATGCGTGATGCTCAGATGGAAGCCGGTGATGCCGCGCTTGCGCGCGAACGCCGCCGCCTTGCCCGAGAGTTCGATCGCCGGGGCGTGACCACGCCGGCGCACGACTTCGATTTCGCCCCAACCCACGTTGCGATTCCATCCGGTGCCGAGCGCCTTCATGGTCGCTTCCTTGGCGGCGAAGCGGCCGGCGTAGCTCTGGTAGCGCGGCCGTCCACGCGACTCGCAATAGGCCACTTCGCCCGGCGTGAAGACGCGAGCGCGAAAGCGCGCGCCGGTCAGCGGCCGCGTGATTGCACGCTCGATGCGATCGACTTCGATCAGATCGATTCCGGTTCCGAGGATTTGCGCCATGGCGGAATAGAGCAAAGTATGATTCGACCGCCGACGCAATCACCGCGTCAAAAAGCCGCGCGTGAGACCGCGCGCTTGCGGCGCTCACCGCGCCAATTCTATTGTTCAGCTAATTCGATTCGAGGCGGTGGAGGCCCAGATGGCCAAGCTCAGTATAACTGTGAATAAAGGCCGCTGCGTCGGCAGTGGCGATTGCGTGGAGACGGCGCCGGGGGCTTTTCAAATGGACGGCGACGAGAAGTCGGAGGTCCACAATCCAGCCGGCGCGGCCGACAATGTGATCGTCGCGGCGGCGCGCGCATGTCCGGTGAAGGCGATTACGGTGGTCGATGAAGAGAGCGGTACGCAACTTTTTCCGCCGCTGAAGAAGTAGGGGAGAGCGACCCGGTTGGCGGTTGCGACAAAAAAAATCCGCCGCCGGCGCGCCGCCGGAGAATTGGCGGTCGAGCAGACGCGCGACCTCGCGCAGGTCGCGCGTATGCTGTCTGCGGCGGGGATGCTGACCGCCGGTGTCGAGTCGTCCGGCGGATGCTATCTGATGGCCTATGTCGGCGACGAGGTTGCCGGCGTAGTCGGAATCGAAGTCCGGGTTGATGCCGCATTGATCCGATCGCTTATGGTGATGGATACGATGCGCCGCCGCGGAATCGGCACCGCCCTGTTTACCGCCGCACGCATAGCGGCACATACGCGCGGCGCACGCACGCTCTATGCGATCGCATTCGACGATGACTCGGCGCGCTATTTTGTGCGGTTCCGTTTTGCGCCGGCCGCATCGGAAGAGCTGCTGCAAGCGCTCGCGGGAACGTTCATGGCCGACTACCTGCGCCAACACCCGAACGAGACGGAACGGCTTCGGGCATTCTCACTCGACATCTCCGGCGACGGCGTCATCCATCGATGAGTGCTTGAGGCACCCAAAACTAAGATTTTCACTGAAACCTCAGGTTTCACGGCTCTTGCTCGCGCTCACGTGCGCGCGTGCAGCAGTGCGATCGCGTTCAGGACGAACTGCCATGATGAAATCGCAAAGCCGATCACGCCAACCACGCCGCTCATCCACAACGTCCAGTTGTATTGCGGAGAGTGGACCAGGCCTTCGAGTGGCAGGTTCCTGTATTGGTCCACGCGGGTGCGGGTGCGGCGATAGAAGACCAGGCAATTGATCGTCGAGTAGCCGAAGAAGACGCTCGCGAGCAGCGACATCAGAAGATGTTTTGCGGGTTCTGACATCGGGTGCCGGGGCGAATACCTAGCGTATCACTGGAGATACGAAGAGCGCGACTGGTCTCGCCACTAGCCGGGAGGTCACGCATGCGCGGCGCGGTGAAGGTCCGCGCCGCGCATGCACTAACGAACGTGAGTCGCTATTTGCGAGCGAGCTCTTTCAGGAATTCGACCTGGGGTGCGCCATCGAGCAGGTCCTTGATGCGCCCGCCCATCGCCTTCATGTGGTCGGTCTTCATGTGGATATCCACCGCCGCTTGGTCGGTATAGGTCTCGTACCAGACGAACTGGGTCGCGTCTTTGGCCGACTTGTGCAGGACGTAGGCCTGACACCCCGGCTCAGCCGCGCGCACTTTCGTGATCATGTCCTTGAAGGCGTCTTCGAGCGCCTGCTCGCTGCCGGCCTTCGCTTTGATTCTGGCGATAATCGTAACTGACATCGGATTCTCCTGGCCCGAATTTGGGCGTCGCACGGTTTGCGCGACCGTCGCCCGCGCGAGGTTGAGACCGCGCATGGCTTGATGCCGTCATAGTCGGCCTGCGAAACTTTTTCAAGCGACGGCTGTTGGCGCACCGTGCGAATCACCATTAACAGCAGCCGCGGCCATTGGTAAGCTCGACCGCACCAGCGCAAGACCCGGCGGATCGTAAGCAACGGAGCGATAAATGATCGGCTTTGACTTGACCGAGGAGCAGCAGGAACTGAAGGCGCTCGCGCGCAAGTTCAGCGAGCAGGAAATTATTCCGCGCGCCCGTGAATACGACGACAAGGAGATTTTTCCGCGCGATATCTGCGCCAAGGCTCACGTCGCCGGCCTGATGAATTTCGGCGTGCCGAAAGCTTTCGGCGGCCTTGAACTCGGCATCCTCGAGACCTGCCTGATTCAGGAGGATCTGAATTACGGGTGTTCGGGAATTTCCAATTCGTTCAGCGCCAACGACCTCGGCACCTTGCCCCTATTAATCGCGGGCAGCGCCGAACAGCAGCGCATCTACCTGGGCGGGTTAATCGAAAAGCTGAGCTTCTGCGCGTTCGCGCTGACGGAGCCCGGCGCCGGCTCCGACGTCGCCGCGATGGGCACGACCTACCGGCGCGACGGTGACGCGTTCGTGCTCAACGGCACCAAGCATTTCATCTCGAACGGCTCGATATCCGACTGGATGGTGACCTTCGCGACCTCCGACAAGCGGCTCAAGCACAAGGGCATCTCATGCTTCGTGATGCCGTCGACGCTGGCGGGAATCACACGCAACCGGATGCACGGCAAGCTCGGCCAGCGCGCCGCCGACACCGGTGAGATTGTTTTCGACGAGGTGCGGATTCCGCCGGATGCGCTGGTCGGCAAGGAGGGCGAGGGCTTCAAGTATGCGATGGGAACGTTCGATCGCAGCCGCCCCGAAATCGGCGCGATCGCGACCGGCGTTGCGCAGCGCGCGCTCGACGAGAGCCTCAAGTACTCGCGCCAGCGCAGCGCTTTCGGCCAGCCGATCGCGAATTTCCAGGCGATTCAATTCATGTTGGCCGACATGGCGGTGAGTATCGAAGCGATGCGTCTGCTGACTTATAAAGCCGCGTGGATGGTCGATCGGGGCGAGGTGCCCAACGCGATTTCGAGCTACGCCAAGCTGTTTGGTTCGGAGGCCTGCATGAAGATCACGACCGACGCGGTGCAGATCTTCGGCGGCTACGGCTACATGAAGGATTACCCGGTCGAGAAGCTGATGCGCGACGCCAAGTTGCTGCAAATCTACGAGGGCACCTCGCAGATTCAACACGTCGTGATCGCGCGCGATCTTTTCAGGGATTTCAAGGATTGACGCTCGCGTTGCTCGGTTCGGTGGTTTTTTAAGTGATTTACGCTCGCGTTGCTCGGTTTGGTGGCCAAGTACTGCGGTAATCGGGTCTTTCTCGCGCTTACGACTCCGGCGCGTCGGCGTTCGGCCGATAGATGCGCCGCGCGACGAAGTTAATCAGCGAGCGGGGCACGAAGCGATTCGATTGCGCCGTGAGAAAATTGATCACACCCGCGATATGGATGCTGCGGCCGTTCTCCGCCGCGGTGATTCCCTGCGCGACCACGGTCTCGGCCTCGAGGTAGGCGAAGTTGGGCAGGCGGCCGTATTCATTTTTCGCCACGGCCTGAAACTCGGTGCGGACCGGCCCCGGGCAGAGCGCGGAAACCTTGACGCCGGTACCCGCCAGCTCGCCGGCGAGCGCCCCGGTGAAGTTCAGCACGAAGGCCTTGGTCGCGGCGTAAGTCGCCATGAACGGCAGGGCCTGAAACGCGGCGGTCGACGCGACGTTGATGATGGTGCCGCTGTGGCGCGCAACCATCGCGGGCAGGAACAGCCGCGTCATCGCGACCACGGCGCTGACGTTGAGATCGATCTCTTCGAGTTCGCGCGCGAGCGGCAGACGATCGAAGCGGCCCGAAGTGCCGAAGCCGGCGTTGTTGACCAGATAATCGATATGCAGGCGCAGCGCCTCGATCTGCGCGAAGACCTGGGCGGGAGCCCCGCGCCGTGCGAGGTCGGCCTCGATGATTTCGACCATTCCGGCGCCGAGTTTGCGCGCTTTGCTTGCGACTGTCGCTAGCCGGTCTCCGCGCCGCGCGGTCAGCACCAGATCGTATTTCCGTTGCGCGAGTGCATATGCGAACTGCTCGCCAAGGCCGCTCGAAGCTCCCGTGATTAGCGCTGATGGCACGTCGATTTCCCCCTTGTTGCCGGTGGCGCCGCGCCTCGATTCGGCTGCGCGGTCGGCAGCGCGGAGTCGTTGACGAACCCCGCAGCGCCGCGGCCTGCCGGTGAGAGGAGGCTAGTGCGTGGCTCGATTATTGTCGAGGGACCTCGTTTTCCGGCAGAGGCCATGCTGGATCGCGCCTGGTTCCGTGCGACGTACGTGCCGGCCGCGCCCTATGTCATCGGAATGGAGCTGTCAGGTGCGGAGGAGGCCGAGCTCACGGCGAAAATGATCCATCGTGAGTTTGAGCCCGACGTGCAGCGGCGTCTTCGGCTCCCATTTTAGTTTCTCGCGCGCAAGGCTGATATCGGGCCGCCGCCGCACAGGATCGTCGGGACGCGCCGGATGGAAGACGAGCTTCGATGAACTGCCGGCGATTTCGATCGCTTGCGAGGCCAGTTGCAGAATCGTGAATTCGTCGGGATTGCCGATATTGACAGGGCCGGTGAAGCCGTCGCCGCGCTCCATCATGCGGACCAGGGCGTCGATGATGTCGTCGACATAGGCGAACGAGCGGGTCTGTTTGCCGTCGCCGAAAATCGGCAGGTTCTCGCCCTTGAGCGCCGCGACGCAAAAGTTCGAGACCACGCGCCCGTCGTTGATCGCCATGCGCGGGCCATAGGTATTGAAGATGCGCACGATCTTGATGTCGACATTGTTCTGCCGATGGTAGTCCATCATCAGACATTCGGCGACGCGTTTGCCTTCGTCGTAGCAGGATCGCACGCCGATCGGGTTGACGTGGCCCCAGTAACTTTCGGTCTGCGGATGCTGTTCCGGGTCGCCGTAAACCTCACTGGTGGAGGTCAGCAGGATGCGCGCGTGGACGCGTTTGGCGAGACCCAGCATGTTAATCGTGCCCATCACGCTGGTCTTGATGGTCTTGACCGGGTTGTACTGATAATGGACGGGCGAAGCGGGGCAGGCGAGATGAAAAATGCGATCGACTTCAAGCAGGATCGGCTCGACGATATCGTGCCGGACCAGTTCGAAGTTGCGGCTCCCGATCAGATGACTGACGTTGGTGCGCGTGCCGCTGAAGAAATTGTCGAGGCAGATGACCTCATGGTCGTCATTGAGCAAACGCTCGCATAGATGCGACCCCAGAAAGCCCGCTCCGCCAGTGACCAACGCTCGCACATTCACCTCCGCCTGTAACGATTCTAAAGTATCGCGCGGCGTGCCGGAAGTAACCCTAAGCCGGATCTTCGGACTGTGGATTTCGTGCGCTGGATTTTCGCCCGGGCACGTGGATCTAATGGACGCCGGGCTGCACTACAACCGAATTGATTGAGGCGATCACGATGAGCACATTCGTACTGGTTCATGGAGCGTGGCACGGTGGCTGGTGCTACAAACGCGTCGCGCAGCAATTGCGCAAAGCCGGCCACGAGGTCTATACGCCGACGCTGACGGGCCTCGGCGAACGCTCGCATCTGATGAGCCGGGCGGTCACGTTGGATACGCACGTGCAGGACATCGTCAACCTCATCCGCTGGGAGGAGCTGTCGGATATCGTGCTCTGCGGACATTCGTACGGCGGCATGGTGATCACGGGTGTCGCCGACAAGGTGCCCGAAAAAATCCGGGCGCTGGTCTATCTCGACGCCTTCGTACCGGCCGGCGGCCAGGCGGTCGCCGATTTCTTGCCGCCCGAGTTGCTCGCGGGCATGCGCGACGACGCCAAGCAGAACGGCGAGGGCTACCTGATGACTCCGATACCCGCCGAAGTCTTCAAGGTCAATGAAAAGGATGCAACGTGGGTCGATCGGATGTGCGTCAAACATCCGCTGGCGTGCTTCGAGCAGAAGATCTCGCTGACCGGCGCGCTCGCGCAGGTGCGCAAGCACTTCTATGTCCTCGCCACCGAGTACGGGCCGCCGCAGCCGTTCATCGCGCTCGCCGAGCGTCTCAAACAGGACAAGAACTGGAAAGTGGTGAGTTTTTCGTGCGGCCACGACCTGATGCTCGATATGCCGAAAGAGACCGCTGAGATATTGATCGCAGCGAGTGCGTAGCGTCGATTACGTATGTGTGCGACGCCCGTTTGATTTGGCGGTTAGCGGCGGTTTTCTTTCGCCAGTGCGCGCACGGATTCAATCACCCAGGCGATGTCCTCGTCGCTCATCGCGGGAAAGATCGGCAGCGAGAAGCAGCGGCTGTAGACCTCCTCGGCGACCGGGAAATCGCCGGTCCTGTAGCCGTAACGCTGTTGGTAGAAGTCCATCGTGTTGAGCGGGATGCAATGGACCGAAGTGCCGACGCCGCGCGCCCGCAGAAGATCGACGAACTGGTTGCGATTGACCTTGAGCGCGGCCGTCCGCAAGCGCATCACATACAGATGCCAGGCATGCTCGACGCCGGCTTCGGTGACCGGCACCTGCAGTGCGGGATCGTCGGAGAAGGCTTCATTGTAGGCGCGCGCGATCGATTGCCGGCGCCGGGTGAGTTCCTCGACGCGCCTTAGCTGCGCGATTCCGATCGCCGAATGGACATCGGAAAGATTGTACTTGAAGCCGACGTCGTGGATTTCATAGAACCACGAGCCGCTGCTGTCGTAGCGTTTCCAGGCGTCGCGATCCATTCCATGCAGGCTGGCGACCGCGATTTTCGCCGCCAGCGCGTCATCTTCGGTGGTAATCATGCCGCCTTCGGCGCTGGTGATGTTCTTGGTCGCGTAAAAACTGAAGCAGCTTAGATCGCCGATGGTGCCGACCTTGACCATGCCGCGGCCGTCGATCATGCGCGCCGAACCGACCGCGTGCGCCGCGTCCTCAACGATTTTCAAATTGTAACGGCGCGCGATTGCGCAGATGCGATCCATATCGCACGCCTGCCCCGCGAAATGCACCGGCATCAGCGCGCGGACGTTGCGATGTTTACCGCTGGCGAGCGCCAGCTCGATTTTGGCTGGATCGATGTTGAAGGTATCGGGCTCGATATCGACGAAGACCGGGCGCGCGCCCAGATAGCCCATCACCTCGGCGGTCGCGGTGAAAGTGAACGGCGTCGTGATGACCTCGTCGCCGGGACCGATGCCGAGCGCGAAGAGCGCGAGATGAAGCGCGCCGGTGCAATGCGCGACCGCGAGCGCGTTGCGCGCGCCGACATAGGCGGCGAATTCCTGCTCGAACTTCTTGGTCTTGGGTCCGGTGGTGATCCAGCCGGAGCGCAGAGTGTCGATTACTTCGCGCTCTTCGGCGGGGCCGATGGCGGGACGATGAAATGGAACCTGGCGCATTTGACGGTGGATTAAATCATACAGCGTGGATTGCGGGCGAGAGGGCGGGAAATGGGTTTGTTTTGTAACTTACCCCTTCGAGTTTATGGATCTGTCAGCGACGCGTGAGAGCTGCGGGCAAAGGGTGGCGACGCGGCTCGGCCGGCGGCTAATTCCTGACGGGCGCGGCGCTCCAGTCGTCGCCCGCACCGTTGTCGG
Source organism: Binataceae bacterium (SeqCode) (assembly GCA_050011435.1). Lineage (GTDB taxonomy): Bacteria > Desulfobacterota > Binatia > Binatales > Binataceae > JADMIL01. The sequence continues at coordinate 83,769 of JBEKJC010000007.1, forward strand.
GCGCGTCATCGTCATCACGCGCTGCGGGGGCCGATGCTGCGGGGGCCGACGCCGATCCCGACGAATCCGCCGAATCGGCGGACGTGGACGTTGAGTCGGCGGACGCGGACGTCGAAGCCGCGGATACTGGCGCGCTTGATGCCGTGGAGTCGGGAGCGGGCGCCTCGGCGGCGGCGGTCTCGGGAGCCGAGCCATCCGCGGGCGCGCTGCCGAAGCCCACGTAGGTCGGGATCCCCGCCCTCAAGACGACCACCTTTTCGAGCTTGGCCAGGTCAACTTTGCCGGCGAGTTTCTGCCGTTGCAATTCCCTGGTCGCGAGTTTCCAAAGCCCGGGATATTTGCCGTAGAGGTCGTCATGGACCTCGGCGTAGAGCGCGTCGCCGCGCCAGCCGAATTTGACCGGCTGATAGGTGAACTCCCCCGGAGTGCCGACCGGCGTCTTGCCGTACAGCCGCTCGATATCCTCGGGGAACAGCCGCACGCATCCGTGACTCACCGTCATGCCGATACCCCACGGCACGTTGGTGCCGTGCAAGCCATATTCCGGGATGCTGAGGTCGAGTTTGTAATGACCGAGCGGATTGTCCGGACCACCGCCGGGCACGACGCGATCGGCCTCGCCGTCGCGTTCGAGATGTTCCTGGTAAATATCTTCCGGCAGCACCCAGGTCGGATCCTTGACCTTGGCCGTCACTCGCCAGGGGCCGATCGGGGTCTTCCAGTCAAAGCGTCCAAGGCCGACCGGAAAAGTGTAAACGACGCGCGTTCCATGAAATGCGGCCGCGATCACCTTACCCCTGCGATGACGGGTATAGGCCGCCGACGGATAATAGTAATAGAGCCGCATCTCGGGAACGTTCAGGATGATGCCCGAGTGCGGGCTGTCGGGCAGGATGTGCGCGGTCGGCAGAATTACCACGCGCCCGACCGGCGGCAGCCACCAATCCATGTGGCCGTTGGCGTCGGAAATTTCCTTGGCGCTCAGGCCGAACCAGCGACCGACATCGAGCAGCGTGTCCCCCGGCTGAATTCGGTAAGTGGTGAGCGCGCCGATAATATCGTCGCGGCCCGAAGGCAGCGGATAGGCGAAGAGCGGGCGATTGGCGAATTCGGCTTCGTGCCAGGCATGTGCGAGCACCGGCGTGGCATACGCCGCCAGCATCAGCATCGCCGCCACCACCCATCCGATATGTTTTTTTGCCATGGCTTTTAAGGGAACCGTGCCGCCCGCAATCAGAATCCAACAATCATCAAAATTTTAGGGTAAGCGCCCTTACTCGGCAACGGGCCGTAAATTGGCGAATTTGAGCACCAGCAGCTTGATTCCACTACGATCGAAATTTACCCAGACCTTGGCGCTGTCGCCGGAGCCCTCGCGCCGGCGGACCACGCCGCGGCCGAACGTCTGATGAAGCACGCGCATCCCGATCGAAAGATCGCCCGCACCCGGGTCGTCATGGGAAACCTGGCTGTCGGTATAATCGACATAGGGCTCGCGCGAGGGCGCTCGCAGCACGGGCTGCGGTCCGATTTCGGGTGCGATGCGGCGGATGAGATCCTGATCGACCTCACGCAGAAAGCGCGAGGGGCGTGAATCGTCGCGCTTGCCGTACAACTCGCGCGAGAGCGTATTGGTCAGGTAGAGCAGGCGGCGCGCGCGCGTCATGCCGACATAGCAGAGACGGCGCTCTTCCTCGATTTCGCGCGCGTTGTCCTGCGAGCGCATGTGCGGGAAGAGTCCCTCCTCCATCCCGGCCATGAAGACCACCGGATACTCGAGGCCCTTTGAGGTGTGCAGCGTCATCAGGGCGACGCGGCCGCCGGCGGCGCTGACCTGGTCGCTATCGTTGACGAGCGCGATGCGTTCGAGGAATTCGCCGAGGCCGCCAGGGCCGTGGTCGGTATCGAAGGCGCTGGCTGCGGCGAGCAGTTCGGCGACATTCTGGCGGCGGTCGGCGCCATCGATGGTGCCTTCGAGATGGGCGGCAAAGCCACTACGCACGATGATGTCGTCGAGGATCGCGCGCACGCCGAGGGTGCTCGCCCGCGTTATCAGATCGCGCATCCACGAGTACAGGTTGCCGGCCGCTTTGGCGGTGCGCAGAGCGACCCGCGATTCGGTTTCGATGCGGCCCATCGCCTCGAACAGTGTAACGCCCTCGTGCGCGGCCACCGAGGCGATTACTTCGACGGTTTTCGAGCCGATGCCGCGGGCAGGGACTCCGATCATCCGTTCGAGGCTGATGGCGTCGGCGGGATTCAGAATCACGCGCAGGTAGGCGATCAGGTCTTTGATTTCGCGCCGATCGTAAAAGCGCGTACCGCCGACGATGTAATACGGGATCCGCCGCCGAACCAGTGCCTCCTCGAGCACGCGCGATTGTGCATTGACGCGGTAGAAGATGACGATGTCGGTCGGCTGGGTGTCTGCCTGTGTATCCTGGGCGCCGGTGAGCCGGGCGATTTCGCGCGCGATGAAATCGGCCTCGTCGCGCTCGGTCATGCCGGTGAAGTAGGTGATCGGCTCGCCGGCGGCGTTGTCGGTCCACAGGCGCTTGGCCTTGCGCTCGCGATTGTTCTGAATGACGGCATCGGCGGCGGCCAGGATGGTCTTGGTCGATCGGTAATTCTGTTCGAGCTTGAAGATTTGCGCAGCCGGATAGTCGTGCTCGAAATCGAGGATGTTGCGGATATCGGCGCCGCGCCAGCGGTAGATCGACTGGTCCTCGTCGCCGACCACGCAGAGATTGCCGCTCAGCGACGACAGTTCATGCACCAGCAGGTACTGCACCCGGTTGGTGTCCTGGTACTCGTCAACGAGGAGGTAATGCGCGCGGCGCTGCCAGCGCGCGAGTACTTCGGGGCGATCGTGCAAGAGCCGGTAGGTTTGCAGCAGCAGGTCGCCGAAATCGAGCGCGTTCATCGCGGCGAGGCGATCCTGGTAGAGCTGATAGACCTGCGCCAGTGTGCGCTCGCGCCCGTCTGCCGCGTGCTCGGCGAGGTCGGCAGGGAAGTGGCCCTCGTTCTTGGCCTGATCGATTCGCGCGCGCACCAGTTCGGGCGGCGGTGAGTCGGCGAGTTGCGCGTCTTCGAGTACGCGGCGAATCACCGCCATCGTGTCGGCTTCGTCGAGGATCGTGAAATTCCGATCGTAGGCGCCGCCCAGTGCCGCGATTTCCTGGCGCAGAATTCGCGCGCAGGCCGAATGAAACGTGCTCACCCAGGGCATCCGCGAGCCGCCGCCGACCAGCGACGCCACGCGCTCGCGCATTTCGTTGGCGGCCTTGTTGGTGAACGTCACCGCGAGGATTCCGTCGGGCGCGGCGTTGCGCTCCGCCATCATGTGGGCAATACGATAACTGAGCACGCGGGTCTTGCCCGAGCCGGCGCCGGCCAGGATGAGGATGGGACCGTCGGGTGCAAGCACCGCGTTGCGTTGTGCAGGATTGAGATCGTCGAGGTTTAATGAAGGCATTTCGATTCGATGCGGAAGCGTTGGTGAAACGGTCCGGTATCAAGCGAGAATTTGGTGTGAAGCAAGGATCCGGTTATAAGAAAGATACCGGCTTCGCGCGTCCGCGAAAAGGTCATACGAAAAATCCTGGGCAAAACTTTTCTCATCAAGCGCTGCCGGTGGCTGCCTGATGGCGCGCTACGAACCGCGCGACAAGTTCTATCGCAAGGCCCGCGAGGAGGGCTTGCCCTCGCGCGCGGCCTTCAAGCTCGAAGAATTGATCGCACGATTTAAACTCGCGAAACCGGGCGCGCGCGTAGCGGATCTCGGCTGCGCACCCGGCGGATGGCTGGCGATTCTGGCCCGTGCCGTGGGAACGAACGGCCGGGTAGTCGGTATCGATCTCGTGCAATGCCGCGCGCCCGCGCCCAATGTGGTAACGATCGCGGGCGACATTCGCGATGCGGCAATGCGCACCGAAGTCGCCGTGCGCCTTGGAGGGACCGCCGATCTCATCACGAGCGATCTTTCGCCGAAGCTTACCGGCATCGCCGAGCGCGACCAGGCGCGATCCGCCGAACTGATCGCAATCGCGCTGGAATTCACCGGCGGCGTGCTTAAAGCTGACGGCGTTATGGTCGCGAAGCTCTTCATGGGCGGTGAGTTCGTTGAAATCAAGGCGGCTTTCGCGCGGGCTTTCGCCAAAGTCGAGGTCGCGCACACCAAGGCGAGCCGTCCCGGATCCTCGGAGCTTTATCTGATCGCGCGGGGCTTCCACGCCGGCCGCGACTGAGCGTCAACCCGGGCCTTACGCGCCCGCGTGGCAATAGATCGGACGCGCGCGTAAGCTCGATTTCGATGCAACCCCTTCGTCGCGCGGCACGTTCCATTACTACATTTGCAATGGCTATTGCGCTCCCAGCGGCGATGCTGGCCGCCTGTCGCGGGAGCAATTCGGCGGAACCGTCGAGCGGTGCCGTTCGCGCCGAGGTCGCGACGGTCGGCTTCGATCAACGAGCGGGCACGTCCTTCGTGCAACTGGACGATCGCGCGGGCAATCGCTCGCTGCAAATCACGATTGGCGCCGACGAAGCGCGCACGATTGCGCTCGAGCTCAAGGGCATCAAGACGGCCCGGCCATTGACCAGCGAGTTGCTCGGCAAGGTGATATCGCGGACCGGTAACGCGGTCGATCGCGTCGAGGTCACCGAGGTTCGCGACGAAATCTATTACGCGAAGATCATTCTCGATCGCGGCCGTTATGTGCTCGACGGCCGCCCGAGTGACGCTATTGCCCTGGCGCTGGGAGTGCGGGCGCCAATCTACGTCGTGAGCGCACTGATGCAACCGAACAGTGCAAATGCAAGCGGAGTTCCGGCGCCGGTTACCGCCAGCAATTTCGGCGTCACTGTGCAGGAACTCACTCCGAATCTGGCGCTGTATTTTGGCTTGGAGGCCGGTAGCGGCGTGGTGATTGCCGACTTTGGCGCACCGGCCGCCAGGGCCGGTTTGCGGCGCGGCGATATCGTTCTGGAAGCCGGCGGCCAACCCGTGCGCACGCCCGCCGATTTCGTTCGTTTGACGAGCGCGGGCGGCGCGCCGATCGCGCTGACTATTCGCCGCGACGGCGCCAATCATAAAATCGCGATCGCGCCTGCGGCTACATCAGGCGTCGCGCAATAGCGACGGACGGCGCTATTTCCGGATCAGCAGACTACGGATGAAACGCGGATCGATCGGCACCGCAGGATCGATCTCGGCGAGATCTTCCTCGATCATATTCAGGCAGGAATTCACGAAATCAGCGGTGCGCCTGCGCGCCGATTCATCGAGCCGCGCGCGCAAGGCCTCGCCCACGCGTTGCTTGAAGCCGTCGTTGAGCCGCGCCGGCCGCGCGCCCGCCGTCATGATCGCCGCGCGCGCCTGCTCCAGCCGATGGGCCTCGATCGGTTCGATGGCGAGCCGCCCGTCGAGCGCATAGCGGGCGAGCGCGGTCAGCAGGATTTGGCTCAGGCGGATATCGTAACCGGCGATCTGCGCACGAAATCCCGGCGCCGCAATATCGAGCATGAGCAGCGCCTTGAAGAGCTCCGGCACTGCGTCAACTTGTTCCACGAGCGCGTAGCCCAGGTGGAGATCGCGCATCGAGCGGAAGTCGCGCATCACCACTGAGCCGTCGCGATCGAGTCCGCCAAAAAATTGCGGCTGGCGCTGCATGAAGCCGGCAATCGCCTCGCGATACGGCGGATCGAGATACGGAATCTCACGCAAGCGATCGGTCGCCAGCCCAAGCTTCGCGACGACCATCTCGGCGCGCTTGCGCAAATCGATGGTCAGGCTGACACCGAGGCGAAACAGTTGCTGCAGATGACTGTCGCGCAGATGCTCGATGGCGGTTTTCAGGTCGCCGCCCGCCAGATGTTCGAGCGCCAGGTTCATGTAGTTGTGCGTCATCTCGACGGCGACGCGCACCGCTTCGAGGTCGCCGAAATCGACCGAGCGCGCGACCAGCACCTGATTGCTCACCGTGGCCATCTCGCTGCGCAACTGGCGTTTACCCTGGGCCGCGAAACCCGCGGTCAGGGCCGCATTGAAGAGCGAGTTCTCAAGGTCGGGAATCGCCGGCGCCATGCCCGGGGGCAGGACTTCGTTGTCGTCGAGACCGTCGCGAATCGGCGGCGGATACTGCGCGCGAATCTGGAGGAAATTCTGCGGGCTCAGGTAGGCGAAAACGCTCTGCGCGTCAAAGTAGTCGGGAAAACCGCGGTCGGCCAGGCGCAAGCTGCGGAAATGGTAGGCCTGCTCCTCGAGTTCGGCCTCGACGCCCCAGTAGATCTCGTCCATCAGGCCGGTGAAGTAGTTGTAATCGCGCTCGAAGGTCTCCTCGAGGAACTCCAGAATATGCGCGTGAATGGCGTCGTGGCGGATGAACTCGATCAAATAATTCTCGTCGAATTGCACGAAGCGATCCGACGGCGCGTCCGGCGAATCCTGCGGATCGGACAGCCGATGCACGCGGATATACTGGCGCAGCAGCAGGGAGACCAGTTCGAGGTCGAGTTCCATCAACCCCTCGGCCATCCGCAAGCGGCCCGCTTCCGACAAAGCTTCGATCCATTCGCGCATGCGTCCGAGGTTGGGCCGGTCTTTATCCCAGCAATCGAGATCGAAGAGCGAGCGAATCTGCTCGGGCACGGCGAGGCTCAACAGATCGCCGGCGTCGGCGACGCCAATTTCCTTGAGCGTGTAAAAAAGCGTTTCAGGTGCGAACGATTGCACCAGGCGTTCGGCCTCGGGCGCCGACAGAATCAGGTCGCGCTTCTGGCGCGCCGGCAGGCCGTAGAGAAACTCGAGCTTCTCCTGGAACGGCAGATTAAGAAATTCTTCTTGCCTGGTGTCCGGCATATGCAACGTTCACGGCGGCCCATGTGCCTCCGCAAAATACCCCTCGCGTCGGAACCTGATCAAGTTGGCGCGGCGACGCACTCGCAATTATATCCGATTCATCGACTGCTGTGGGTGCAGCGAGCGGAAAATCTGTGCGTTGTGGAGAAAGCTGAGCGTGGTCGTGGTAAATTCGACGCGACGCGCGAATCTGGTTACCGCGATGGTGAAAGCAGCAAAACGGCCGGTGGCGATGACGATTGCGGGCAGCGACCCGGGTGGTGGCGCAGGCCTGCAGGCCGATCTGAAAACGTTCTCCGCTTACGGCGTCTATGGCTTCTCCGTGGTCACCGCGGTGATCGCGCAGAATAGTGCGCAGGTTGCGCGGGTCGAGCCGGTCGGCGCCGCGATGGTCACCGAACAAATTGCGACGCTGGTGGCCGAGCGCCGCCCCGAGGCGCTCAAGACCGGCGCGCTCGCCAATGCCGAGGTCGTGCGCGCGGTAGCACAATCGATCCGCAAACTGAAATTGCCGGCGCCCGTGGTCGATCCGGTGCTCATTTCGAGCAGCGGCGCGCGCCTGCTCGATGTGGCCGGCGAGCGCGCGCTGCGATCGCTGCTGATTCCGCTGGCACGCGTCGTCACGCCCAATATTCCCGAGGCCGAGGCGCTCACCGGCGTCGTGATCGACGGACCTGCCGCGATGCGGGCGGCGGCGCGCATACTTCGCCGGCTTGGCGCACGGGCCGTCGTGATCAAGGGCGGGCATCCGTTCAGCGGCGCCGATCGTCATGATCGCGACAATCGGCGCCACCTGATCGATCTGTTCTTTGACGGACGCGCCTTCGTTGAATTCGCCACGGCGCGAATCGCGGGCGACGGCGCGCACGGCACCGGCTGCGCCTTTTCCGCCGCGATTGCGGCCGGGCTGGCGCGCGGCGACGATCTCGAGACGGCGGTCCGCCGCGCCCAGGCGTTCGTCGCACGCGCATTGCGCGCGCGCTTCGTGCTGGGTGAGCACGGCCGTGCGCTGCTCGATTATTACGCCCGCGGCTAACGGGCGTTGCATCGGGTGTGATTGCGCGGAGAATTATTGGATGAGTTCGCGCAGTATGGGAAGAGCGCGAGCCAGAGCAACTGACCAATCCATGCGATGCGCGAACTGCAACGCTGAGAATCCTGCGAGCCGCAAATTCTGCCTGGAATGCGGGGCGCAGCTCACTCGTGCCTGCGCGCGATGCGGTTCGCCCAATCCGCCCAGCGCGAAATTTTGCGGTGAATGCGGCGCGCGGCTACCTGCTGCGGACGCCCCGGCGGAACGTCGCGCGGCGGTGGGGGCAGAAGCGCAGTCTGGCGCTATTGATGATGGCGCAAATTCCGGACCGTTCGCCGCGAGCGCTACCAGTGATGACAAGCATCCGCCGCGGTTTGCGGCGGACGCGGCCGTGGCGGTTAGCGTGACCGTCGCGCACGCCGCCAATGTCGTTGACGGCGAACGCAAGACCGTCACCGCGCTATTTGCAGATATCAAGGGCTCAACCGAGCTGATGGAGGATCTGGACCCCGAGGAGGCGCAGGCGCTGGTCGATCCCGCACTGGCGCTGATGATCGAGTCAGTGCGGCACTTTGACGGATACATCGTGCAGTCCACCGGTGACGGCGTCTTCGCGCTCTTTGGCGCGCCGGTCGCCCGCGAGGATCATCCCCAGCGCGCGCTCCACGCGGCGCTCAGAATGCAGGAAGAGCTGCGCAACTACGGGGCGCGGCTGCGCGCGGAGGGGCGCCCGCCGATTGAAATCCGCGTCGGCGTCAACACCGGCGAAGTCGTGGTGCGCTCGCTTCAAACCGGGGCGCGCGAGACCGAGTACACGCCCATCGGCCACACCACGAATCTCGCCGCGCGCCTGCAGACGATCGCGTCAACCGGATCGATCGTTATCAGCAAGGAGACCGAGCGAATCGTGGCGGGCTACTTCACGCTGAAACCGTTGGGGCCGGTGAAAATTCGCGGCCTGAGCGATCCGATCGAGGTCTTCGAGGTCGCCGGCGTCGGACCCTTGCGCACTCGCTTGCAAGCCTCGGCGATGCGCGGTCTGTCGAAGTTCGTGGGCCGCGCGCGCGAGACCGAAAAACTGATGGCCGCCTTCGAGTCGGTCAAGCGCGGGCACGGCCAACTGGTCGCCGCCATCGCGGACGCGGGTGTCGGCAAGTCGCGCCTGTTTCATGAGTTCAAGGCCGTTGCCGCCGCAGACGCGATGACGCTGGAGGCGTATTCGGTTTCGCACGGCAAGGCTTCCGCGTATCTGCCGGTGATCGACTTGCTCAATGACTACTTCGCGATCGCGCCGGACGATGATCGGCGCCGGCGCCGCGAAAAGGTCGGGGGCAAAATCCTGATGCTCGATCGCGAACTTGAAGACACCCTGCCGTTTCTGATTGCACTGCTCGGCGTGGAAGTGGGCGAGACGAGTGCGGCGCGGCCGGGCGAAGGTCCGCTGGCTGGCATGGACGCGCACACGCGCCGTCGCGGAACGCTCAGGGCGATCGAGCGTATCCTGTTGCGCGAAAGCCTCAATCAGCCGCTCATTCTCATATTCGAGGATCTCCATTGGGTCGATACTGCCACTCAGGTGTTGCTCGATCTGCTGGCTGAAAGTCTCGCCTCGGCGCGCATCATGATGCTGGTGAACTATCGGCCCGAGTATCAGCATCGATGGGCGGACAAGCCCAATTACACCGAGCTCAGGCTGGAGCCGCTGGGACTCGCAGGGGCAAATCTGATGCTCGACGGGCTGCTCGACGGCGGCGTTGAAACGACCGCACCGGCCGCGTCCAACGGCGCCTCGCGCGCGAATCGCGCCACGGTGGCGGAGCTCAAACGCTTCATCATCGACAAGACCGACGGCAATCCGTTTTTTATCGAGGAGCTAGTGCGGACGCTGTTCGAACGCGGCGCGCTCCGGCGCGACGGCGCCCTTGAGATTACGATGCCGCTTAGCGAAATCCGGATTCCGCCAACGGTTAACGGAATTCTCGCCGCGCGCATCGACCGTCTGCCGGCCGATGAAAAGGAGCTGCTGCAGACGCTCGCGGTGATCGGTAAGGAGTTTACACCGAGCCTGGTCAAGCTCGTCGCGCCGCCCGAATTCAATGACCGGCTTGACGCGATGCTGGCGGATTTGCAAGCCGGCGACTTCGTCTATGAGGAGCCGCAAGCCGGCGAATCGACGTACTACTTCAAGCATGCGTTGACTCAGGAGGTCGCCTACAGTTCGCTGCTTGGCGAACGCCGCAAACTGCTGCACGAGCGCACCGCCGAGGCGATGGAACAGCTCTACGCCAACTGCATTGACGATTGCGTCACCGCCGTCGCACATCATTACGGGCGCAGCGGCAACGTGGCGAAGGCGGTCGAATATCTCAATCGGGCCGGAATGCAATCGGCGCGGCGCGCGGCCTACGGCGAAGCCTCCGAACGCCTCTCGCAGGGCATCGCACTATTGCTCACGCTGCCGGCGACGCCGGAGCGCGATCGGCAGGAGCTCGCGATGCAGAGCGCGCTCGGCCAGTATCTGATTCCGTCGAAGGGCGTCGCCGCCGAGGAAGTCAAGGTAGCGCTTGAACGCGCCCGCGATTTCGCAGTTGAGTATGGCACCGAAGAAGATGTTTTCTGGATCGTCTATGGCATCCAGTTTCATTATATCGTGCGACTTGAACTCACCACCGCGCGCGCGATTGGCGAACATCAACTCGCGCTGGCCGAACGCCTGAATCATCCCGCAGCGCAGATGGGCGCCTATGTCGCCCTGGCGCAGACCCTGTTGCTGACGGGCGAACTCGAAGCTGCGCGCGACCTCTGTGACCGTGCGATGGCACTGCCGCGCGAGCTGCCTGATTTTCCTCTTGGCGATATCGGTGACGCACGCGCGATGATTCTTTCGATCTCGGCGAGTTTGCTCGCGCTCACCGGTTATCCCGACCAGTCACTGCGCCGCAGCGATCAGGCGGTCGCGACCGCACGATTATCCGGCCCTCATTCGCTGATCGTCGCGATCAACAGTGCCGCCGAATTGCGCTTTCGTCTGGGTGATTGGGATGGTGTGCTGGAACGGGTCGCAGAGATCGAACAGCTCGCCGGGCAGCGCGAGTTGCCGCTGTGGTCCGCCTATGCGCTGACACTGCGCGGCCAGGTGTTCATTCACCTCGATCGGATCGAGGAAGGGATCGAGTTGATGAAGCGGGGCGGCGACGCATTCGAGACCACGCGTGCAACCGGGCTTCAATGGCGGATCCACTATGCCGACGCGCTCGGCCTTCTCGGCCGCGCCGACGAGGCCCTTGCGCTGTTGACCGAGATCGAAAACGGCCTTGCGGAGGCCGGCTGGGCGATGGCTGCCGCCGAAATCCATCGCCTGCGCGGAGAATTTCTGCTGACTCGCGGTGGCCCCGGTGACGTCGCCGCGGCCGAGGCCTCATTGCGCGACGCGATCCAACTCGCCCGCCGCCAGCAAGCTCGCCTCTTCGAGTTGCGTGCGGCCAACGCGCTGGCCTCCATGCTCGACGCCGCCGGCCGTCGCAACGAGGCGCGCGTGATGCTCGCCGATATTTATGGGCAATTCACCGAGGGCTTCGACGCCCGCGATCTCAGGGAAGCTCGCGCCCTGCTCGATCGCTTCGCCAGTCAACCAACGCAGTCGCTGTTGAGCTGAATCATCCGATCAATTCACGCAATGCCGTGACGAAGTTGTGGCTTTGCTCGGCACCTCCGCCAAGCTTGATCAGAGCGTAACGTGCGTCCGCGTCGAGCTGCTCCCAAACCGCATGGCTGAGCGTGATTCCCGCGGTTTGCGCATTCTCGACCAGTCGCACTGGCGGTGCCGCCGGTGGTTCGGCCGAACGCCTGACATCATCGGACAGGGACTTGGTCGCGCTGCCCGATCGCGCCTGCACTGCTTCCTCCAGGAAGGTCCGCAGCGCGTCTCGTTCTTCGTCGGACTCGGTCGGCAAATGACAAATTGCAAGTCGTTCGTACTGCGCCAGCGCCTGCCATTGTTCGAGACTGACCTTCACGCCGACGCGGTCGAGCTTGCGCCGCACCGCCATCGGCACGCACGCCAGGCTGTGATGGACTTCGTCCTCAAATTTGAAACGCCGAATCATCCTTCGTCCTCGCACTTACGCGATTTCCGCTCGCCGCCCCACGCCCCGCGCCATCCTGCGCCATTGTAGCATCGGCCCGCGCGCGCCGCCTCTTGACCTAATCGCTACGATGAATGAGGCTCGCTCCACGGGCGGCCATGCGCAATTTCCTTGGCGTCGCGCGAATTTTCGCGCCACTTTCGCCAATGCCGGCTGGCCTGTGCGGAGTTTCGATGGCGCTCGAACATCCATGGGACAGGGCCGCGGTCGTTGCGATCGTCAATGCCCTCAAACATCAACCCGGCGCGCTGATGCCGATCCTGCGCCGTATTCAGGACGATCTCGGGTGGGTGCCGCCCGACAGTGTTGCGCTCATCGCCGGAGAACTGAACCTCTCGCGCGCCGAGGTCCACGGCGTCGCCAGCTTCTATCATGACTTCCGTCACGCGCCGCCCGGCCGCAATGTTGTCCGCCTGTGCCGCGCTGAATCATGTCAGGCGATGGGCGCGGTCGCGCTCGCCGATCACGCTCGCAAACGCTTTGGCGTGGATTTCGGTGGCACGACTGCCGACGGCAATTTCTCGCTCGAAGCAGTCTACTGTTTGGGGAATTGCGCGTGCTCGCCAGCGGTCGTGATCAACGGTGAATTGCTCGGCCGCGTCACGCCTGCGCGCTTCGATGACGCGCTTTCGCGCCTGGTGCGCCGATGAGTTCCGCAGCCGCGACGACGGTTTACGTGCCGCGCGATTCCAGCGCGCTGTCGTTGGGCGCGGAAGCGGTCGCACTCGCGGTCGCTGCCGAAGCCGCGCGCCGCAACCTTAATATCAGATTGATTCGCAACGGCTCGCGCGGCCTCTACTGGCTCGAACCGATGATCGAAGTCGCGACGCCCCGCGGACGGGTCGCCTATGGCCCCGTTGCAGTCCGTGACGTCCCGTCACTCTTCGACGCCGATTTTCCGGATGGCGGCAATCATCCGCTGGCGCTCGGTCTCACCGATGAAATCCCTTTGCTCAAACGCCAGCGGCGGCTGACTTTCGCGCGCGTCGGCATCACCGATCCGACATCGCTCGACGATTACCTGGCGCATGGCGGCTATCGCGGTCTCGCCCGGGCACTCGCGATGTCGGGCGCTGAAATAGTGCAGGAGGTGACCACCTCGAACCTGCGCGGCCGTGGCGGCGCCGCCTTCCCCGCCGGGATCAAGTGGAAGACCACGCTCGATCAGAATTCAAAGCAGAAATATATCGTCTGCAACGCCGATGAGGGCGATTCCGGTACTTTCTCCGATCGTATGATCATGGAGGGCGACCCGTTCGTTCTGATCGAGGGCATGACGATCGCGGCCGTCGCTGTGGGCGCGAGCGAGGGCTACATCTATTTGCGCTCAGAGTATCCCCATTCGCTGCGGACGCTGGCCGCCGCGATCGAAGCCGCCACCCGCGCGGGCTATCTCGGCGCCGAGGTCCGCGGAAGCGGCAAGCCGTTTCGCCTCGAGGTCCGCGTCGGCGCGGGCGCATACATCTGCGGCGAAGAAACCGCGATGCTCGAAAGTCTCGAAGGCAAGCGCGGAGTGATTCGCTTCAAGCCGCCGCTGCCCGCGATCGCCGGCCTCTTCGGGAAGCCCACCGTGGTCAACAACGTCATCACGCTGGCGTCCGTGCCCGCGATTCTCGAAACTGGCGGAGAATCCTACAATAAGTATGGTGTCGACCGTTCGCGCGGGACGATCCCGCTCCAGCTTGCGGGCAACGTCAAGCGCCCCGGCCTCTTCGAGCTGCCCTTCGGCCTCACCCTGCGTGAACTAATCGATGACTTCGGTGGGGGCACTGCCAGCGGCCGTCCGCTGCGCGCGGTTCAGGTCGGCGGTCCGCTCGGCGCATATTTTCCCGACTCGATGCTCGATCTGACTGTCGATTACGAAGCTATCGCGGCCGCCGGCGGACTGCTGGGCCACGGCGGGGTCGTGGTCTTCGACGATACTGCCGACCTCGCGCGGATGGCGCGCTATGCGATGGAGTTCTGCGCGCTGGAGTCGTGCGGCAAATGCACGCCCTGCCGTATCGGCTCGACCCGCGGGGTCGAGGTCATCGACCGCATCATCGCCAATCGCGAGCGCTCGGCCAACGTCGAGTTGCTGCGCGATCTCTGCGACACCATGACCGCGGGTTCGCTGTGCGCGCTTGGGGGGCTCACGCCGCTGCCGGTGCTGAGCGCGCTCAAGTATTTCCCGCAGGACTTCGGCCTTCCAGCGGCGAAAGGCGCTAGTATTGGATAGGGCAGGGGACTGGCCGATTTATTAGAACGGGAGTGAAGCCGTGTTATCGATCAACGACAAAGACCTCGGCACGCCGGCGCGCGACAGCGCGACGCGGGTCACCCTCGAAGTTGACGGCCGCAGCGTCACCGTTCCCGCCGGTACATCGGTAATCCGGGCCGCCGCGCTGGCCGACGTCGCGATTCCCAAGCTCTGCGCCACCGACTCGCTCGAACCCTTCGGCTCCTGCCGCCTGTGCCTGGTCGAAATCGAGGGCCGCAAAGGCTTCCCGGCGTCCTGCACTACCCCCGTTGAGTCCGGTATGAAAATCCGCACGCAAAGCGAGCAGCTCTCGAAGCTCCGCCGCGACGTGATGGAACTGTACATGTCGGACCATCCGCTCGACCCGTTCGAATGTAAGGCCGGCGGCAAATGCGAGCTGCACGAGATGGCCAACGCGGTCGGCCTGATTCACGTCCGCTACGGCGACGGCGGCTGCAATCATCTCAATTCTACAATCGACGACAGTAATCCCTACTTCACCTTCGATCCTTCGCGCTGCATCGTATGCTCGCGATGTGTGCGCGCCTGCGACGAAACTCAGGGCACCTTCGCGTTGACGATCGAGGGTCGCGGTTTCAATTCGCAGATGGTCCCCGGCCAGCATCAGCGTTACATCGACTCCGAATGCGTCTCGTGCGGCGCCTGCGTGCAGGCCTGCCCGACCGACGCGTTGATGGAAAAGTCGCTGTTAGAAAAGGGGCGCGCCGATCGCGCGGTCGTCACCACGTGCGGCTATTGCGGCGTCGGCTGCTCCTTCAAGGCCGAAGTTAAAGCTGGATCCCGCGGCGACGAAATTGTGCGTATGGTGCCCAACAAGGACGGCCTGCCCAATCACGGCCATTCATGCGTCAAGGGCCGCTTCGCGTGGGGCTATGCGACTCATCCCGATCGCGTCAAACGCCCGCTGATGCGCCGGCGTATCAGCGATCCGTGGCAGGAGGTCTCGTGGGACGAGGCGTTGAATTTCGCCGCCTCCGAGTTCAAGCGTGTGCAGCTCAAATATGGGCGCGGCGCGGTCGGCGGCATCACCTCGTCACGCTGCACCAACGAGGAAGCGTACCTCGTGCAGAAACTCGTGCGCGCCGCCTTCGGCAATAACAATGTCGATACGTGCGCCCGCGTGTGCCACTCTCCCACCGGCTACGGGCTCAAGACCGCCTTCGGCACACCCGCCGGTACGCAAGACTTCGATTCGGTCAATCAGGCCGACGTCATCATGGTCATCGGCGCGAACCCGACCGAGGGCCATCCGGTCTTCGCGTCGATCATGAAACGGCGCTTGCGCAACGGCGCGCGCCTGATCGTCGCCGACCCGCGTGAAATCGAGCTGGTGCGGATGCCGCATGTCGAGGCCGATTATTTCTTGCAACTGACGCCCGGTACCAATGTCGCGCTCTTCAATGCGCTCGCCCACGTGGTCGTTACCGAGGGTCTGGTCAACGAGCCATTCGTCACTGAGCGCTGCGATGCGCGGGAGTTCAAGAGTTGGCGCGATTTCGTCGCCGAGGAGCGCAACTCGCCGGAAGCCGTCGAGAAAATCACCGGCGTTCCCGCCGATAAGATTCGCGGCGCCGCGCGGTTCTTCGCCAAAGGGCCAAACTCCGCGATTTACTACGGACTCGGCGTCACCGAGCACAGCCAGGGCAGCACCGCCGTGCTCGCGATGGCGAACTTCGCGATGGCGACCGGGATGCTCGGCCGGGCGGGCGTCGGCGTCAATCCGTTGCGCGGCCAGAATAATGTTCAGGGCTCCAACGACGTCGGATCGTTCCCGCAGGAATTGACCGGCTATCGCCACGTTTCGGACCCCCAACTGCGTGCCGATTTTGAAAAGGTCTGGCACGTCGCGATCGATCCCGAGCCCGGCCTGCGCATCCCGAATATGTTCGACGCGGCGCTCGACGGCAGCTTTCTTGGCATCTACATCGAAGGCGAGGATATCGCGCAATCCGATCCCAATTCCCAGCACGTTGCCGCGGCGCTCTCCGCGATGGAGATCGTGGTCGTCCACGACATCTTCATGAACGAGACGGCTAAGTTCGCGCACGTCTTTTTGCCGGGGTCTTCGTTCCTCGAGAAGAACGGCACCTTCACCAATGCCGAGCGGCGCATCTCGCGCGTGCGCAAGGTGATGCCCGCGCTTGCCGGCAAGGAGGATTGGGAAGTCACGTGCGCGCTTTCCAATGCGCTCGGCTACCCGATGAACTACAACCATCCGTCCAAAATCATGGATGAGATCGCGCGCCTGACGCCGACCTTCGCCGGTGTCAGTTACGAAAAGCTCGACCGCCTCGGCTCAATTCAATGGCCCTGCAACGACGCCGCGCCTATGGGCACTGCGGTCATGCACGTCGGCGAATTCGTGCGCGGCAAGGGCCGCTTCCTGCTGACCGAGTACGTCGCCACCGACGAACGGACGACTTCGCGCTTCCCGCTGATCCTGACCACCGGCCGCATCCTCACGCAGTACAACGTCGGCACGCAGACCCGCCGCACCATGAACGTCACGTGGCATCCCGAGGATGTGCTGGAAATTCATCCGCATGACGCCGAACAGCGCGGCGTTCGCGCGGGCGATTGGGTCGAGGTCTCGAGCCGTGCCGGTGCGATCGCCTTGCGCGCCGTCATCACGGAACGGGTGGCGCCTGGTGTCGTCTATACGACCTTTCACCATCCGGAAACCGGCGCCAACGTCGTCACCACCGAGAACTCCGACTGGGCCACCAACTGCCCCGAGTACAAGGTCACCGCGGTGCAGGTGATGCCGACCGCACGTCGCCCCGAGCGGCTGCCCGCGACCCACGCGAGCCCCGCCGCCCGTTGAGGTCAATCGAGATCGAAGGGCAATTCAGTTGTTGGAGAACGCGAAACTTAAATCATCCATGAAACCTTTGAAAGGTTTCATACTTCCCACGGTGAATAAAATTAGTCAGTTTTATGGATCGCGTCGAGGGGGCCTCGCGTTAACGCCTAAGCAGGATTAGCCGGAACCTGCCGTCATCATGACGGGGTTTTCGCCGGGCGAAGCCGGTGCGTTCCTGCCGACAATCGAGCAACGCGAGCATAGCCCATAATAGTTGGGTCTAGCGGATAGCGCGGTCACTCACGATGGATATTCATCACCTGGTTAAAATGGCCAACGAGATCGGCGGCTTCTTCGCGTCCACGCCGGACCACGAAGAAGGCGTCAACTCGATCGCGCAACATCTGAAGAATTTCTGGGATCCGCGCATGCGCCGTCAGATTATCGAGTACGCGCTGCGCGACGACGGCGACTTGAAGCCCATCGTGCGCGAGGCCGTGCTGCGACTCCATCAGAGTCCGAGGCCCGCCTGAGCGTGCTCCGCGGCGCGATTTCCGGCTTCGGCGAGGTCGCCGCGCAGGCTCATCTCCCAGGATGGCGCACGCGACCCGAGGTCGCGCTCGTCGCGATTCACGATCCGGTCTCCGCGCGCCGTCATCTTGCGATCAACCTCGCCGGGAACGCTCGCATCTACGACGACCTCGACCTGATGCTCGATGGCGAAGCGCTCGACTTTGTTGATATCGCGAGTCCACCCGCCTTCCACGCGACGGCCGTGCGCAAGGCGCTCGAAGCCGGCGCCAACGTCCTGGTCGAAAAGCCGCTCTGCCTCACCGCCATCGAGTTCGACCAACTGATCGCGCTTGCCGCGAAAAAATCGCGTGTCCTGATGTGCGTGCATAATTGGAAGCATGCGCCGGCTTATCGCCGCGCCTATGAACTCTTGCGATCGGGCGCCCTCGGTGAACTCCGCTACATGTCGCTCGCGCGACTGCGCAGTGGACCGGCTGGCGCCGGCGGCAGCAGCGCCGGCGGCGAACGCTGGCGACTCGCGGCGAACACCGGCGGCGGCATCCTGATCGACCACGGATGGCACGTGTTCTACCTGATGCAATGGCTGATGGGCGGCGCGGCGCCGGTGTCGGTCTCCGCCCACCTCGGCTTTCAGCCCGGTGCGACCGTCGATGATCTCGCCGACCTGCGCGTGGAGTTTCCCGGTGGCCGTATCGCAAGCACTCTGCTCTCCTGGCGCAGTCCCGTCCGCAGGACCTCGGCCGTTATGTATGGCGAGTACGCGATGCTCGAAATCGAGGGTGACCGCCTCGTCCTGACCCGCCGGTCGGGAGCTTCAGAGGACCATTCCGTCGCCGATATGCCCGACGATTCGTATCATTCGGCGTGGTTCTCCGGGATTGCGGCCGACCTCGAACGCGCTATCGCCGAAGGGGCCGACGGCCCGACCGCGCGCGAGAATCACGCAGAAGTTCGATGCGCGCTCGCGCTGACCGAGGGTGCGCGGCGGTCAGCCGACGGCGGCCTCCGCGTCATGCTCAATGCCCCGTCTTGAGGCAGCGGTTAGAATTTCGCCACCACGGTCTCATTCAATCCAATATTAACGCCTGCGACATACAACGATGACGCCATCGCCACACTGACCGATCGGACCGGCCCTATTGACTATCCGGTCCGCACAGTTATGATGCCTGTTGACCGCTTGGTTAGGGGTCCCGCAGAGGACCATCTCAGGTATCGCGGCTGGAGGCTGAACCGAGCCTCGGTGTAGCTGAAAAGCTAAGCGGGGCGCGGCGTTAGGGGTCGTATCTTCGAATCGGCAGTGACGTTGGGGAGGTAGTGGGCGGCGCATTTTGAACTCGACAGCGACCAAGATGAATTCGGCTGATCCGCGAAGCTCTTCCGAGACGCGAGCTCAGGATTCCCGTGACGAAATCCTGAAGGAGTCGATGCGCCTGTTCGCGATGCGCGGCTTTCACGAAACCTCGATGTCCGAAGTTGCACGCTCTGCCGGCGTCAGCAAGGCGCTCATCTTCTGGCATTTCAAGACCAAGGAAGAGCTCTTCATGGCGGTGCTGAACCGCCTGCTCGAGCCCTATTTCATCGATTTCACCGAAGAGGCGGGTGCGCTCGACGAAAAGTCTCAGCTCCTTCGGTTGATTGAGTTGTACCTGCTGTTCGTGCGCGACAACGCCAGTTCGATTCGGTTCTTCGTTGCGCAACTGCTGCATGACGAGAAGCTCTCCGATGGGCTCACCAACCAGGTGCTGGAACTCTACGAAGGGTATCGCAACTTGCTCGTTGACCTGATCGGTCGCGCGCAGGAAAAGCGACTGTGCAAGAACGATTTTCCACCCGAAGCCGCCGCGAGTTTTCTGCTCTCGATGCTCAACGGCCTGCTGATCGGATTTCTGTTTACGGGCGACAAGGGCGTCGATCTGAAAGGCGCGGTTGCGATGTTGCGCAATTGGCTCTTCGGCGACGGGCCGCAAAAAGGTTCGGGCGATATTCCGCCGTCGCCCTGAAGTTTTCTTAACCGGCCATGACGGGCCGGAGACCACTGGAGAACGATTGATATGCGTGTGCCGCTCAGACAGATGATCGACCTTGGACGTTACATGAGCCGCAAGAAGCGCGCTGGCGATAAGTATTTTCCGCTGGTGTTGATGCTTGAGCCGCTGCATGCCTGTAACCTAGCCTGCATTGGATGCGGCCGTATCGTCGAGTACAAGGAAACGATTCGCGACCAGATGCCGCTCGAAGAGGCACTTGGTTCGGCCGCCGAGGCCGACGCGCCCATCGTCTCGATCTGCGGTGGCGAACCGCTCATGTACAAGCATATAGCCGCGCTCACCAAGGGCCTGATCGAGCAGCAGAAACGCCACGTCATGATTTGCACCAATGCGATCCTGATGGAGCGCTTCATCAAACAGGTCGAGCCCAGCCGCTACTTGAGTTTCAATCTGCATATCGATGGCATGCGCGAGACCAACGATCGCATCGTCGATCGCACCGGCCATTTCGATATCGTGGTCAAGATGATCAAGCTGCTCAAGGAGCGCGGCTATCGCGTGCAGACCAACTCCACCGTCTTTCGCGAAACCAGCGGAGAAGAAGTCGAGAAGTTGGTGCGGTTCCTCGGCGACCTCGGCGTTGACGGCATGCTGCTGACGCCCGGCTACCATTACCAGGTGCTCAACAACGACGACCTCTACCTGCGCAAAGAGGAGATGCCGCTGAAGTTCGAGCGCGTGCGCAAGCTCGCCGACGATTACAAGATCATCAACACGCCGCTCTACCTCGACTACCTCGTGGGCGAGCGCGATCTGCTGTGCAGTCCGTGGACCACCGTCACGCGTAATCCGCAGGGCTGGAAGGGTCCCTGCTATCTGATTACGAATGGCCACTATAAAAGCTTCGCCGAGCTTCACGCCGCGACCGACTGGGAATACTACCGCACCAAGCAGGACATCCGTTGCCGCGACTGCAAGCTTCACTCGGGCTTCGAGGGGACCGTCGCGATGGACTTCGGCAAGAATCTCAAGGACTCGTGGCGGATGGTGCGTCACTACATGTCCTAAGCCCGAGCGTGTCACTGATTGCGGCCACGGCCGCGGGTTGTGCATCGCGCAACCGGGCGGCTGTTATTGAAGAAGCGGCGCCCAGAATCGGAGTTAGTGGCCGGTGCGCAACTCGACTGAGAAAAAGTTTAAGATGCAGGAAGCCAAGCCCGCCCGTCGTGAATTTGGGGCCGATCATGATTTTCGACCCTCCTCCAACGGTCGCCCCGGAATGGACCTCGACCGCTACTTGCGCGAGCGTGCCGCGATCGTCGAGCGCGCGCTCAGCGAATGCGTTACGCCACCCGCCGGGCCTGCGGGCCGGCTGTTCGAAGCGATGCGCTACAGCCTGATGGCCGGTGGCAAACGGCTCCGTCCGGTCCTCGCGCTCGCAGCGTGCGAGTCGGTCGGCGGCGCGCTTGACGCCGCGCTAGGCCTCGCCTGCGCGATCGAAATGATCCACACCTACTCGCTGGTGCATGACGATCTGCCGTGCATGGATGACGACGATCTGCGCCGCGGCCGTCCGACTAATCACAAAGTTTTTGGCGAGGCGATCGCCACCCTCGCCGGCGACGGACTGCTGACCGACGCCTTCAATGTGCTCGCACGTTCTGCCGCGTCGCCACGATCGCCCAAGTTCGCGCAGGTGTTGCTCGACACGATCGCGGAACTGGCTGAGGCCGCGGGTTCCGCCGGAATGGTCGGTGGACAGGCGATCGATTTGCTCGGCGAGGGTCAAGCCATTGAACTCGAGCAGTTGGAATATTTGCACAGCAAAAAGACCGGCGCGCTTTTCATCGCCGCGGTCTGCGGTGGCGCACGTCTCGGCGGCGCTACGCCGGCGCAATTGGCGTCGCTGCGCGAATATGCGCAGGCGCTCGGCCTCGCGTTTCAGGTGATCGACGACCTGCTCGACGTGGAATCGTCAACCGAAACCATGGGCAAGCGCACCAACAAGGATGAAGCGCGCGGAAAGGCCACTTATCCTTCGCTCATCGGCGTCGAGCGATCGCGCGGGCTCGCGCGTGATCTCGTCGCCAAGGCGCAGGCCGCGCTCGCGCATTTCGACCATCGCGCGGATCCGCTGCGGATGCTCGCGGCCTTCGCCGTGGAGCGCAAGCTGTGACGACGGCGCGAATCGCGGCGCCGCCGGCATCGTTGGGCGCAGCCGGCCGTCATCCGCATGATCCGCACGGACACGAGGCCGATGCGCGCGCAGCACATCCGCGCCAGGCGATGTTGATCGAACCCGGCCGCCTCGAGTTGCGTGAATTTTCGCCGCCTCATCCGGGCCCTGGAGCGATCCTGCTCGAAATCAAATGTGCCCTGAGCTGCGGCACCGATCTGAAGGCCTATCGCCGCGGCCATCCGCTGTGGAAGCTGCCCGCGCCGTTTGGTCATGAGTTCTCTGGCGTCATCGCCGAAGTGGGTGCGGGCGTCGATCAATTCAAAGTGGGCGACGCGATCATGGCCGCGCCCACGGCGCCGTGCGGCGCCTGCTTCTACTGCGATCGCGCCCAGGAAAACCTCTGCCCGCAGGCGATGGACCTGATGGTGATGGGCGCCTATGCCGATTATCTCCTGCTGCCACCCCACGTGGTCGCCCGCAATGCGTTCAAGAAACCGCCTGCGCTGCCGTTCGAGGAGGCCGCCCTGCTCGAACCGCTCGCATGCGTGGTGCACGCGCAGGAAATGGCGCGACCGGAAAAACACGAAACCGTGCTCATCGTCGGCGTCGGTCCGTTCGGCTTGCTGCACATGCTCGCGCTGAAGGCGGTGGGTGTGCACGCGGTCGCGGTCGCCGGCCGCGGCGAAAGCCGCCTCAAATGGGCGGGCGACCTCGGTGCCGATCATGTGATCGATGTAACCCGGTCGGACGCGGCGGAGGCGGTCGGCAAGCTCAACGGCGGCTATGGCCCCGACCTGGTCATCGAATGCACCGGCCAGGTGGACGGCTGGCACGATGCGTTCGCGCGAGTGCGCCGTGGCGGTCGCGTGGTATTTTTCGGCGGATGCCCGGTGAACACCGCTCTCAGCGTAGATACCCGCCGGATGCATTACGACAACCTGACGCTGCTCGCGCCGTTTCATTTCCGTCCGCGCGACGTACGCCGCGCCTGCGATCTGCTATGCGCCGGCGGTCTCGGTGCGGGCCGCATTGTTAACGCGCGAAGATCCCTCAGCGAACTCGGCGAGGTCTTCGCGATGCTTGAGCGCGGCACCGTGCTCAAGTGCGCGGTGATTCCATAACCCGACGCGTTCCCTCAATGCTTCGAGATGGGCAATTCGAGATTAACAAGCTTGGAAATTCCGCAATGGATCAAATGTCTCAGATGATGACGGATGGGCAGGGGACAGTCGCCGCCGCCTCGCCGCGCGACGAATTTGCCGCCAAGGTCGATTACACGATCGCCGAGGCGCAGCGCGCTCTGCTGCAACAGCAGCATCCCGAGGGCTACTGGCAGGCCGCGCTTGAAGCCAACGCCGAGATGAACGCCGAGTACATCATCTTCAACCGCTTCATGGAGGTCGAACCCGATCCGGCACTCGACGCGAAACTCAAGAAACTCCTGATCGACACGCAGCAGGGCGACGGTAGTTGGAGCCTGTTCCCGGGTGGCGAGGGTGATGTCTCGACCACCATCGAGACCTACTTCGCCCTGAAGCTCACCGGTTTGCGCGCCGGCGACGAACCCATGATGCAGGCGCGCCGCTGGATTCTCGCGCGCGGCGGCATCTGCAGCGCCGGCACGCTTGCGCGTTTCTATCTCGCCGCGATGAACCAGGTGACGTGGAACGCCACGCCCGCGATGCCGGTCGAGATCACGTTGCTGCCCAATTGGTTCCCGGTCAACATGTACGAGCTCTCTTCATGGGCGCGCGGCACGCTCTTCGCCCTGATGGTGCTGCAGGCCAAGCGCCCGGCCCGTGCCATTGACTGGATCGAAGGCGTGCTTGAGCTCTACATCCAGCCGCCTCATTTCACCACGTTCAAGATGCCGCGCGGCAAGCGGCTATTCTCGCTGCGCAACGCGCTGGTCGGCGCCGACAAAATCCTGCGCGCCTACGATCATCATCCTCTCAGCGGTGTGCGCGCCCGGGCCCTGCGCCGCGCCGAGAGCTGGCTGCTCGAACATCAGGATGCCAACGGATCGTTCGGCGGAATTCAGCCGTGCTATCTGCTCACCCCCATGGCGCTCAAGGCACTCGGCTACTGCAACGATCATCCGGTGATCGAAAAGGCGCTCGCAGGCGCACGCGAGTTGATCTGGGATCAGGGCGACTCGATTCTGTATCAGCCGTGCGTCTCGCCCAACTGGGATACTGCGCTTGCCGCCAAGGCCCTCATCGATTCCGGCTGTGCGAGCGATCATCCGGCGCTGCGCAGTGCCGCCAAGTGGCTAATCGATCATCAGATCTTCAAGCCTGGCGACTGGTCGATCAAACGGCCCGATCTTGAGCCGGGCGGATGGGCTTTTCAATTCCATAACGATTGGTTCCCCGATGTCGACGATTCCGCGGTTATTCTGATGGTGCTGGCCGATGCCACGCACGACGATCCGGCCGCACGCGAACGCGCAATCAAGCGCGGCGCCAACTGGGTCATGGGGATGCAATCGAAGGACGGCGGTTTCGCGGCCTTCGACGTTGACAACGATTCCAACTGGATTAACCAGGCGCCTTTTGCCGATGTCGAGGCCGCCACTGATCCCACCTGTGCGGACTTGACCGGCCGCGTACTCGAAATGATGGCCGTCGTCGGCTATCGTGCCGATCATCCGGTCGCGCGCCGTGCGATCGCGTGGCTCAAGCGCGATCAGAAGGCCGACGGATCGTGGTGGGGTCGATGGGGCGTCAGTTATCTCTACGGCACATTCTCGGCGTTGTCCGCCCTGCGCGCGATTGGCGTCGAGATGAGCGAGCCGTGGGTTGCCCGCGCCGTCGCCTGGCTCAAGTCCGTGCAGAATCCGGACGGCGGATGGGGCGAGACCTGTCTCGCGGACAACGATCCCGCGCTCAAGGGCAAGGGCAACAGCACTCCGTCGCAGACCGCGTGGGCCTTGATCGGACTCATCGCCGGCGAGGACGAAATCAGCGACAGCGCGATCCGCGGCGTAACCTGGCTGCTCGAACGGCAGAACAGCGACGGTCGCTGGGAGGATACCGAGTTCACCGGCACCGGCTTCCCCAACCATTTCTATCTGCGGTACCACATGTACGCCCATTATTTTCCTCTGATGGCGCTCGGACGCTTCCGCCGCCGCATGGCCGAACGGGCGTCGCGCTGAGGCCTCATAATTCGCAATGAAGGCGATTTCGATTATCGGCTCCACTGGCTCGGTCGGCGTCACCACGCTCGATGTCGTCGCGCGCTTTCCCGATCGCTTCCGCGTGGTCGCGATGGCGGCGGGACGCAACCTCGAATTGTTCGCCGATCAGATTCGCCGCTTTCGCCCGCAACTGGTCTCGGTCGAAACGCCCCAACTCGCACGCGATCTGGCGCAGCGGATTCGTCCGCTGGAAATTACGATCCTGCACGGCGGCGAAGGCGCGATCGCCGTCGCTACGCATCCTGAAGCCAAGCTCGTGATGTCGGCGCTGGTCGGTGCGTTGGGACTGCCACCAACGCTCGCGGCGATCAAGGCTGGCAAGGATATAGCGTTCGCCAACAAGGAAGTGCTGGTTGTCGCCGGCGAAGTCGTGACCCGCGCGGTGCGCGAGCATGGCGTTCGCCTGCTGCCGGTTGACAGCGAGCACAACGCGGTCTTCCAGTGTATCGAAGGGCGGCCGCCTGAATCCGTCAGGAGAATCGTCCTGACTGCGTCCGGCGGACCCTTTCGCCAATGGCCCGCGGAGCGCTTCGGCGAAATCACGATCAAGGACGCGCTCAATCATCCGACCTGGCGTATGGGCAACAAAATTACGATCGATTCTGCGACCCTGATGAACAAGGGGCTGGAAGTTATCGAGGCCCACTGGCTCTTCGGCTTGCCGCCCGAAAAAATCGACGTCGTGATTCATCCGCAGAGTGTGATTCATTCGATGGTCGAACTGATCGACGGCTCGGTGATTGCGGAAATGGCGATTCCCGACATGGCGATTCCCGCCGCCTTTGCGCTCGCCTACCCGGATCGGCTGCCGCTCGACCATCTGCCGCCGCTATCATTGATCGATTGCGCGAATCTTTCGTTCGAGCGGCCCGACTTCGGTCGCTTTCCGTGTCTGCGTCTGGCCTATGAGGCGTTGCGCGCCGGCGGCACTATGACTGCCTGCCTTAACGCGGCGAATGAGGAACTGGTCGCCGGCTTTCTTGCCGGGCGCGCGCGCTTCGTTGACATTCCGCGCCATATCGAGACTGTCATGTCGCGCCATCACAACACCCCCGCGCGCACCCTCGAAGATGTGATCGACGTCGACGGATGGGCGCGCGCCGCGGCTCGCGAATTGATCGGCGCGGGGAGCGCGGCGGCGCCGGCCTAATGGACAGTGCGAACGCAATCAGTGAGCGCAGCGGCGTCATCGACGCCGTCCCGCCCACGGCGGCAAACCTCAAAGAGGCTTACGCGTGGTGCGGACGGTTCGCCCGTTCGCATTACGAAAACTTCACCATCGCATCGTGGCTGATGCCCCGTGCGATGCGCCGGCACATGCATGCGATTTACGCCTACGCACGCATTGCAGATGACTTCGCCGACGAGGACCAGAGCCTGGCGAAGCTCGGCGAATGGGAGTGCGAACTCGACGCGGCTTACGCCGGTGCGCCGCGTCACCCGGTGTTCGTCGCACTGGCCGACACCGCCAAGCGTTTCGAGATTCCGCGCGAGCCCTTCGCCGATTTGTTGCGCGCCTTTCGATCCGATGTGAATTTCGCGGGCTTCGAGACCATCGATGACCTTCTCGGTTACGCACGCTATTCGGCCAATCCGGTTGGTCGCCTGGTGCTTTACCTCTTCGGCTATCGCGACGCCGATCGTCAGCGGCTCTCGGATCTCGTGTGCAGCGGCTTGCAGCTGGTGAATTTCTGGCAGGACGTCGCAATCGATTTCGCCAAGGGCCGCATCTATTTTCCGCGCCGTGATCTGGAACGCTTTGGCGTGACGCCCGACGACTTGCGCGACCAACGTCTGGCGCCGCATTTCGTCGCCTTGATGAAGCAGGAGATCGCCTTTGCGCGCGATTTCCTGGTGCGCGGCGCCGAACTCAGCCGGCTCGTCGATCGGCGGCTGCGGCGCGACGTTCTGATGTTCGCGGGCGGCGGCCTTGCCATCCTGCGCGCGATTGAGAAAATCGACTACGACGTTTTCAGGCAACGCCCGAAGCTCGGTAAATTCGACTACCTCGCACTCGGATGGGATGCAATTCGTGGGCGCCTTTCAAACTGAAGAGATGACGGTTCGCCCGGCGGAATCTGCCGCCGCGCTTGCGCAGGATTACGCGCGCTGCGCCGAAATCACCCGGCGGGCGTCGTCGAATTTCTATTACGCATTTATGCTGCTCCCGCGCGAGCGGCGCCGGGCGCTCCACGCGGTCTATGCGTTCTGCCGTTTCGTCGACGATATCACCGATGACATCGGCGGCGACGATTCCATCGCGCAGCCCGCCGCGATGCTCGCCCGCTGGCGCGCGGAACTGCTCAATGTCTTTGCCGGCACGCCCACCCGGCCGGTCTCGCGTGCGCTCGCCGACAACGTCGGCCGCTTCGGCATCCCGCGCCGCTACTTCGAGGAAGTTATCGACGGCGTCGAAATGGACCTGACCCGGCGCCGCTACGAATCCTTCGACGAACTGAGCCTCTACTGCCGCCGCGTCGCCTCCGCGGTCGGGCTCATCTGCATCGAAATTTTCGGCTACCGCAATCCCGCCACCCGCGTCTATGCCGAAAAGCTCGGGCTCGCGTTCCAGCTCACAAACATCATCCGCGACGTTCGCGAAGACGCCGATCGCGGGCGCATCTACCTGCCGCTCCAGGATTTGCGCCGCTTTGGGGTCACCGAGGCGGAACTGCTCGAGGGGGCCTACAGCGATCGCTTCCGCACCCTGATGGCCTTCGAAGCCCTGCGCGCGCGCGACTTCTATCGCGAGGCAGCGCAGGCCCTGCCCCCAGAAGATCGTCCCGCGATGCTCTCGGCCGAAGCCATGCGGCTCATTTACAGCTCGCTGCTCGAACGAATCGTGCGTTCCGATTACCGCGTATTCGATCGCCGCTATCGCCTCTCGACACCGCGCAAGCTCTACCTGGTTGGACGCGCCTGGGCGGCCACGCGGCTGTCGCGTGCAACGGGGTAACGCCGATGGCGGTGGAAGCCCGGGACGTGGTCGTGATCGGCGGCGGTTTCGCCGGTCTGGCGGCGGGAGTTTCACTCAGCGCCCGCGGTTTTCGCGTGGCCCTGCTCGAGGGCAAGCCCGCGCTCGGCGGCCGCGCGTACTCCTTCACCGATGAGGAAACCGGCGATTTTGTCGACAACGGCCAGCATGTCCTGATGGGCTGCTATCGCGAGACCCTGGCTTTCCTCGATCAGCTTGGTACTCGTAACCAGTTGATTGTCCACAAGAATCTCGAAATTGAGATGCTCGACGGACCCGGTCGCCGTGCGCGCCTCAAGACCGCGCAGCTCCCCGGACCGTTCCACATGAGCACGGCGCTCCTTGGTTACGGCCATCTCACGCTGCGTGAACGATTTCGCCTGATTGCCGGCGGCTCACGCATGATGTACTTGCGTTCGCGCGACCGCGATCGTCTGCGGCGGATGAGCGTGGCCGAACTGATGGACGTGCTCGGACAAGGCGAACGCGCGCGCCGATGCTTCTGGTATCCGCTCACCATCGCGACCCTCAACGACGATCCCGAACTGGCCTCCGCCGCCCTGCTGGCCGAGGTGCTCAAGCGGGCCTTCTTCTCGCGCCGCATCGATTCCGCCTTCGTCTATTCGAAGGTCGGCTTGAGCGATCTCTATTGCACCGCCGCGCGCGACGCGATCGAGAACGCCGGCGGGGTCGTCGCGACCCGCGCGATTGTCGAGGGGTTCGACTTCGACGCCGACTCGGCCATCACCGCCGTGCACCTGCGCGACGGCCGCCGCCTCAGCGCCGCAAACTACATCGTTGCCGTGCCGCCGCCGCAGTGCCTGAAACTCCTGCCCGAGGCCGCCGTCGCCGATCCGTTCTTCTCGCGCATCGCCACGCTCAAGAGCTCACCGATAATCTGTGTCCACGTGTGGCTCGATCGCGAAGTCACTGATTCCGCCTTCATCGGTTTCATCGGCACGCAGACGCAATGGATGTTCAACAAGCGCCGCATCTTCGCGCAGCACGGCGAACGCCATCCCGGCTATCTGAGCTTCGTGATCAGCGGCGCACGCAAGCTGGTTGATAACTCCAGCGATGAATTGCTCGACCTGGTGATCAACGATTTGCGCACGATGATCCCGGCGGCGCGCAACGCGAAGGTGATCAAGGCGCTCGTACTCAAGGAAAAACATGCGACCATGGCGCCCGATCCGCTCTCCGATCTCAGCCGGCCCGCGACCGTTACACCGATCGCGAACCTCTTTCTCGCCGGAGATTGGATCCAGACTGGCTTGCCCGCCACCATCGAGAGTGCGGTGGTCTCTGGCCGCGCCGCGGCCAACGCGATCGCCACGCGCGTCGGCGGCGACGCCTGAGGTTCTCGCGATGGGTACGCAAATGGCACTCGTCACCGGCGCCAATGGCTTCCTCGGCGCCCACGTGGTGCGCGCGCTGGTCGCGCGCGGGACTCAGGTGCGGGCGCTGCTGCGGGACGGCGCCGATCGTCGCGGGCTCGAACGCGTCGATTGCGAAATCGTCATCGGCGATTTGCGCGATTCCGGGGCAGTTGAAGGGGCAGTGCGTGGATGCAACGAGGTCTATCACGTGGCTGCCGACTACCGCCTGTGGGTGATCGATGAGGCTCCGATGTACGCCGCCAATGTCGGCGGCACGCGTAACCTCCTGGAAGCGTCGCGCCGAGCGGGCGTTACAAAAATCGTACACACGAGTACCGTCGGCGCGCTGGGTATCGGCACCGCCGGAATCGGCCGCGAGGACACGCCCGTTGCGCTCGGCGACATGATCGGCCCATACAAGCGATCGAAGTTTCTCGCCGAGCAGCTCGCGCTCGAGGCCGCTCGCGACGGCCTGCCGGTCGTGATCGTGAATCCGTCCACGCCCATCGGTGCGCTCGATTTCAAGCCGACGCCGACCGGCCGCATTATTGTCGAGTTTCTCAATCGCCGGATGCCCGCCTATGTCGAAACCGGCCTCAATCTCGCCTGCGTCGAGGACGTTGCGCAGGGGCATTTGCTGGCGGCTGAGCGTGGCCGCATCGGCGAGAAGTATATCCTCGGTGGCGAGAACCTGACGCTCCAAGGAATGCTCCAACGGCTCGCGGCGCGCTCCGGCTTGCCCGCCCCGCGCATGCGAATTCCCTACGCCGTCGCCCTCGGATTCGCCTTCGGCGCCGAGGCCGTTGCCCGCACCATCACCCATCGCGCTCCGCGCGCGAGCGTGACCGAAGTGCGCATGGCGCGCAAGAAAATGTTCTTCGACTCTTCCAGGGCGCGTGCCGAACTCGGCTACACGCCGCAACCGATCGACGAGGGTCTCTCCCGCGCGATCGATTTCTTCCGCCGCATCGGAGCCGTGCGCGCCGCCGCCTGAACGCCCGATGCATCTGCTGATCGCCACCGTCGAACTGCGCCCCTACGTCTTCATTTTCCTGGCGGCGTTTTTGTTCATCTCCGTCGTCAACTTCGGCGTGCGCACGACCCTGCTCTTTACCGGTTTGACCTACTGTGTCTCGCTCGCTTGCGAATGGAGTTCCGTGCACAACGGCTTCCCGTTCGGCCTCTATCATTACATCGACACCACGCGCGGTCGTGAAATCTGGATCGCCGGCGTGCCTCTCATGGATTCGCTGTCATTCACCTTCCTCGGCTTTGCCAGTTACACCGTGGCGCTGCTGATCGCCTCGCCGCTCTATCGCCGCGGTCTCGATTTGCGCGTGCTCGACACCTGGAAGATTCGCCGTTCGCCCCGCGTATGGCTGATGGCGGCGCTGTTCATGGTGATGGTCGACATGGTGGTCGATCCGCTCAGCGTGCGCGGCGACCGCTGGTTCCTCGGGAAAATATTCTGGTACGACCCTGCGGGACCGCACTTCGGCGTGCCTATCAGCAACTACGTCGGATGGTTTTTCGTCGCCGTGATTACGGTCGCGCTGTTCCAGTTACTCGATGGTCCGTTGAACCGCGGCGTTCACAAACCGTCGGGTGCGCTGCCCGCGGTTCACTCCCGCGCGTTGCTCGGTCCGATGCTTTACGCGGGCATCGTCGGCTTCGGCATCGTGATGCTGTTTGTTATCGGTGCGAGCGATATCGCCTGGGCGAGCGTCTTCATCTACTTGCCATTTTCCGTGCTGATTCTGCACATCGTCACGCGTACTGAAAGCTACGGTGACGCTGCCGCGATCGCGCGGCATCGCAAGGATTTTCCGTACAATGCGCCCGCCTTTGCGCCCGCTGCGGCCTTCGATCCTGCGCGCCATTCAAGTTCACGCGACGTTCGACGAAAAGCCTGAATTCCATCGGCGAGGAATAGAATCGATCGGCGAATGGCTATCCCACGCCTTGCGTGACCGCCTCGATCGCGAGCGCCATCGAACGCGTTGCCTGGCGCAGATTGCGCATCAGCCGGACCACGCCCGCCACCATCGCAGGATTGCGCACCAGCGTCGCCGCCGCCTTCAGCGGCCGCACATTGCCGTTCTCGTCCGCCAGTCCCGCACCCGCCAGATCATGTTCGACCGTATCCATGATGGTTCGCATCGCGACGAACGGAATTCCGCGCGCGACCGCCTCCAACGCGATCGCTGCGGTCTCCATATCGACCGCGATCGCGCCCGTATGCTCACCCGCGAGGCGCTTTTGCGCGTGGGTTATCAGCGGGTGTCTCACTGTGAGCAGTCCTCCACGCGCATGGCGAATCCGGGCCGCGTCCAGCGCCGACGAATATGCCTCAAAGTGGTCGCGCGGAACTTCGATCGTCCGCGCCGGCTGTTCGTTATCGCCATCGCGGGTCATCAAGCGGTCGGCCATCACGAGATCGCCAATCTCGAGATTATTCGCCAGCGCGCCCGCCACTCCCGTCAGGAGGATCAGGTCAACGCCGCGGATTTCCTCCAGCGCGCGACGCGCGCTCGCTTGCGCCCGGCGCATTCCGATCCCGCTCGCGGCAAGCGCAATGCCGGTTGTGCCGATGGTTCCGTAGCAGCCCTCCAGCCCATCGATGCCGAGGGTTTTTTTGGCGCGAACCAGCGCGCGCAGGGGTTGAAGCTCGGCGCCGAACGCGCAGAAAATCAGTATCACTCGCAGGTTCCTTCGTCGTGAAGCTTCAGTTGGAGCGTATCTGCCGCTTGAGCGCGCGTGCCGTTACAAGCAGAATTGCCGCGATGCGCTCCCTTGAAACTGCCGCGATGCGCGCGGGCCGTCAAGCTCGTGTCCGCCGGCGCTTCCACTGCCATCGGATTCCCGCCCATGGATCTGCCTGATCCCGGCGCCGCTACGGCTCGTGCCGCGCCGTCCGCTTCCGGCATTGGCCGTGCGATCATCGTCACTGCCGACGACTTCGGCTTCTCGCGCGAGGTCAACGCCGGAATTATCCGCGCGCATCGCGAGGGTATCCTCACCGCGACCAGCCTGATGGTCGCAGCGGCCGCGCGTGACGAGGCCGCGGCGCTTGCGCGGGAAAATCCCAACCTCGACGTCGGCCTGCATCTGGTCGTGTGCCGCGGGCAGAGTGTGCTCGCGGCTAATCGCCTCGCCGGTATCGTTGACCCGGCTGGCAACTTCGCCGAGAGTCCGGTCGCCGCCGGCATGCGCTACTTCTTCAAGCGCGAGATCCGCTCGCGGCTGCGCGACGAAATCCGCGCGCAAATCGATCTGCATCTGCAGCTCGTCGGCCGTCTCGACCATGTTGACGGGCATCTTAATTTCCACGTGCATCCGGTCATCGCCGACTTGCTGATCGAACTGTGCGCCGAGTACCGCGTCCCGTGCATGCGCCTGCCGCGCGAACCGGTTTTCACCACGCTCGCGCTCGCGCACGACCACGCCGCGCGCAATCTCGTTGAGGGCGTCATCTTTCGCGCGCTCTCACGTCGCGCCCGCCGCAAGCTGCGAGATCGTGGCATCCGCTCGACCGACTCGCTTTTCGGGCTGCATCAGAGCGGCCATCTGACCGAGGCTTATGTCCTCGGCGTGATTGCGCGTCTGCCGCGGGGTCTGACCGAATTGTATTTCCATCCGGCCGCCGATATCGGTGGCGTGCCGCCCACGCTTGAAGCGCAGTCCGAGGTCGCAATTCTGACCAGCCCGCGAGTTCGTGCCGCGCTGGCCGAGCACGGCGTGCGGTTGACCAGTTTCGCCGAGATTGCACGTGCCGAAAGCGCCGCAACGGCCGCTGCGCCGAATCGTTAAGTCGCGCCGAACTCGCCTCCCGTGCCGCTTTGAGCCTACAATGCACCCTTTGGGAATGAGGTTCCCGTTACGCTCGATCAATTTCGATCCGGAGAAGATTATTCCGATGTTCGACCAGGAAACGTCGATTAGCGCCGCCCAGGCTTTAGAGTACCGGCTGCCCGCCAACGTCACGCCCGACCGTTACGATCTGGTGCTCACGCCCGACTTGAAGGCGTTCACCTTCGATGGCGCCGAGACCGTCGCCGTCACCGTCCACGAAGCGACCGCGGAAGTCGTGCTCAACGCGCTGGAACTCGAAATCGAGAGCGCGGTGGCTGAGCGCGCGGGCAGGTCGATGACCGCGCAAATCGAGCTTGAGCCGGCACGCGAACGGGCACGCATGCGCTTCGGCGAATCGCTTGAGCCTGGCGCGTGGACGCTGCGCATCAAGTTTCGCGGCATCCTCAACGACAAGCTGCACGGCTTCTATCGCAGCCAGTACACCGACGCCGCCGGCAAGTCGCATATGGTGGCGACCACCCAGTTCGAGGCGACCGATGCGCGCCGTGCGATCCCCTGCTGGGACGAGCCCGCGCTCAAGGCAGTGTTCGGTGTCACCCTGGTGATCGACGACGACCTGACCGCGCTCTCCAACGCCGGCATCAAGTCCGAGCGCAAAGTCGGCAGCGGCAAAAAGGAAGTCGTCTTCAAAGACACCATCAAGATGTCGACCTACCTGCTCGCCTTCATCATCGGCGAGTTCGAGGCGACTGCGCCGGTCGATGCCGGCACGCCCCTGCGCGTGGTCCACGTCCCCGGCAAGCGCGCCCTCACCGGATGGGCCGAGCAGATTGGCGCCTTCTCGCTCAAATTTTTCGCCGACTACTACGGCATCCCTTATCCGGGCGACAAGCTCGACCTCATCGCGATTCCCGATTTCGCCGCCGGTGCGATGGAAAACCTCGGCGCGATCACCTTTCGCGAGACTGCGCTGCTCGCCGACGAACACACCGCCTCGCGCGGCGAGCTCGAACGCGTGGCCGACGTCGTCTCGCATGAGAACGCGCACATGTGGTTCGGCGATCTCGTCACGATGCGTTGGTGGAACGGCATCTGGCTCAACGAGGCCTTCGCCACCTTCATGGAGATGCTCGCGGTGGACGCCTGGAAACCCAACTGGAAGCGCTGGGAAAGCTTCGGCGTCTCACGCGGCGCCGCGATGGCGATCGATGCGCTCAAGAGCACGCGCTCGATCGAGTACACCGTGCTCAGCCCCGAAGACTGCCGTTCGATGTTCGACGTCCTCACCTACGAAAAGGGCGCGGCCGTTTTGCGGATGCTCGAGCAGTTCCTCGGCGCCGAAGTTTTTCGCAAGGGCATCTCGGCCTACTTGAAGAAGCATCAGTACAACAACACCGAGACCGGCGACCTCTGGGACGCGCTCGAAGCGGCGAGCGGCCAGCCGGTCCGCAGCATGATGGATACCTGGATCTTCCAGCAGGGCTTTCCGGTCATCAGCGCCGCGCCCACCGCCGACGGCCGCGGGCTCAAAATCAGCCAGCGCCGATTTTTCTTCGCGCCGCCGGAAAATCCAGAGCCGCAGTTATGGCACGTCCCGGTGATGGTCCGTGCGCGCACCGACCAGGGCGTCACGACCCACAAGCTCTTGCTGACGACGGTCGAAACCACGCTCGCGCTGCCGGGCAAACTCGAATGGGCGCTGCTCAACGAGGGCGGCCACGGTTTCTACCGCGTCCGTTACTCGCCGGAAATGCTCGCTTCGCTGACGCGCAATCCCGGCGCGCTTCAGCCCATCGAACGCTTCGGCCTGGTCAGCGACACCTGGGCGGCGACCGTCGCCGGCCTTACTCCGCTCGCCGAGTTCATCAAAATGGCGCGCCTGTTCCGCGACGAAACCGATATCAACGTCTGGCGCGCGCTCATCGGCGCCTTCAATTACCTCGACATGATCGCGACCGAGGCGCAACGTCCTGCGATTGCGGCTGCTGTGCGTGACGTGGCCGGTGCGGCGGCGGCGCGTCTCGGATGGGCGCCGATGGCGGGCGAGGGCGAACTGCAAGGCCAGTTGCGCGCGACGCTGCTCAGCGCACTCGGCACTATCGGCGAAGATGCCGCCGTGCAGGCGCGTGCGCGCGATCTCTATGACGCGTGGCAGCAGGATCCCGCGCGCGCCGATCGCGATTTGCAACCCGCGTTCGTCAGCATCCTCGCGCACGCCGGCGACGCCGCCCGCTATCAGCAGTTCAAGCAACACTTTAAGTCTGCGCGCACCCCGCAGGAGGAGCAGCGTTACCTCTTCTCGCTCGCCAACTTCCGCGATCTCGCGCTCTTGCGGCAGACTATGGAGATGACGCTGAACGGTGAGGTGCGCACGCAGAACGCGCCCTACCTGCTGCATTCGCTCCTCGGCAACAACGTCTCGCGCATCGAGGCCTGGGAATACCTCAAGCGTAATTGGGAGACCATCGTCGGCAAATTTCCTGACAGCGCGCTGCCGCGCATGTGTGAGGCGATTAACGGGCTGCTCGATCGGCAGGCGGAAGTCGAGGCGTTCTTCCAGCAACACAAGGTGCGCCTCGGTGGCAAATTAATCGACCAGCACCTCGAGCGTCTCAGCGTCGCCGTGGCCTTCCGCCAGCGCGAGGGCGCCGGGCTCGAGGCGTCGCTGAAAAGCTGACACGGGCAGCGACGCGGCGATTTCTCGTCGCGCCGCTGTCCTAATCCGACGCTTGGACTTTACACCGAGGCCATCCGGCGTGCGTTCGGCTGCTCGTGGCCGGCCACCGCGTGCGGCCGGTACGGCTTCTCGATGGCCGCGATCTCCTCCGCACTGAGCTTGATTTCGACCGCCTCGATCAGCTCCTTCAGATGATGCGTCTTCGTCGCCCCGATGATCGGCGCGCTCACGCCCGGCGCCTGCACAATCCATGCGCATGCGATCTGCGTCGGCGACACGCCACGCTGCTTGGCCACCTTCGCGACCGCGTCGGCGATCTCGAAGTCGCTCTCCTGCTGGTAAAGCCGCTTGCCGAATTCGTCGGTCTCGGCGCGCTTGGTTGACGGCAATCCGTCGCCCGGCTTGTGGCTATGCGCGAAAAATCCACGCGCCAGCGGACTCCACGGAATCAGCCCGACGCCCTGGTCGAGGCACAGCGGATTCATCTCGCGCTCTTCTTCGCGATAGATCAGGTTGTAATGATTCTGCATCGCGACGAATCGATTCCAGCCATGTTCCTTGGCCGTGTACAACGCCTTGGAGAATTGCCACGCCGCCATGCTGCTCGCGCCGAGATAGCGCACCTTGCCCGATCGCACCAGCGAATCCAGCGCGTCCAACGTCTCTTCGATCGGCGTCGAAAAATCCCATCGATGGATCTGATAAAGGTCGATGTAATCCATCTTCAAGCGGCGCAGCGAATTCTCGCAGGCCTCGATTATGTGCTTGCGGCTGAGCCCGCGCCGATTCGGCCCACGCTCCATCGCGCCGTGGACCTTGGTCGCCACCACGATGTCGTTGCGCGACGCCATCTCGTTGAGCCAGCGCCCGGTAATCTCTTCGCTGCCGCCGATCGAGTAAACGTCGGCGGTGTCGAAAAAGTTGATTCCCGATTCCAGCGCCAGAGCGAAATGCTCGCGCGCCGCGTCCGGCCCAATCGCCCAGTCGCGCTGCATCGTCCACGCCGGCAGTTCGCCGCCGCCATACGTCATGCAGCCCAGGCACAGCCGCGAAACCGTCATCCCAGTATTTCCGAGTCTCGTATATTGCATTGCTACTCCCGTATTGTCCTAGAAATTCCCGCGAACCCGCACCTCGTGTCAAGCTCGCGCGCGCAGCGAGCGCATCTCTCACTCTTGTTCATGCCCGCCCCGCACCTTATGCTCCCCCGATGCGCACCGTTCTTCCGGTCTTCGGATGGCTGCTCGGCAATGGCTGACTGGGACCCGGATCTTTACCACCGATTTCGCTGCTACCGTGACGAACCTGTCGCGATGATCCTCGCACGCCTGTCCCTCGATCGCGCCAAGAAAATCGCCGATCTCGGCTGCGGCACCGGTGAACATACGGTCGAGCTTGCGCGACGCAGCGCCGCTGGCGCCGCGCTCGGCCTCGATTCGTCGGCCGCCATGATCGAACGCGCGATCGCCCTGCGGGCGAGCCTCCCCCGCGATCTCCAGGCCCGCGTCACCTTTTCCCTCGGCGATTTTCGCGACTTCGCCGCCGATCGCGAGTACGACGTAGTCTTTTCCAACGCCGCCTTCCAATGGGCGCGCGATCATCGCGACCTGCTCGCGCGATGCTTCCGCGCGCTCCGTGCCGGCGGCACCCTCGCCGTCCAGATGCCGGCCAACGACCGCGAAATTGCGCAGGTGACGATCCGCGCGCTCGCCGCGCAAGCCCCGTGGCAGGCAGGCCTGGGCAAAATTCGCACGCCGTCGGACGCGACCGTGCCCGCGCCCGCCGAGTATCAAGCGATGCTCGCGGAAATCGGGTTTGTCGATATCGATTGCCACTACCACCTCTTTCGCCATCCGATGAACAGCCCGGCCGAAGTCGTCGAATGGTCGCGCGCGACCGCCTTGCGTTCGTATCTCGACGCACTCCCGGCCGACCGCCACGCCGATTTCATCGCCGAACTGACGCGCCGCCTCGAACACGCCTACGGCACCCGCGGTCCATTGGTCTTCGAATTCCGCCGCCTGTTTCTGTGGGCGCGCCGCGCCGCAGACTAAGGGGGGCATCCTCGGACACTCATCAGATGCGTCGCGCGATCATCATGCCCACGCTTATCGCCCACGGCGGTGCCGGCGGTCGTCCGCCGGCGTCCGACCGCGGCGCGCGACGCAGCGCAATCCTGGCGGCCGTCCAGCGCGGCGCCGATATTCTGCGCGGCGGCGGTTCCGCCCTCGACGCGGTCGTGGCCACCGTCGTCGTGCTCGAAAACGATCCGCTCTTTAATGCCGGCTATGGCTCGGTGCTCACGGTTGCGGGACGTGTCGAGATGGACGCCGCGGTGATGACTGCGACCCGCGCGCGCCGCGATAATCGTGGCAGCGCCGTCGGCGACAACGCCGACGGCGCACGCGTCGCGCTTACCTCCGCTGCGCGCCAGCGCGCAGGCGCGGCCGAGGTGCGCTTGGGCGGCGTCGTCC
The DNA here is from genome assembly GCA_050011435.1 of Binataceae bacterium (SeqCode). Taxonomy (GTDB): domain Bacteria; phylum Desulfobacterota; class Binatia; order Binatales; family Binataceae; genus JADMIL01. The sequence goes on from JBEKJC010000007.1 coordinate 122,092, forward strand.
TCGTCAGCCGCGTGCGCAATCCGATCGAACTGGCGCGCGCCGTGATGGAGCGCACCCCGCATCTCCTGATGGGCGCCGGCGGTGCCGAACGCCTCGCACGCCAGTTCGGCCTGCGCATGTGCCGGCCCGCCGATCTCGTCAGTCAACGCGCCCGCGAACGCTGGCTGGCGTCGCGCGGGGAGCCCACCGGTCACCTCGCGCACGCCGGTGATGGCGCGCCCGTCTCCCACGGAACGGTCGGCGCCGTCGCGATCGATTCGCACGGCGATATCGCCGCCGCGACTTCGACCGGTGGGGTCTCCGGCAAGCTCCCCGGCCGCATCGGCGATTCCGCTATCGTCGGCGCCGGATTGTTCGCCGGCGCGCGCGGCGCCGCCTCGGCGACCGGCGAGGGCGAGGCCATCATGCGCGTCGCGCTCTGCCGCCAGGCCGTCATGGCGCTCGGCCGCAATCGCGCGCAAGCCGCCGCCGAACGCGCGATCGCGATCGTCGCCGACGCCACCGCCGGGCAGGCCGGCGTGATCGTCGTCGATTCCGCCGGCGGCCTCGGCTACGCGCACAATGCTGAAGTCATGGAGATGGCGCTCTTCCACCCGATCGAGGGCTTTCGCCATCGCGTGCTCGAGCCGCTGGCCCTCCGCACCGTGCCAACGCGCAAGCCGCGCAAATAGAATTCTTCGCCGTTACCAATGCCTGCGCCCAATCCCGCGCCGCTTTCCTTCGCCGATGAAAATCCCGGCGTCATCGCGCCGCGCGGCGCGCTCGGCCGCTTCGCATCTATCGCGATCGCTTTCGCGATTGCGCTCGCGATTCTGAGCCTCGGCATCGCCGCTCCATTTGAAAAAGACGTTGAACCGCAATCGGCCCAATGGGTCGTCGATATTGCGCATCACGGCAACTGGCTATTGCCGCACGATTACTATGATTTGGTCGAACGCAAGCCGCCGCTCTTCTATTGGCTCGGTGCGGTTGGCGTAAAACTCTCCGGCGGCCAGGTTGACGAAGCCCGCGCCCGGATGCCTTCGCTAGTGGCCGGCGCCGCTGTTGCCGCCCTCGCGATGGACTGGGCTGCCGCCGACCTCGGCACCGCCGCCGGATGGCTCGCCTTCTTTTTCCTGCTCGGCATGTACGGCTTCGCCGCGCGCGCGACGCTCGCTCTGACCGATATGCTGATGACGTTCTTCCTGATGGTCGAATGGCGCATCATCCGCGCGCAACTCGACGGCGCGCCCTCTTGGCCGCGCACGATCTTCGCCGGCATGATCCTCGGCCTCGGCATTCTGGTCAAAGGCCCCGTGATCGCCGTGCTCATCGCTGTCGCGACCGTCCTCTACCTCGCGACGCTCCGCTGCAATCCGTTGCGGCTCGCTACCCGCGCATGGCCGTGGGCATGGATTACAGTCGCGCTTGCTGTTGCCGCCGTTTGGTACGTCCCGGCCTTCATCGCCGGGCGCGCCAACGCCTGGGGCGGCGTCTTCATCGACGAAAACTTCGGCCATTTTCTGCCCGCCCGGATGGGCGGCACGGGTGAGGCCGCTCGTCCCATCTACTACATCGTGATGCGCTTGCTGGGCGGAACGCTGCCGCTCAGCTTCCTGCTGCCGGCTCTCGCGGTGGCCTTTGCACAACGTGCATTCGCGCCGCCGGCGCGTCGCGCGATGCTCTACCAGCTCGCGATGGCGCTCGCGGTCGTCGTACTGTTCTCCGCCTCCAGCGCCAAGCGCGACGACTACATCCTGCCCGCGATTCCGCCGCTCGCAATCCTCTTCGCCGCGCTTTTCTCCGATGCGATCGCCATGCCCGCCGTCGCCGCACCCGACGCCGCCGGCTTGCGTGCCACTCATGATTCGAATGTCCCCATCGTCCGCGATCTCACCGCCGTTGCGATCGCGCTCGTGATGCTCCTCGGGGTCGTCGCGACGATCATCATTGCCCGCGCGGGCGGCAGTCTCGAGGTCTTCGGCATCCGCCTGCAGTCGAGCGACGCCTCTTTCGCCGACTTCTTCCTCTCCGGGATGACCCACCTGCGGCCGGCCTTCGTTGCCTTCGCTACGGCCATCGCCATCGGCGCCACCGTGATCGTCTCCGGTTTCGCGCGCGGCACTCCGCTGCGCACCGGGGCCGGACTCGCGATCCTCTGTCTCGCCGGTAGTTTGCTGTGGACCGGCCTGCTCAAACCGCAGGTGGCGCGCACGCGCAGTTTGCGCCCGTTTGCCGCCGCCGTGAAGGCGCGCGTCGGTGCCGCGCCGCTCTACGTTGCCTTCATGGATCCCGAATTTGCCTGGTACTACGGTAGCGGTGTGCCGCCATTGCCGCGCACGATCGCGAAAGCCGGCCCAGACCCGGCTACTACGATCTATTTCGTCGCGCGTCCCAACGAACTCGTCCGCCTGGCACCGCCCGTGCGCCGATCGCTGAACCTGGTGCTGCCTTCGAGCGTGCTCGGCGGCAATCCGCCCTCGCTCTACCTGCTTGGATCGCCCGAGAAACCGCCAACTCCTCCTCGCGCGCAGCGTCATCCGCATCGGCTGCATGCCGATGGCCGCCCGTCCTCATCGCCGCTGCCCGGTTTGACGCAAGCGCCCCGTCGGTTAAATAGATTCATCGCCGCCGCAGCGGGTCTATCCGGACTCGATCGCGCCGCCGCACGATTCATCGCCGGAGAGGTTTATTTGGATGGCCAACGAAGGATCCAGCCCGATTGAAAAAGCCGTAAGCTTCGTCCTGCGGCTGGCGGTCTCTCTGCTGCTGCCCGGATGGGGTCTCGCGATGATCGTGATGGGCGCCATGTGGGGCATGTTCTGGTGGATCGCGACCGGCGTCGTCGTGCTTGCGATTGGCGTCGTTTTCTTTGCCGGCAGCTCCCTCGTAACCCCCTATCTCGGCGGCCGCCGTTTCTCCTGACAATTCCCTGACCGCGGTTTTACTGGAATGTTTCGGCGGCGCTCGTTTTATCAACCCACGCCCGACGAAGCCACTCGCACTACCATTCGAGCGGCCATCCCAACAGAGGTTTTCCCAGGGCGAAGCCCGCATCTTACAAACGGGAAGTCTGAAACCTCATCATGATTGACGAGCAGCCCAACAGTCTTGACCTGACTTTTCGGACTGCTCGCGATGCTCGGGCCATCGCTAAGTCCTGCGCCTATCGCTACCCTCTTCCGCCAAATGGGAAGTCTGAAACCTCAATGAGGTTTCAGTGTCCTGAAAGACCAAAAGTTTTGAGTTCCTCAACCACTGGATTGGTCGCCCCCCGTTAATTGCCGATGGCCTGCGCCTCGACTATCCTCAAATCACCATGCCGATCTTCGAATACGAATGTGCCGCGTGCGGCCGCGTCGGCGCTCACGTCGTCCTCGGCAAGGAGCGCAACAGCAGGCCGCGGTGCCCGTACTGCAGCTCCTCGCGCACCAAGCGCGTGATGTCTTCGTTCGCCGTGGTCGAGAGCGAAGCCTCGCGGCTGGATAATTTCGATACTGCAAAAAGCCGCGACGACTCGTACTATCGCGATTCGCGCAACGTCGGCATGTGGGCGAAAAAGCGCGCGCGGCAGATGGGCGTGGACCTCGGGCCGAAGTTTGACGAGACCGTCGAGAAGGCGCGCACGGGTAAGTTAATCAAGGACATGGAGTAACGCCGCGGCCAAGTTCGGCGCCGAGTGAAGTCTGGAGAGAGGAATTATGAGCGACGGCGAAAAAGACAAATTGGGCGATAAACTCCATGACGTCGAGGCCGCGCGTGAAAATGAATGGGCGCGCAAGCGCGATCAGGAGTTGCTCGAGAAAATGCGTCACGCCAAGCACGACACCGCTGCCGCGCATGCAGGCCTCGAATCGCCTGCGGCCGGCGCCGTTTGCCCCGAATGCAAACAGCAACTGGTGCCCAATACTGACCTGCGCGTCGGCGGTATGATCTGCCCCCAACGTCACGGCGCCTGGTTCGGCTGGGACACGGTCGCCCGAATCATGGGCGACTTTGCCCACACCAAGAAATAATATTTCAGGGATTGCCGCTCGCGACCCTCGGATAGCTGGCCAAGTCGTGCGAGAGCGGAGAGCGCGAACGACCTCGTGAGGTTTCAGTGTCCGGAAACTAAAGTTTTGCGCTCCTCACACATTTTTCCCTCCCGTTTTGCGCAGGGGCCGGTAACTGCTCGCGCGCTTGCCCGGATCGCGCTCAATGGTCTACTGATTGAGAATCAAGCCACGAATTGAAGATTCAGGAGGAAGCATCTCATGGCCGCCCCTATCTATGATATTCCGGTCCGCCGGATCGATGGCCACCCGGCTTCGCTGGCCGATCACAAAGGCGCCGTACTGCTGGTGGTGAACGTCGCGTCGCAGTGCGGGTTGACGCCGCAGTACGCCGAACTCGAAGAGCTTTACGAAACCTACCGCGACCGTGGACTTGTGGTCCTCGGCTTTCCCGCCAATGAGTTCGCCAAACAGGAGCCGGGATCGAATGCCGAAATCCAGCAGTTCTGCCAGACCAAATTCGGCGTGAAGTTCCCGATGTTTGAAAAGATCGTGGTCAAGGGCGACGGACAGCATCCGCTCTACCGCGAGCTGGTCGCAGCGCGTCCCACCGCGCAACAGAATCCCAAGGGCACCTTGCGCAAGACCCTGGAGAAGCACGGGCTCGCGCCAACCAACGACACCGACATCACGTGGAACTTTGAAAAATTTCTGGTGAGCCGCACTGGCGAGGTGGTCGGACGATTCGCACCGGATTTCGCGCCGAAGGACGCGACTATCACGAGCGCGATCGAGGCGGAGTTGAGCAAGCCGGCTTAGCGGAAACCATTTGCGCGGAATTCCTCGAAATCGTGCCGCCACAATTGCAGCGCGTGCATGCGGGCGCATTTTCAGAATCTCATGCGGAGAAGCACCGATGGCCAAAACCATTGATCAGATTGTCACCGAACTGGCCGACCGCGAGTCGATTCGCGAGCTCCCGCAGCGCTATTGCGATTGCGTCTGGCGTGGCGACCTCGAAGGCATTGCGAGCCTCTTCACCGAAGACGGATCGTTTTCGATCATTGCGGGCAATTCCGAGAACACCACCACTGGCCGCGCCAACCTTCTCAAGATGTACAAGGAGGCGCTCGCATCGGTAACGCCGCGCCCGTACATCCACAATCACGTGGTCGAGCTCAAGGGTGGCGGCCGCGCGACCGGCCGCTGCTACGTCGAACTGCGCGACGCCGGCAACAACATGAACTGGATCGGCACCGGGTTTTACCACGACGACTACACGAAGGTTGGCGACGAATGGAAATTTCAGACGCGCCGCTTCAAGGCCGTGCGCCTCGACCAGCGCGAGAAGAAATAGGCCGCGTGCGGTTGTCCGCTTGAGTGACCCGGCAGAGCGCCGTGCGCCGGGCGTGCTCTACGTCGTTGCCACACCGATCGGCAATCTCGAGGACGTGAGTCCGCGCGCGCTGCGCGTGCTGGGCGAGGTCGCGCTCATCGCGTGCGAAGATACCCGGCACAGCGCGCGGCTGCTCGCGGCGCATGCGATCCGCACGCCGACGATTAGCTACTTCGAGCATAATGAGGAGCGGCGCACGCCCGAGCTGATCGAGCGGCTCGGTCGCGGCGACAGCGTCGCGATCATCACCGACGCGGGCACCCCGGCGATTTCGGACCCGGGCTACCGGCTGGTGCGCGCCGCGCTGGCGGCGGGAATTCGCGTCGCCGCCGTACCGGGGCCGTCGGCGGTGGTCGCCGCGCTTTCCATCGCGGGTCTGCCGACCGACCGCTTTACCTTCGAAGGTTTTCTGCCGCAGCGCCCGAGCGCGCGCCGCCATACGCTCGAGGCGCTCAAGCACGAGCCGCGCACGATGGTCTTCTTCGAGGCCGCGCGCCGCCTTGCCGCTACGCTGGCCGAGATGGAAGCCGAGTTCGGCGCCGATCGCGAAGCCGCCGTGGTGCGCGAGATCACCAAGACCTTCGAGGAGAGCGTGCGCGGGACGCTCGCCGAATTGCGCGCGGGCTTCACCGCGGCCGAGGCGCGCGGCGAGATCGTGATCGTGGTCGCGGGCGCGCCGGCGTCATCCGTGACGGAGGCGGCCGCCGGCGGCGCGATCACGGTGGAGGCGCTGTGCGACGTGGGTATCAGCCTCAAGGATGCGAGTGCGGCCGTCGCCAAGCTGACCGGCGCAAGCCGGCGCGACGTCTATCAGCAGGCGCTCGCCCGGCGCGGCGGCGGGTCTGGAACGAGGCCATTGAAGGATTTCACCCGTTAGATTCACAAGGGCGAAAAATAACCAAAAGTATAATTATACTACTAACAGTAGTCGTAGAACTGAAAGATTATGCCGGCTGCCAGATGAGTAGATTTGCGGCGGTTATTTTTGACCTCGATGGGACGTTGACCGATCCGGGCAGCGGAATTATTGCGACGATTCGCGGGGTGCTGGCGACGCTCGACGTGAAGATGCCGCCACGCTCGGAGTTGGCGTGGTGCGTGGGGCCGCCGCTGCGGGAAATCTTCAGGCGGCTGCTGGAACCGGCGGGGAAGGGTGATCTGGCGGACCAGGCGGCGGCGCTCTACGTGCAGAATTATGCGCAGACGGGGGGGGGCGGAGAGCACGGTTTACAAAGGCGTCGTGCCGATGCTGACGGAGTTGCGCGGGGCCGCGCGGCTTTACGTCGTAACCTCGAAGAATACCGCCGCGGCGGAACGGATGCTCGGTCTCTGCGGGCTCAAGCGGTACTTCGAGATCGTGGTCGGCAATGGACGACTCGACGACAAAAGCGACATGGTCGGCGAGTTGATCCAGAGCGAGCGGCTCGATCGAACGGCGACGGCGATGGTCGGCGATCGCGGCCATGACGTCGTCGCGGGCAAGCGCAACGGCATCTTCACGGTCGGCGTCGCGTATGGGTACGGCAGCCGCGAGGAACTCGCCGCGGCGGGGGCGGATCGGATTTGCGAGAGTCCGGCCGATGTCGCGCGCGTGCTTGGGGGATAGAGCATTGAGATTGTCGAAGAACTCAAAACTTTTGGTTTTTCAGGACACTGAAACCTCATTGAGGTTTCAGACTTCCCATTTGGCGGAAGAGGGTAGCGATAGGCGCAGGACTTAGCGATGGCCCGAGCATCGCGAGCGCCAATCATGATGAGGTTTCAGCGGCATTCCATGCCGACGGTGGGCCACGCTCGCGATGCTCGATTGTCGGCAGGGACGTACGGGCGTCGCCCTGGGAAAACCTCTGTTGGGATGGCCGCTCGAATTGGTAGTGCGAGTGGCTTCGTCGGGCGTGGGTTGATAAAACGAGCGCCGCCAATACATTCCAGTAAAACCGCACTAAGGCCCGGGATGCTTCGCTGCGAGCAGCCCAACCGTCTTGACCTGACTTTTTGGACTGCTCGCGATGCTCGGTGAATGACCAAGTCGGGCGGGAACGGAGAGCGAGCGGCTTGGGCGCGCGGCGGACCGCGCGAGATCCTTCGCAAGCTCAAAATGACAGAAGGGGGCTGCCGTCACCCGAGCATCGCGAGCGTTCCAGTCACAATGGGAAGTCTGAAACCTCTATGAGGTTTCAGTTTCATAGAAACTAAAGTTTTGCGCTCTTGAACGACTCGTCTCTCGTCTGTACCGAGCGCCTAGCCACGGAGCGGGCGGAAGAAGGCGCGGATGTCCTCGATCAGGCGTTGCGGTTCTTCCATCGGAGCGAAGTGGCCGCCCGAGGGCATCACCGTCCAGCGCTTGAGATTGTAGTAGCGCTCGGCCCATTTGTGCGGCATCAGGAAAACCTCTTTGAGGAAGATCGCGGCGCCGGTCGGAGCTTCGACCAGCGGCATGCGGTCGTGCGAGGGCTTCCAGAGGTTGTGCGCGGCCTCGTAGTAGTAGCGCGCCGAGGTGCCGTAGGTCTGCGTCACCCAATACAGCGTCATCGTGGTGCAGAGGTCGTCCTTGCTGAAGCGGCGCTCGACGTCGCCGCCACAATCGCTCCAGGCGCGGCGCTTTTCGAGAATCCACGAGCAAAGGCCGGCGGGTGAATCGTTGAGGGCGAAGGCGATGGTCTGCGGACGCGTCGATTGCTCCGCCATGTAGCCGGCGCCATCGCGCATGAACTTGCGGCCGTGCTCGAGCCAGGTCTCCTCGCCGGGGCCGAAATCCTCGGGCTTGGGTCCGCCGCTGCCGCCGAAGAAATCGAGATTGACGAGTAAGTGAAGATGAATCCCGATGAGATGTTGCGCGTACTTGTGGCCGAGTTGCGCCGTGATGATCGCGCCCCAATCGCCACCCTGAGCGGCGAACTTGTCGTAGCCGAGTACATCGCGCATCAGGGTGACCCAGAGGTCGGCCGTGTTCCAGTAGTTGATGCCGGGCGTGGTCAGAGGCTCGGAGAAACCGTAGCCGGGGAGGGACGGCACCACCACGTCGAAGGCGTCGCGCGGGTCGCCGCCGAAAGAGGCGGGATCGGCCAGCGGGCGAATGACCTTCTGGAAGTCCCAGAACGTCCACGGCCATCCGTGGTTCATGATGAGCGGGATCGGCTTGGGGCCCTTGCCGGGCTCGTGGATGAAGTGGATCGGGATGCCTTCGATAGTGGTTTTGTAGTGTGAGAAGGAATTGATTTCCCGTTCGGCCTTGCGCCAGTCGTATTGGTCGCGCCAGTACTCGATGAGTTCCTTCAGATAGGCGCCGTTGGTCCCGTAGTCCCATTGCGAGTTGGCGAACTCGGGGGCGAAGCGCGTGCGCGCGAGGCGCTCGCGCAGGTCGGTGAGGGTGGCGTCGGGGATCGCGACGGAGAATTTTTCTTTTTGCATCGGTGTCACCGTGGGGTTTGCGCGTAAGCTAACGCCGCCGGCCCCTTGGTGTAAAGGCGCGGGCCGGGACACAGAAAAAGGGGATGGTGGTCGAGGAGCGCAAAACTTTTATTTTTTCAGGAAACTGAAACCTCAACGAGGTTTCAGACTTCCCATTTGGAAGATGCGGGCTTCGCCCTGGGAAATGCTTACGATTGTCGGTGTTTGCGTTACTCGATTGCCGCAGGACTTAGCGATGGCCCGAGCATCGCGAGCGTCAATCATGACGGTTTCAGACTTCCCGTGTGGAAGATCGTCGAGCCGGCTCGGCCATCAATGATGCGCGGTGCTGGGGTCGTCCGCCGGATCGACGTAAGTGATGGTGAATGGCCCCTCGCCGTAAACCTGGATTACGGTCGGTCCCACGGCCCATGCGTAGTGATGCATCCCCTTGGGTTCAAGGAAAAATCCGCCTGGCTTGACGACTTGTCCCGTGCTCTTGTCGAACTTATCGCCCATCGCGATGCCGAAGTTTCCACTGATGACGGTCACGTCAACGTCGGCCGTGTGCCAGTGCGGACTGATCTTGTAGCCCGACGGCATTTTGAGACGGATAGTGTAGACTCCGGCTTTCGATGGATCGCCCGCGAGGACCGCAAACTGAGCGCCGGGCAGGAACTGCGGAGGAGGCGGTCCCCACTTCACCTGTTTGGACTCCACGACCGTCATTCCGGTTTGCGCGGTGGCCGAGCCGTGGAGCATCGAGGACGTCGCGATTATAGCGGCCAACAGCAGAACGGGCCTTGCGGAGTTGAGGTTTTTCATGTTCCTCCAGAAATCAGTCTGCCAGTGGCGTCAGTCATCCAAACGCGATCATCAACTCCATCTCGCCGTCCTGATCTACGCGACCGGAGGCGGAGACCGCTGCCACGAACACCTGAGGCAAGACGCGGTTAGAGGCCGCCGTCGAGCGGGGCGAGGCGAAAGACCTGGCCGCCGGGAGCGGCGAAGAAAAAGCGCGTCGGGTCGGGAAATTCGACCGGAGTCACGCCGAACGCCAACAACCGCGCTTTCCATGCGGCGGGGTCGTCAACCTTGAGTTCCATCCACATGCCGGTCAGGTACTGGGCGTCGGTCAGCGTTGCGGCGGGTTCGACGAAGAACAGGCCGAGGATAAAGCCGCCGTCGAACTCGTAGAGATCGAGATCGTCGCGCGGGCTTGCGACCGGTTTGCATTTGAGGAGGCCGGCGTAGAAGTCGCGGGTGCGTTGGCGCAGGCTGTGCGCGACGTTCATCTTCAGGTGATTGCCGATTTGAACCATCGAGGGTTCCCTCCGCGGCCGCCGGCGTGGGGCCGCCGCGCCGCTAATTCCCGCGGACGACCTTGCCGGGCATCGCACCGGTCGGCTGGCCGTCTTCGAACGTGACCTCGCCGCTTACGATCGTGAATTTATAGCCGTCGGCGCGCTGCACGAATCTGCGGCCGTTGGCGGGCAGATCGAAAACCATCTCGGGCGGATGAAGCTGCAACCGATCGAATTCGATCAGGTTGATGCCCGCCTTCATTCCCGGTGCGAGCGTGCCGCGATCGTGCAGGCCATAGAGCTGCGCGGTGTCGTGGGTCTGACGCTTGACTGCGACTTCGAGCGGAATCCGTTCGCCGCGATCGCGATCGCGCACCCAATGAGTCAGCAGATAGGTGGGCATGCTGGCATCGCAGATGACGCCGCAATGCGCGCCGCCATCGCTCAAGGACAACACCGTATTGGGATCGGTCAGTTGCGGCAGGATGCTGTCGAAGGAGTAGTTCTTGTATGCGAGCGGCATGTAAATGATTTCGGTGCCGTCGCGCTCAAGCAGCGTATCGTAAGCGACTTCCTGCGGCGTGCGGCCCATGCGCTTGGCGCGTTCGAGGATGCTGCGGTCGGCGGCCGGTTCGTAGTCGGGCGGATCGCCGAGCGAGAAGTGATGCTGAAAGTTGGCGACCATGGCGAGCGTCTGCTCTTCCTTCACGGCCGGCGCGTCGTTGAGAATTTGCGCGCGCACCTGCGGATCGCGCATCCGCGCGACGCGCTCTTCATGGTTGAGGCCGGCCATCAACTGGCGATAGCTGCGGTGGGTGCTGAACGGATGCATGGAGCTTTGCAGACTCATCAGGGAGGCGGCGGGGCGGGCGGCGACTTGCGCCACCAGGTGCGCGCCGTGCGCGTTGCTGCGCTCGATGAATTCCATGACCTCGTGCATCCGCATACCTGAGCGGCGCGAGATCACTGCGCCCAGCGAAAGCGGCCGTCCGGTTTGCGCCGATAGGCGCGCCATCCATTCCAGGTTCGCATCGTCGCCGGTGACATCGGAAATGATTTCGAACACCCCGTGACCGGCTTCGCCCAAGGCGCGTCCGAGCCCCATCATCTCGTCGATGGCGGCAAAGGTGCCGGGAACGAAGGCCTTGTCGCGGGTGCGATGCAACAGCGTGCGCGAGGTGCTGACGCCAAGCGCTCCGGCCTTGACGCCGTCGCGCACGACCGCCGCCATGCGAGCGATATCGTCGGGCGTGGCCGGCTGGTTCTCGGCGCCGCGTTCGCCCATCACGTAGGCACGGACGGCGCAGTGCGGGACATGCGCGCCGACGTCGAGCACACGCTTCATCCGGGAAAGCGCGTCGAGGTATTCGGCGAACGATTCCCATTGAAAGTCGATGCCGGCGGTGAGCGTCTCGGTGGGAATGCCTTCGACGCCGTCCATCATGCTGATGAGAAACGCCTCTTTGCCGCGCTGAACCGGAGCAAAGCCGACTCCGCAATTGCCCATCACGAGGGTGGTGACGCCGTGCCAACTCGAAGGCGACAGGTAGGGCTCCCACGCCACCTGGCCGTCGTAATGGGTGTGGATATCGACCCATCCCGGGGTCATCAGCAAACCGCTCGCGTCGATTTCGCGGCGGCCGGGACCGGCCTTGCCGCCGACGCTGACGATCTTTCCGTGGTCGAGCGCGAGGTCACCAACGAAGCCGGGCCGGCCGGTGCCGTCGATAATCCTGCCGTTGCGAATTACGAGGTCGTTCATTTCGTGGTTCTCCCGGAGGACGATGGTGCTTGCTCAGGTGAGCGGTTTCCGCGCGGGCTTAAGCAGGCTGACGAGGAACCTGGCTTGGGCAAGGCGGCGACCCATTTATCGGGCCGCCGCTTGCTCGGGGGAATCAGTTATTCAAGCTCGAATCCCTGGTAGCCGCTGGCCGCGACCTCCGCACATTTCTTGCGGTAGTTGGGAGCGGTGTTCGCATAGAGCAGGAAGGTGCGGCTCTTGCCGGGAATATTCGCCCCGACAAACCAGGAGTTGGACTTGGTAATGATCGAGCCCTCGACCAGAGAGTTGGAGTGCTGGACCCACGCTTCTTCGGCCTCCGGAGTGGCCGCGATGCGCTTGAGGCCCTTCTCGCGCACATACTGGATGGCGTCGGTAATCCAGTCGACGACCATCTCGGCGCATCTGGGGAAGTTGCAGAACGCGGCGCTATTGGCGATGAAGAAATTCGGGAAGCCGGCGGTTTGGATGCCGAGGCAGGTACGCGGACCGGCGGCCCATTTTTCCTTCAACGACTGCCCGCCTTCGCCGCGGATATCGATCCGAGTCAACGCCCCCGTGACCGCGTCGAAGCCGGTCGCGAAAATGATGATGTCAAATTCGTACTCGGTGCCACTGGTCTTGATGCCTTTGGGCGTGAAGCGCTCGATCGGGGTTTCCTTGAGGTCAACGAGCTTGACGTTGGGCCGGTTGAACTGTTCGTAATAGCCGCTCTCGAGCGGGATGCGCTTGGCGCCGAACGGATGGTCCTTGGGCGCAAGCTTTTCCGCGACGACCGGGTCCTTGACGCGCTCGCGGATCTTGTTGCGCACGAATTCGGCGAAGATCTCGTTGGCCTCCGGGTTGGTCATGATGTCGCGGAAATTGTTCAACCATTTGACGAAGCCGGGTTGCGCCCACAACTCCTCGAAGCGCGCCAGCCGCTCTTCCGGAGAGACGTCGAAGACCGACCGCGGATCGAAATCGTACATAAAGGCGGCGGTAGTTTCGTTGCACTTTTTGAAGATTTCGGGGTAGCTCGCTTTGATTTTCTTCTGGGTCTCCGGGTCGATCTGCGAGTTGCGCAACGGCGCACAGTAATTCGCGGTGCGCTGGAAGACCGTGAGCTGGCCGCATTCTTTGGCGATTTCCGTGATGAGCTGGACCGCGGTGGCGCCGGTGCCGATGACGGCCACGCGCTTGCCGGCGAGGTCGACCTTTTCCTTCGGCCAGCGGCCAGTATGAATCTTCTCGCCCTTGAAGCTCTCGATCCCCGGAATCTCGGGCAGATAGTGCGCAGAGAGAATCCCGACCGCCCCGATTAGAAATTGCGCGCGCGCCCGGCGGCCATCCTCGAACTTGACGTCCCAGCGATTCGCGCTCTCGTCATAGACCGCCGAGGTCATGCGTGAATTGAGCTGGATGTCGGGACGCAGCTTAAACTTGTCGGCGAAGAAATTGAGATAGCGCTCGTTCTCCGGCTGGCCGGAAAAATGCTCCTTCCAGTCCCACTCCTGCAGCAGCTCCTCCGAGAACGAATAGCCGTAGGTGTAGCTCTCGGAATCGAAGCGGCAGCCCGGATAGCGGTTCCAGAACCAGGTGCCGCCGACGCCGCTGCCGTCATCGAAGAGCCGCACCGAGATGCCGAGCTTGCGCAAGCGGTACAGTTGATAGAGGCCGGTAATCCCGGCGCCGATGATGATCGCGTCATACTGTTCGACTGGCCCCGCGCTGGTGGTCGGCGTGGACTGTACAGAAGTTGCCATAGTTCTCCTCGCTAGTGAATCTGCATTTACTTTGGTTTTTGATATGGCATTGAATTCGTTAAAAGTCGAGTCCGGCGTGCCTGCGAATCGGGCGTGCGGCAATCCGCTAATGACGATGCGAGGTCACGGCGGATGAATCGGACGCGGGAGCGTCCAAACCGTCCGCCAGCGGCAGACGCCCGACGATCACGGGAGAGCCGGCCTATTCAACCTTGAATCCTTCGTAGCCGTTGGCCGCCACCTCATCGCACTTTTTCCGATATGCCGGGGAGCCGCCCGCGTACATGAGGAAGGTCTTCTTCTTGCCCGGCGTATTGGCTCCCATAAACCAGGAGTCCACCGCGGGCAGGAGCGTGTTGGCAATCGTTTCACCGACGTGCTCGGTCCATTGATCTTCCGCTACGGGCGTGGGTTCGATGCGTTGATAGTTGTGATCGCGCATGTAGCGGATGCATCCGGTGACCCACTCGACATTCTGCTCGCTACAGCGCGGTATGTTGCAGAAGGTGGCTCCGTTGTGGGGCCCGACCAGTGTGAAGAAATTGGGGAAGCCGACGCCCTGAATGCCCAGGTAGGTGCGCGGCCCATCGGCCCATTTGTCTTTGAGTGCTTGCCCGCCCACCCCGCGAATATCCATCCGGTTGAATGCCCCGGTCACAGCGTCAAAGCCGGTGGCAAAGATGATCATGTCAAATTCGTATTCGGCATCACTGGTCTTGATGCCGTTGGGCTGAATTCGTTCGATGGGTGTCTCTTTGAGATCGACCAGCAAGACATTGTCGCGGTTATAGACCTCGTAGTAGCCGCTCTCCAGGGGAACACGCTTGGTGCCGAAGGGATGGTCCTTGGGGCATAGCTTTTCCGCGACGACCGGGTCCTTGACGCGCTGGCGAATCTTGTTGCGGACGAACTCGCTGATCGTGTCGTTGGCTTCCTTGCTAGATATGATGTCGTGGAAGTTGCCCAGCCATTTGCCGAAACCGGGTTGCGCCCACAACTCTTCGTACCGCGCCTCCCGCACTTCCGCAGAGACTTCGAGGGCAGACCGGGGGTCGAAATCATGCAGCATGCTGGCAAAAGTTTCGCGGCATCTTTTGAAGATCTCCGGGTAGCGCTCTTTGATATCGAGCTGAGTCTCGCGATCGATTGGCGCATTGTGCAAAGGCGCGCAGTAATTTGCCGTGCGCTGGAAAACGGTTAGATGGCCGACTTCCTTCGCGATTTCGGTAATGAGCTGAACGGCGCTGGCACCCGTGCCGATGACCGCCACGCGTTTGCCGGCGAAATTCACGGGTTTATCGGGCCATAGGCCGGCGTGGTACCACTCGCCCTTGTAGCTCTCGAGCCCCTCGATATTGGGCATCTGAGGCGCGGACAGGACGCCGATTGCGGTGATGAGGAATTTCGCACGCGCGTGGCGCCCGTCCTCCGTCTGTATCCCCCAGCAATTCTCCTTCTCATCGTAGGTCGCCGACGAGATCCGCGTATTGAACTGGATGTCGCGGCGCAGGTCGAATTTGTCCGCGACAAAATTGAGATAGCGCTCGTTCTCCGGCTGGCCGGAAAAATGCTCCTTCCAGTCCCACTCCTGCAGAAGTTCCTCCGAGAACGAATAACCGTAGCTGTAACTCTCGGAATCAAAGCGCGCCCCCGGGTAGCGATTCCAATACCAGGTGCCACCCACCCCGCTGCCGGCCTCATAGACGCGCACGGAGAGCCCGAGTTCACGCAGACGGATGAGCTGATAGAGCCCGGTAATGCCGGCGCCGATGATGATCGCGTCAAACTGTTCGACTGGCCCCGCACTGGTGGCGGTCTGCGTGGGCTGTACAGAAGTTCCCATAGTTTTCCTCGTTAGTGAATGTGCATTTACTTTGGCGTTTGATATGGCATTGACTTCAATCAATGTCCAGCCTTCCGCAGGTCTTGCAGGAGCGGCGGGCTAACCGGCGCGGCTAAAAGAAAAGGAGAGGGCAGATGCCCTCTCCTGCGGAGTACCGCGATCGCTTAGCGGCCGGCCGCGGCGAGCGACAGCTCGTCGGTCGCGACCACGCGATTCGGGTTGTAGTAGGGCAGCACGTGCTTACCGATCAAGCGCAGCGACCGCATGATATTCTGGTGCGGGATCTCGCCGGCCTGCTTGAAGAAAATGACCTGGTCGATGCCGGCCTTCTGGAAGGTTTCGAGCTTGCGATTAACGTAGTCGGGATTGCCCACGACGACCATGTCGTGATCCTTCAACTGCGCATCGGTGGCTTCGGCGGGATTCTGTTCGAGGGCGAAAACGTTGCGGATGTATTCGTAGGAATACAACTGGTTTTTCGCCATCAGAGGTTCGAACAGTTTGGCCACGTTGGTGAAGAACCAGCGGGCGCCGGCGAGCCCGATCGCCTCCTCTTCCTTGTTCTCGCAGACGTGACAAACCGCGACCGCCGCGAACTGTTCGTTGGGGACCTTGGGAATCAGGTCACTGCGGGTGGCGCAGGCTTTGCGGTAATCCTCCATCGACTTCTGCACTTGCCCCCAGTTGAAATTGAAACTGAGCACGCCCAATCCGCGGTCGCCGGCCATCGCGTAGCTATCGGGACCGGTGCACGCCATCCACATCGGCGGATGCGGTTTCTGGATGGGCTTGGGGACCACGCGCCGTGGCGGGATCTTCATCAGCTTGCCGTCGTATTCCAGGATATCCTCGGTCCAGGCCTTGACGATGATTTCCAGCGCCTCGCGCACTTCCGCGCGGGTGCGATCGTAATCGATGCCGAAGCCGTCAAGTTCCTGCGCGGTGGTCGAGCGGCCGGTGCCGAGCTCCACGCGGCCGTTGCTCATAATGTCGAGCACCGCGGCCTGCTCCGCGACCTTAATCGGATGGTTGAAGTTGAACGGCAGCAGGCGCACGCCATGGGCGATGCGAATGTTCTTGGTGCGCTGGCTGACGGCGCCGTAGAAGACCTCGGGCGCCGAGCTATGGGAGTACTCCGAGAGGAAGTGATGCTCGACCTCCCAGACAAAGTCCATACCGATACGATCGGCAAGTTCAATCTGGGCCAGCGCTTCCCAGTAAGTGTCGTACTCGTTCTTGGGCTTGGGCGTTTCCATTTCGTAGAGCAGGCCGAACTTCATCAGGCTTCCTCCGTCAAGCAAAGCGCTTGGTCGATTGCTGGCGATTCTCCATCTTTTTCGGCTCAATTGCCAACAGAGTAACATTGTTTTCTGCGAGCCAACCGCAACAAGTCTAAAGGATTGAGGGTGCCACGATGTGCGCGGCGATCATGTCACGATCATGCTAAGATGAGAGCGACAGAGGCCGAAGATGGCGCCGCTTGTGGACGGGCGCGGTTGAAAGGTGTGCGGGGAGCGGCTTGAAACGGCACAATCGGTAGGATTCAATGCCGCCAGAGAGCACAAGCGGATGGTATCGCGGTCGAAATCAGCGTCAGGCCCGCAAGCGGGGGCGCGCCGGGGGATGCCCGCGGTGCTGGTGGTGCATGGGCCGAATCTGAATCTGCTGGGCGAGCGCGAGCCGACGGTTTACGGCAGCACGACGCTCGGGCAGATCGATCAGCAGATGAAGGAATTGGGGCGGGAGCTGGGGTTGGAGGTCGAGACTTTTCAATCCAACAGCGAAGGGGCCATCGTCGATCGGATCCAGGCGGCGCGCGGGCTAATCGACGTACTGATTATCAATCCGGCGGCGTACACGCATACCAGCGTGGCGATTCGCGACGCGATCCTCGCGACGGCCATCCCCTGTATCGAAGTGCACCTCTCGAACGTCTATAAGCGTGAGCCGTTCCGTCATCATTCGACTATCGCGGATGTGGCGGTCGGACGGATAATGGGGTTTGGTGCCGACGGCTACATGATCGCGTTGCGGGCCGCGCGCAATCTGGTGCACTAGGGAGCTTGCGAGTCTGGTGAAAAAGCAGGGGAGTGGGAAGTTGAACCGCAAGCTCGCTCCAGAATGCGGGGTCAGCCGGGAAACTAGCGGATGGAAGTAAGGGAATTAAAAACACTGCTCGCGCTGATGCAGGATTTCGGTCTGGTCGAACTCGAGATCGAGGACAAGAAGGGCAAGGTGCGGCTGGTGCGGGCGAGCGCGGTGAGTGCGCAGGCACCGCCTGCGATGGCGGCCGCGGCGCCGACGAAGGTCGCGGCTAAGGGCGCCGCTGCGTCGCAGGCGGCGCGCGTCGCGGAAAAGACGGCCGGGTTCACTGGTAACGGTGCTCGTGGTAGCGAACCGCCGGTGGTGACGGAGAATCAGAGGCTGGTGGCCAGCCCGATGGTCGGGACCTTTTACCGGGCGTCATCACCCGACTCCAATCCGTTCGTCGAGGAAGGCGACTCGGTGCGCAAGGGCCAGACGCTGTGCATTATCGAAGCGATGAAGATGATGAACGAGATCGAGGCCGACGCAGGCGGGCGGGTCGTACGAATCCTGTGCGAGAACGGGCAGCCGATCGAGTATGGGCAGCCGCTGATAATCCTCGAAGTGGGCTAGCCTGATCACCCCGCCGGTTCTTTTTTGAAAAGTTGGGTGGTCGCGGGTGGGTGAGCTCGCCGGGTGAGAGGCTGACAATGTTCAAAAAACTATTGGTGGCGAATCGTGGAACGATTGCGATTCGGATCATCCGCGCATGCCGCGAGCTTGGCATCGGCACGATCGCGATTTACTCGACGGCCGACAAGGAAGCGCTGCACGTGCGCATGGCGGACGAGGCGGTGTGTATCGGACCGGCGGCGGCGGAGCACAGCTACCTCAACATCCCGTCGATCATCAGCACGGTGCTGACCTACGGCGCCGACGCGGTGCATCCGGGCTACGGCTTTCTGTCGGAGAACGGAGATTTTGCGGAGGCTTGCCGGCGCTCGGGCGTGAGCTTCGTAGGGCCGCGCGCGCGCCATATCCGGCTGATGGGCGATAAGCCGCGGGCGCGGCGCATCATGCAGCGGGCGGGCGTGCCGATCTTGCCGGGCAGCGAAGGCACCGGCGTCAGCGAGCTGAAAGATGCGCAGGCCGACGCCACCCGGCTCGGCTACCCGGTGCTGATCAAGGCGGCGGCGGGCGGCGGCGGCAAGGGGATGCGGGTGGTGCGCGACGCGCACGAGCTGGCGCGGCTGTTTCCGCTGGCGCGCGCGGAGAGCGAAGCGGCGTTCGGGTCGCGCAAGATGTACCTGGAAAAATATCTCGAGCGCGCGCGCCACGTCGAATTTCAGATCCTCGCCGACAACAATCGCAACGTCGTACACCTGGGCGAGCGCGATTGCTCGATCCAGCGGCGCCATCAGAAGGTGCTCGAAGAGGCGCCGTGCCCGGTGATGACCAAACGCCTGCGCGAGAAGATGGGCAAGGCCGCGGTGCGCGCGGCGACGGTGGTCGGTTATTCGAACGTCGGCACGGTGGAATTCCTGCTGGCGGGCGATGGCCAGTTTTACTTTATCGAGATGAACACGCGGATCCAGGTCGAGCATGGCGTGACCGAGATGGTGACGGCGACCGACCTGGTGAAGGAGAGTATCCGGATCGCCGCGGGTGAGCCGCTGGGCATGAAGCAGCGGCAAATCGGAATCGAGGGCGCGGCGATCGAATGCCGGATTTACGCAGAGGATCCGGTGACGCATCTGCCGTCGCCGGGGGTGGTGACCAATCATCATTCGCCGGGCGGACTCGGCGTGCGGGTCGAGACGGCGCTCTATGACGGTTATCGCGTGCCGGTACATTACGACCCGCTGATCGCGAAGCTGATCGCCCATGCCGACACCCGCATGCTCGCGATCGCGCGGGCGAAGGCGGCGCTGCGCGAATATGTAATCGACGGCATCAGCACCAACATTCCGCTGCACTTGAAGATTCTCGACGATCCGGATTTTCAGGGTGGTCAGTTTGCGACCGATTTTCTCAAACGCTTCGAACCGGTGGCGATAGCGCCCGAAGCGATCCCGCAGTTCACGGCGAAAGCATCATGAACACCACTGGCGAAGCCGCAGGCGCAGCGAGCGAACGAGCCCGCGAGGCGCGCAAAAATAACAGCAACCTGACAGTGACCTTGGGGAGGCAGTTTCGCACGGCAGCATTCGCGCTCGCGCTGACGCTGGGTTTGGTGGGTACGGGGATGGCGCAATCGTCCGATCTGACTGCGGGCAGTATCAGCGGCGGGTCATCGTCGAGCGGCGGCCCAAATGGTCTGCAGGGCATCGCCGGTGCGACCACCGGCGGCACGCCGAAGGCCGAGGTGGGCGACAAGATCTATGACTTCGGCACGGTGCTCAACGCGGTACCGGTCGCGCATGTTTTCAAGATTCGCAATGCCGGCACCGGCACGCTCCTGATCGGCGGCGTGCAGACTTCGTGCGGATGCACGGCGGCCAAGCCGACCAGGACCGAGGTCGGGCCGGGCGAGGAATCTCAGATCGCGGTAACCTTCGATACGCGCTTCGACAAGGGAGCGGCGACGCGCACGATTACCGTCTTCACCAACGATCCGAAGGCGCAGAAAATCGTCCTGACGATCAAGGGCGACGTGAAGGTGCAGGTGGAGGCGGCACCCGCGCAGGTGGCCTTCGGCGATGTGAAGCACGGCGTCGAGCAGACGCGGCAGGTGCTGTTGACGGACCTGGTTGCAGGGCAGGCGGCGGCCTCGCAGACCGAATTCAAGGTCCAGTCGGTCACCAACGCGAGCCCGAATATCAAGGTCGAGCCGGCAGCGCGCACCGACGGCAAGCCGGGCGCGGCGCTGACGATCACGTTGCTCAAGACCATGCCGCTGGGGGCCTTCGACGATACGATCAAGGTTGCGACAAGCCGCGCGCCGGTCGATATCACGGTCTTCGGGACGGTGCAGGGCGACATCACGGTGAAGCCGGCGCAAGTCTCATTCGGCGTCGTCCCGCATCATCAGGGGACGCTCAGGATGGTGCGGCTGGTCAATGCGGGCGCGCGTGCGTTGCGGGTGACGGGCGTCAGCAGTTCAAGCGCGAGCGTGAGAGCGACGGTCGAGCCGATCACGCCGGGCAAGGAATTCCGCGTGACGCTGGCGCTGCAGCCCAACACGCCCGACGGCGCCCTGCGCGGGCAGATCGCGATCACGACCGACGATCCGGTTCAGCAAACGGTCAGCCTGCCATTTTACGGAATCGTCGGATCGTTTCGCGGTTGAACTGCGGGCAGGGCCGATATGCGAATCAGCTATCAACTATAGTCAGTTGCATTTATAGCTATTTGGGTGAAGTGTATCTGCCGCCGATCGCAATCGGCCTTTACCGCGATCGCCCGTTGGAGTCTCAGTCATGCCTGTGAAAGAAGTCAAAATGTACTCCGACTACAAGAGTCCATTTGCATATCTGGCCTGCGAACCCGGATTCGAGCTGGAGCGGCGCTACGACGTTAGAGTGCGGTGGATACCCTTTCAATTACGGGTCAAGGACAAGGGCGAGCGCAGTCTCTATTCGGAATACAAGACCAAATACTCGTACCTCGACGCACGCCGTTGGGCCAAGCCGCGCGGTTTGGTGATTCGCGGTCAAGCAAAGGTCTATGATACGCGGATCGCGCTGATCGGTAGTCTGTTTGCGCAAAAGCATGACCGCTTGCTCCCCTTCAATCTCCGGGTCTATGAACTCTTCTGGAAACGCGAATTGCAGCCTGACGATGCGGATCAGGTCGCCGCGGTGGTGGCGGATCTGGGGCTTTCGGCCGATCAATATCGCGCGTATCTGGCCGGTCAGGGCGCGGACGACTATCAACGGGCGCAGGACGAAGCCGCGAGCGATCACATCTTCGGCGTACCGATCTTCGTATTCGAAAAAGAACCGTTTTGGGGCCATGACCGCCTGCCGGTGCTGGAGCAGCGCCTCACGGAAGCCGGACTTCGGCTCTGAGGTCACCGCCGAGCCGGCCATTTTTTTGCAAATCAAGCACGCCGATCGCACGTACGCATTGCATGCGCGACGGTTTATCGATCGGCAGTTGTCTTAAGCCGGGGCAGGCTCTTATAGTCATTTAGGGAGTGTGCCGGAGATTGCCTGAGCTGGCCGGCGCGGAACTATCGTGGCGAGACTCGCGCGGTTAAATCCCTTTGCGTATCTTCTGAACAAGCTGGTCGAATTTGCGGCCAAGCTGCTGACCAAGCCGATCGCGCGCTACAGCCTGGCGATTCCCAACGACCTGGCGCAACTGCGCAAGTATATCCGCAAGGGCGACGTGCTACTGGTCGAGGGTAACGAGCGCATCAGCGAGGTCATCAAGTACCTGTCGCAGAGCTCGTGGTCACATTCGGCCATTTATGTCGGTGACGCGCCGCTCAAGCGATCGCCGAAACTCCGGCACGAACTGGTCGAGAAGTACGGCGACGAAGCGAATTATCTGCTGGTCGAGGCGCTGGTCGAGAGCGGCGTGGTGGTAACGCCGTTGAGCAAGTACCGCAATTTCAATATCCGCATCTGCCGGCCCCATATGCTGACGGCGGCCGACCAGAGGGTGGTGGTCGATTACGCGATCGACAACATCGGCCGCCGCTACGATTTGAAGAACCTGTTCGACCTCGCACGCTACTTCCTGCCCGTGAGTATCGTGCCGGCACGATTGCGCAGACAGGCGCTGGAATTCGGCAGCACCGATCCGACGCGAATAATTTGCTCGAGCCTGATTGCCGAGAGCTTCGCGCGGGTGCGCTTTCCGATCGTACCGCGCTACGAGCCAACTCCCCCCGGGATGGAGGCGCTACCGAGCCGTTACGCATGGCTTGAACGATTCTCGCGCAAGGCGCACGCGCCCGGCTTGATGCGGATGGTTGCGCCGACCCTGGTCACGCCGCGCGATTTCGATCTCTCGCCGTTTTTCGAGATCATCAAGTTCAATGTGATTGAGAGCTCGCGCTTCGACTATCACAAATTGCGCTGGGTCGAGGAGCCGGGCGCGGCCGAACCGTCCGACGCTGCCCATCAGGCCGCAGCTGACACTGAAAAAATCGAAAAATCGGCCTGAGGGGCGGTTGGCGGTTGTGCAAGTTTGCGCTACCTTTTGAGCCGCCGTATCGCGGCTGCATCGACGCAGTCAGCCGGAGGAGCCGAAGTTGGCACAGCACGAAGAACGGGTCGCGAACAAGCGCGAATCGCTCGAAAGGACGATCGCCAAGATTCTCCATCGCTACTGCAACTTCGGCTGGGCCAACTACTACATCCCGGGCGAGAAATTTCCGGGACTGATCGAGGAGCTGGTCGAGGTGGCGAGCCCCGCCGGCCAGGTCGGCCAGGTGGAGCTGGTGCAGTTTTTCCTGCGCACCCAGCGGATGGAATCGGCGCAGGATCGAGCGGCGAAGCTGCAGGACGAGTTTACGATCAATCGCAAAGGCTGACGCGGATTACGCACAGGCTGACGCGCCCCGCGAACCCGCGGCGAACCCCGGATGGTCCCGCCGGATTTCGATCGCATAGACGCACCCGGCGTGATTAAGGCGCTTACCTTCGTCGTGATATTGTAATAATCAAGCTCCCGGATCGCTCGCGCAGGGGTTCGATATCGACCACTTCAAGACCGCGATCGGGGCGATACTAAAAAAGTCGATGAAAATTCCGATCGAGGATTTGCGACGATGGCGATAAAGCAGGCCGAGCCCCCGCAGGCTTATGAGACGCTGACCAACAATCCGGGCGCGATTTACCTCGACGTGCGCACCGAGGGCGAATTCGCACAAGGCCATCCGGCGGGCGCGATCAATATACCGGTGGTCTTCATCAAGGGGCCGGGGCAGATGGAGGTCAATCCCGACTTCGTCGCGGTGGCGGAGAAGGTGCTGCCCAACGCCACCAAGCTGGTGGTCGGCTGCCTGGCCGGCGGACGCTCGCAGCGCGCGTGCGAGATGCTCGAGACGGCGGGCTACACTGACCTGACCAACGTGCGCGGCGGCTTTGGCGGCGCTCGCGACGCCGGCGGGCAGGTGGTGGTGCCCGGATGGCGCGACGCCGGCCTGCCGGTGACGAACGAATTGGGAGACGCCACCTACCAGGCGCAGCGCAAAAAGGCGGGCCTCTGATGGCGATACGGCTGACACGCATCTACACGCGCACCGGCGACAAGGGCTTGACCGCGCTGGTCGGCGGCAAGCGCGTGCCCAAGGAGAGCGGGCGGCTGGAGGCCTACGGCACGATCGACGAACTCAATTCGATCGTCGGAATCGTGCGGACGTATGTGCCGCACTATGCTCAGAAGTTCGGCGAGGACTTCAATTGGTATTCGGGAATGCTGCGGCGGATTCAGAACGAGCTATTCGACGTCGGCAGCGAACTGGCTACTCCGGACGACGCCGCGTACGAAGGGATGCATCGGATGGGGGAGGGCGAGGTCAAGCAGCTCGAACAGGAAATGGACCGGATGCAGAAAGACCTGCAGCCGCTCAACTCGTTCACGCTGCCTGGCGGCGGCGTGCTCAACGCCTTCCTGCATCAGGCGCGCACGGTCTGCCGGCGGGCCGAGCGCGTTTGCTGGGTGCTACGGCGCGAGGAGCCGATCAACGAGCGCCTGATGGCCTACGTCAACCGCCTGAGCGATCATCTGTTCGTGCAATCGCGCTGGGTGGCGAAGCGGCTCGACGAGCCTGAGTATCTGTGGGATCGGGGCCTGCGCATCGATCCCAGAGTGGCGCGCGCGGCGCAGCGCAAAGGGACGGACAATGGTTCGAAGGCGGGCCGCAAATCCTGACTGACTATTAGCGGAGTAACCCAAGATGGCAAGCGACAGACTATACCTGCGGCAGGCACAAATCGGCCCGATGGCAAACTTCGTTTACCTGATCGGCGACAGCGAAACGCATAAGGCGGCCGTGGTCGATCCGGCGTGGGACGTCGATGCGATCCTGGAATTCGCGCGCAAGGAAGGCTACGAAATCGACAAGATCCTGATTACTCATTACCATCCCGACCATCTGGGCGGCTCGATGATGGGGCAGAACATTCAGGGTGCGGCGGATCTGCTCGGCAAGATCAAGGCGAAGGTGTACGTCAACAAGGCCGAGGCCGAGGGCACCAAGCGCGTCGCGGGTCTCAGCGATTCCGACCTGGTGATCGTCGAGGCGGGCGACGTCTTCAAGGTCGGTGAGTTACCGGTCAAGTTTCTGCATACCCCGGGCCATACGCCGGGCTCGCAATGTTTTCTGGTCGAGGGCAATCTCATTTCGGGCGACACACTATTCGTGGGTTCGTGCGGACGGGTGGATTTGCCGGGTTCGGATCCCGCGGCGATGTACTATAGCCTGAACCATACGCTCAAAAATCTGGACGACGCGACGGTAGTATATCCGGGCCATGCGTATTCGTCGGATTCGAGCACGACGATCGGGAAGCAGAAGCGGCATAATATGTATATGCGCTTTCCGACGCTGGACGATTTCCTCGACGCGATGGGCGCCCCCCGCTGAAAGCGTCTTTGAGTAGAACATTCGCGCAAAATGGCATTCCGTCCGGAGGGCGAAGCCGAAATGGTTATCTCGACAGCCTGAAGGCGCACGGCGATCCGATCCCGCCGCCGATCGAGCCCTTTCCCAACTGAAGGGAGAGGGGTCAGGCGGTCCACAACCCGAACGAACGCATTCTCCATGTCCATGCAAATCGATGATCGGCGCGTATATCTGTTTGGATACAAACGAAATGCGCTAAGCATGTTGACTCAGTATGGCTACACAGAGCGATAAGCTTCAGGCCGAGGTGGGGCGGCTGCGTGAGCAGATCGATCGCCACAACTATCGCTACTACGTCCTCGACGATCCCGAAGTCACCGACGCTGAATACGACCGGCTGCTGCGCCGGCTCGAGACCCTCGAGCGCGATCATCCGGAGCTGCTCACACCCGACTCGCCGACCCAACGCGTCGGTGCGAAGCCGAGCGAAAAGTTTGCCGTCGTGGTCCATCGCAAACAGATGCTCTCGCTGGCCAATGCGATGGACGCCGGGGAGATGATCGAATTCGACCAGCGCATCAAGCGGTTCCTGAAAAACGATCGCGACCTCGAGTACGTGGCCGAGGTCAAACTGGACGGCCTGGCGGTCGAATTGATTTATGAGGACGGGCGGCTGACGGCGGGATCGACGCGCGGCGACGGGGTCAACGGCGAGGACGTGACGCCGAATATCCGCACGATCAAGAGTATTCCGCTGCGGCTGCTGAAGCCGCCGCGCGGCACCCTGCCGAAGTTGCTGGAGGTGCGTGGCGAGGTGATCTTTCCGCGCAAGGCGTTCGATCGGCTCAATGCCGAGCGTGTCCGCGACGGCGAGGCGCCGTTCGCCAATCCGCGCAACGCCGCCGCCGGATCGCTGCGCCAGCTCGACCCGCACATCACGGCCGCGCGGCCGCTCGATATCTTCTGCCATTCGCCGGGCGCGATGGAGGGAATCGAATTCAACTCGCAATGGGATTTCCTGCAGGGCATCAAGGCGCTCGGCCTGCGCGTGAATCCGCTGACGCGAGTGTGCCCGAACGTCGAGCGGGTCCTCGAGTTCTGGAACGAGCTGACCGAGCAGCGCCATCAACTGAACTACGAGGCGGACGGGGTCGTCGCGAAAGTGAATTCGTTCGCGGTGCAGGATCAGCTCGGCGAGGTCTCGCGCTCGCCGCGCTGGGCGGTGGCCTACAAGTTCAAGGCGCAGCAGGCCGAGACGCAGGTGCGCGATATCGACGTCCAGGTCGGGCGGATCGGATCGCTGACGCCGGTGGCGAAGCTCGCACCGGTGGCGCTCGCAGGCGTGACCATATCGAACGCGTCGCTGCACAACCTCGACGAGATTCGGCGCAAGGACGTGCGCGTGGGCGATACCGTTTTGATCGAGCGCGCCGGCGACGTCATCCCCTACGTCGTGCGCATGACCCGTCCGCGTCATCCGCGATCGCCCGAATTCGCGATGCCAGCGCACTGCCCGGTGTGCAGCGCCGCGATTGTGCATGAGCAGGGCGAGGTCGGCTACTTCTGCGTCAACGTGAATTGCCCGGCGCGGATGCGCGAGTCGATTCGCCATTTCGCGTCCAAGGGCGCGCTCGATATCGACGGCCTCGGCGACAAGCTGGTCGCGCAACTGGTCGAGAAGGGGCTGCTCAAGGAGCTCGACGAAATCTTCGATTTGACCGCGGAACAGATTGCGGGCCTCGAGCGGATGGCGGCCAAGAGCGCGCAAAACCTGATCGACGCGATCGAGCGATCGCGCTCGGTGGCGCTCGACCGGGTGATCAACGGCCTCGGGATTCGCCATGTCGGGGAACACACCTCGCGCCAACTGGCGTTGCGATTTCGCACGCTCGAGGCGCTGATGGACGCGAGCGAAGACGATCTGCGCGCGGTGCGCGATATCGGCGACGAGGTCGCGCACAGTATCCGCGAGTATTTCGACGAGCCGCGCAATCGCAAGGCGGTCGTGCGGCTGGCGCGCAAGCTGACGATTGTGCCGCCGCCCGCGCCGGTCGCGGGTCGCGGTGCGCTGCGCGGCAGGAGTTTCGTGCTGACCGGCACGCTCGAATCGATGACGCGCGAGGAGGCCGAACAGAAGATTCTCGCCGCGGGTGGGCGCGTGACCTCGGCGGTCAGCCGCAAGACCGACTACGTCGTGGCGGGCGCGGAGCCGGGCTCGAAGCTGCGCAAGGCGGCCGAGCTGGGAGTCAAAGCGCTGGACGAGCGCGAGTTCATCACGCTAATTGAAGGTTGAGTGCGATGCCTGATGGTGACCGGCGCGCGCGGCTGCGGATGGTCGTGAGCGGTCGCGTGCAAGGGGTATTCTTTCGCGGCGCGGCTGCCGACCAGGCGCGCGTACTTGGGGTGAGTGGTTATGCGCGCAATCGCGATGACGGCACGGTCGAGATGGTCGCCGAGGGGCCGCGTCGGGCGCTTGAGTTGCTGGCCGCGTGGGCTCGTCGCGGACCGCGGTCGGCGCGGGTCGAGGAGGTGCGAATCGAATGGAGCGAAGCGCTGAATGAATTCAGCGAATTCATCGTGCGCTGAGCGGCGCTTTCCCTTGTTGGGTCCATTAGTTATAGTTAATTGGTTCACATAACGTTTATCCGATTCCCTTCGTGTCGTAATTTCGCCGCGCGGGGAATTTTTGCGAACAAGGAGTGGGATTGAAATGGCTCTACCACCTGAGGCGGCAGGACGCGCCGTCGAGTCCTCGGGACTTGGCGGTGGCAACGCTGCACACAAGCCGGGGGTGCGCCGCGACAGCGTCGTAATCCGGTTTGCCGGCGATTCAGGCGACGGCATGCAATTGGCGGGAATGCAATTCACGGCAGAATCGGCAATCGCGGGCAACGATATCGCAACCCTGCCCGACTTTCCGGCCGAAATCCGCGCCCCTGCCGGCACGCTGGCCGGCGTCAGCGGATTCCAGCTCAATTTCTCCAGCCGCGAGGTCTTCACCGCCGGCGACGAGCCCAACGTGCTGGTCGCCATGAATCCGGCGGCGCTCAAAGCCAACCTCGACGATCTGCCACCCAACGGCGTGCTGATCGTGGACCGCGAGGCCTTCAACGAGGCCAATCTCAAGCGTGCCGGCTACACCTCAAATCCGCTCACCGACCATTCGCTCGACAAGTTCCAGGTGTTCCAGGTTGACGTGACCAAGCTGACGACGTTGGCGCTGCACAGCACCGGACTCAACAATCGCGCGGTCTTCCGCTGTCGCAATCTGTTCGTGCTCGGGATGCTCTCGTGGCTCTATCAGCGCCCGATCGAGAGCACCCAGCGATGGCTCGAATCGCGCTTCAAGAAGACCCCGGAGCTGCTCGAAGCGAACTTGCTGGCGCTCAAGGCGGGCTACAACTACGGCGATACCACCGAGATGTTCGCGAGTTCCTACGAAGTGCCGGCGGCGAAGATCAAAGCCGGGCTCTATCGCAATATCACCGGCAACAGTGCGACCGCGCTGGGCTTCGTCGCGGCGGCGATGAGCGCGGGGCGGCCGCTGTTCCTGGGTTCGTATCCGATTACCCCCGCCAGCGATATCCTCCACGAGCTCGCCGGCTACAAGAATTTTCCGGTCTATACATTCCAGGCTGAAGACGAGATTGCGGCCGTGGCGTCGGCGATCGGCGCGTCCTTTGGCGGCGCGATCGCGATCACGACGACCTCCGGCCCCGGCATGAATCTCAAGGCCGAGGCGGTTGGGCTTGCAGTCAAGACCGAGCTGCCGCTGGTCATAACCGACGTGCAGCGCGCGGGGCCGTCCACCGGGATGCCGACCAAGCCGGAGCAGGCCGATCTGCTGATGGCGATGTATGGACGCCACGGCGAATCGCCGATTCCGGTGATCGCGGCCTCCACGCCGGCCGACTGTTTCGATTGCGCATACGAGGCCGTCAGGCTCGCGACCAAGTATATGACGCCGGTGATCCTGCTGACCGACAATCAGCTTGCGAACGGAGCCGAGCCGTGGCTGCTGCCGGACGTGAGCAAGCTGCCGAAGATAACGGTTGAACTCGCGACCGAGCCTGACGGTTTCATGCCCTACAAGCGCGATACCGAAACGCTCGCGCGGCCGTGGGCGGTCCCCGGTACGCCCGGCCTGGAACATCGCATCGGCGGCCTTTCCAGCGAGGACGTCACCGGCAACGTCAGCTACTCACCCGCCAACAACGAATTGATGGTGCGCACGCGTGCGCGCAAAGTCGCAGGCATCGTGCGCGAGATTCCGCCGACTGAAATCTTCGGCGACGCCAAGGGCGGCGACCTGGTGGTGCTCGGATGGGGTTCCACCTACGGCTCTCTGCGCGAGGCGGTCAAGCAGGTGCGCGAGAAGGGCAAGAGCGTCTCGCACATCCATGTGCGTTATCTCAATCCGCTGCCAAGCGATCTCGGCGATCAATTGCGCAAGTTCAAGAAAGTACTGGTGCCCGAGTTGAACATGGGACAACTGAGCAAGTTGGTGCGCGCCGACTATCTGATCGACGCTATCGGCTTTAACAAGGTCCAGGGCCGTCCGTTCAAAGTGAGCGAACTGACCAATCGGATCATGCGCGCACTGGAGGGCTGACAAAAAATGGCTACCGCACTGACTCGCAAGGATTTCGTTACCGATCAGGAAGTGCGCTGGTGTCCCGGATGCGGTGACTATGCAATCCTGGCGCAAGTCCAGAGAATCATGCCGGACTTCGGCGTTGCGCGTGAAAATATCGTGTTCATTTCCGGCATCGGCTGCTCCAGCCGCTTCCCGTACTACATGAACACCTATGGATTCCACACCATCCATGGACGTGCGCCGGCGCTCGCGACCGGACTCAAGATCTCGCGCCCCGAACTCGACGTGTGGGTCGTGACCGGCGATGGGGACGGTCTGTCGATCGGCGGCAACCATCTGATTCACGCGTTGCGCCGCAACATCGATCTCAACATTCTGCTCTTCAACAACCGCATCTATGGGCTGACCAAGGGCCAGTACTCGCCGACTTCGGAAGTCGGCAAGGTGACCAAGTCCTCGCCCATGGGTTCGGTCGATTTCCCCTTCAATCCGATCACGGTTGCGCTCGGCGCCAGTGCGACCTTTGTCGCGCGTACCATCGACGTCGAGCAGAAACATCTCGGAGAAACGCTCAAGCGCGCACATGCGCATCGGGGTGCCTCGTTCGTCGAGATTCTGCAGAATTGCAACATCTTCAACGACGGCGCGTTCAACGATCTGAGCGACAAGGCGATCAAGGCGGACCATCAGTTGGTGCTCGAGCACGGCAAGCCGCTGATCTTCGGCAAGAACCGCGACAAGGGCATCCGCATGAACGGGCAGCGCGCCGAAGTCGTGGCACTCGGCAGCGGCGTCACCGAAAAAGATCTCGTCGTGCATGACGAGACCAACCTGGCGCTGGCCTTCATGCTCGGCCAGTTCGAATCGCCGATGCCGGCGCCGGTCGGCGTGTTCTATGCGACCTCGCGTCCCACTTTCGATGCTGCGATGAATGCACAGTTGGCGGAGGCCAAGGCGAAGCAGGGGCCCGGCGACGTTGCGGCGCTGCTCAAGCGCGGCGACGTCTGGACCGTCAACTAGCTAATCGTCGAAGGCGACAAGTGAAAGGCCCGACGGCATCTTGCCGTCGGGCCTTTTCTATAGCCGCGCCGCGCTCCGGCGGCTCGCGACGCGATCTTCTGCGCTCGACTACTTGCAGTTGTACACGTTCCTCACGTTCTCGCCGAGCATCTTCGCCCGTGCGCCCGCCGGGAGCTTGTCGGCCAGCTCTTCCAACTCTTCGATATAGTCGCCGGTGTGATCCGGATGCGGGAAGTCACTCGCCCAGAAGAACTGCCCGTCGCCGCATAGCTGCATCATTGCCGGCAGCGAATGTTCGTCGGGATCGGCGGAAATCCAGACGTTGCGCTTGAAGTAATTACTCGGCTTCTCCTTCAGCGGCAGCGTGCGCCCGATCACGCTGTCGTAAACCGCGTCCATCCGGTCCAGCCAGTAGCTCGCCCATCCGGCGCCGGCTTCCAGGATGACGACTTTCAGCTTCGGGAATTTCTCGAACGTGCCGTACTGCATGAAGCTCACCAGCGCATGGCGCATCGAGTCAGACGCGGTGACGTTCAAGAAAAAGGGTTGCTTGCGGATATACTCCAGATGGTAGCGGCCGGGCAGTGCCCATTGCGGTTCGAGCGACGGATGAACCGCCAGCGGCACGTCGAGTTCCTGCGCCTTGGCAAACAGCACATCATGGTCGGGATGCGCATGGGGCTTGCCGTTCATCACGAACTGCACCACCCATCCGCCTTTGCATCCGGCTTTGACGGCGCGCTCCAGTTCGACCGCCGCCGCGGCGGGATCGCCCAGCGATAGATGCGCGACCGGGATCAGCCGGTCGCCGCTGTCCGCGCACCAGTCAACCAGCCAGCGGTTGTACGCCCGCGTCATCGACTGGGCGTACTCGACGTCCTCGCATTCGGTTTCCCAGCTCAACCCCAGGCTCGGATAGATGATCGCGGCGTCGAGTCCCTCGTGGTCGAGTCGCTGAAGCCGTTCTTTTGCGTCCACTGCCCCGAGCGCAACGTCTTCGCCGTACTTGCGACGCGGATCGACGTGGCCCTTTTCGCGCGTCACCTCGCCCATCGCACCGATACTGCTGAAGGGCTGCCCCTTGCGCGAGACCCGCGACGGCTTGCCGCCGATCTCAAAGTACTGGTAGCCGTCGGCGTCCGTCTTCACCCGGATCGCGGTGGGCTTGTACTTCGCCTCGCAATACTTTTCCCAGCAGTCCGCGGCCTCCAGAATATGGCCGTCGGCGTCAACCGCGCCTGGGTATTTGAGCTTGTGAAAGTTTTCCTGGATACGTGCCATCGCCTTGCCTCGATTCGAATTTGGATTCGTAACCCGGCCTGCGATCCCAAGTAGTGCAACGCGCCACGCGCCGTCAAGCGGCATGTTCTCGCGGCCGGCCCGCGGCAGAGCCGCGCCCCCATCCGCGATGGCAACCGAGCCGAGGCTTGCTAGGATAGGCGCGCGGAGGCACGTATGACCTGGCACGACGAACTCGCGGAAATTCGCCGGCGCGTTGAAATCGCCAAGCAGATGGGCGGCGCGGAGAATATCAAGCGCCAGCACGACGGCGGCAAGCTCACCGTGCGCGAGCGCATTGATCGCCTGCTCGACCAGGATTCCTTCCACGAATACGGCGCGCTCGCCGGTGCGACCAAATACGACGAAGAGGGCCGGCTGCTCGAGTTCCGGCCGTCGAACTTCGTGCTCGGCACCGGCCGTATCAACGGACGCCGCGTGGTCGTCGGCGGCGACGATTTCACGGTTCGCGGCGGCGCGGCCGACGCCGCCATTCACAGCAAGCAGGTCTGGGGCGAGATGCTCGCCGATGAGCATCGCATGCCGATGGTCCGGTTGGTTGACGGCTCCGGCGGCGGCGGCAGTGTGCGCAGCTTCGAGACCGTCAAGGCGACTTACGTTACCGCGATGCCGGGGTTCGACGTCGTCGTGCGGCTGATGGGCGAGGTGCCGGTGGTCGCCGGATGCATGGGCTCGGTCGCCGGTCTCGGCGCGGCGCGCGTGGCCGCCTCGCATTTCGCCGTGATGGTCCGCGGATCGAGCCAGCTCTTCGTCGCGGGACCGCCGGTGGTCAAGTTCGGCGTCGGCGAGGATCTGACTAAAGAAGAACTGGGCGGTTCGCATATTCATGCCTACGCCAGCGGGGCGGTTGATAACGAGGCCGAGAGCGAGGACGACGCCTTCGCGCAGATTCGCCGCTTCCTTTCATATCTGCCGCAAAACGTCTGGCAGGTGCCGCCGCGCGCCGAGCCCGACGACGATCCGAATCGGCGCGAGGAGGAATTGCTCGATCTGATTCCGCACAATCGCCGCGCCGGCTACGACGCCCGCCGCATGATCGAACTGATTCTCGATCGCGATTCTTTCTTCGAAATCACCCCGTATTTCGGCGCCTCGCTGATTACCGGCTTCGCGCGCCTCGACGGCTATCCGGTCGGCGTGATGGCCAACGATCCGTACGTCATCGGCGGCTCGCTCGACGCGTCGGCCTCCGACAAATTGTGCAAGTTCGTCGATACCTGCGACACCTTCCATCTGCCGGTGGTCAACTTCTGCGATCAGCCGGGTTTTCTAATCGGACGCGAGGCCGAGATCACCGGCACGATCCGGCACGGCGTGCGCGCACTCTACGCGGTCTTCCAGACCGTGACGCCGTGGGTCGCAATCATGGTGCGGCGCGCGTTCGGCGTCGCCGGCGCCGGTCACGGCAAGACCACCGGACTCAACTTTCGCTACGCGTGGCCGTCGGCCGACTGGGGCTCGCTGCCGCTGGAGGGCGGAATCGAGGCGGCCTACAAGCGCGACCTCGCGGCTTCGGCCGATCCGGAAAAGCTGCGCGCGGAACTGGAGGCGCGCTTCAACAAGATTCGTTCGCCGTTGCGCACCGCCGAAATGTTCGGCATCGAGGAGATAATCGATCCGCGCGAGACCCGTCCGCTGCTGGTCGAATGGGTGCGGCAGGCGTATGAAATCGTGCCGACGCAACTTGGCCCGCGCACCCGCATGATGCGCCCCTGAGCACCGCCGGGCGGAGCGACCCAGTGGGTAAGCCAACTCGGCAGAAGGGAAGGATGGCAATCGAATGGAGTTACGCAGCCCCGGAGTGGGCAGAGTTTTGCGGATGGCGGTCGAAGTCGGCGCGCAGATCGAACGCGGCGACGAGTTGATGGTGATCGAATCGATGAAGGTCGAAATTCCGATCAAGGCGGGGGTGGCCGGACACGTCAAGGAGATTCACGTCAAGGTCGGCGATCACGTCCAGCGCAATCGCATCTTGGCCAAGATCGAATAGCTATTCGCCGCGCAAGCGCGCCGCGAGGGTTCAATCGCGTCGCGACGGGTGCGCCGCGAGCGCTAACTACTGCGTGACGACGTTGTCGGTTTTCGCGACGTAGGGCCGCTCGCGCATCGTGACCGGATCCCACGCGCTGCGATCGATCGTAAGAACGTTGCGGCCGTAAACGTGCAGCGCGATCAGCGGGTCGCGCCGCGGATTGGCGATGCGATGGATCGCGTCGGTGGCGAGCGTCAGAATCTCGCGCTCGCCGACGCTGCGGCCGCCCGCCGGTTCGATCGCACGCGAATCGCCCACCAGCTTGTAGAAGCTGTTGTCCTCCTGCCCGCGGTACACCCCGATCACCGCCCACGTGCGATGGTCATGCGGAGGCGAGGTAAAGCCGCCCCCGACGACCACATGCAGCACGGTCAGGCCGGGTTCGTCATGCAGAACCTGAAAGCGGTTCGGATCGCGCGCGAGCGGGTGTTCGGCGAGCGCGCGGCGCACGGCCTCTTCGACGGCACTCTCGGTACCCGGCTTGCGCGCCTCGCGCAGTTCACGAATCAAGTCGTCGAGCTGATACATCGCGCGGCCTCCTTTATGGTCTGCCCCAGCGAATCGAGGATGGCCAAATATGAAATTCAAGGTAACATTTTGGGAGCCTGAAATCAGCGCGCGGAGGGGTTCGTCGCGTCCATTGTGAGATCGCATCGTACAATGACCACGGCTAAATTGAAGAAACCGGCAGGCACCGTCGTCATCTAAACGGTATTGGTTGACTCCCGGCGAGGTCCGCAAATCCGACCATGCCCGAGACCCACGATCCAGCGTTCAAAGGCCGCCGCGAGCAGCCGCTGCCGATCCGCATCGTGCATTGGTGCAACGCGCTGTTCGTGATCCTGATGGCGGGGAGCGGACTGCAAATTTTCGTCGCCTATCCGTCGCTCGGTCCGCGTGGCGCACAATACTCGTGGTATCCGTTTCAGGGGACGCCGCCGCCGGTCTGGATGCGCATTGGTGGATGGCTCGGCGGCGGACGCCATTGGCATTTCGCAATCGCGTGGTTCTTCGCCCTCAACGGAATTTTCTATCTAGCTTATTTATTTATCAGCGGCGAATGGCGCCGGCGGATGTTTCGTCCGTGGCGCGACGCGAGCGGCGCGGTCGCGCAATTCCTCTACTACCTGAAAATTCGCCGGACGCCGCCGCCCGCCGATTTTTACAACGGCTTGCAGCGGCTCGCCTACAGCTCGGTGATAATTTTCGGCGTCGTGATGGTGCTGTCGGGACTCGCCATCTATAAGCCTGTGCAACTGCATTTCCTCACGCTGCTGTTCGGCGGTTACGACGGTGCGCGCGTGGTCCATCTGGCGGGCCTGTGCCTGTTCGCGATGTTCCTCGTCACGCACCTGGTGCTGGTCTCGATGCATCCGCGCGAGATCGTGAACATGATCGCGGGAGGCCGCCGTGAGTAAGCTTATCACGCGCCGCAAGTTTATCGTGGGCGCCGCCGCCGCGTCTTTGCTGGCCGGCTGCGAGACGCATCCGATCAAGGGCTTTCTCGGGGCGATGAAGGACTGGAACGAGAAGTTCGAGGGGTTGGTATTTTCGCCGAATCGCCTCGCCCCGGAATTGCCCGCGTCCGCCACGACGCAGGAGAGCGCGTTTCCGTCCTACTTTATCTCGGACGCGATGCCGACGGCGCCGGCGAACTGGACGCTCGCGGTGGGCGGACTGGTCGAGCGGCCGATGGTGCTGACGCTCGATCAACTGCAGCAGATGACGCGGACGGATCTGCGCGTGCGGCATCATTGCGTCGAAGGATGGTCGGCGGTGGCCTCGTGGCATGGCGTGCGCGTCAGCGAAATCGCGAAGCTGGCGGGGTTGAAGCCGGGCGTCAGGTACGTCGAGTTCAACTCGTTCGACGAGGACTATTTTTCGTCGTGGGACCTCGGCAGCGCGATGCATCCGCAGACCCTGCTCGCATACGGCATGAACGGCCATCCGCTGGGCGCGAATCACGGCGCGCCTTTGCGGCTCTATTCCGCAGTTAAGCTTGGCTACAAAATGTGTAAGTACCTGACGGAAGTAAACTTCCTGCCGAACAAGACCGGCGGCTACTGGGAGGACCAGGGCTACGATTGGTTCGGCGGCGTTTGAGTGGGCGCGCGCAGCGCGCGCCCACTCCGGTGGTTCAAGAGCGCAAAATTATGATTTTTAAGGAAACTGAAACCTCATAGAGGTTTCAGACTTCCCGTTGGTAAAGATGCGGGCTGCGCCCTGTAAAAACCTGGTGAGATGGCGATGGCCGCTCGAATTGGTAGTGCGAGTGGCCAGTCGGGCGTGGGTTGATTAAACGAGCGCCGCCGGAACATTCCAATGAAACCGCACTAAGGCCCGGGATTCTTCGCAAGCTTAGAATGACGGAGGGGCGCCCACTATATCCGGAGGCCGACCATGGGATCGAGCATCGCGAGCGTCAAACCATAGTGGGAAGCCTGAAACCTCTATGAGGTTTCAGAAGACTATAAGTTTTGAGTTCCTTGACAACTTCTTACACAATCCTAGCCCTTGGGCAGGCCGAGGACGCGCTCGCCGATGATGTTGTGCTGGACCTCGCTGGTGCCGCCCGCGATGGTGAAGGCCCGCGACGCCAGCATCCGATAGTTCCAACTACCGCCGTCGAGCGCCTGCGGTGCGCCATGTTCGAACTGGCTGTATGGCCCGAGCAGCTCGAGCGCGAATTTCGCCATCTTGAGATTGAGGTCGCTCGCGCTGAGCTTGCCGACCGAGCCTTCGGGGCCGGGCGGCAGGCCCTTCAGCCGTCGCGTCAACTGGCGCATGTTGCCGTAGCGCAGCGCCGCCGCCTCGCACGCGAAGCCCGCGATCTTCTGCCGGATGCCGGTGTCATCCCAGGCAGTGCCGCCGGTGCGCGCGATCTTCTTCGCGAGCTTGGCGAGGTTCTTCACTGAACTCATCATGTCGCGCATCGCGGCGATCGAACTGCGCTCGAACATCAGCGTGGTCACGGCGACCTGCCAGCCCTGGTTCTTTTCGCCGACGAGATTTTTCTTCGGCACCTTGACGTCCTCGAAGAAGACCTCGTTGAAGCCCTTCTCGCCGGTCATCTGGACCAGCGGACGCACGGTGATGCCGGGGCTGCGCATATCGACCAACAGGTAGCTGATGCCCTTGTGCTTGGGCGCCTCCGGATCGGTGCGGACGAGCAGGATGCACCAGTCGGCGCGATCGGCGCCCGAGGTCCAGACCTTCTGGCCGTTGACGATAAAGTAATCGCCGTCCTCGACCGCGCGCGTATTCAACGAGGCCACGTCAGAACCCGCGCCGGGCTCGGAATAACCCTGGCACCAGATTTCTTCGGCCGAGAGAATCTTCGGGACGTAGCGCTTTTTCTGCTCCTCGGTGCCCCAATGGATGAGGGTGGGGCCGACCAGCATGATGCCAAGGCCGTTGACGATGCCGGGGGCCCGCGCGCGAACCATCTCCTCGTTGTAAACCACCATCTGTTCGAGCGTCGCGCCGCGCCCGCCGTATTCCTTGGGCCAACTGACGCCGACCCATCCGCCGGCGTTCATCTTGCGATGCCATTGGAGGGAGTAGTTCCAGTCGTTGTCGTCGGTGCGCACGATCTCGCTGCCGAGGTCTTCGTTGTCGCCTTGTCGCGCCGCGGCGGGATGTTGGCTTCGAGCCAGGTGCGAAATTCGCGGCGAAAGGCCTCGGCCTCATCGCTGTACTTGAAATCCATGACCAGAAGATTACCGGAGAGTTGTTGAGGAGCGCAAAACCTTTGGTTTGAAACTATGGTTTTGAGTTCCTCGACAAATTTTTTAACGCTGGAGCGACAGTGGGAGGTTCTTTGATGGCGGCTGCGAGTGTGCGAAAATTCTGCCGCGAAAGTTGCGAAGCGATCCCCGGGGAGGAAGCCATGAATCGTCTGCTGCATACCATGATCCGCGTCAACGATCTCAACGAGTCGCTCAAGTTCTACTGCGACGCACTGGGAATGAAGCTGCTGCGCAAGCACGACTATCCCAACGGCGAATTCACGCTCGCTTTTGTCGGCTACGAGGACGAGGATAGTCACACCGTGGTCGAGTTGACCCACAACTGGGGCACCAAGAGCTACGACCAGGGCAGCGCTTTCGGCCATCTGGCGGTGGGCGTGGACGACCTCTATGCGACCTGCGCCGCGCTTAAGGAAAAGGGCGTGAAGGTGGTGCGCGAGCCCGGCCCGATGAAGTTCGGCGGTCCGCATATCGCGTTTGTCGAGGATCCGACCGGCTACAAAGTCGAGTTGATTCAGACCAATACGGTGCACTCCTAAGCGGGGTGCGATTTCAAAGGCTGTTTAACGGAAAGGCACCGCGTCGCGACAATCGATGGCGGTTGATTGGTCGCGGAAAATCCCGCGAAGATGAAATGGGAATGTATCGATTTGGTTCGGCAGTTATTGTGGCAATGTTCTTATTTGCGGGATCGGCCTGGGCATCCGGCCCGAAAACCAGCACCCGCACGCTCAACATCACCGGGGTGGGAGCCGCAGCCGCCCCCGCCGATGTCGATAGTGCTAACGGTGCTTGCAACGTTGACCCGTGGGTCGATCAATGTTCAGTGCCTACGGGTAGCACTTGCAGCTGCTACGAGGTCGCCGTGTCCAAAGCTTCCGGGAGCATGGACAAGGGCGCCCAGACCGTTACGAATTTCTTCATCACGGAAGATCCCAACATCAATCCCGCCACCGAACCCACAGTTGATTCTGGTCCGGACCCGAAGTGCAACCCGTTCCGCGTTATCCTGACTGACACCTCGAGCACGGAGACGAAGACCCTGAACGCGATCGGAGTCACCTGCAAGAAGGTCAATTCATCGCTCGCTCACGTGAGCGACACCATCGTGGGCGGATGGGGAATCTCAAGCACCCCGACTCCGAGCCCGGATGCTTCGGGATGGGGCACTGTGTCAGGCTCGGTTACGAAGAGCACTAGCGCAGTCTCGGTGGCGATCACCGGCCTGGTAACGGAATAAGCGATCGCTGCGGCGGGGCGTAGCGCCGCCGCAGCGAGAAGCGGAACAGACGCCGCGATCGCCGGACGCATTGAAGATGCGGTCGGCGGTCGCGGCGTCGTGCTAGCGGGCGAGGAAGTCGCGAATCGCGACGACCGCGGCCGGCTCGGAGAGCGTCGGGGCATGGCCGACCCCTGGAATTTCGACCAGCTTCGCTCCGGGCAGCACGCGGCACATCCGTTCGGCCGTGTCGGGCGCGAGGATATCGCTCTCGGCGCCGCGAATAACCAGCGTGCGCGCCGCAATCCGTGCATACGCGACCCAGAGGTCCATCGGGCGCGCGGCGGCGCCGGTGCGCGGGATATTGCGCACCGCGGGATCGATTTTCCAGGTGAGGCGTCCGTCGCCGGCCGGCTTCACCGCCCAGCGTGAGAATTCTATCAATTCGGGCTCCGGGGTCGCGGCGAGAAAGGGATAGTTGGCGCGATAGTACGCGGCGACTTCGGCCAAATCCTTGAAGCCGGTGGGCGCCTCGGTGAAGTAATCGGTGACGCGCTTGAGGCCCGCGGGATCGACTTCGGGCCCGATATCGTTCAGCACCAGCCGTTCGACCCGCTGTGGATATCCGCCGGCGAAGATCATCGAGATGATCCCGCCCATCGAGGTGCCGATAAGCGTTACGCGATCGAGTTCGAGGGCGTCGAGCATCAGGGCGAGATCGCTGACGTAAACCGGCGGCGTGTACTCGCCGGGCGGTCCCCATTGGCTGTCGCCGCGACCGCGCACGTCGATCGACATTACATGGTGGTCGTTCATCAGATGGGGCGCGAGGCCGTCGAAGTTGTGCGCGTTGCCGCTCAATCCGTGGATACACACGAGCGGCGGTTTGGACGGATTGCCGAAGTCGAGGTAGTGGAGTTTAAGCCCGTTGGCGCTGATAAATCTGCTTTGCGCTGACACCAATATGCTCCTTCACGAGAACCGTGGCCGGGGCGCGATCGCGCCATGACAGCGGCGGGAGATTACGTATCACGACGCATCATCGGCCGCGGTGGAATCCCGTGCGTGAGAGCCTATTAGAATTGCGAGGCGTCAACCAACTCGCGCAGCCGATCGGGCACGATAATCAGGCGCCGCCCGTCGCGCAGAATCACCCGCTCGTTCTCGAAATCGTTCAGTTGCTCGGTCGTGCGCTGGCGCGAGGCGCCGACCAGTTCCGCGAGGTCAGCATGAGTGACCTTGAGCGTCAGCAGAATCCCGCGCGAATCCTCGGCGCCGAACTTCATCGCGAGTTCGAGCAGCGCGCCGGCGAGCCGCTCGCGCACGCTCAGGCCGACGAAATTGGTGTAGCGCTGCAGCATCGTCCACCAGCGTGCGACCGTCACCTCCAGCGTGCGGCTGAAGCGCTCGAGCGGCACTCCCAGCACCAGCCCGACGAAGGTCTCGGGCCGTGCGATGCCGACGACGCAATCGCTGAAGGCGTCGCATCGAAAGGGGCGCGTCGCATGGCGCAGAAGCGAGGAAACCCCAAAGATTTCGCCCGGCCCGACCAAACCGACCAGCACGCGCTCCTCGCGGTTCTGAAACGACAGCTTGGCGACGCCCGAGAGCAGCACGTAGATCCGGTTCGAGCTTTCGCCCTCGAAGAAAATAGTCTCGCGGCGCTTGACCTTTTCCAGCGTCAGGCTCTGTGCGAGGCCCTGTAGCTGGTCCTGACTCAGCCATGACAGCGTCTTGAGCCGCGCCAGAGTCTTCCAGTCAAGTTGAGCTTTCGTCACCACCACTGATGATTCGTAGCATAGGCGGGCGGGATGTCGCCAAGGCGACGGAACCAGACGAACGGCCAATGCAATCGGTTGGAATTGTCGCGGTTGCGACAAGTAGCGCGTCATCAAGCGTTGATACGTTCGAGATATGCCTTAAACTTGTCTCCAGTAGAAGGGGTAGTGGATTCGTTTTAGTTGGGTCCGTAACATCGGCAGCATCCAGGGCGGCGGGTATTGAGATGAATATCAAACAGTCAGCAATGACCGAGGATTTTGGGAAATTGTTCGAGGCCGCGTGGGTTGATCTGCCGAAAGCGGCAGTAAAGCGGCTGATGGCGGGCGAAGACCAGGGCGCGGTCAGCGACGCCGGATGGAAGGCCTACGACGCGTGGGTACGCCTGGCCAACGACGCCTCCAACCGCATTTACGCCAATCCGACCTTCGGCGCGATGGTGGGCCGCGGGATGCAGGGGGGCCTGCAGGTCACTCGCGTGGTTGACGCCGTGGCGTCGGCGATCTTCGGCAACCTGTGGCCGGCGATCGGATTGCCGACCGCGACCGACGTGCAGGCGTTGCGCGCCGACGTCAAGGCGTTGCGCGAGGAACTCCGCACGGTCCGCGAGCAGGCCAGCGAAGCCGTGAGCGACGAGAGCGACGAGCACGCCTACGCCGCGGCGCGCGGCGCGGATTCCGCCAACGCTTCGGCCGCGGTGGTCTGGAACGGCTACAAGCCCAGGCGCGCGTCCAGGAAGGGAGGCAAAAAGAGTGTCGCTCTTTAACGATGTCGCCGGCTATTGGCTCGACGGCGCGGTCCGCACGCTCGACGCGATCGGCCGCGGTTTCGGATCGCAAGTCTCCGCCGATCCTCCATCGGTCACGCCCTATGACGTAATCTACGAGGGCGGCAAGGTCAGCCTGCGCCATTACCGCGCGCAAAACCGCATCCACGCGACGCCGATCGTGCTGGTCTATGCGCTGATCAAACGACCCTTTGTAATGGATCTGCAGCCGGGCAAGAGCGTGGTCGAGAGCCTGCTCAAGCAGGGCTTCGAGGTCTACCTGACCGACTGGATTCCACCGACCAAGGAAGATGCCTGGAGAGGCTTCGACGCCTACGTCAATCACGATCTTGCCAACGCGGTGCGCGCGGTCCAGATCGCGGAGAACGTAGAAGAGGTCAACGTCCTCGGCTACTGCTTCGGCTCACTGCTCAGCCTGATCTACACTGCGCTTCATCCCGAGAACGTCAAGAACCTGGTCACGCTCGCGATTCCCTTCGACATGGGCGTGCGCGAACTATCGATCTATCACCTGATGGATCGGGTCGATGACAGCGCGACCGAGATGATTACGAAGATTTACGGCAACTGCCCGGCCTGGATGGTGAACATGGGATTCACCGCGATGTCGCCGGTGCATCATGCGATCGACAAATATGTTGGTTTGTACCGCAACGCCGATCGCGACGGCTATGCCGAGATGTTCGAACTGTTCGAGCGCTGGATGTCGAGCGACGTGCCGCTCGCGGGTAAGATTTTTCGCGAGATGACCGGCGACATCTTCAAGCGCAACCTGCTGGCCAAGGGCGAGTTGTTGATCGAGGGCCGGCAAGTCGATTTGCGCAACGTCATGTGCCCGCTGTTGAATGTCGTGGCCGATCTGGACGACGTCGTGCATCCGCGCTCCAGCCTGCCGCTGGCGGAAAAGGTCGGTAGTGCGGACCGCCGCAACCTGACCTTTCCGACCGGCCATATCGGGGCGGTCGTGAGCGCCGGGGCGATCAAGAAATTGTGGCCGCAGGTGGGCCAATGGCTTGCCGATCGCGACCAATAGGGTTGGGAGATAATTCGTCAGAAAATGGCGAGAAACGCCGATTATTGTCGCATTCGCGACAAATAGGATCGGACTGGAAGGCGAACTAGTGATTAACTTCGAGGCAAGCAAGAAACGCGGGAAAAGCCCGCACAAAAAATCACCCCGAAAAGGGGCCGGAGGGATTCAGATGGCGGAAAAAGAGACCCGCGAAGGAATGTACGAGGCGTTTAGCAAGTTGGGCGAGTCGTTCTTCAGCGTTGACGGCGCCAAGAAGGCGGCCGCATGGTATATCGATACCACCGAACGGGTCGCGACACAGGCGCTCGAGTTGCAGGAAAAGGCCACCGGCTGGGCGAAGGAGACTCCGCTCGCCACGCTGTTCGAAGCGCAGCATGACATGGCGCGCAAGTTCATCGAGCGTTCGGTGACGGCGGCGCGCAATCTGTGGAAGCTCGAAGAGGCCTGATCAGCGCTTCGCCGCTCCTTTGATTTGTTCACGCGAGGTCTCTTTTCCGGGCCTCGCGTTTTTTTGCGCTCTCGCCTTCGCTTCACCATTGACGGCGCAATCGTGCCCCGGGCGCGACGCTGATTTCTCCTGAAGCCCGGCGCTGTCGCGATCGCCGAGTCAGCGTTTCCGCGCCCTCCAACGCTTTACTGTCGAGACCTTTCGAGACTACTATCGCGCGCGTCCTCAAGCATTCAGGAGGCCTCCATCGCGGTGTTTCTCGACTTGACGGTTTCGTCGTTCGATTATCTTGAACAACTATCCGCGCTGATGCGCGACCCCATTTTCTATGGCGGCGACAGTGTTGCGCGCGGGCGCGGCGAGCCGGTGCTGCTGCTCCCCGGTTACTTCGCGGGCGACTGGGCGATGGCGCCGATGGCGCGCTGGCTCCTCCGCATCGGTTATACGCCCTACCTCTCCGGTATCGACTTCAACCTCGGCTGTCCGCGCGAGCAGCTCAAGCTGCTTGAAGCGCGGCTCATGGGAATCTCGCGCGAGACGGAGAGTCGCATCGCGATCATCGGGCATAGCCTCGGCGGCGTATTTGCGCGATCGCTCGGCGGTGAATTTCCGGGCGTGGTCAGCCGCGTGATTGGGCTGGGCGCGCCGATTCGGCACGACTGGGATGCGATGAATCACCGCATCGGTGCGATCATGCAAAGCGCCGCGGGCCTGTGGCAGACGCTTTCCGGCGCCCCGGAAAATTGCGGCACGGCGAGTTGCGGTTGCGGCTTTGCGCGCACGATCGCGTTGAGCGCGCTGCGCGCCGGTGCCTTCACTTCGATTCATTCGCGCGAAGACGGCGTCGTCGATTGGCGCAGTTGCCTCGACGACGGCGGCAACAACTACCAGGTGCGCGGCCGCCATGTCGGCCTGATCGTGAATCGCGAGGTCTATCGGCTGATTGCGCGCATACTGGCTCGGCGCCGGCATCTACCCGCGATTACCGATTCCAGCGCGGCCTCGATGTGACGCGATCGCGCGGCGCGCGCCGAATTACCCCGCGGGAAACGCCTGTGCTTTCTCGACTCGATCACCAAGCGGAGCGAATCCGA
This sequence comes from Binataceae bacterium (SeqCode), assembly GCA_050011435.1. Taxonomy (GTDB): domain Bacteria; phylum Desulfobacterota; class Binatia; order Binatales; family Binataceae; genus JADMIL01. Next base: position 166,128 of record JBEKJC010000007.1, read on the forward strand.
TGACTACATACGAGACCGTGGTTTATGAGCGGGTTGAAGAGAAAATCTTCCGGCTGACCCTCAATCGTCCGGAAAAACTCAACGCGCTCTCGCCCAAGCTACTCGGTGAGTTCGATCTCGTGCTGAACGAGTTCGAGGCCGATCGCGAGGCGAGCGTGCTGATCGTACGCGGTGCCGGACGCGCATTCTGCGCCGGCTATGATTTGCAGGGCACCCAGCAGCCCGGCTCGGGCTTCACCGTCAGCAGCGATCGCATCAACCTGCACAAGATCATCGAGCGCTGGCAACGCCTGTGGGCGATCGGCAAGCCGACCATCGCGCAAGTGCATGGCTACTGCCTCGCCGGGGCGACCGAACTCGCCGGCCATTGCGATCTGGTCTTCGCCAGCGAGGATGCCCAGTTTGGCCATCCTGCGGGACGCTCGCTCGGAATCCTGCCGACGCTTTCGATGTGGCCCGTGCTGATTGGTCCGCGCAAGGCCAAGGAATTCTTCTTCACCGGCGATCTGATGAACGCGCAGGAGGCGCTCGCTTCGCAACTGGTCAATCGGGTGTATCCGAAAGACCAGCTCGAAGCCGAGACCCTCGCCTATGCGCGACGCGTCGCGCTGGTCCCGGTCGAACTGCTGGCGCTGCATAAGGCGGCCGTCAATCGATGGCTCGACATTCAGGGAATTCGCGCGCTCGAACAATCCGCCGCCGATATCGACTGTCTCGCCCATCAGACGGATGCGGTCAAGAACTGGATGAAGGCGAGTCGCGAGCGTGGGCTGAAGGAAGCGTTGAGCGAACGCGACCGTCCCTTCGCCGGCAAGAAGAAGTAGCCTCTCGCGGCCACGCGGCGCCCAACGGCGTCAAGCCGGCCGCCGAGAGACCGCCGGTGCCAGCAAATCCCGTCAGGTGCGTCGCTGATGCCGTCCGCGGGGACTTTGTCTCATCGTTGCGACATTCCACGGCGCACCTGCAAGCTGCGCATATCATAAACGAAATTTGACCGCTTGAGCTCTTTTCCAGCCGCTGGCATGTTCCCTGCTCTCCTCGATGCCCGGGGCCGGGCAGGTGGAGGGGATTCCACGTGCTGAAAGGGGTGGCAGGTCGATGGAGTCAAACAGCAAAGTCTCCGTGTACGAGCCTGAAATGGACATGAGCCGGCGCCTGGGGCTGGCGCCGGCGGGGCGGATGAAGCGCTTGTTTACCGCACTGCTATGGTTGCGCTCGGGCGGCTATGACATCGGCACGCCGCGCCGCTCGGTCGATCGAAAGCAGCAGGAATACTCGCCGCTCTGCGAACTGTAACAGGGGTGGGTGTGGGGAGCGCGCCTCGCGGCAAAATCAGGCTTCGGCCTCCCACCCGAAGCCGGCGTGCGCATGGAAGTCGCGCGTCAAGAAAGTTCTCCACAAGGCCCCTTCTGCCATCCTTGTATGTGGATTCTGATCGTAGCAAGAAGGAGGAGCAAGACGAGGCGGGAGACCGATGTCATTCAAGGCCGGTAGAGGCCGTCGCTCAGCAAGGATCCCCGCCT
>JBEKJC010000008.1:0-166388 GCA_050011435.1 Binataceae bacterium (SeqCode)
CGGGAGCGACCGCGCTCAGCAAGAAAAATGCACGCGGTGAGGGAATGCATGCTGAAGCACGACATCGGTTGGGAACGAGAAGTTTCTGACGATGCTGCAGGTCTCAAGGTACCACTCAGCATCACTGAAGGTACGCGCGGCGTCTCGTATCAACTTTTCAAATTTCCACTCGGCCTTTCGGAACAAGAAGCGACGGAGAAAGCCGGTCGTCAGTGTACCTACCTCCTCGGTCCCGTAGATGATGCAAGTCCTGCGCTCATTTCTAAGGTTTCTCAGCAAATGCCGCCGCGTGCCGACATTGCCCGCAAGCACGATGGTCAAGGAATGTGCAGCCGCCTCACATTTATCTTTCAGCTCCTCGATTTGTCTATGCAGCTCCCGATGGCGTTCCCACCTGGGTGCGCTAAGCTCTGCCTCAGCCTTGGCAATACTGTCCCGCAGACTTCTGATTTCATCATCCGGCATGTGCTCCATGAAGAGCGCGGCAACGTCTCTGCTGACCATCTCAGGTCACCTCGATGGGATTCAAATTACGTGCTCCCATCATACTATGAAGGGGGCGGAATTTTCTCTCGAGATCGCCCGGCAACTCGGGATCGAAAACCATTCATCGGCGATCAGGGCTTTTGAGCGGGCGGTCAATCCCGCCGCCAGTTCGTACGCGAGGTACCCGTTGCCGAACGCTACCCTCGGGTCTGGAGCGCGAACGACCTGCACGGTTAGCAGCGGCGGGCGGCCTCCGTTGGCGGCGACTAACCGCGGTGACCCAAAACCCGAAAACTAGGACAGCGATAAGTTGAGAGAAGGGCGGCCGGCGTGGTCCTCTGGAGAGCCAAGAGGAAGGCCACGAAGCGTCTGGCGGTGCGGACCAAGGTGCGCAAGAAACTCGCGATGGAGGCGTGGGCTTACCAGTATCGCGTCGACCTGGAGTTTGTCCGTCCTGGCCGGCCGGTGGAAAATGGCGATATCGAGTCCTTCAACGGCCGGCTGCGGGATGAATGTTTGAATGTGCAAGTATTCTTTGCGCTGGCTGATGTCCGTGAGAAACTCGAACAGTGGCGGCATGACTACAATCGGGTGCGGCCGCACAGTGCGCTCAATGACCATGCTCCCTATGACTTCGCAGAGCAGTGGATCACAAGGAGCACAGCCGCCGCGTGCACCGCTGGGCCGCCGGCGGCGTCCGGCGCGGTGCATGACGCGCCGGTTGTGGATCCAAAACCGCTACAGCTTCTCGGGCCGCCCTCAGCAGACGCGAAGGGCGGGCCCGAAAAGCTGTCAAACGAAGACCAGACGAGCGCTTTGCTTGAGATCGTTACTTGAGTCTATTGAGGTCACAAAACGCCGGCCAGACCAACCAAAACGACTGCGCCAGGCCGAATTCTCTACTTCGCTCATACTAGTTTCGCGGGGCAGGTCAAGGCAGAAGTGTTGGAACACGCGGTCGTCATAGAATGCGGGAGGCTGTTTCCAATACTCTCCGAAGTCCCGTGAGAGTTGGTCCTGGTAATAGTGCGTCTCAGTGGTGACATACGCCCCGCACAGATGAGCAACCGGCCTGAACTTCGTCCACGCCTTCTTCAGGCTCGACTCGTAGACGCCAGGTAAGCCGCGTTGTCGGAAAGCAGACATGCGCTGCTTATCGTTGCCCTCGGTCACGCACAGGATATGGATGGCCTTGTTGACGCCAGCGCCGACCTCTTGATGGTACTGATGAATTGACCCGATTAGACAACGGAAGACTCGTGTCAACCTCCGTGCGTCAACCGCCGTATGAGTGTCAACCGTTTTTGCGGTTGACGGAGACTGGTTCGCAGCTGACTGCACCATCCGCCAATGAGTCTTAGGCTGTGTATATCAAATATAGACTGGCGAGCCGTTCGAGCCTTCAGTCGGACAAGGCAGCGCGCGGATCGCCTGCGACGAATAAATCAAGATTAGTCAGTTCAATTTGATCGAGTAGCATTCACTCTCTCACCGAGCAGGGACTAATCAAGACGGCACCTCCACCGCATTCCTCAACCGGCAACAGAATCGAAGATCAACTGAGTTAAGGAGCGTCGTTGGGACGCCGAAGGCAGGAAGTCGTGGTGCTTGTCCGCCAAGTCCGACCCTTTCGTCAGCAGCCTTCTAGATTACCGGAATGAAGAAGAGGACGGCCGCCGACATGACCGCCCTTAATTGTGGTCCGGTTGTTCGGTCCCTACGGCAGTTCGAACCCTCGTAACCCCTCGCTGCAGTCTCCGCCGGCTCGGCCCGATAGGCTGGCACCGCTTAGCGGCTCTGCCATCATCGCAGGCTATCCCCAGGCGGTCGAAACCACCAATGAATTCGTGCGGATCAGGTTTGAGGAGGCACAGGCCTCGAAAGTAGCGATCCCGCGCAGAATGCTTTATGTTTGGGATCGTCCGCCCGGAGAGAATGAGCGATGAAAATCGGACTTTCCTCAATTGGATTTGGAGCGCTGGCCGCCCCGGCACTAATCAGGACGATTGCCACGAATGCGGAGCGGCTTAACTTCTCAACCGTCTGGGCGCCTGAGCATGTCGTCCTGCTCGACCGCTATACGTCACGGTATCCCTATTCCACCGATGGCAGCGGTCAATTTCTCGCCCCGACCGAAATTCCAATCGGCGATCCGTTTCCGACCCTTACTTACGCAGCCGCATGCACCAGTCGTATTCGGCTTGCAACCGGGATTTGCCTCGTGCCAGAGCATAATCCGCTGGTGTTGGCGAAGACGGTCGCGACAGTTGATTACCTCAGTGGTGGCCGTTTCATTCTGGGCGTCGGAATCGGATGGCTGGCAGAGGAATTCCAGGCGCTCGGAATTCCCTTCGAACGCCGTGCACAGCGCACCCACGAGTATATCGAAGCTATGCGCAGGCTGTGGGGCGACGATCATAGTAGTTATCGAGGCGAGTTCGTCAATTTCGAGAACGCGCGCAGTTATCCCAAACCGATCAAACGCGGCAAACTACCGGTTTGGTTCGGTGGCGAGAGCGGTCCTGCACTTCGGCGCGTGGCTGAGTACGGCGACGGCTGGTGCGGTTTGAATGTCAGTCCCACCGAGGCCACCTCCAAGATCAAACGGATCGAACAACTTGTCAGTGAATATGGGCGCAAGCGCTCCGACCTGGAAATCGCGGTGTCACCATACACGCGGCCCATCACCGTCGATGACCTGAAACGTTATCGTGACGCCGGTGCTGACGAGGTCGAACTGATTTTTCTCGATGTACCTGATGACGAACGCGAAGTGATTCGCGAGCTGGAAAGACTTGCCCGTGAATTCGTCGAGCCGGCGTCGAAGTTATAGGCCTTACTAAGTCCACATTCGTTGCTCCCGGGTTGCTGAAAGTAGCCAAGAAGAACCCGCCAGCAAAGGCCAAAATAGATATGCAGACCTTGCTATGGGCCTGATCCCGATACTGCTGATTGTCGCGCTCGTTCTGCTCTTACTTCGCGGCAGAGGACGAGCCGTTCCGCCAGGAACTGGCGTGTCTGGGCGCGATCCGGTCCGCCTGATTCTTTTCATCGTACTCGTTCTGGTCTTAATCGTGCTGGTGGTAAACGTGTTCGCGCCGCTCGGGAATTACCGGTTTTGATCGCTATAAGCTATCAGGCCGCGCTAGGCCGCTGCACTAAGGCGTGTCGGCTGGACGCTTTTGCCTTTCGGGCTCATCGGGCTCAATGGATCGACTCGCTTCGCTGCGAAAGTGGCGATCAGGCGGCTGGCTTACGGACTGCCCGCTGAGCCTCCATCATCCGCTTGAACTCGCCGGGCTTCGAGACGTCGAATTTAACCGTGCGGCCGGCCAAATCAAGAATCGCTTCGTGCGAAGCCGCGCGACTGCGGAAGATCTCGAACGTGGTGCAACCTTCCGGACCGGCGACGTGAGGCCCATAAAAGACATGAATGGCATATGGACACCTGTCCTGCTGACGCGATCCAGCTTCGGAGCTAACTAATTAACGGGACACAACCCCATTAGGTATTAATTGGGAACGACTGTAGGAACGGCACAAACGCCATCAGAAACTCGTTGCGCGCCTCCGCAAAAAACGCGTGTCCAGCGTTCGGAATGATGCGCAGTCTTGCTCCCGGGATTCTCTCCGCAAGGATCTCCGAATTGCGCGCCGGGAATCAAAACATCTTGCGCACCCGTAATCACCATTGTCGGTGTTCCGATCGCGGGCAGCCGATCGTAGGTTTTTAGTGTGTAGGTTGCATCAAGATGACGTTTGTAGGCCGAAGCGGGCGTGGGATGGGCCAGCAGGCGCGGTATCGTTGCTTCCAATGCATCGCGATGGTTCTGGATATACCTCGGTGTATATGCGAGCGGCCAACTGCGCCGGATCAACTCTTCGTCCGACAGACCCTCGCGCGGCGCCGAGAGGAGCTTTACCGATTCAGGCGGAGGCGGCACCGCATGCTTGCCGCCGCAAGTCGAGCATCCCAGCGTCAACGTCTGCAGTCGCTGCCCGTGGCGCAGCGCCAGTTCCTGCGCGATCATCCCTCCCATCGAGACGCCGAATACGTGCACGCGGTCTATTTGGAGCGCGTCTAATAACCCACTCGCGTCGTCGGCGAACATTTCGAGCGTGTAAGGAATCTTTGGCTTGTCGCTCTGGCCAGTGCCACGATTGTCGTAGACGATGGTGCGAAACGAACGCGCCAGTTCGGAGACCAGGACCGGGTCCCATGACGCTGAACTGGAGCCCAGCCCCATAATCATCAGCACTGGATCGCCGTCACCTTGGATTTCATAGTGCAGATTGATGTCGCCGACTCGTACCTCAGGCATCGCAAGCTCCTTTCGCAAATACTATTGCTCGTACAACAACAAGCCGACGAGAGTCGTCAGCCGTGCTGCCACTTCCGATCATTCTCTTCTTTGATGCAAGCGCGTTCCAGGATAGCGTGAGCGCGCTTCAGGTTGGGCACATCGACCATCAACGAAATGGAGTACCGTTCGCATCGTTTTGCTTCGCGGCGCGCTCAGGATGCCGCGGCGGATTGTTCGGCGCGCAGCTCGCTCGCGATAAATTGCCGCGCCTGTTTTTCGACGGCCGTGCCGTTGAAGAAGTCGGGATTTAGACTCGCCCACAAGCGCACGGCGTTGCCGAAGCTGAAAGCGTGGAAGTCCTCCTCGGACATCCCTTTCTCTTCGACCAGCTCCCACGCCTCTTCGAGCACTTCGGTCATATCGGGCACATCGAAGTGGCTGATATCGGAGCTGAGGATCGCCCCCAACTTGGCGCCGAAAGGGTTAGCCGGAGAGAAGGCGTAGGTCACAGTGGGATCGTCGGATTCGCAGCCGAAAAAGAATTTGGGGACGAATAGATCGCGGATGTCGCTTTTGCGCTCGATCCGCGCGGCGGCAAAATCGTCGACTTCGTCGGGGGCTGCCTTGCCCATCCCCTTTTTCATCATCATCTCATCGAACTCGGCAAATTTCGTATTCATCTTTTCGCTGGCGTACTGTTTGAAGAACGCTGCGAGTCCTTCGCGATCGAGATTGGCGGGATTCAGCTCCTGGATCGATTCCTTGTTGCGCTTTTCCCAATGTGAGACCAGCGCGGCGAGCAGGCTGCATCCCCAGGCTACACCGCCTTCAAGGAACGCGAACTTAAGGCGCGGAAAACGCCGCGTTACCCCGCCGATGAAGAGCGCCTTGGCCACGGCGTCACCTGCTTCGCCGAAATGGCCGATATGGTTGTAGACGAAGTTAGTGATCGAGTTGCGCAAGCCGAAGTTCGACGCGGCCGAGTGGAAGGTCACCGGATAGCCGAGTTCTTCGCACTTGCGCCAGACCGGATCGTAGTCGTAGATGCTGTCGATGCCGAGCACATCGAGCCAGCAGGCGTAGCGGCGGCTGACGCCGAGTTTGTCGGCCTCGGGAATCGACCGTCGGATGAGGCTACCGAGCGCGACCGCCTTGATCCCGATCGCCTTGCAGTGTTCGAGTTCGGCGATCGCCTCCTCCGGCGTATGCATCGGGATCGCCCCGATCGGCGTGAGGCGGTCCGCATATTCCGCCCAGGTGTCGATCGCGAACTGGTTGAACGCATGGCATCCGGCCCGGCGCAATTCCTCGTCGCCAATGTACGGCGCAAAGAGCTGGCAATGGGTCGGGTAGAGGATTGCGAAATCAAGCCCCATCTCCTCGAGTCGATCGTGCATCAGGCGCGGGATAAAGGAGGTCGCCAGATCGATTGTGTTCTTGACCGGCAGACCCCACCAGGCCGGCTGACTCGCGCGGCGATCGAGTCGCTCTTGCCGCGTCATCCTGGCGAAATCACCTTCGCCCAAGGCCCGCAGCCGCGAGGTCCAGCGCTCAACGGCCTTCGTACCCGCCGTGTCTTTGAGATACTCGAGCGCCATCGGCTCGAACTCGCGCCAATGGCCGTCAGAGTCAATGACCTGATGGCCCAATCGATCGTGGATCGCCTGAGATTTGGTTTTCGACATGTTGCGTCAACCTCATCGTCTGATTGAGCTGAAATTCATTTTGAATTCTGAATCCAGACTCGTACTAACAGCAATCTGTTTGCAAACGTCAAGTTCGGGCCTGTTTTTTGAGTCCGAGGGTCACATCCCGACAGAAGCGGTTATCGTTGGGACTGCCTGAGGCGTCACTCATCTTCGTACCGCATCCAATCCAGGACGCGACCGACGAGGAGATTCGCGACAAGACCGACGTCATCACCGACCAAGTTATTGCGGCACTGACCAGGAACTAACCTGCCTTAAGAATGGGGCGAAGCGGACATCGATTCGCCCCGTGCTTCTCGCAGCCACGGAACATGTGCACAGCAAGAGCGTCTGTCGTCAATCCAGCGCCCAACATTGTGCCATCTAAGCTTCAAGCGTTCGAACCGTTAAGTGTTCCGAACCAAGAGCAAGGGGCGCAGCGGACGCCGTATCGAGATGGCCGACGGACGCCGGGTGATCGAAAACCTGCTCGACGTCGAACAGCCGATTGTCGCCGCGATCAACGGTGACGCCCTGGGTTTCGCCGCCAACGTTGCCCTCCTGTGCGATGTAACGGTCGCGTCGGAAACCGCGAAGCTTGCCGATACCCACGTCGCGTTGGGGGCCGTTGCGGGTGACGGCGGCGTGGTGATTTGGCCGCTGCTGATCGGTCCCAACCGGGCGAAGGAATTTTTGATGCTGGGCGATTCAATCAACGGCGCCGATGCAGCCCGGATCGGCCTGGTGAATTACGCCGCACCCTCGGATCAGGTGCTGCCCAAGGCCCGGGAACTCGCGCAGAGACTGGCGGACGGACCAACCTGGGCGATTCGGTGGAGCAAGCTCGCGGTGAATAAGTGGCTGAAACAACAAGCCAATCTGATCATGGATGCCGGCCTCGCCTATGAGGCCATCACTCTCACAACGCAGGACCACAAAGAATCGGTGAAGGCGCTTAGCGAGAAACGCAAGCCAAATTACATTCGACCGAGGTAGTACGCTGACGGCGGCTCGCTGGACCGCGATCAGCGATCGTATTCGTTGTGGCGTCGGACCCAGAACTGCGGTTCGTTCTGCCCGGGCCTCGTCGCGGCCCTTGTGCACCAGGTGCAGATAGTCCTCGAGCAAGAGTTCAACTCGCGGCATGCATAGCGTGAGGCCTGCGAAGGAAGCCTCCATCCGCAGCGAAGCCGGCGAGGGCTGGCGCCTGATCAGAACTCATTACAATGATGGTGGCCTTTCCAGCGCCGCCATAGAACGCCCGGCGCTGCGGCGACTTATGGCCGGCTGACGAACATTCGGTTGCGGATTCCAGACGGCTACTCATGCGCTGGCGTTCTGAAGAATTTTCGGAAATTGGCTGGAAGCTATCTCTGCGCCCTGGATGGCATCCAGACTGGCATTTTGGTCGTCGAGCATCAGCCGAGCCGCGTCGCGCCACCATACGCCGCCTTCCGAGTGAGTTTCCGATGCGACATTTCCGCGATCGCTGCGCCTCGACTGGTCCGTGGCAGCAACCGAGCCGAATTGAGGATGAACGCCAATTCGGAGGTAACGTGTATGAAGGCAGCGAGAGTCGGACTTAGCAGGCCTACGGACGCAAGCGCGATACCGCCCACGTCAACTCCGATCGTGCCGGCGAAATTCCACCAGATGATCCGGCGCGTCCGCCGCGCAATCGCCAGTGTCTCGGTGAACTTCAGCAAGTCGTTGCCGAGCAGCATCACGTCCGCGCACTCGCGGGCAACGTCAGTGCCCGAGCCCATCGCAACGCCAACGCTCGCTTCCGCCAATGCGGGGGCATCGTTGATGCCGTCACCCACCATTGCCACGATATGGCCGCCCGTGACGAGCGTTTTGATGCGCGCGAGTTTCATCTCGGGTAACAGGTCGGCTTCGAGGTCACTGATTCCGAGACCGTGGGCGACCATCTCGGCGACGGGCTTGGTATCTCCGGTCAGCAGAACGCTGCGGATGCCCATCCGATGCAGCGCCTCGATAGCTCGCTGCGCCTCTGGCCGCACGGTATCGGCGATTGCGATCGCCCCGAGGAAGCGCCCGTTGCATGCTACGAAAACTTCCGAGGAGGTTTCAGATCTGGCGGCGACATTGCGCGGAATTTCTATCGCATGATCGGTCAGGAGCCCACGATTGCCGACGAGAATCGTTACACCGTCCACCATCGCCGTGATGCCGCGGCCGAGGAGGTAGTCAAAGCGCTCGGGCTCACGGAGCGAACGGTTCTTCGCCAATGCAAAGTTGACGATCGCTTTGCCCAGCGGATGCTCGGAGCGCATTTCAGCCGATGCCGCAGCATCCAGGACTTCGGCTTCCCTTACGCCAATTGCGGGAATTACCGCCTGCACTTCAGTCCGACCGAAGGTAAGTGTGCCGGTCTTGTCCAGGACGACAGTGTCCACCCTGCCCAAGGTCTCTAAATAAAGGCCGCCTTTGATGATTGCGCCAAGCCGCGCCGCTCGACCGATACCGCCAAGTATTGCGAGCGGTGTGCCCGCGGCGATGCCGCACGCGCCCGCAACGATTATTACAGAAATCGTTGAACGCGCATCTCGCGTAATTATGAACGTGACTACCGCGGCGGCGAGTGCGAAGTAAACCAGGTATCCAGCCAGGCGATCCGCCAACTGTTGCACCGGAGCGCGCGAACGCTCGGCATGCTCAACCGCCTCGATGATTCTGCCGTAGCTCGTATCGCGTCCGATCCGCTCCACGTGCATCTCAAGCGCGCCCGATTGGTTGATGGTTCCGGCATACACCACCGAGTTCGGCAGCTTTTCAACCGGTATCGACTCGCCGGTAATCCGGGCCTGGTCAACAAACGAGTGACCGCTGGTCACGACACCGTCTATTGGAACCAGCCCGCCGGGGTTGACGAGTACCGAATCTCCGACTCGCAGCTCATCGGTGGAAGCCTCGCGTACGCCGCTGGCGCCCCGGACGGTGACGGATCGGGGCATGAAATCCATCAAATCCCGAATCGCGCGCCGGCCGCGAGACACGGTCATCCGTTCGAGCACCTCAGCTACCAGAACGAACAAAATGATGATGAGAGCAGTAAAGAACTGGGAGATGGCAGCCGCCGCGACGATCGCGATGCTCATGGACAATTCCATGGTCATCCGCCGCGCAATAGTGTTCTCGGCCGCTTCCTTGAAGATGGGCCAACCGCCGGCCAGAACGCCCAATACGCCGATAAGGCTGAGCCCCGGCAACGGTTCCCATAAGTGCAACCACACTGATCCCGCGGCCAGTGCGACCACGATGATCCGCACTGCCTCGACCCAGCTGAAGTTATGGTCGCTCTCCTGCTCCTCAAGGGCCGCAGCAGCCGTCCCAGCTTGTGCCTGATCGATTAGAGCCGGGCTTTCGATTCGTTCACGCCAATCCATTGGACGCACACTGCGCTATTTCAGGTATGCCTGAACAATCTCGATCAGCTCTTCCGCGCCCTTGGCGCGGGAGCCGCGTTCACGATCCGGATCGACCACGTGCATCCGGATATGGTCCTCGATGATCTCCGCCATGAGGCTGTTCATTGCGCCGCGCGCAGCGACGACCAGATGAAGGACGTCCGCGCAGCCCTTTTCTTCCTCGACCGCGCGTTCAAGCGCCTCCACCTGGCCGCGAACACGTCGGACTCTGTTTAGGAGCTTGGTCTTTTCTTTGACGGTGTGTGCCATAGCGAACGGATACCTCTATACCCAAGGGGATATAGTAATATACAAGTAACACCGCTTTTGTCCAGCGGGCCGTGGAACCAAATCCCTTAACTCTATAATACCCTACAGGGTATGGTGTTCCACGATTGACAGAGTGGGGACTTTACTGATACGTTGCATTTCACCTTAGGGGAGTAGTTCACGCCGACCCAAACGGCGTAGGGGAGATCGACATACCAGCCTTCGGGCTCGGTCCCCCACCTCGCAACAGAGGCGAACGATACCTTCGGTCCAGGAAGCATTTTTAGCCTGGCCCAGTCTCGTTGTAGCGACGACATTCCGGCCACGCGAAGAGGAGGCCGGACAGATGTCGAAGCTAGCCGCAGCTATCCGTAGTCACTTCGTCGTATTCCCGTATGTTGAAGCGAAGGCTCCGTGCTCGACCAGCGCAAGGCAGATGGTCGCTCCAATCATACAGGGCCTTGGGTTCCCCTCTTGGCGCACTCCAGGCGTCGTAGTTTCCAAACCGTTGGCGGTTTTGCCAAACCCCCTGCGTCCAGGCGAGATCGAAGCGATGAATTCCTCGGTGCGTGAGCCCTATCGACCTGCTTCGACTTCGCAATTGTTACCAGATTCCACTTGGGCGTCTTTGGCGTGCAAGGCTCCGGCCGTGTGTTCGCAGCTTCAACGTATGTTCGTTAGCGGGCGCAAGACCCTCCATTGGGGGGAGGGTTCACTAGTTTCAGGAGGACCGAAGCGATCCGCAAGTCGAATCAATGAGAACGAGAGAAACGCCGATGTAAATCGCGGACCCGAGAAACGGAGGGAATGATGCCTGCCAGCAACTTAAAAGACTCGATAATCGAGACTCGTGACCAGACCACCGCTCCTCAGAGGGGGGAACTGCTGGGCGGCGAGTTCGCCAACAAAAGTTGGAACCACTGGATCAACTGGACGATTATCGTCATTTTTTTGTTCCGTCATTGATCCTGGCAGCTCAGGTCATCGCATGAGTTGTTTCCGCAAGGCTAAGTGAACGCTAACGACGCACCAAAGAGAAGATATACCGATGAACTCGTTGCGCAATGCCGTAAATAATACTGGTCTATTGGGTTGTGCACCCGCTTGACGATCATCCGGAGAGAAAGCGCGACGTATCACCGCTGGGTCCGATGCCAATGACTCCCAGCGCGCGAATCGCATGGGGCTACTCGTTGTTGATGGCGGCCTTGACATGCCTGTTTTGCCTGACGGTGAGCTTCAACGGTGCGGCACAGGAATCTCCCCCGCCCGAAAGCTCGACCAATGCCCAAATGCAGACCTGGAACTGGCACGTTCAGAACACCGACATTGTGCAGGGTGACCCGGCTTTTTCAGCCAAGTACTACGGCTCAAATAGCCTGAACAGCGAGGGCGAGGTTCAGGAGACAGTTACGCTGGACTTGTTTGCCGGCGTGCGATTATGGCGCGGCGCCGAGGCCCACGTGGACGGACTGATGTGGCAGGGCTTCGGCCTGAGCAAAACGTATGGCATCGAGGCCTTTCCCAACAGTGACGCCTACAAACTCGGCACCAAGATTCCTTACTTAATGTTTGCGCACTTGTTTATTCGTCAAACCATCGGCTTGGGCGGCGAACAGGAGGCCGTGCCCGACGACCAACTCACGCTTGCGGGCGAACAGGACATTTCGCGGCTGACCTTCACCATCGGCAAGTTCACCCCCGTGGACATTTTCGACCACAACACTTACGCGGAAGACCCGCACACCCAGTTTATGAACTGGGCGATGGTGGGCAACCTCGCATGGGATTACTCGGCGGATAGCGTCGGATATACCACCGGAATTGCCGTGGAATTAAATCAGCCGAAATGGGCCTTGCGCTACGGATTTTTCCAAATGCCGCGTGTCCAAAATAGTTTGACGGGTGACGACCCGTTTCTCCTGTGGCGCACCAGCGGAGCCACTGGCTCAGCTGGCGCCTATGGCCCGTTTTTGCACGATTGGGGAATGGTGGTGGAATTTGAGCGCCGTTACAGCATCAACGCTCATCCGGGGGCGATTCGGTTTTTGCCCTTTCTCGATGAAGCTAATATGGCCAGTAACCATGCGGCGATTTCCATTCTAAAGGCCGACGGAGCGGGAGCGGACATCTCAGCGGCGCAAGCCTACCGCTACAAATACGGTTTTGGGTTGAACTGGGAACAGGAAGTTGCCAAGAACGTCGGCTTGTTTTCGCGCCTGGGCTGGAATGACGGCGACGAACAAGCGCAGGCGTACACCGATGTTAATTGGACGGCGTCACTGGGTGTGAGCGTGAAAGGTGACGGGTGGCAGCGACCCGACGACACCTACGGCCTTGCCGGCATCGTGAGCGGTGCTTCGAGCTCGAACCAAAAATTTCTGGAGACAGGCGGATTGGGCATACTTGCCGGCGACGGTGCGCTGAGCTACGGCAGCGAGAAAGTTCTGGAAACCTACTACAGTTGTCAAATCTGGAAACCCATTTATGCCACGGTGGATTACCAGTTCATCAGCAACCCGGCCTTCAATCGTGATCGCGGTCCGGTGTCAGTGTTCGGCGGAAGACTCCACTGGGAATTGTAATGAGTCAATTTGACACTACAACGTACCGATCAGTCGCGGACTCCTTTGCGCGTTTGATCTGCACTCACCCTGGTCGGCCGGAGTGAACTACCGATCCCCGCCAGGCAGGCCTGCTAAGGAAACTCTGCGCAAGTCAGGTTGTCATTCTGAACGGAATCCGCGAAGTGAAGAATCCCGGGATTCTTCGCTGCGCTCAGAATGACACAATGGGCCTTGTGCAGAGGTTCCCTAAAGGGCGAGCACTTCGATCCCGGACGGATTAGTCGCGATTTGAAGTGGCGGGGTGAGCGGACTGGTATGATGCTGTCGGTGCATCGCCGGTGCACCAGGGCGAACTCAATCGCCAGGGCATATAGGCAGACGCATAATTGGGGATCAGCGGGATGGCACGACACAGGAGCAAGACATCTCGATCTGCGAAGGCTCACGAAGCCGGCGCAGTGGGCTTCCGTTCGCGAGCCGAGCGGATCGCGGCCGGGCGCGAATTACGTGAAAAAGTGCCGCGCAAAAGCCACGCCGGCTGGCAAGCGCCGGCCCGCCGGCCCGATCCGATCGGCCTGCTGATCGATTCGAACAAGGGCCGGATTGCCGCGCTGCTGCCGATCCGCTACGGGCGGATGCTGAAGTCGCCGTTCGCCTTCTTTCGGGGCGCCGCCGCCGTGATGGCCTCTGATCTGGCGCGCACACCGATCACTGGAATGCGCGTCCAGGCGTGCGGCGATTGCCACATCATGAACTTCGGCGCATTCGCCACGCCGGAGCGAAACCTGATCTTCGACATCAACGACTTTGACGAGACCCTCCCCGCGCCGTGGGAATGGGACCTCAAGCGACTGGCGGCGAGTGTTCAACTGGCGGGCCGATCGGCCGCTTTCAAATTGAGAGAGCGCGAGCGCGCGGTGCAAGCGGCGGCGCGCTCGTATCGCGCGCATATGGCTGATTATGCGCGGATGCGCGTGCTCGATATCTGGTACGAGCGAATCGATTTCGAGCCGCTGGTAAGGAAGATTCCGGAACCGAAAAACCGCGAACTTACTGGCGAGGAGATCGACAAGGCCAGGAAAACCCGGGTCGCCGACCATATCTTTCCGACGATTGTGAGGCGCAAGGGCGAGAGTCCAATCATCAAGGACCATCCGCCGCTGCTCTTCCACGAGACTGGCCGGCAAAGAGCCCTCCATCGGCAACAGGTGGAACATGCGTTCGCACGCTATCGCGAATCCTTGCGAGCGCAGTACCGCGTGCTGTTCGATCGTTTCGAGTACTGCGACATGGCGATGAAGGTTGTCGGCGTCGGCAGCGTAGGGACGTTCTGCGCGGTGGCGCTGTTCATGGCGGCGAACAACGACCCGTTGTTTCTCCAAATCAAGGAAGCGCGCGCCTCGGTGCTCGAGCGATACGCCGGGCCAAGTTCGTTCGCGACCCATGGCGAACGGGTCGTCGTCGGCCAGCGCCTGATGCAGGCGGCGGGCGATGTCTTCTTGGGCTGGACGGTGGGACTGGAGCGACATCGTGAATTCTACATTCGCCAATTGCGCGATATGAAAGTGTCGATGGCGGTCGAGACCATGGACGCCGCGGACCTCGCATATTACGCTGAAGCCTGCGGCTGGGCGCTGGCGCTCGCGCACGCGCGATCGGGCGACGCGGCAATGATCGCGGGCTACGTTGGATCGAACGACTCCTTCGATGAGGCGATCACGAGATTCGCTGACGACTATGCCGATCAGACGGAGCGCGACTACGCGGCGCTGCGAAAGGCGGTCAAAGTCGGCCGTATTAAAGCGGCGGCGGTGTGAAGGCACTCTCACCCACCGCCCATTACCCAGACTCATCCCCGGTAAGCCCGCGCGGGATTTTGTGAATAGCGGCAACCGGCGTTCCGGACGACGGGCCCGATATCAGTCGATCCCGTAGCGGCGGCGTTTGCGCCACAGTGTGGTGACGTTGATTCCAAGCGTAGCCGCGGCTTCCTCCAACGTGGCGCTTTGAGCCAGTACTCGAGCGATATGCTGGCGCTCGAGCTCTTCCAGGCTGGCTGGCGACGGCGTGGCGTCCCGCGGCTCCGGTGACGAACGGAGCAGCGAGTCAGGGAGATCGTCAGTCTCTATTGTTTCGCTGCGGCAGAGCACGGCCGCGCGCTCCAGGGCGTTGCGCAACTCGCGAACATTTCCCGGCCATCCGTAGTTCCGCAGAGCCGCTGCTGCTTGGTCCGAGAGCTTCATTGGTGCCCGGCGATTACGCAAGCTCGCGTTCCGGAGTATCGATGCGGCCAGCGTCAGAATATCCTCTTGGCGCTCGCGAAGCCGGGGCACGCGCAGCGTAATTACATTAAGGCGGTAGTAGAGATCTTCGCGAAAGCGATGCGCGTTCATCTCCGCTTCGGGGTCGCGGTTCGACGCCGCCACTATACGCGCATCGACTCGAATCGTCCGATCGCCGCCCACGCGCTCGAAACTCTGGTCCTGCAGGAAGCGAAGGAACTTGGTCTGCAGAACAGGCGGCAGATCCGTGATTTCGTCCAAAAAGACTGTACCGCCATCCGCAGCTTCGAGCCGTCCGGGCTTGTCCTTCATCGCACCTGTAAAAGCGCCGCGAACATGGCCGAAGAGTTCGCTTTCCAGAAGCTGCTCGGAGAGTGTAGTGCAGTTTACGACCACGAATGGGCAAGCATGGCGCCTGCTCCACTCGTGAATCTGCCGTGCGAGGACGTTTTTGCCCGTTCCGCTATCGCCAATCAGCAGGATCGTTGCGTCACTGGCGGCGGCCTGCCGCGCGGTCTTAAGTAAATCGATCATGACCGGGCTCTGCGAGTCCAGCAACGGCAGTTTCTGAAGCACGCTGCGAAGGTTGCGATTTTCGGCTCGCAGGCTGCGAATTTCGAGTGCGCGATCGACTACATGCTGCACCTGATCCAGAGAAAAAGGCTTGGTCAAATAATCATTGGCTCCGGCCTTCATCACCGCGACCGCGTTTTCGACCGTGGCGTACGCAGTCATCAGAATGACCGGGGTTTCCGGCGACTGACGTTTGATCTGCTGGAGCAACTCAAGGCCGTTGACCTCGGCCATGCGATAATCGGTCAGCACGACATCGAAGGCTTGTCCGTCGGCCAAAAATTGCAGAGCATGCTGGCCGTTTTCCGCCCCCCAAACCTCATGCCCACATCCTTCGAAGAAGCTGACCAGGCGGACACGGATGTTCTTTTCGTCATCGACTATCAGGAGTTTTGCCATAGCGCTTCCGGCTCGGTGGGCAATTCCACGGTAAAGCAGGTTCCCTGACCGAGTGTGCTGTCCACGAAGATGCGGCCGCCATGCGCCTCGACGATTTCCTTAGCGATCGCCAGCCCCAAGCCCGCGGAGCCCGGTTCCGCGCCGTTCACGTTCCACTGGGCGAAGCGTTCGAACAGATGCTCCCTAAGCTGCGGTGCGATGCCCGGACCGGTATCGCAGACCTGCAGCTTAATGGCCTTGGCCGCGATTCTCGATGATACCGAGATCGTTCCGCCCGCTGGCGTATAACGCAGCGCATTGGCGACAAGATTCGACACGACCCATGACAATTTCACCGGGTCCGCGCGGAGTTTTGGCGCAGACTCGTCGAAGTCCGTTTGAAGCTGAACGGGCTTCTGTTCGGCTTGAAGCACAAAAGTTCTGGTCACCGCCTTAAGCAGATCGGTGACATCAACCGGGACGGTTTGAAGTGCAATTGCCGCCGCTCCTTCACCGCGGGCGAGGTCGAGCAGTTCGTTTGCGAGATCTCTCATGCGGCCCACGTCTTCACGGATCGCGCCTACCATCTCTCCTTGCTGCGCGTTCAAGCCAATACTGCGTTCGAGCAGTTCCGCCGACAGTGCAAGAGACGTAAGCGGTGTCTTGAGTTCATGCGAGAGAGTCGCAACGAGGTTGGTCCGTGCCCGATCCTTGTCGCGCAGATAGGTGATGTCCTGCAGGATGAGAATGGTCCCGAAGGACTGGCCGTTTTCCTGCCTGAGCGGCACGGGTTTCAACACGTAGGTGTGGTCACGGCCGCGCACATGAAGATCGACCTCGACTCGTTGTGCCTCCAGGGGTTGCGTCGCGACGCTCTGTAGCGCGGACCGCACGCGCAGGTAATGCGGATGGTTGCTGTTGAGGTCGTCGAAGGGACTGCCGAGAGCTTCCTCGCGCTCGACGCCCAGGATAATGCTGGCGACTTCGTTTATGTGAGTCACGACCCCACCGGAGTCGATCAGTACGATACCGTCTTCTATGCTTTCGAGTATGGCTTCGGTCTTGCTCTTCTCATAGATAAGGCGGTCGACGTTCAGCTTTTCGAACTGTTCGAGGCGTTCCGCCATCCGGTTAAATTCGGATGCCACAGCCTGAAGCTCGGCCAGTGGCTGCTTGCCCAGCCTGAGCGACGGTCCGTGCAGACTGAAGCTGCGCAAATGCTCTGACAGCTCAGCCAGCGGCTTGGCAATGTTCCAGGCAAGAGTCCACGAGAGGGCGGCCCCCAGCACGAGCAGAATCATGAGGCCGATCGCGAATTCGTAGGCGAGCCGGTCGCTCATCCGCGTCGTCCGGCTGTCGGCGTGGAACATCGCGGCCTGATTCATTTCAATCAAATCATCGACGCGCTGGTGAAGAAGGTTGAATTCGTGATGGTCCGGCGTCCCGGGCTGACCACGGCTCAATTCGTCGAAAATCCGCTGCCCGCGCCCCTGAATATCACGGGCGAGCGGTTCTTCTCCAACCTCAGTGATGTCGTTTAACTCGATATCGATCCAATGCGTGAAGGTGTCGCGGCTCTGCGGGAGGACCGCGGTCAACGACCCTTGCAGTTGGGCAAGCTCGGCCGCATAGAGCGCCGCGTGCACGTGCTGACCAGCATCGATGCTGACATAGTTGCGATAGAGGGTTTCGCGGATGGAACCGCCGAGCTTATGAATCGTGGGTACCGCAAAGGCCCCAATGGTTAGCGTCAGGGCAAGCATCAACAGGCTGCCGTTGCGGATGCGCGTGCGCAGCGGGGGCGGTGTCATCGTCGCTCCTTGGTATTTTCCTGGCCGACCAGCTCGATGTCGAAATCAACGGCTGCGGCGATGATCCGGTCGGCCATGGATCGACGCAGCAACCGGTTCAACAGCGTGGGATGCGTCCGGCCAACGATGATTCGGCTGATTTTGTATTCCTGGGCGAAATCCAGCAATGCCCTGACAATATCCGCGGATTTCAGCCACACAGTTTCCGCTCCCAGATCGGCGGCGAGGCTGATGTTGTCGAGCAGTGCGCGAAAATCGGCGGTACTGATCTTGTGCACCGATTCCGCGGGTGTCTCGACATGCACCGCATACCACTCGGCACTCATTCGCGCCGCGCTACGCGCCGCCTTACGCAGCAGATCTTCACTTCCGACAGGATTGGAAGACAGGCATACCATAAAGCGTTCAGAGATGGCCGGCCTACGCCCACCCTCGCGCTTGAGGAACTCGAGTTCCTCGCGCTGGCGGCCCTGATCGCGTGCCACCTCGCGTAGGGCGAGCTCGCGCAACGCGGCGAGATTGCTCGATTTGAAGAAATTCTTGAGCGCGTTCTCGACCCGCTCGGGCGGATAAATCTTTCCTTCACGCAGCCGCTGGCGCAGCTCCTCCACCGATATGTCGACGGTTACGATCTCATCGGCGCGCGCGAGAAACATGTCCGGGATCGTTTCGCGAATCTCGACGCCGGTTATTTGCCGGACCATCTGGTTGAGGCTCTCGAGATGCTGCACGTTGAAGGCGGTGATGACATTGATGCCCGCCGCGGTCAGCTCCTCGACGTCCTGAAACCGCTTGGCATGGCGTGAGCCGCTCACGTTAGTGTGGGGCAACTCGTCCACGATCGTGAATTCCGGTTTGCGGGCCAGAATCGCGTCGACGTCCATCTCCTCGAGAATCACGCCGCGATAGGGAATCTTGCGTAGCGGCACCATCTCGAGGTCGCCGATGCGGGCCTCGGTTTCGGCGCGCCCGTGAGTTTCGATGAAACCGAGTACCACGTCATGGCCTTGCGACCGTAACTGATGAGCCTCATCGAGCATCCGGTAGGTCTTGCCGACACCGGCCGCTCCCCCTAAGTAGATCTTGAGGTTGCCATTGCGCGAGCGAGGAACCAGATCGAGAAAGCTTTCCGGATCGCGGCGGTCGTCATCGCTCATCGCCGTGGCGCGGGTCTTCGACGCGTCATGATGTTTGATTCTACCGGAATCGAGACAAGGGTGCTGCGTCTCTTCCTGCTGCGGCGTACAGGGTGCGCTAGTGATAAAGGATGCAAAGCCTGGACGGAAGCGGCGGGGCAGGGTCCGGCTTGAAAGGTCGCGATTCGAAGGCGATTTTCGGGCTCAGGCAGGGGGGCGTCATCGGTGCCGACCGCGATGGCGTCACCGCGCCGGTTTTCGACGCGAAACATCCAGCGGCAGCGCACGCAGTAGTAGCGGTACCGATGAGGCTTGAACCAGCCCGCGGGCTGTCCCAGATGTTCGATTGCGAAGTTGTGTCGGGCTGAATCGACCCCGTCTGAACCCCCCTGTTCAACCAGGCGCCATATGCGCGTCAGCCAATTTCCCGCCGTGCTCGTCGTGCGCGGATAACGGCTGGCGAGGGCGCGGGGGACCATATCCACTAACGCGGCGTTTTCCGGAGCGAGCTTAGCGCTCCTATCGGTTTCGCGCCGACCCGCCATGGACGCTGGCCACCAGGTCATCGAGGGCTAGGTTAAGCTCGAGGACGTTGACGACCGGTTCGCCAAAGACACCAGCCCATCGTGAGCTGGTGTGAGCGACCACTAGCGCTCGAACAGTGTCCTCGCTCAGACCGCGAGCAGTTGCTACGCGCCGCACCTCGAGGTCCGCGGCGGCCGGGCTGATTTGCGGATCGAGCCCGCTGCCGGAAGTGGTGACCAGGTCAATCGGGACACGTGCGGGTACGTTTACGGCGTTCTTCTCGATCACGTCCCGTAAACGCAGCCGCACGGCTTCAATCAGCGTTCGGTTGGTCGGCCCCAGGTTTGAGCCCCCCGAGTTGCTCGCATCGTAGCCCTTGTCACCTGCTGCCGACGGGCGGCCGTGGAAGTAGCGGGCCGAAGTGAAATTCTGACCGATCAATTCCGAACCGACCACATGGCCATCGCGCATTATCAAACTGCCGTGCGCCTGGAAGGGAAACATAAGCCCGGCCAAGCCCGCTATCGCGAGTGGATAGATGATGCCGGTCAGCAGCGTCAGTACAATGGTCATCTTGAAGGCTGTCCAAATACCCATAGAGGTTCCCCTAAACCAGGTGCAGAGCCGCGACCATCAAGTCGATACCCTTGATTCCGATGAACGGGACGATCACTCCGCCCAACCCGTAAATCAGCAGGTTGCGGGTTAGAATCGCCGCCGCGCCAACTGGACGGTACTGAACGCCGCGCAGAGCCAGTGGAATGAGGGCGACGATGATCAGCGCGTTGAAAATAACCGCCGAGAGAATCGCGCTCTGCGGCGTGGCCAGATGCATGATGTTGAGAGCTTGGAGCTCCGGGTACCCGATTACGAACAGGGCCGGAATGATCGCGAAGTACTTGGCCACATCATTTGCGATCGAAAAAGTTGTGAGCGCGCCGCGGGTAATCAGCAGTTGCTTGCCGATCTCGACCACTTCCATGATTTTCGTTGGATTAGAGTCGAGGTCGATCATGTTGCCGGCCTCGCGCGCGGCCTGCGTGCCCGCATTCATCGCGATGCCAACGTCGGCCTGGGCCAGCGCTGGAGCATCGTTGGTGCCGTCGCCGATCATCGCGACCAGTTTGCCCTGCGCCTGTTCCTCCCGGATTAATCGAAGCTTGGTCTCGGGAATCGCCTCGGCGCGGAAGTCGTCGACACCGGCTTCGAAAGCAATCGCCGCCGCGGTCAGCGGATTATCCCCGGTGATCATCACCGTGCGCAGACCCATCGCGCGCAGTCGCGCGAAGCGCTCCTTGATGCCCTCTTTGATGATGTCCTTGAGATGAATCACACCCAGGATTCGCGGTCCGTCCGCGACCACCAACGGAGTTCCACCGGCCCGGGCTATGTGCTCGACAATCCCTTCGAGCTCAGCAGGCGCGGTCCCGCCGTTTTCGCGCACAAAACGGACGACCTGATCGGCGGCGCCCTTGCGGATTGTGCGGCCGGCAATGTCCACGCCGCTCATGCGAGTCTGCGCCGAGAATGGAATGAAGTGCGCGTCCTTCTCAGCGAGTTCGCGCCCGCGGAGATTGTATTCGCGCTTGGCCAGTACCACGATCGAACGCCCTTCCGGCGTTTCGTCGGCCAGCGAGGCGAGCTGCGCGGCGTCCGCCAGATCCTCGATTTGCACAGACAAGACGGGGATGAACTCCGTCGCCATCCGGTTGCCCAGCGTGATGGTGCCGGTCTTGTCGAGCAGCAATGTATCGACGTCGCCCGCCGCTTCGACCGCCCGGCCCGACATCGCCAGGACATTGTGCTGAACCAGCCGGTCCATCCCGGCGATCCCAATCGCGGAGAGCAAGCCGCCGATCGTCGTAGGTATAAGACAGACCAGCAGCGCCACGAGCACCGGCAAAGTCAGCGGCGTGCCGCCATAGAGCGCGAAGGGATATAGGCTTACACACACCAGCATGAAGATGATGGTCAGGCCGGCGAGCAGGATACTCAGCGCGATCTCGTTGGGTGTTTTTTGTCGCTGTGCCCCTTCAACCAGCGAGATCATCCGGTCCATGAAGGTCTCGCCGGGATTTGCCGTAATGCGCAGCTTGATCCAGTCGGAGATGACGGTCGTACCACCAGTCACGGCGCTGCGGTCGCCACCGCTTTCACGAATCACGGGAGCCGACTCACCGGTGATCGCTGCCTCGTTGACCGCCGCGACCCCCTCAATCACTTCGCCGTCGCCAGGAATCACTTCGCCGGCCTTGACCAGAACTACGTCGTCGCGGCGTAGGGAGGGCGCTGGAACCATGATTTCGCGACCCTCTTTGATCTGCCGGGCCTGGGTTTCAGTGCGCGTTTTGCGCAGATTGTCGGCCTGAGCTTTGCCGCGCCCCTCGGCCATAGCCTCCGCGAAGTTGGCGAACCCAACCGTGAACCACAGCCACAGTGCAATCTGCAGCTCGAATGCGGCCAAGGCCGTGCGCCCGGAAAAGAAATTCGAGACGAGGATTACGGTTACGGCGAGCGCCGTAACTTCGACCACGAACATGACCGGGTTTCGGGCCTGAATCCGTGGGTCGAACTTGCGCAATGCATCAACTAGAGCGCCCTTGACGATCTTGCCGTCCCATAGGGCGATTCCTTTATTGCGAGCCATCGATGAACTCCGTTTTTCTAGAAGAGCCGACCTTGTCGCATCGCGAGATGTTCGACGATCGGGCCCAACGCATCGGCCGGAAAGAACGTGAGCGCCGCCACGATCAGGATGACGCCGATGAGCAAGATCACGAAAGTTATGCCGTTGGTCGGAAAAGTGCCGGCGCTGGGGGGCGCCACCCGCTTGGCGGCCAGCGAACCCGCAAGCGCGAGCACAGGTATCTTCATCAGGAAGCGCCCGAAGAGCATTACGAAGGCGAGCGTCACGTTGTAGAAGGACGTATTAGCGTTCAGGCCACCGAAGGCCGAGCCATTGTTGGCCGACGCCTCAGTGAAAGCGTACAGAATCTGTGAAAAGCCGTGCGGGCCGGGATTTGAGATCCCCGCGAGGCCGGCCTTGGTTACCACTGCGGCGCCAGCCGGTATGAGGATCACTGCCGGAAAGATCAGGACGAACAACATCGCGAGTTTCATCTCGCGGCCCTCGATCTTCTTGCCGAGATACTCCGGCGTTCTGCCTACCATCAGACCCGCGATAAACACCGACAACACGGCCATCACCAGCATCCCGTAGAGACCCGAGCCGACACCGCCGAAGATGATTTCGCCGATCTGCATGTTGAGCAGCGGAACCAACCCGCCGAGGGGCGTGAAACTATCGTGCATCGCATTGACCGCGCCGCAGGAGGTGTCGGTTGTAACCGTTGCCCAAAGGGCGGAGTCTACGATGCCGAAGCGGACTTCCTTTCCCTCCATATTGCCGCCGCTTTGCGTCGCGCTGACGGCTTGATTGATGCCCATCGCGGCGAATTGTGGACTGCCGCGCTGTTCGCTCCAGGTCGCGCCCGTCGCGCCCGCGAGGAAGAGGGTCGCCATCACAGCGAACAACGCCCATCCCTGGCGCCGGTCACCGGCCATCCCGCCGAACGTATGCGTCAGGCTTGCGCCGATCGCAAAGATTGCCAGCATCTCGATCAGGTTGGTGAGAGGCGTGGGATTTTTCGAACGGATGAGCCGAGTTGGCGTTGAAGAAACCGCCACCGTTGGTCCCCAGTTCCTTGATGATCTCCTGCGAGGCGACCGGCCCCTGCGCGATAATCTGCTCGGCGCCATCCAGCGTCTTCGCGTGGGTATAGGCGCTGAAATTGTCCGGCACTCCCTGCCAGACGAGGACCATCGCGCCCAGCACACATAGCGGCATCAGGACCCACAGCGTCGCGCGCGTCAGATCGACCCAGAAATTTCCAAGGGTCTTTGCACTGCGACGGACGAAGCCGCGAATCACGGCGATCGCAACCGCGATACCGGTCGCCGCCGAGACAAAATTGTGAAAGGCGAGCCCGGCCATCTGAGTGAAATAGCTCATGGTCGACTCGCCGCCGTATGCTTGCCAGTTGGTATTGGTGGTGAAGCTGGCCGCTGTGTTAAATGCGAGGTCCGGCGCGACACCCGCGAAACTCTGCGGATTCAGCGGCAGGTAGAACTGCAGCCGCTCCATGGCGTACAGCATGAACATGCCGGCCGCGCTGAACAGCAGCATCGATACGCTGTACTCGACCCAAGTCTGCTCGGTTGCCGGATGAATTCCGCAGATCCGATAAATCAGACGCTCGACCGGACCCAGTATCGGGTCCAGGAAAGTTCGGTTGCCGGCGAAGACCTTCGCCATGTACAGGCCGAGGGGGACGCTGACGACGGTGACGAGCACCGTGAACAGCGTCACCTGGAGGAATGCGTTAGTTGCCACGATTATCGCCTCGTCAAAACTTCTCTGGCCGCAGCATCGCGTAAACCAGGTAGACCGTTAGACCGGCGGCCATTACTAAACCCATCACTAGTTCCCACGATGTCATAAACGTGCGCACTCCCAGACATAAATCAGCGCGATAAGGAAGAATACGAACGTTGCCGAGATAAAAACCGCGTCCATCATGAATTAATTTAGCGCAATTGCTGTGCCGCGCGGATCAGCCCGGAAAGTGCGCGACTAATCGAAGTCGAAAGCGTTCGATGATTGCAGGATGCAATAGTGAGTGAGTAATGCAAAATGCAGGGATGAAAGAGAAGTCGTAATAGCAGATGGCCGGTAGAAATTCGGCCCGGATTAGTCTTTATCCTGCAGGTATCCCGGTGATGGCCATGAGTCTGCCGGGAAGGCAGACATGAAGGCGAGCGTGATTCAGCACAGAGCGGATCGATTCTTGTAAAGAGACCGGATTGACTGGCACTGGTGCATTCAAACTGCACCAGTGCCGATTGACTGCCTTACTCCTTGCGCGCCGTTCGCGTCACGTTTCAACCGTGACGACATTTGCATCCTGAGTTGCATTTGAGACTTTCGCCTTTTTCCTCGGTCGAGACTTCTTAACGGGAGGCGGCGGCACCACTCGCGGTCCGTGATCGTCTGCAGTCGTCGTGTCCAGATGCTCAATGTCATTAAGTCTGGGCTTAGTTTCGTCAAGTTTTGCGAAGATCGTGCTCGGAACAAAATTCGGTTGATCGTCACCTTTGAGGTTGGGGTCACGGAGTTCAAGATAACGCAATCGGGTGGTGGTGATGCCAACAAAGGCTGGTCCGTCGGTTCCGTTTTTTCCGGCCGAGCGACACTCGAAGCGGGTATCGATTCTCGGAAAGGGTTCGAGGGCGGTAATGGACAACACGGAACCGGGCCACCACCTGCCTTTACCCGCTCGGAGTATCCAGACCCAGACAGGAGTGCCTGGACGAAGTTCGCAGATCTGATGAACTTCCATTAGGTAGTCTTCCCTAAACCTCAGTTTCGTAGGTCAATGATTTTCAGTTGATAGCGAAATCTCTAAACTCGAATCGTCCGAAGGCTGTTCTGACTGAGATTGGTTATGGTGGTTTTCTTAGAGTCTCGCTTGTTGCCGATACACCCAAATCGTGCTCGGCGTCAGAAAGGGCTGCGAAGATCGAGTCGGCAGTGCCGGCAGCCATCAAGGTCCGCAGCGTCTCAGATCGCGAACACATTTGCGGGAGCTTTGCCAGCCAAGGAAGATACAGTTCGTGATACTTAAGGCCGAGCACGAAGAACAGATGAGTAGGCTTACCGTCGAGAGCGTCGAAATCGACGCCGCCGAGCGATCGGCCCAAAACCATGAAAGGTTTGACTACCTGCTCAGGATGACGATTGAGCGTGTGCAAGAAAGCGACCCCGTTACCGGTCGCGCTCGGCATGATATTCTCGCGCTCGATAAGAGCGCCGACGAACCAAGTCTTGTCCCTCACCAAATTCAGCTGGCTAGCAAGATTCGCGAGTTCCTCTATGACTCCGTTTTTGGTCTTGGCCTCCAGGTCAGGAACTATCTGGCTTGGTTGAAAACAACTCGCGAGATTTAGCATTCTGCGCGCTGCAGGCGCGCCCCTTGGAAGGTCGACGCTGCGTGGCGTAACTCCCAGCATTTGATCGTCGAGCCAAGCGTCGAGCATCGCCTTGCGGAACCGCCACTGATTTCCGATTTTGACTCCGGGTAACTCTCCCTCGGAGACCAATTTAAGCACGGTGCGCTCGTTTAAGTTCAGGTAATCGGCGAGTTGGCGAACGGTCATCAACCTATCGAATGAGTTGGAAGAATCTTCCGTTCTTTTACGGTCAATGTTTGACACCGTGGTTAGATTACGTCAAAGTTCTGAGAAATGCAAAAACTTACGTTATTGTGCCGCCTGTCCCCATGCAATTGAACGTCAGGGAAGTGTCGAAACTGCTAAAGGTCTCGGAGAAGCGGGTTTACGACTGGATCAAGCACGGCATCCTCCGAGCCGATCGCGTCAATGATCAATACCGATTGCATCGGAGCGATCTGCTGGAGCGGACGGCCTCGCGCGAGATAGACATCCCGGCGGAAATCTTCGCAGCGCCATCTTCCGTCGAGGTTCCGACGTCGCGATTGGTGGACGCGCTGGGCGCCGGCGGCATCTTTTACCGACTTCAGGGCAGCGATAAGCCGGCAGTTCTGCGTGCAATTGTGAACAGCTTGGCGCTGCCGTCGAACAGTGATCGAGAAACGCTCGCGCAGCTCCTGCTGGCGCGCGAGATGCTCGGTTCAACAGCCATAGGTGAGGGCATCGCAATCCCTCACGTCCGCAGACCGATCCTTTTGAACGCCTCGAGGCCGGCGATCTCGCTGTGCTTTCTAGAGAACCCGGTCGATTTCGGCGCTTTTGACGGCCAGCCCGTATTCGCGATTTTCCTGCTAATCAGCCCAACCGCCCGCATGCATCTTCATCTGCTGTCTCGGCTTTCATTCGCATTACACGACTCGCAGTTGAAGGCCGCGCTCGTGCGTCGTGCGTCGCGGGACGAAATCCTGGCCGAGTTTGAGCGCGTCGAGCGCGCGCTCAAGGAACGGGACGTCGAAGCCGAGGACGACGCCTGATTTATGCCTGCGCTGGTGGCATCACTGCTGGCCTTCGCGGTCGGTGCAACGGGGGCGCTCGTCTTTGCAAATCGTCGACGCTGGCTGACGTTTTTCGGCGTCGGGGGAACCCTTGTCGGCTCGCTATGCGGAATCATTCCTGCTGTGCGCGTGGTGCTGGGAGCACCGGCGCAGTCGCTGCGGGTGGCGTGGGACGTGCCGTATGGCAGCTTTTTTCTCGAACTCGATCCCCTGTCCGGTTTCTTTCTGATTCCTGTTTTCCTGCTGTGCGCGTTGGCTGCGATTTATGGCGCCGACTACCTGGAGGAATATCGCGACAGGAAGGCGCTCGCTCCATCGTGGTTTTTTTTCAATCTGCTGGTCGCCAGCATGGTACTCGTGATCCTCGCACGCAACGGCGTCCTTTTTCTCATGGCGTGGGAAATGATGGCGCTGTCCTCGTTCTTCCTGGTGACCTTCGAAGACGAAAAGGAAAGCACGCGCCAAGCCGGATGGATCTATCTGATCGCCAGCCACATCGGCACTGCCTTTCTGCTGGTGCTTTTTCTCCTGCTCGGCAGAGCAAACGGATCTTTGGATTTTGATCGGTTTTCGGCTTCTTCAGGCGCCGGATTTCTGTTCGTGCTGGCGCTGCTCGGATTTGGAACCAAAGCAGGCTTCATCCCGCTTCACGTATGGCTTCCCGAAGCGCACCCAGCCGCGCCGAGTCACGTGTCTGCCGTGATGTCGGCTGTGATGATCAAGACCGGAATCTATGGCCTGGTTCGCGTCATGATGCTTCTGGGCGCGCCTCAGGCTTGGTGGGGATGGGTCCTGTGCGTAATCGGTCTCTCCTCGGGGGTAATCGGCGTCCTGCTCGCATTGGCGCAGCAAGACCTGAAACGGTTGCTGGCTTATAGCTCTGTCGAAAATGCCGGGATCGTCGCACTGGGCTTGGGCGTCGGCTTGATTGGACTGGCTAATGGGATGCCGGCGGTTTCCGTGATCGGATTTGCCGGAGCCTTCCTGCACGTCCTCAACCATTCCGTATTCAAGGGAATGCTCTTTCTCGCCGCGGGCAACGTTGCTCACAGTACACATACGAGGAATATCGATGAACTCGGGGGCCTGCTGCGGCGAATGCCACGTACCGGCGGGATCTTCCTGATAGGCGCGGCGGCGATTTCAGGTCTCCCGCCGCTAAACGGCTTCATCAGCGAGTTTCTAATCTATCTGGCGAGCTTCAAGGGAGCGCTGTCGCTCGGCGGGGCCAACAGTGTACCGATGCTGGCAACCATCGCCGGACTCGCATTGATCGGAGGCTTGACGGCGGCCTGCTTCACCAAGGCTTTCGGTATCGTTTTTCTCGGTCACCCGCGAAGCGCGCATGCCGAGCAAGCGCACGAGGTCGGGCTTGCCATGGTGCTCCCCGGTTTCGTACTGGCGGCTGCATGCATACTGATCGGTATGCTCGGCGCGAAGGTAGTGTATTCGCTGGCTCCGCTGATTTCGGAAGTGACG
This sequence comes from Binataceae bacterium (SeqCode), assembly GCA_050011435.1. Classification (GTDB taxonomy): domain Bacteria; phylum Desulfobacterota; class Binatia; order Binatales; family Binataceae; genus JADMIL01. The sequence continues at coordinate 27,995 of JBEKJC010000008.1, forward strand.
GGACTGTCGGCGGCGATCGTCAGTACCAGCCTCTCGGCCGCCGCCCACTCGGTTGCCTTTGTGAGCATTACCGGTGGAGCGCTGGTCGGCATAGCAGCGCTCCTCGCCTTGGGCCGCGCGATCCTGCTTTCCAACCGATCGGTCTCCACGAATGTGACCTGGGATTGTGGCTATGTCGAACCGTCGCAGCGAATGCAGTATAGTGCGTCGTCCTTCGCGCAACCTTTGACGGACACCTTCGACTTGCTGCTGCAGACACGCCGCGTTCTGGTCGCGCCGCGTGGCTTCTTTCCGAAGGAGGCCAGTCTTGCTACCGAGACTCCCGATCCATATCAGGAATATATTTTTCGGCCGCTATTCCGCGCCATCGGCCGCGACCTCTCGCTGCTGCGACCGCTGCAGCAAGGCAAGGTTCAGCTTTACATCTTGTATATCGCCGTCACGCTCCTCCTGCTCCTGCTCTGGCAGCTCGCATAACGCATGGGCATCCGATCATCATCTCCATTGCTGCTGGCGATGGTGCTCGCTCCTTTCATACAGGGGGTTATCAATCGCACCAAGGCCGTCGCCGGCGGTCGCATCGGCCAGCCGCTCTTGCAGACCTACCACGACCTCTGGAAGTTGTTGCAAAAAGGCGCCGTATATAGTGAGACGACGACATGGATCTTCCGGGCGGGACCGGTAGTGGGTCTGGCGTCCATGATTTGCGCCGTTGCGCTACTTCCTTTCGGAGCTTTTCCGGCGTTCGCGCCGTTTGCGGGCGACCTCGTCGTGGTCGCATATCTTCTGGCACTTGCTCGGTTCTTCACTGTCCTCGCTGCGCTGGACACGGGTTCGAGCTTTGAAGCAATGGGCGCCAGCCGCGAGGTCACCTTCTCGGCACTCGCGGAACCCGCTCTTTTCCTGGGATTGGCGGCGTTGGCCCGGCAGACTGGAAGTCTTTCGCTCACTTCCATGCTCGCATCGATTTCGACCGGCATGTGGATGCGAGCCGCGCCGGCACTCGGTCTCACAATCGCAAGTCTGGGTGTGGTTTTCCTTGCGGAGAATGCTCGTATTCCGGTGGACGATCCCACAACGCATCTGGAGTTGACCATGATTCATGAGGTTATGGTGCTCGACCACAGCGGCCCTGATTTCGCAATGATCCAATATGCAGCGGCACTCAAAATGTGGCTCCTGGGCACTGTCATAATCGCGATCGCCGTCCCATGGCATTCAGGTAGTCCGCTGCTCGACGGCGGCTTTGCGATTGCCGGAATGCTGGGTCTGGCAGTAGTAACCGGGATCATCGAATCTTCGATGGCGCGTTTGCGATTGCTTCGCATAACGCAACTGTTGATCGCCGCCACTGTACTGTCCGGTCTCGCTCTCGCGCTGGTTCAAAGATGAGCCCATGAGCCAGTTTGAAAATGCAATTCTGGTCTTCCTGGTGCTGACCGGCTTTATGCTGCTGGCATCCAGCCGGCTGGTTGCCTGTATCCGCGCCGTCGCGATTCAGGGAATACTGCTGGGTCTCCTAGCCATCGCTGCGCAGGATGGGAAGCTATCGATTGTCGGCGTGCTGCTTCCGCTAACCAGCGCCGCGGTTAAGGGATTCCTGTTGCCATGGCTACTCATTCGGGCCATGCGCGACGCGGATACCGTTCGCGAGATCGAACCCCTCATCGGCTACAACCTATCGGTCATTATCGGAGCGATAGCACTTGGGGTTTCGCTATGGCTGGGTGAGCGACTGCCGCTTCCCAAGCAACCTGCTTCTTTCTTGTTGGTGCCAGCGGCGTTTTTTACCTGCCTGGTGGGCCTTGTTCTGCTAGTTACGCGGAGCAAGGCAATTACCCAGGTGCTGGGCTACCTCACTCTGGAGAATGGCGTATATGCATTTGGGGCTGCAGTTGCATTGGATATGCCTATCCTCGTGGAGCTGGGAATTTTACTTGACGTGTTTGTAGGGGTGTTTGTTATGGGCATCGCGATCTTTCATATCAGTCGCCAGTTTGATCATATCGATACCGACCGGCCCGTAACTCTCTCCGACCGGGTTCGATGATCGTACTACTGGTATTGATTCCGGCGCTGGCAGGTGCAGTCGCATTCTTCATCGGGTCCGATCCGCTGCGCCGCGGACTCCTTGTCTCCTCCGCGGTCGTGCAATTCGCGTTGAGCGTTGTAACCTGGATGGTGCCACCTGCGCCCGCTCTTGGCGGTTGGCTCGCTGAAGACGCGCTCGGCCGGTTGTTCCTGACGCTCACCAGTTTACTCTTCCTGGCTTCAAGCTTTTACGCAGTTGCATATCTGCGCGAGGAACGCGATCAGTCGCACTCCGACGTCGAAGAGGGATTCCTTTTTTCCAACGCACGTGAGGCGAGCTTCACGGGGTGCCTGCTGCTCTTTCTTGCCGCGATGACTCTGGTCACCCTGAGCCAGCACTTGGCACTTCTTTGGGTGGCGGTCGAAGCGACAACCCTGGCCAGTGCTCCGCTGATTTACTTCCATCGGCATCATCGCTCGCTGGAGGCGACGTGGAAATATTTGCTCATTTGCTCCGTTGGAATCGCGCTGGCGCTGCTGGGAATTTTTTTTCTTGCCGTTGCCTCCAGTAGTCCCGGGACCGCCGCAGTCTCCTTGGTTCTGAAAGATCTGCTTTCTGAGGCGCCGCATTTGAATCCACTCTGGCTCAAAGCGGCGTTTGTGCTGATGCTGGTCGGCTACGGCACCAAGATGGGGCTCGCCCCGTTTCATACGTGGCTGCCGGACGCTCACAGCGAGGCGCCTTCGGTGGCGTCGGCGTTGCTTTCGGGAGCTTTGCTGAATTGTGCGTTTCTCGGGATTCTCAGAATTCACCAAATCTGCCTTGCGAGCGGCCTGGCTGATTTCAGCGAACGGTTACTGCTCGTCCTCGGCCTGCTCTCGATGGCGGTGGCTGCGGTATTCATCACCGGCCAGACTGACTACAAACGCATGCTTGCATATTCGAGCGTTGAGCATATGGGCATTTTGGCAGTGGGCGTGGGACTCGGCGGCGCAGGTATGTTTGGCGCGATGCTCCACGTGATCAATCATTCGCTGACTAAGGTGATGCTGTTCATGGTCGCTGGAAATCTCCTGGCTGTTTACCATACGAAGACTACGAAAAATGTCACTGGAGCTTTGCAGGTGTTGCCGGTATCCGGTCTGCTGTGGGTATTGGGCTTTCTTGCGATCACAGGCTCGCCGCCATTCGGTCCGTTCCTGAGTGAATTCACGATCTTGAAGGCTGCGCTGGACCAAAGCCGGTTTTTCGTTGCGATTGCTTATCTGGTTCTTTTGGCGATCATTCTGGCAGGAATGGCTACGCCGGTGCTTGGTATGGCACAGGGCACTCCGGACAAGGATGTCGTCGTTCCTGCCGGCCGAAGTGTCGCGCTAACTGCGGTGCCAGCAACACTTGGTGGCGCAATTCTGCTGATGGGTATCTACGTTCCTGCTTTCCTGACCCGGACAATTCAGGAAGCCGCACGGCTGCTTGGTCAGCGTTGAGCATGGCACCAGCTCTTTCACTATTCCACAGCGGCCAGCCGATTCCGCTTCGCAACGTTCCCGACCTGTCGATTGTCGAGTTCAGAGCGGCGATTCTCTCCGCCGTGAGAAGCGGCTCCTCATTGGCGGCGCTGTTCGGGATGCCCGCCCAGAATCAGCACGTTCAATTGATTGCCGTTGTGGCTGACTCGGCGACGAATAGCATCTCCATCCTCAGGACAGTCGTGGAAAAGTCGTACCCCTGCCTCACGCTGGAATGCCCGCAAGCCCATTGGTTCGAACGTGAAATCGCCGAGCAATGGCTGGTTCATCCGCAAGGGCATCCGTGGTTGAAGCCGATTCGATTTCACGCACCATATCGGCCCGGGGACCGTTTGTCTCCGGCGCCAAAAGCGGGCGTTACTGATTTCTTCGCGATGGCCGGGGAAGAGGTTCACGAAGTCGCGGTAGGCCCCGTGCACGCGGGAATCATCGAGCCTGGCCATTTCCGTTTCCAGTGTCATGGTGAAGAAGTTTTTCATCTGGAGATATCCCTCGGTTACCAGCATAGAGGAGTTGAACAGGCGCTCGTGGCGGGACCCGGCAAGCGAACCATCCATTTGATGGAAACGCTATGCGGCGACACGTCGATCGGACATTCGACTGCGTATTGCGAAGCAATCGAAGCCTTGGGCGGCACTGCGGTCTCAGCCCGGGCGCAAGTGCTGCGTGGAGTAGCATTAGAGCTCGAGCGGCTCGCAAACCATACCGGCGACCTCGGTGCTCTGGCGGGAGACGCCGGCTATCTTCCGGCCGCAGCGTATTGCGGCCGGATTCGCGGCGACTTCCTCAACTTGACGGCCGCACTGTGCGGAAGTCGCTTCGGCCGGGGCTTGATCAGACCCGGCGGGGTTGGATTTGATTTGGATAGCCAGCTCGTCGTCAAGTTACAGGAGCGATTGGAAGCGGCCTTGAAGGACGTTGAGGATGCGGTCGCGCTGCTATGGGACGCATCATCGGTTCAGGCGCGTTTCGAGCACACGGGGACCTTAACGCGAGAAACCTGTGAGACGCTTGGGCTAGTGGGCCCGGCGGCGCGTGCTTGCGGTGTCGAGCGGGACGTCAGACAAGACTTTCCCAGCGGTATTTTCAGATTCGCACAGATTCCGATCTCGAAATGGCACAGCGGCGATGTCTTTGCGCGGGCGTGGGTGCGATGGCTCGAAATCCAGCGATCGGGTGCATTCCTTCGAGAGCAACTCGCCTCTATGCCCGAGGGCTCTATCCTGTCGTCAGCAGGGCCGCCACTTCCCGATCATCTTGTTGTATCTTTCGTCGAAGGGTGGCGTGGAGAAATTTGCCACGTCGCGATCACTGACGCCCACGGGCGCTTTGCACGTTATAAGATAATCGATCCCTCGTTCCACAATTGGATGGGACTCGCGATTGCAATGCGCAACCAACAGATCTCCGATTTCCCGCTGTGCAACAAGAGCTTCAATCTGTCGTATTGCGGTCACGATCTCTGAGGATTACCAGTGCCGAGCCTGCTACTCACTCGATTACGTCAGGGCAAACGCACGGTGCCGTTCCCTGAAATTGAACCGGTTTTGCCGGAAAGATTCCGCGGCCTACCCATCCTGGATCAGACACGATGTCCCTCGGGTTGCACGAGTTGCGCTGATGCCTGCCCAACCGACGCAATTACCAGCGCCGGAGGTTTGCAAATCGATCTCGGGCGCTGTCTGTTCTGCCCAGAGTGTGCCAACGCATGTCCCGAAGGAGCGATCAGCTTCGGCCAGCAATATCGACTCGCGACGAGCAATCGGAACGATCTGGTCTTAGCCGAAGGTGAAACGCTGCGACTAGCGAGTCGTCTCGCTGAACAAAGCCACCGGATCCTTGGGCGGTCTCTCAAACTCCGACAGGTCAGCGCCGGCGGATGCAACGGATGCGAGGCGGACGTCAATGTTCTAAATACCGTAGTGTTCGATCTCGGCAGATTCGGCATTCAGTTTGTGGCGTCCCCGCGCCATGCGGACGGACTTCTGATTACCGGTGCCATCACTCAAAACATGCGCTTGGCTCTTGAAAAAACATATTCGGCGATACCGGAGCCGAAGATTGTGATAGCGGTCGGCGCCTGTGCGATCTCAGGCGGTCCATTCCGCGATCATCCCGAGGTTCTCAACGGCGCGAACAATGTGCTTCCAGTCGACCTCTTCGTACCTGGATGTCCCCCTCATCCGATCACCATCCTCGATGGCCTGCTGCGTCTCCTTGGAAGAATCGAAAATTGTAGTCGATCCCGCAACTCCGGGCAAGATTGAGCCGCTCGTGGTGCACCAATCGTGCTGCTATGACGACCAGGCCATGATGCCGGTTCCTGTGGACCATGGTTTCAACGGCTCGTACGCAAGCACCTCGGGCCGTAGCCGCTGCGGCATCGCGCCCGCCACGGCAAGCCAGTCGCGGATCTCATGGCCGCCGTTGCCGGCGACGGCTTCCAGATCTTCGTATCGAGCGTAACGACCTGTTGCCTCCTCAATTCTGCGTTGGCTCAGGCATTCCAGAAACCAGCGGTCGAACTGCTCGTTGATCTTGCCCGTTTGCGGAGGTCCCACCCAATGCGAAAGGCCGCCCGTGCCTAGAAAAGCGACGCGCGTCCGCTCTGGCCACCGCTCGATACATCGACCGACAAAAGCGCCGACGTCGAAGCAGCGCTTGGGCGACGGCATCGGCGGTGCGAACGCGTTCACCACGATCGGAATGATCGGGACGTCCCAGCGCGGCGTCAGATGCATCATCGGTGCAATTTCCGCATGGTCGAGCGCCAGCTCCTCGGAAAAGGCGAAGTCAACGCCTCCTTCGAGCCCCTCACGCACAATAAACCGCGCGAGCTTGCTGGCGATCGGCAGCCGCACATTGGGGATATCGAACCCCGCGACAGCCGGCCCCACCGCCTCCTCGCCGATGCCAACCAGAAAGGCCGGAAGATTGTCGTAAAAGCAGCGGTCGAAATGGTCGTCGGCGAATGTGATGAGAACGTCCGGGCGCGCGTCTTCGAGAATCTTGCGCGCACGCTCGAAGCCGCCCCGCAGATGTGCCCGCTCAGCCTCGGGCAGACGCTCCCATTGTTTCGGCGACGCCATGAAGGGAACATGCGAGCAGGCGATGCCTGCAACTACCTCTCCCATGGTCATTCTCCTGGCGGGCGATCTTTCGGGTTCATCGCCGCGGCATATTCCTGCATGCTCTTGCCGGCGGCGGGCCCATGGGCCAACAGCAGCAATAGCGGATTAACCCCTCGATCATAAAGCGCGCGGATTTCCCAGTGCTTGAGCAGCTCGCGCTCCTCGGCGTCGAGCTTATAGTCATCCAGCACGGTCTCGATATTAGTGCGAAAACGCGCTGCCAATGGCTGGTCGCGCCGAAGATCGCGCAGGAGCTTGTCGACCTGATACCGGCTCATCTCTACTGGTCCTCCTCCTTTCAAAAGGGAGCGAGAAATGCCCCGCTCGCGTGCACCGCCCCCGTTATGCTCGAGCGTCGTGAGATTTTTGTCATACAAGGGTTTTCGCGAGGGGGAAAGGGGACCGCCCGATTTATTTCTAACCGTATGAGATTTGACAGGCACAGATAAGTAACGGGGCATTCACTCTCGTCAAAGTGACTTATGGCTGGATTTTCGGTATTACCCGTCGAGCAGTTTCGCAAGATGAGGGGCTAGGAAACGATGACCGATGCAGAAACCGTCCCGGTCGACCGTAGCGCACCACGGTCTAATCGATTCCGCAGATAGCTTCCCATCGAACAAACGATCATCCGAGCGTTACGCACACCCTATGGGTCCCACCGTCCACCAGCGGAATCCCCGCACCTTGTGGCAGTACTTTGGCGTCGCACGTCACTTGCGAAACACCTCGACTCACACCGCGAGGATTTTCGACCGCTATCTCGTAACGCGCGGAATGGTATTGGAAGACCACTTCGAAGCGTGGCCACGCCCTCGGAATGCACGGATCGATGACCAGCGTCGATCCCCGCAGGCGAAATCCCAGTATCGATTCGAGACCAGCACGATACATCCACCCGGCTGAGCCGGTGTACCAGGTCCATCCGCCACGGCCGATGTGCGGAGCCACAGCATAGATGTCGGCGGAAACCACGTAAGGTTCCACTTTGTAGCGATGAATGCCGGCGCGCGTGCTCGCATGATTGATAGGATTCAACATTAAGAACAGTTCGGTGGCTTTGTCTCCTTCGCCAAGCATCGCCCAAGCGAGCACCGACCAGATTGCAGCGTGCGTGTACTGCCCGCCGTTTTCCCGGATTCCGGGCGGGTATCCTTTGATGTAACCAGGGTCAAGCGGCGCCTGATCGAACGGTGGGGTGAAGAGCAGGGCCAATTGGTCATTGCGCCGGACCAGGTATTCGTCCGCCGCCGCCATCCCCGCCGCACCGTGAGCCGGATCGGCGGCACCGGAAATCACTGCCCACGATTGCGCGATCGCATCGATTCGACATTCGCTGTTTGAAGCCGAGCCAAGCGGTGAACCGTCGTCGAAATATCCCCTCCTGTACCACGCGCCATCCCAGCCGTCTCGTTCAAGAGATAACTTGAGTGCAGCCGCGTGCTGCCTCCAGTTCGCAGCGCGCGCACACTCGCCGCGATCATCCGCCAGGTGAGCGAAGTCCGAAAGCGTGAAGTAAAGGAACCAGCCCAGCCAAACACTCTCGCCCTTGCCCTTCTCGCCGACTCGGTTCATCCCATCGTTCCAGTCGCCCGTGCCGATTAGGGGCAGGCTGTGGCTGCCCACCGCGAGACTCGCATCGAGGGCCCGCGCGCAATGTTCGAACAAACTGACGCGTTGCGTGGAAACTGTCGGCTGAAAGTACGATTCGTGCTGGTCCGCCAGCAGGGCCGGACCTTCCACAAAGGGGACCATCTCGTCGAGCACCGCTAAGTCGCCTGTGACCTCGACATAGCGGGCGGCGCTATAGGGCAACCATATGCGGTCGTCGGAGATCCTGGTACGGACCCCACTGCCTGCAGGTGGAAGCCACCAATGTTGGACGTCACCCTCGACGAATTGCTGGGCCGCGGCGCGCAACAGATGCTCTCGCGTCACTTCAGGCTTCGATATGGTGAGGGCCGTCACGTCTTGCAGTTGATCGCGAAAGCCATAGGCGCCGCTCGCCTGGTAGAACGCCGACCGCGCCCACACGCGGCACGCAAGAGTCTGATACAGCAGCCAGCGGTTCATCAGAATGTCCATCGAGCGGTCGGGGGTCTTTACTTGAACCGCACCAAGGATTTGGTCCCACTGCTGGAGAACGGCGCGCAAAACCAAATCCAGGTCGGTGCTTCGGTAGCGCTCGATCAAGGCAAGCGACTCCGCCCTGGTCGCCGTCTCGCCGAGAAAAAAGACGATTTCGTTACCGCCGTTCGGTTCGAGTCGAAAGTGAGTTTGCAGAACGCCGCAGGGATCGAGTCCGGCGCCGACCCGATTGGAGAGCGGCGCCGTACGTGCGAGCGCGGCTGGAAAGTCCGTCGCGCCGTTGCGGCCGAGGAATTCCGTGCGGTCACCGGTCCAGGCGGTCTGCCTACCCGCGAGGTCGGCAAAGGCGACGCGATCGCCGTAATCGCTGCTCCATGGGTTCCGCGCGAGCATCGCTCCGGTGTCCGAATCGATTTCCGTGACGACGTGGGGCGCGGAAGTGACGCGCGAAGCGCCGAGCACCCACTCCACATACGCGCTGACCGACAGCCGCCGCGATCGCGCCGAGAGATTTCGGATCTTCAGCCGTGAAATCTTGATCGGATCGTCGGCGGGCACGAATTGCAGAAGCTCGAGCGAGATTCCATGCGAAGTGTGCTCGAAACGGCTGTAGCCTTGGCCATGGCTGACGACGTATGGCGAAGCCTCACGAATCGGGAGCGCCGTGGGACTCCAGAGCTCTCCCGAGTCTTCGTCACGAACATAGAAAACTTCACCTGGAGTGTCTGAAACGGGATCGTTCGACCAGGGACTGATCTGATTCTCGCGGCTGTTGATCGACCAGGTGTAACCCGAGCCGGTGGTTGCCACCTGGAAGCCGAACGAGGGATTGGAAATCACATTCACCCATGGCGCCGGCGTCCATTGGCCGTCTTTAAGGATCGTCACATATTCCCGCCCCTCGAGGGCGAAGCCGCCGAGGCCGTTGAAGAACTCGAGACTCGCCGGTGGCGCCATATTCTTCACCGGTTCGTTCGCCGGCGGCGCTGCCTCGTGTTTCGGCGTTGATGCGACGGCGCTGGCGCCGGCGGATTCCTCCAGGCGGTTTACCTGCTCGAACAGGCTTCCATTCCGGCCCAGCAGGACCGCGCGCGCGGTGGTCTGGAGCAGGTTTCGCGCCTCGACCGGAATCAGATCCGAGCGCAGGACGAAGACCGCTCCCCGCGCCGCTTCTCCATCCGCCGGCGGCCGCAACTGGTTCGCGCGCACCAGTGCCTCCAATGACGCCTGCAGGTCCTGTGCGTACGACGAAGGTCGGTCGTTCAGAATTACGAGATCGGCGTCAAGTCGCTTCATCCGCCAGTATTCCTGAGCGCGAACCAACTGCCGCACGATCTCTCGATCCTCTATTTCATCGATTCGGACCAGCACGATTGGCAGATCGCCTGAAATTCCGTGAGCCCATAGCGTTGAGGGTCCACCAGTGCTGCGCTTGAGCACTTCCGATGAAGGCCGCAACGCAGGGTTGGCATAGATCATGTGATTGGCGACGCGTTGGAATAGATGCGCTTCCTCGGGACTGATGCCGAGATGGCGTAGCTGCACCTGCGCCTGCGTCCAGGCCAACGTAACCGCGCGCTCGAAAGCCGTGATGTCCTGATGCTTGTCCGCGAGGTCCAGCGCTTCGATTCGAGAGGGAGCAATCATGGTCCAGAATGCGACGCGCGACCGGCCGCCCGGCGGAATTCTCACACGGCGGCGAAGGCTAAAGATCGGATCGAGTACAGCGCCGACTGTTTCGGAAAGGGGCTGACCGTCGATCACGGAGATTGGTGTTCGAATTGGGCGCGCACGCCCAAGGAAAGCCGACCGGTCGGTTTCGAACTGCAAATCACCGACCGTTTCGCCTTCCGCCACGGCTAAGTGAGCGGCCCAGACCTGGGCTTCGCCCGGCGACCGCAGCCGCCGCGTCGCCATCACCGCGCCGATGTCAGCCACAAACTCCGTCTGTACAAACAATTTGGAGAAGGCTGGATGCGCGGCATCGGCGTCGGGTGGTGCCAGTACGACCTCCGCGTAGGAGGTCAGCTCGATCTCCCGATAGTTGTTGCCGAGATTCGAGATCGATACGCGGCGAACTTCGGCGTCATCCTCCGGCGAGACAGCGATCTCCAGGGTGGTCGTGATCGTCCCATCGCGCCGCGTGATTTCGGCGCGATCCTCGGAGAACACCACCTCGTAACTATCCGGCTCGACGCCGGTCGGCTGATAGCCCGCCGACCAAACCGCGCCGCTACGCACGTCGCGCAGAAAGACGTACGTGCCCCATAGATCGCAGGTAACGTCTTCCCGCCATCTGGTGACCGCCAGGTCGTGCCAACGGCTATAACCGGAACCGGCTGCGGTAATCATCACTGCGTAGCGGCCGTTCGAGAGCAGGTGCGTCCGCGGAATTGCGTCCTGCGCAGATCGGAACCGCCGTAGCATCGGCGCAACGATTTCGCGGATGTTGGCGGCGGTCTTTACCTCCTCCGCGCGGGGGCGCGCAACCAGCACGTCGCGCGGAGTTCGTTCCTGAAGCAGGAGTTCGGTTGCCTGAATGGTCGGCTCGGCATGAAAGCGGGCACGCATCACTCCATTGCGCAGAGCGTCGTCGATCGCGATCAGCGTCATTCCCTGGTGATGCGCCATGTAGGCGCGAACGATCGCCACGTCCTCACCCTCGGGAACGCGGGCCGGCGTGTAGTCGAGTGCTTCGTAAAAGCCGTAATCGCCGAGGCCGCCGGCCCGGGCCAGGCGAGCGAAGTTTCGCGCGGCGGCATCGGCATCGACCATTGCGGCCAGGCCCGTCGCGTAAGGGGCAATCACGACATTCTCGCTGAGTCCACGCTTGAGCCCCAGTCCAGGGACGCCAAAGTTTGAGTACTGGTAGGTGAGGTCCAGGTCGCGGGCGTTGTAAGCGGATTCCGAAACGCCCCACGGCACGCCAAGCTCGGCGCCATATTTGATCTGGCGGCGCACCACCAGGCGATTTGACTGCGCGAGTATGCTCTCCTCCGGCGCGCGCATCACCAGCGATGGCATCAGGTACTCGAACATCGAACCCGACCATGAGATCAGCGCGGAGCCTCGATCGACGGGCGTCAGGTCGCGCCCGAGCCGAAACCAGTGCCGGGCGGGCAGATCGCCTTTGGCGATAGCGACAAAGCTCGCCAGGCGTGCTTCAGAGGCGAGCAGATCATAATAGTTGGGATCGAGGCTGCCTTCCGCCACGCGATATCCAATCGCGAGCAGTTGCCGCACGGGGTCGAAGAGGAAGCCGAACTCCATCCCGGCGAACATTTCGGCTGCTATTTCCTCGAGCGTCGCGAGGCGATCTCCGAATGCGCGCGCGGCCCGCGCGGAAAGCTCCAACGCTTCAATCAGGGCGTCGGCTCGCTCAAGCGCGGCAGCGTCTCCAGGAGCTTGCCGTACCAGCGCCAATCGATAGCAAGTCAGTTCTCTGATCGCCTTTTCGCAGCGAACCGGCAGATCGGCAATCGTTGGGACGGATTCGAATAGATGGCCGACCGCCTCCCACTGAGAACCGCCTCCGATTTCAGCTTTCTGTGCCGGGAGGTGCGTCGCATCGGCCGCGAGCTTCGCCCATGGCATTAACTGTTCGACGTCGCGCTGATGGCTCAGGATCGAATCCCGCAGCGCCGCTACCCACTTCAATACCTCGACGCTACTTTCGTCGCCTCGTTCGTGGTTCAGCGTCCGCGCGATGTCGATAGCGGTGTGGGCTTCAAGCGCGAGACCCGCCAACCGCGCCGCGATCTCGGCGGGCGTCGTGGCAGCGCCTGGCAGCCAAACGGACAGCGCAGTGAGAGCGTCATCCAGATGCCCACGTGTCACGGTTTCAGTCCGCCGACCGTCGGCCATCAGGCGCATATACTCACGCGTGATATCCAGCGCGTCCTCGATCCCGGTTCGCCATCCCGATCCGATAACTGGACCAGCCACCATCTCCCGCAGGGCGTTGCCAATAACGATCAAGTGTCCCGCCAGATTTCCACTATCGACCGACGAGACATATTTGGGATCCAGCGGGCGCAGATCCTGCGTGTCGTACCAGTTGTAGAAGTGTCCGCGGAAGCGCTCGAGCCCATTCATAGTCGTGAGTGTCGCGTCTAATCGCGCGGCCGTTTCCAGTGTGCCCAGCCAGCCAAAATCGCGCGCCGCGGCGATCGACAGCAGATACAATCCGAGGTTGGTGGGCGATGTCCGATGGGCTACGACAGGTTTCGGTTCTTCCTGGAAGTTGTCGGGCGGTAACATGTGATCGGCGGCGGTAACGAAGGTCTCGAAAAATCTCCAGGTGCGGCGGGCGATGAGCCTGAGTGCGTGCGCCTGCGTTGAAGACGGCAGATTGGGTCCCGCCACAGGCGGCGGCAGACTCGCCCATCGCGCGACCGCCGGCGCCAGCATCCAGAGGACCACGAAGGGCGTCGCGAAGGTCCACGAATCGCGTCCGTAGCGGGCCATAACGACGAGGGCCACAACCGCGAGAGCGACGCCGCCGGCCATTTGCCGATACGATCCACGCAGATCGAGCCGGGCGCGAAATTTCGCCTGAGCGGCGGTAACCCACTCGAGCAGGCGGCGACGGCTCACGAAGAGCCGCATCAGCGTTCGCGCAATGGCGTCCGCCATTAACCACGCCTGATGCGCGAGCAGCACGATCTGAAACGTGGTCTGTAGCAGCGCCGCTTTTAAATCCGCAGCGACGGCGCGCAGATGGCTCCGTTTCGAGATCCCGAACCGTCGTGGCACGATCCCCGCCAGCAGCGGCAGCAGCGCGGGCATCGCGATCGTAGCGAGTATGAATACGGTCCAGATTGCGGCAGCTCGTAGAGGGAGAGTCCAGCCCGCCAGCAACGCGAGGAAGGTGGCGGGCGCCGACAGGGTCCGGCGCAGATTGTCGATCATTTTCCAGCGGCCAATCAGCGGAATCGCCGTTCGGCGCCGGTCGTCTTTTGCGGCACGCCTGCGGCCGATTATCCAGGGAAGTAATTGCCAATCGCCGCGTGCCCACCGATGCTGTCGCGCCGCGGCGACGTCATAGCGCGCGGGGAATTCCTCGACGAACTCGATGTCCGAGACCAGTCCGGCGCGCGCGAAAATCCCTTCGAGCAGGTCGTGACTCAGAAGCGTGCTGTCGGGCACCCGCCCTTCGAGGGCGGCTTCGAATACGTCCACATCGTAAATTCCCTTGCCGCTGTAAGAACCTTCACCGAAGAGGTCCTGGTACACGTCAGAGACAGCTGCCGCATACGGGTCGATGCCGCTGGCGCTCGAAAAGACGTGCTGAAAGAGCGACCCTTCGCGCCCCGTCGGCAGCGACGGTGTGACGCGCGGCTGTAGCACCGCGTAGCCCTCGATCACGCGGCCGGAGGCCGGGTCGAGCGACGGACGGTTGAGCGGATGCGCCATCTTTCCGACCAAGCGCTTGGCAGCTCCGCGCGGCAATCGCGTATCCGCGTCAAGCGTGATCACGTAGCGGACGCCCGGAGGCACAACCGGGATGTGCGAGCCGACGGACAGGAATGTTGTGTCAGTCGCGCCGCGCAGCCATCGATTCAGTTCGTGCAGCTTCCCACGCTTGCGTTCCCAACCGATCCACTTTCCCTCCCCCTCGTTCCAGATTCGCCGACGATGGAGCAGTAGGAACCGATCCCCGTCCGGCGCCGGACCATACAGCCGATTGAGTCGCGCTATTCCCGTGGCCGCCGCGTCGAGTATCTGGTCGTCACCCGGCGCATGCTCAGTTGCGCAGTCGGTCCAGTCCGAGAGCAGAGCGAAGCGAAGATCGCCATCCGGAGTCGCCAGATGATGAACCTCGAGGCGCTCGATCTGCTCTTCAAGTTCCGCCGCCGTCGTCAACAGCGTCGGCACGACGATTATTGTGCGCAGGGTCGAAGGTACACCATCGCGAAGCTCAAGTCCGGGAAGGACCTTCGGGCCAAAAAGATTCGTGACGCGGCGGTTCACCAGCGCGACGCTCAAATCCAACGCCGGAAAGAAGGCCAGCAGTGCGAGCTCGACGAGCCGGCCTGCGCCGATGCCGAGCTTTGCCACCGCGATCAACGGCAATGCGGTAATCAGCACCACGACGATCGCGATGATTCCGAGATAGCCAACAATTCCTGCGGCCGTGTTGGCGCGCCCGAGCCATTGACGAAACGGAACGTTGAATCCGATCTCCGTCTCGAGCGCCCGCCGCCCGCTTGCGATGAGGTAATAGCCGGGCTCCCGCTTGCGGCGTGCGGCAGCCTCTTCGCCGCACACCGGCTCGCTGGCCGCGCGCCTGGCGGCCGCAATCGCCGATTGCGCCACCTCGAGCTCCGTATGCGCCGACCCTCGCGCGAGCTCTTCGATCGCATGCCGGTAACGATCCCGGGTGGCGAAATCCATTTCGGCGAAGTCGCTGTCGGCGCGCAGCGCCGCATCGACCAGGCTGACACTCTCGAAAAGCTCCGGCCAATCCACCTGCGACAACACGCGCATGCTGGTGATCGCATTGCGCACCGTCACGTTCATTGCGCCCTGCCGGTTATGTTCGTAGCGGACGATCTCATCGGCGGTCGTTCCCTGCACCGCGAGACGTTGGTCGAGCCATAGCAGCGCCGGCGTCACGGCTGGATCCTGATCGCGCAAACGCTGAACCAATTGCACCGCAAAGGCCCGCAGCAACGGTCTTTGGCCGAGGCCCCGCAGGACAGTCTCCGGTGTTTCCGCCTGGCGACTGCCGACTCCGAGCAGCCGGTCGGCTAGCGTATCGGCTTCCTGACGAGCAACCCGGCTGCTGACGATCAGATCGGCTGCGCGCCGCAAATTTTCCACCAGCACGATTCGCAGCGTAATCGCGACCGCCCAGAGTTCACCGATCGTCAGAGGCTCCACTCGCTGATAGGCCTTGACAAATCGGATCAGCATTTGTGGATCAAAGCGGCTATCGGTATGGGCGACGAAGGCCCATGCCACTCCGAACACGCGGGGGTAGCCTTTCAGCGGTCCTTGAGCGAGTTCGGGCAGCTCGCGGTAAAAGCCCCGCGGAAGATCGTTGCGGATCTCGCGTATCTGTTCCTCTACCACGTGAAAGTTATCGACCAGCCACTCCGCCGCTGGCGTGATCGCGCTCTCCTCACGAATCGACGCCGCGATCGCACGATACGCTTCCAACAGCACCCGGCCATTGTCGCTCAGCCGTTTCGTCAGCCGTCGATTGGTTCCCGGCCGCGCCGCGATACGTTGAGCCGCCGCGAGGCTCTCCCCATGCTGCTCGAGCCGCTCGATGCTGAACAATTCCGCGCGAATCGGCTCCTCGGCGTCTCCCGCTACGTCAGGTGGCCGTCTAAGCGCGCGAAGAATTGAATACTTCAAATGGTTCTCTCGGCTCGGTGCACGCGCCGAGAGCGAGCAACGGGTGGCTCGGGGGTAGATGTTTGCCGGGAAGCTCTCAAACGGAAAATCCGGGCTTATTCCCGGTTCCAGGTGGAAGTAAATCCAGAAATTACCGTCTTACGTTATGCCTTTTCGATCGCCGAGGATACGGGCATTTCTGCCCGCTGGCCTGCGCACCTGAAACGCCCGCGAAATGAACTAGAGGGAGCCGAGGCCCGCCGCCCGCAGGATCTCCTCGGTATGCTGGCCCAGCATAGGCGGCGCGAGGCGAATGGAATCGGGCGTTTCGGAAAATCGTGCGACCGGGCGCACTGTTTTGAAGCGGCCGGCGGTTGGGTGATCGATTTCCGAGATCGCTTCGAGCGCAGCCACCTGTGGATGGACCAACAGCGACGGGTAGTCCATGATCGGCACGGCATCGCCGCCGACACTCTTTACAAGATCGATTATCTCCTCGCGAGTGCGATTCCGGAACGCCTTTTCCCAGATTGGTTTCACCTCGGTGGCGTAACGCCCGATACTGGTCGCCGCACGTCCGTAATCGGCGAAGCGCCGGTCGGCGAGTACCTCCTCCATCCCGAGTTCCATCACCAACCGATCCCAGTCTTCATTGCTGCCGCGCCGCAGAATGAAGTAGAGCGGCCCGTTTTTCGCTTGATAGCCAGAATCAGGAGGCTTGGTGTAATGGTCGAGATGGAAGCCATACCAGTCGTCGGGATCGCTCATCGAGTGCCACATGATCCCCCGCAAATGCAGCAACGAGCCGAACTCACTCACCGCGACGCGTTGGCCTTCTCCGGTTCTTAGCCGATCAAACAGCGCTGCGAGAATCGCTTGCGCGGCGAAAATTCCAGTGTTGAGACTCGCGATGTCAGCGCCGACGCGGATCGGCGGATCACCGATTCGGCCAAGCGACGCGGTGTATTCCGCCATCGCCTGCACAACCAGCTCGGAACCCGGCCTATCACGCAGTGGACCGTTCTCGCCGAACGGGGTTATCGAGCAACAAACCAACTTATTATTTGCGCCGTGGAGCTGAGCATAACCGAGGCCGAGTTTTTCGGCCGCACCGGGCCCCAAATCTTCGACGATCACATCGGCGTCACACGCCAATAGCGCGGTTGCTTGGCGGCCCAACGAGGTCTCGAGGTCAAGCACGACGCTCTTCTTGTTGCGATTGAGGCTGAGGAAAACCGCGCTCTCGTCCCCGACGAAGGGCGGACCCATTCGGCGCGCGAAATCGCCCGCGGGCGGCTCGATCTTGATGACCTCGGCACCGGCGTCGCCGAGCTGCATCGTGCAAAAGGGGCCACAGAGACCCTGCGTAAGGTCAATGACGCGAATGCCGTCGAGACTTCCCGCGCGAGTCATTTCGACACCCCGGCGCGACGGTCGTCGACGATCCCGAGCTCCGTAAGCAACTCAGCCGTATGCTCTCCCGGCTTGCCACCTGCGCGAATCGGACCCGCCGGTGCGCGCTCGAACTTCCATGGCAGGCCATCGACATACATTCGGCCCCAATGCGGCGTATCGATTTCGACGATATGGCCGTTTGCGAGGACCTGTGGATGGCGCCGTAACTCCTCGAACGTGAGGAAAGGCCCGTTGGGTACGCGCTCGTTGTTCAGGCGCATCGTCCACCATGCCGCCGGTTTCGTCTTGAGGCGCTCCGCCAGGATCGGAATCAACTCGGCGCGATGCTTGACCCTTAGCGAATTCGTCTCGAAGCGCGGATCGGAAATCAGCTCGGCGAGCTTGAGCGCCTCGCAGCAGCCGGACCATTGTTCGTCGCGCTCAACGCCAATGGCGATGTATCTCCTATCCTCGCACTCAAACGCCTGATGCGGCGCGGTCGTGGCCGCGGCACTGCCGAGCGGGGCCGGCTGTTCGCCGGTCGCGAAATATTCGGCCAGACGCGTCGTCTGCAGTGCCATTGCCGCCGTCAGCATTTCGATTTCGATTAGTTGGCCGCGGCCGGTCCGCTCGCGCGCGATGAGTGCCTGCAGCACGGACTGCGTGATCGTGGTCGCGGTCGTCAGGTCGAGATGTGCGAGATGACGGAACATTTCGCCGCGTCCATGCTCAGGCCCGGTGATGCCGCACCAACCGCAAAATGCCTGCACGGTCGGATCGATCCCGGCCTCACCCGCCATCGGCCCGATGCGTCCATAGGCGGATGCCGCGACATAAATCATCCGCGGATTAACCTGTGCGACGACGTCGTAGCCGAGTCCGAGCCGCTCCACCGCGCCCGGTCGCATGTTCTGCACGAACACGTCGCTCTGCTCGATGATCTTAAGCGCGATTGCACGGTCGGCTTCCTTCTTGAGGTCGAGCTCGATCATCCGCTTGTTATGATTCGCGGAAATGTAGAGCACCGAGCTTCCCTTGATCGTCGGCGGCACCGCGTGCGAGAGGCGGTCGCCGCCCGGCGCTTCGACCTTGATCACGTCGGCGCCGAGTGCGCCTAGCAGCTTCGTTGCCCATGGTCCGACGGCCGCGATCGTCAGGTCGAATACGCGGATGCCCTCGAGAATTTTCGCCATGGAAATTATCTTCCTTCCATTCACATCGCGTGCGGATTGAGTTTCGTCGCCGAGATCTCACTGCTCCCGTCATCGAGAACTATCTGGAAAAACGCAGGGCTTGGCCGCCTCTCCGAGCAACGTCGAACAATGATAACGGGAAGTCTGAAACCTCACGAGGTTTCAGTGAAAATAATAGTTTTGCGTTCCTCAACAACTTCTTTCCCCGTCGGACACTAGCGCCTGCACCATTTCTCACGGTGCCCTCATCAGGAAGCTCTGGTCGAGTTCCGCGACCTTCGGGCAGCCGATCTGTCCCAGCACCAGATCGATTTCTTCGCGCAGGATCGCGATTGCTTTGCGCGCACCTTCGATGCCGCCGGCCACCGTGCCATAGAGTGTCGCGCGCCCGACCATTACGAAGCGCGCGCCGTGGCATAGCGCCATGATGATATCGGCGCCACGCCGCACGCCGCCGTCGACGATCAGCGTCACCTTGTCGCCCACTGCCTCGCGGATGCCCGGCAGAACCTCGAGCGGCGCCGGTGCCTGATCAAGCTGCCGCCCTCCGTGATTCGACACGATGATGCCGTCGACGCCGATTTGTGCCGCGCGAATTGCGTCGTCACGATGCAAAATGCCTTTGACCACCAAATGCCTCGGCCAGAGCTGGCGAAACTCTTCGAGATGCTCCCACGTCACGCTGCTGGCCGGCGCCTGCTTTGCGGCGAAGGCATTGATCTGTGCAGTGGTCGAGTTCGCTCGCGCATACGGCGCCCAGTTTTCGAAACGCGGCATACCGTGACGCAGATAGCCCGCGATCCATCCTGGATGCGTCAGAGCATCCAGCATGGTCGCCGCCGTGAGCTTCGGCGGCAGCGCAAAGCCGTTGCGCAGGTTCCGCTCGCGCTTCGACGATACCGGCACGTCCACCGTGAGGACCAGCGTGCCAAACCCGGCGTCGCGCACGCGCCGGATCAGGTCCAGCGTGATCTCACGATCGCGTGCGACATACAGTTGATACCAGGAGTGAGCGGGCGCGACCTTGGCGGCCGCCTCGATCGAGGCAGTGCTCAATCCGGACATCATAAACGGGATGTTCGCTGCGGCGGCCGCCTCCGCCAGCATCAGGTCTGCGCCGGGGCGATAGAGCGCGGCCAGACCGGTCGCCGATACGCCAAACGGGCTCGCGTATTTGCGGTCAAATAGATCACAGGATTGATCGCGCTGCGAAACGTCGACCAGATAGCGAGGGACCAGCCTTTCGCGATCGAAGGATGCCTCATTGCGCGCTATGCCCAGTTCATCCTCGACCCCGCCCTCGATAAAATCGTAGACCATACGCGGCAGCCGCCGCTTCGCCATTTTTTGCAAGTCACCGATATTGATCGCGCGATTTACATTCACTCCGACCTCTCCATGCTCTTCCGCGCTCGCCCTTCAATAGCAAGGTGCAATTGCAATGGGAAACCGCTCATGTGGGTCGTTGCCTTAACTGACATCGTCAATCCAGGCCGACGTTAAGCGCTCGATGAGGTGTCCACTCCTCGATCCCGGATTAGCTCTGGGGAAGTGCCGTCGCTTTCCGCATCGTAGTGTGGACGGAATAGGCATAAAGTATGCGCGTCTTCGAGCCGTCTCGCTTTCCGTGCCGCTCATTATTGAATTCGTCGTCCGGGGCATCCGCCGAGCGCGCAGAGGGCCAAACGCGGCTGAACGTTATGCTGTTTCGAATTTGAGTGAATTTGAATGGCCAGCAGCGATATTGCTTACCGTGGAACCAACCCCGCCGCGCCGCTTGCGGCGAGGATCGCGCGTCACCGGACACCACGTGGCGCGCCACAGCGGGGGCTTCTCGCCTTCCTCGGCCCGGGCCTGATCACCGGCGCCTCCGACGACGATCCAAGCGGCATCGCCACCTATTCGCAGGTCGGCGCCCAATTCGGTTACAGCATGACGTGGGTCATGCTGTTCAGCTATCCATTGATGGCGGCCATTCAAGAGATCAGCGCGCGCATCGGCCGGGTTACCGGGCATGGGATCGCCGGCAATATCCGTATGCACTACCCGGCATGGGTATTGCGCGTGATCGTCGGGCTGCTGCTGGTAGCCAATATCATCAATCTCGGCGCCGATCTCGGGGGGATGGGCGATGCATTGTTTCTGCTGGTCGGCGGCTCGGCGCATCTCTACGTTGTCCTGTTCGCAGTCCTTTGCGCAGGCCTTGAGATCTTCTCCCGCTACGAGCGCTACGTCTCGATCCTGAAATGGGGAACACTGTCGCTGTTCGCGTATGTCGCCACCGTGCTGGTGGTGAAGGTGCCGTGGAGTCAGGTCGCCTACGATACCCTGGTGCCGAGTTTCTCGTGGAAGAAGGACTACGTCGTTGCGATCGTGGCCGTACTGGGGACGACGATCAGTCCTTATCTGTTCTTCTGGCAGGCTTCAGAGGAGGCCGAAGATGAGCGCACGGAGCCCGGCGCGCAGCCGCTGATGCTGGCCCCAAAGCAGGCGCCGGGCGAGATGCACCGCATCAGGCTCGACACTTACGTGGGGATGGGTTTCTCAAATCTAATCAGCCTCTTCATCATTGTTACCACCGCGGCGACGCTGAACGTCCATGGCATCACCGATATACAGACATCGTCCCAGGCGGCCGAGGCCCTGCGGCCGATCGCGGGAATCTTCACCTTTGCAGTGTTCGCCGCGGGCATCATCGGTACCGGTATGCTTGCCATCCCTGTCCTTGCGGGATCTGCCGCGTATGCCCTCGGCGAGGCCCTCGACTGGTCGACAGGCTTGGCGCGACAGCCGCTCGACGCGAAAGCCTTCTATGGGACGATCGCCGTGGCAACGCTGATCGGCATCTTCATCAACTTTATCGACCTCGATCCGATTAAGGCACTGTTCTGGAGCGCGGTGCTGAACGGCGTCGTCGCCGTTCCCTTGATGGTCGTCATGATGATCATGACAATGCGGCCAAAGGTTATGGGCGCATTCACACTGCCGCGAGCTCTTTGGGTGGTAGGCTGGCTCTCCACCTTGGTCATGGCAGTAACCGTTGCGATCATGTTCTTGACGTGGTGACGGAGGGCTCAGGCCTCGGAAAGCTTTTCGTTCTCGTCGGCTCAACGCCTGCATCCGCTATCCGCCTTCGGCTTGCGCTCGCGCGTCGCTTCGGCGCGCGCCTTCCGGCTTGCACGTCGTGCCCAATCCCGTTGTGCCGTGCTACTTCAAGCAAGATGACACTTGCGGATGCGGGAAGTGCCCTGCTCAATAGGCTGAGCACTTCCGCATTCATCCGCACCAATCGCTGATTCGAAGCTTAAGTTCTGCGCTCGTAACGCGGTACGTTAATAGCGTGGCGCCCAATGGCAATGATGACCTTCGGAATCGCAAGCCCAGTAGAGGTTCGGGTTGCGCGGATTTAACATCCCTTCACCATTGGCCGGAATGTATCCACTGTAATGGTCTTGATTCCAGTGCCAACGCCAAGCATGGTCGTAACGCCTGTAGTCTTGATCACGGGCACCGTATTCAGGATGGTGGCCGCGATGATGATAATCCGCATCCTCCGCGAACGCCCTCATCGGCATGGCCACACCTAGAACGATAATCAAAGCGATAATTCCCGAAAGGACCTTCTTCCATTTGCTCATAACGCAGCCTCCTTACCCGAGATTTCCATAATCCTGGAGTCAGATTCGCACCAATATCTGTTGTCCAGCAAGTTTCGAGCCCGGCTTTAGCCCAAGGCGATTGCCACTCCTGAGCACCGCAGACCAAGTCCTACTGTCACCTAAAGCATCAGCGAAATCGCCGATGAGACTTGGTCTACTGTCCCCATGTATTCGTTGGCTACACTCGACATCCCAGAGCCTCGGATTTGACTCGACACCCCTCATGGGTAGATCGATGGCGGACACCCGTCGTAAGCGATGGCGTAGATCTCAAAACTAGGGATTTTTCACCACTTCGGAGTTTTCAGTAGGCATAGCGCCACCCGCCGCATCTTGTTCCGCGCGCCTCGCTGCGTCCGCCTTGCGGATAGCGCGCGCGCCCAGAAATGGCACGTCACGGCCGCGCAGCATCAGGTTCCAATACAGCCACGGCAACCCGTAGCGCTTCAAAAGCCAGGTGTCATAGCGCTCCGCGACGGTATTGATGAAGGGGATGGTCGGAGTCGGCTTGCCGGTGTAATCGAATTCGCAGAGCAGCAGCTTTCCGTACGCGGTCGTGATGGGACACGCGACATAGCCGTTGTATTTCGCGATTGGCAACGCACCGCGCATCACCGCGAGCAGATTGCTAACGACGACCGGGGCCTGCTTGAGTGCCGCCGCGCCAGTCTTGGCGTTGGGCGAACTCGCGACATCTCCCAAAGCAAATACATTCGGATAACGCTTGTGTTGAAGCGTATATTGATCGACCTCGACCCAACCGAGTCCGGGCTGTTCTTGCGCGGGCAGCGCGCTGTTGCGGATGAATTCCGGCGCGATCTGCGGCGGCGCAACGTGCAGGATGTCGTACCCGATCGTGACCCGTGCCTTGGCGGGATCGTCCTTCTGCACGAAGACCGCTTCTCTTTTATCCGGTCGAATTTCCACCAGGTCATGACTGAACCGTGCGTCAATCCCATAGCGCCCGACCACCGTGTCGAGGACCGCGGCGTACTCCTTGACTCCATAAATCGAGGGAGTGGCCGATCCGTAGATGACGTTGGCGGAGATCTTGTTCCTGCGAAAATGATCCGCCGCGAGGTACATGATTTTCTGCGGCGCGCCTGGGCATTTTATCGGCGTCCCCGGCATATGGAACAGCGCGGTGCCGCCCTTGAAGTTGCGAATCAGGTCCCAGGTTTGCGGGGCATTTTCGTAGGTATAGTTGGTTGATACCGAACCATTCCCGATCGCCTCGCGCAGGCCCGCAATGGCTTCCCAGTTGAGTTCGAGACCCGGCGCGACGATCAGGAAATCGTACGAGATGCGCGCACCCGAACGAGTCGCGACATATTTGGACTCGGGAGAGATTTCACACGCCCAGTCCTTGATCCATGTCACTCCCGGCGCGATGTAATCGCTCTCCGAGCGCGCGGTCGCCTCTCTGCGGACCGCACCCGCGCCGACCAGCGTCCACAGCGGCTGATAGAAATGCTTCTCCGACGGTTCGATTATCGCGACATCGGATTCACCCGCGCGTCTGAGCCGCGCCGCAACAGTGAGCCCGGCAGTTCCACCACCAATGATGAGTATTTTATGACGGCTGTTTTGGGCCATGGCCGATACTATCAAGACCGTACGGTTTCCGCAGCAACCGCGACCCTCGCCTCACTGAACAACAGTCTCCTCAGCGGCGGGCAATAGGCGCAGTTCCTCGTTGGCGATGAGGTCATCGAACCTTGTGCACGATCGCATTCGCATTGGTGGCGTTCACGCTGCTGCACGCGCCCGCTGCGGCCGGGCTGGTCCGCGTGGTTCTGGTCGAGCCGAAGGGCATCCGCGGCTTTTGATTCTTCCGCGGCCGGAATCTTCGCCCCCCCCCGTCGATTTGTAGCGGAGGTCGCGATTGCGCGTTGGAACCCGGCACGCGTAAAACCATGCATAAGACCGATCGCACACCGCGCCCGCGGGCGCATCAGAAATTGGAGGAAATCTCATGGTCGAGCGAAAACAGCGAGTACCCTTCCGCGATTTTTCGACGCTCAGCGCCGAGGACCGGGAACTGGGCGAACGCGCCCAGGTCAACGGCAAGGTTGTCAATATTTTCAGAGTGCTGATGCAGCATCCCAAGCTTGCGCGCGCGTGGTCGAAGTTCGCCAACTACATACTCTCCGACCAGCAGACTTTAGCCCCGCGCGAGCGCGAGATCTTGATTCTGCGGATCGGATGGCTCAACCAGGCGCCGTACGAATTTGAGCAACACGTTCGGATCGCGAAAGCGGTGGGTCTCACCGATGATGAAATCGATCGAATCGGCAAAGGGCCGAAGGCCGGATGGAATAAACGCGACGCCGCGCTGATTCAAGCCGCTGACGACCTGTTCGAGAATTCCGTGGTCTCCGACGAAACCTGGAAAACGCTCTCCGAGGGCTACAACACGGAGCAGATGATGGACGCGGTGTTTACGGTCGGCCAGTACAACCTGGTGTCGTGGGCGCTGAACAGCCTCGGCGTCCCGCTCGACGATTATCTGCCCGGCGCCAAAAAATGAGCGCGCGTGGGGCAAGCACCGTCAGGCCGGGCGAGAAGTGACCGACCGGAGGCTGTTCGGGTAGCTTTTACTTTCGCGCGAAAATCTCGGATAAGATCGATACGAGAAACGCACAAATCAAGCGGCGGGAAGCTCGACGCTCGTTGGGGCGTCGTTCCCGACCCCGGGAGGAAACATGTCATACGATCTGATCATTCGTAACGGCACCGTGGTAGATGGCTCCGGGCTGCCGCGTTATCGCGCCGACGTCGCAATCGCGCAAGGGCGGATCGCCGCTATCGGAAAAATCAACGACTCGGCGAAAGAGGTCATCGACGCCGAAGGGCACATTGTTTCGCCCGGCTTCATCGATGGCCATACCCACATGGACGCGCAGATCTTCTGGGACGCGCTCGGCACATGTTCGTGCTGGCACGGCGTCACTACCGTCGTGATGGGCAACTGCGGCTTCTCGCTCGCCCCCTGCGCCGAGAAGGACAAAGCGCGTGTGATCCGCAACCTTGAGCGCGCCGAAGACATCTCGCCCAAGGCGATGGAAGCCGGCATCAAATGGTCGTGGGACACCTTCCCGCAATATCTAGACGCCGTCGACCGGCTCCCCAAAGGGATCAACTATACCGCCTATATGGGCCATTCGGCGCTGCGCACCTACGTGATGGGCGAGCGGGCCTTCTCCGACGAGGCGACCTCGGAAGACCTGGCCGCGATGAAGCGCGAGTTGCGCGCCGCGATCAAAGCGGGCGCCGCGGGCTTCAGTACATCGCGCAACCGCAATCATGAGACGCCCGATAGCCGCCCGGTCGCTAGCCGTCTGGCCAACTGGAATGAAGTCAGTGAGCTGGTGGGCGTGATGGGCGATCTTGGCGCTGGAGTTTTCGAGCTCGCCCAGGAGGATATCGAGCGCGACCCTGAGCGCATGCGCGACTTCATGGGCCGCCTGCAGCGCCTCGCGCTCGAAACCCGAGTGCCGACCACCTTCGGCGTCGTATCGATGCGCAAAGCGCCGCACACTTGGCGTCCGTATTTTCAGATGATCGACGAGACCGTCGCCGCGGGCGGTAGGATGCTCGCGCAAGGGACCAGCCGCTGGATCAGCTCGCTGCTCTCGTTCGAGACCGCGATGCCATTCGACAAGACGCCGGTCTGGTCCGAGATGCGCAAGCTACCGCTCGCGGAGCAGGAGGCCGCGCTGCGCAATCCCGACTCGCGCCGGGCGTTGCTCGAAGCCGCCCGCGAGTACATGACGAAGCCGGATCGCGCGATCGGCGCCGAGGCGCGCAAGCCCAATTTTGATTACCTCTTTCTACTCGACAAGCCATTACCGCCCTATCGATCCATCGCCCAGATCGCGAAGGAAGCGAACAAAGACCCGCTCGAGGTGCTCATCGATCTCGCGTTGGAAAAACATCTGAAGCAGTTTTTCATCCAGCCAATTGTCAACGAGGACCAGGACATTGTGCTTGGCATGATGCGGCATCCGCGCTCAGTCGTGACCTTCTCGGATTCCGGCGCGCATGTGTCGCAGATTATGGACTCATCGATTCAGACCCATCTGCTGGGCTACTGGGTGCGCGAGCGCCAGGCGCTGACCCTTGAGTACGCGATCCGTAAGATCACTTTCGAGCTGGCTTCCTTCTGGGGCTTGCAGGGGCGCGGGATGATTCGTGAGGGCAACTTCGCTGACCTTGCGATCTTCGATCCGGAGACGATTTCACCGACGATGCCCACGCTCGAGTACGATCTGCCCGCCGGCGCCCGCCGCCTCAAGCAGAAGTCGGTCGGTATCAAGGCGACGATCGTCAACGGCGAGGTACTGATGCGCAACAACGAGCATACCGGCGCGCTGCCGGGTAAACTCATTCGCGGTCCCCTTGCTGCTACAGCTTAGTCACTACTTCGGCCGCGAGATCACAACGTGCGGGCGGAAGGACATCGTGCTTCCGCCCGCCGTTATTTTTGCTCATACCTCACGGACAACACCGATCTGCAGATCCGTGATCGCATTGATAAGGGCGCATCGTACCGGACTCAA
Source organism: Binataceae bacterium (SeqCode) (assembly GCA_050011435.1). Classification (GTDB taxonomy): domain Bacteria; phylum Desulfobacterota; class Binatia; order Binatales; family Binataceae; genus JADMIL01. The sequence goes on from JBEKJC010000008.1 coordinate 54,928, forward strand.
CCATCGCTGCGAGTGACACCGATTTGAGCAACTTACCATCGGCGGGCAATGAAGCCCCGGCTATCGCCCAAGTCATCACACCACGACAAGGATTCTTCTATGGCTGGGTGGTGGTCGCATGCGCGTTCACAATATTGTGCATTGCCTACGGCATCCAGTTTACCTTCGGGGTGTTCATGCCGTTTATATCCGCCGATACTGGCTGGAATCGCGGCAGCCTTTCTCTGCCGTATTCGATGTACGTTTTCGTCTATAGCGCATTGGGTATTGTAAGCGGACGCCTGACCGATCGTTTGGGGCCGCGTATCGTGCTCACGGTCGGAGGCGGTCTCCTTGGCACCGGCGTAATGCTCATGAGTGGGGTCCACGCGTTGTGGCAGCTCTACGTAGTACTCGGTGTCGTAGCCGCGTCAGGCATGAGTGCGGCCTATGTTCCCTGTAATGCAACGGTTGTGCGTTGGTTCACCCTCAAGCGCGGACTAGCACTCAGCATCACCTCAAGCGGCGCGAGTTTTGGCATGTTCATCTTTCCGCCGCTTGCGACTATGTTCATTTCGTCTTACGGCTGGCGCCGTGCGTACCTGATTCTCGGTTCGCTGGCTGTCATCGGCATTTGCTCGTGCGCAACGTTCATCGTGCGCGATCCCGAAAAGATCGGCTTACATCCCGACGGGCTGGCGCCGAAGGAACCGCATTCAAGCGCCGTTACCGAAGACATTCCGGTCACCGAGAACTGGACCTTGAGCGAGGCCAAGCACACCTCCGCATTTTGGCTTCTGAACGCCATCTTTACCTTGACATGGCTGGTTGTGTTCATGCCGATGGTTCATATCGTCCCATTCGCGGTTGATCTCGGCATTTCTCATTTCCTTGCCGCGATGACGATCAGCGTTATCGGTTTCGCGGGATTCGCTGGACGGCTTGCGATCGGTACGATCTCCGATCGTTTGGGTCGGGTACCCACGCTTGGCCTGTGTTTGTTCCTGCAAGCGCTGTCATTTCTCGGCTTCACAATCAGTACCGGTCTTGGGCTCTTGTATTCTGCTGCCGCCGTCTTTGGATTTTCCTACGGCGGAGTCACCGCCTTGTTTCCGGCCCTCATCGGCGACTTTTTCGGTCGCATTGCGATCGGCGCTATTGTCGGCTTCATGTTTGCCTTGGCCGGCTCTCCGGCGGCGTTTGGTCCGCTCATCGCCGGCTATATGTACGATGCGACCAAGAGCTATGACGGCGCGTTCGTCCTGAGCGCGATTCTGAATCTGGCCGCTTTGCTGCTGGTGCTTGCCCTGAAAAAGCCGCGGCATGCCGCATTTTAAGGCTTCAGCTGCTGTCCCTGCCGAAAATTCCTTCGGGATCGTTCGACCTTTTGCTTGACGGCATGATTCATTTGAGGAACCGTCAACTGCGGACGGGCGAGGCCTGACGGCTTGCCTTGACGACTCAGCGGGACTGCCGCCGTTCCTGCTGAATGCGGTACGGCGCAATTATAATGTTGCTCTTCTGGAGACCACCACGTGATCGTTCAAGCGCGCAAAACATATAAAGTTGCAATCGAAAAAAGTGTTCCGATGAAAACTCGGGACGGCATCACACTCTTTGCGGATGTGGTCCGTCCGGATGCACCCGGACGTTTTCCGGTCCTGCTCAGTCGAACGCCATACAATAAGAAGGGGAACGACGACCCCAATGGTCCCACGTACCTCTTCGCCCGGTATGGCTATGTCTCGATTACACAGGACTGTCGCGGCCGTTTCGAATCAGAGGGCGAGTACGACACGATCTTCCAGGAAATTGCCGACGGCTATGACGCGGTCGAATGGGCTGCACGGCTGCCTTGGTCCAATGGCCGTGTCGGCACCACGGGCCAGTCTTACCTCGGTCTCACGCAGTACATGATCGCATGTAACGATCCGATGCCGCCGTCGCTGCAGGCGATGGCTCCCGTCTCGGCGTCCTCCGACTACCACGCGAGCTGGATCTACCATACCGGCGGCGCTTCCATGTGGGGCTGGATGGTCCCTTATGCCCTCTTCAAGGGGCTTAACACCCTGAAGCGGGCAAAGCGCAATGATCTCTTCGATAAGGCCCGGGAGTATGTCGAAGGCGGCGAGTTTCCCATTATTCGAGAAACCCGGTTCGGCTTGAACGCCTTCACTCCGCTCACCGAAAAATGGTATCGCCACCTTCCCATCAAGGACTGGGGTGAGATTCTGAAGGAGACCGCCCCGTATTTCGCCGATCACATCGCGCATGCCGACGACGGTGAGTACTGGTACCGCGCAAACGTAAACCGGCACGCCGCGAGCGTCAGCGTGCCGATGCTGCACGTTACTTCATGGTATGACATTTTTGGAGAAGGCGGCACGAGCGCCTATTGCAGCATCAGAGGCAAGAGTAAGTACCAGAAAGCGCGCGACGGGCAGCGACTGATAATTGGGCCTTGGGGCCATTTGCTCCCGTATCACGTGCCCAGCTCCCGCGGCACTGGCGATATCGATTTCGGACCAGCCGCTCTGATTGACCTTAACGAGACCTTGTTGCGGTGGTTCGATTACTGGCTCAAGGATATCGACAACGGAACCATGGACGAATCGCCCGTTACGATTTTCACTCTCGGCGAGAACCGTTGGCAAGAGCTGTCCGACTGGCCACCGCCCAATCTGCGACAGGTCCCCTATTACCTCCACAGCCAGAAGGGCGCCAATGCACTAAGTGGCGACGGCGCGCTCTCCACCGTGCCGCCGAACCTGGAACAGGCCGATACCTACATCTACGATCCTAATAATCCGGTTCCATCCCTGGGGGGCAACAATCTGGCTATCGATATCGGTGTGCAGGATCAACGGCCAGTGGAAGAGCGGCCGGATGTACTGGTCTATACGTCCGCTCCGCTGGATCAGCCGCTTGAAATTACCGGACCTGTGACTGTTGCCCTCTGGGCAGCGTCTTCGGCGGTCGATACCGACTTCACCGCAAAGCTCGTGGACGTACATCCGAACGGGTACGCCCAGAATCTTCTCGACGGCATCATTCGCGCCCGCTATCGAGAGTCCGCGAGTGCCCCGCGGATGATGGAGGCCGGCAAGCCGTATCTGTTCACGATCGATTTATGGGCGATCAGCAATGTCTTCCTGCCTGGCCACAGCGTGCGGCTCGAAATCAGCTCCAGCAACTTCCCGCGCTTCGACCGCAACCTCAATACCGGCGAGCCCTTTGGTGAGGGCGCGAAAGGAATACCCGCACGTCAGACGGTATTTCATCAGGCCGAGATGGCCTCGCACCTCCTGCTCCCCATAATTCCGAGGTCGTGCCTCTGATCAAGCTGCTGCTCTTCGCACGAATATCGCGCCTACCGCTGGCAGCGTTGTCGCACTTCGTCATCCCAGACGTGGTTTTCGGTAGCGACAAGCATCTCCTTGCGCAGTGTGTGTAGCGAACGGAATCAAGTTGCTGTGACGAAAAGAGCCAGCGACAAGGCAATCCGGCTCACTACAGAATCTGCATAAGCGGGAAAGGCGAAATAAATTGCGGCCCTGAATTTGCAGCGCTAGCAGCGGACCTGAAACCGGGAGAGAGGAAGCACAAAATGACGAATCAGGCTCAAGATAAGCGAGACCTCCGCATTGTTATTATTGGCGGTGGCATGGCTGGAATTCTCTCTGCCATTAAATTGCGCGAAGCTGGCTATACAGATTTCATCATTTACGAAAAAGCTGGGACGCTTGGCGGTACGTGGCGCGCGAATACCTATCCAGGGCTCGCCTGCGACGTGCCGGCGCATCTCTACACCTATTCGTTTGAGCCGAATCCGAACTGGAGCCAAGTTTCCGCACCAGGCCCCGAGATCCGAGCTTATTTTGAGAACGTCGCCAAGAAGTACGGGGTCGTGGAAAGGGTCTGTTTTGGGGAAGAGGTCGCCTCCTGTGAGTTCATCAATGAGCGCTGGCAAATCCGCACTAAGAGTGGGCGAGCAGACCAGGCTGACGTTGTGATCGCCGCCACCGGTGTATTGCATCATCCCAATCGGCCTGACCTTCCAGGGCTGACGTCTTTTCGCGGTGCCTGCTTTCACAGCGCGGAATGGGACCACAGCGTCCCGCTCGACGGCAAGCGTGTCGGGGTGATTGGCACCGGGTCGACGGCGATCCAGATTACCTCTGCGCTCGTCAACCGCGTGGCGAAATTCAAGTTGTTTCAGCGTACGGCACAGTGGGTGTTCAAAGGGGAAAACAGACCCTACGACGCCGCCGAGCGTGCCGGATTCGCAAAGGATCCCAGGAAGATCCAGGCGGTACGCGCAGAGCTCGAGGCCTTCTTTGACACTTTTAGTTCTGCGGTAATTGATGCCGATTCCCCGAAGATGCGGGAGATCGAAGCGGCCTGCCTGGCGAACCTCGAACAGACCGTCGTCGATGCCGAATTACGCGAAAAGCTCCGACCCAACTATCGCGCAGCGTGTAAGCGACTCATTTTCTCGCCTGATTTCTACGAGGCGATTCAGCATCCGAACGCGGAACTGATCGTGTCTGGAATCGAGGCTGTTGAACCTGCTGGGGTCCGGACTAAAGACGGCGTGCTGCACGAATTGGATGTTCTTGTGCTCGCCACAGGCTTTCGCGCCGACCGCTTTATCCGGCCGGCGGTGGTGCGCGGGCGTGGTGGTGTCGATCTGGATACGGTGTGGGAAGATCACCCTGTCGCCTATCTGTCGATTGGGATCCCTGACTTTCCTAATTTTTTCATGTTGAACGGTCCCAACGGTCCCGTGGGAAATTTCTCCCTCATCCGCATCGCCGAGCAGCAACTCCATTACATCATGCAATTGCTCGACAAACTCCGTGCCGGGGAGTGTCACGAAATTAGTCCGCGCCATTCGGCGGCCGCGGCGTTTGAAAAGGCGCGCGCCGAAGCAGCAAAGAAATCGATTTGGGCGACTGGGTGCAAAAGTTGGTACCTTGACAAGCATGGTGTCCCAGCAAGTTGGCCATGGTCTGCCACCCGCTTTGATGAAGAAATGGCTGCGCCAAAATTCGAAGCCTACGATCTGATGTAATGATGATCGAGGCCGTGCACTTCGCCGACCATGCGGTGCCGGCGGTCGTCGGCATTGAGAGCAACGGCAAAAAGCACGTGAGCGCAGCCGAACTCGACGCTCATACTGCCATCGAATTGATCGGCTGTTTTGGATTTTGCGGTCGCGCTGGCGGCCGCAATGGCGCGAAAGCCCTCGGACGCTAATACAGCCCGGCCCTTAGGACGCTCGATCAAGAAACCCGGTATCGGGAAGATCGCGTCCGCGGCGATCAGGCTGCTTTTTTCTTGCGGCCATTTCCGGCAGCAGTCTGCTTTCGAACCGCAAACCGCTTATCGAGTTGGCTCATTTTTTCGACCACGCCGCCATATTCGAGTTCCGAATATGGCAACATCGCGGGGCCCGAAAATCCCTGCATACGGATTTCGGCAGCCTTCTGCGCCGCGTTGTTGCGCACCCAGTCCCAGAAAGGATGATCGAACAGATCGACCACTTCCGTGAACTTCCCGTTGTGGACGCAAAAACCTGCGCAACTGACAATCGGCGGCCCATCGAAGAACGAAACGCCGGAATTCAGCTTAACTGGCATCAGCGGACCGTTATGGCTCCCACGCATCGTTCCTGCAACGTAATGCGCGATTCGATACGGCGACAAAATCTCACCGGTGGCCGGAAAGGAGCCTTGGGCGCGCACCAGCGCGACCGGATCGTCTTTGCCGGTGTATTTGCCCGCGATGTTGTGCAGACGCGAAGTTGAAACCACAGCTGCTATTTCGTTGGTGGCGCGACTGTGAACCGATTCGACCACGAAGCGTTCGTTGTCCCTCAGCAAACACGCGATATCGTAAAGCTCCTCCGGTGCCTTCAGTTCGATGATCCGGTCACCCTCGGTGTAGCTCACGTCCATGATGGTAAAGCTGTAACCTTTAGCGATTGCCGGCGAGAGCAATAAGCCCGCACAGTACATCGGATCCGCGAAGCCAAGGTAAAGCGGCAGGTTGTAGGCGCCCGGATCGGTCTTGTCCGCGGCGAAGAACAGAAAGGGTTCATTCGGTCGTTCTTCGAATTCCATTTCGCATGACGCCGGACCCATGCCGCGAACATTGCCGGAGAATGCATTCTTAAGCATATCCTGCCCTGCACCGTACAGCCCCTGTTCTTTGGCGACGGCGGTTCCCGCCATAAACGCATTCCAGGCGAGCTCGTGGATTTTTGGATTGTCCACTCCCTGCTGATGGGACATCAGGATTGCAATGTCATCACCGGTGCTGGCGAAGTAGGTATCCAACAGCAAGCCATGTCCATTATTCCGAACGTATTGCTCAACCGCATCTTTGAGTTTTGCGCTGGGTCGGACGTGGCCTCCGATCGAGCCGACATCGGCCTTGATTACCGAAAGTGTAGTCTTCATTGATGACTCCCATCGAGGGTTGGTGACTTGAATTCATGGAGCATTACGCGTGCCAGCAGGCGACCCATTTGATCGATTGCAGCGATCTATCAAAGCCTGCGGACTGGTGCCGAAGGAGTCAGTAGCGAGCAAGCGATGCCTCTAAACCGCCCACAAAAATACCCGGACCGGGAAGAGATCTGCGGCATACTCGATGCACTAACTACGTGGGACTATCGACTGCACGCCGAGCCGCCAGGGTCGGTTCGAGGCATCATGAGACTATCGGAAACTGAACTTTTATTGCGGCTGCGTCTAATAGGGAGGAAGCCTTGTGGACTTAGCCATTCTCTCCGGTTCGAGCAATGTACCGCTTGCCACAGCAGTCGCCAGCCGACTGGGCATCCCACTTGGACGGCGGCTTATCGCGCGATCTCCTGACGAGGAGTTGCACGTAGAGATCCAGGAGAATGTGCGAGCATGCGACGTGTTCCTCATTCAGTCCACCGGACCACCGATAGACCGAAACCTAATGGAGTTGCTTTTCCTGACCGATGCTTGCCGGCGCTCCGGGGCTAATCATGTGACCGCCATAATCCCGTATTTCGGTTACTCGCGGCAGGATCGCAGCGCTAGCGGGCAGCAGGCGCTCGGCGCTCGCTTAATCGCGGATGTGCTAAGAACGGCCGGCGTCGGCCGCGTAGTGGCCGTCGATCTGCACACGGCGTCGATTGAAAGTGCCTTCGGCATGGCGTTGGAGCATTTGAGCGCCGTCGGTATGTTCTGCGACGCGCTCCCCCCGCTGCCTTCTGATAGTGTCCTCGTCGCAGCCGACATGGCAGCACTCAAAATGACCGAGCGCTATGCCCGGGTGCTGAGGCTGCCCATAGCCATCGTGGCGAAGGTTCGCGTTAGCGCTGAAGAGGTTGTGGCACGCAGCCTAATCGGGGATGTGCAAGGCCGTACGCCGGTTATTGTTGACGATATAATCATCACTGGCGGCACCATCGAGGCCGCGGTCAATGCCGTTGTCGGTGCCGGTGCGGTTCCAAACGCAACGGTCGTGGCCACTCATGGTTTGTTCGTCGGTTCGGCTGCGAAGCGATTGACGGCGTTGCCAATCGCGCGCCTGCTCGTTACCGACAGCGTGGAGATTTCGTCCGAACTTAAATTGCCGATCGAGGTGATCAGCCTCGCCCCCACACTCGCACACGTAATTTCGCGGCTTCATGCCGGCGAGCTGCTAGGCGAACTGATTGCGCGAATTTGAATAGGACGGTGGCCAATAGTAGGCTAACCACTCGAGTGCCGCGCCATTTTATTGCCGTATGCTGCTCGCGAACGGGCGGCGCGCGACGTTTGCGATCCGCGGCGAAGGGATTGGTGCGCTATTTGCTTCTTGAGGCTGTCATGGAACGTCCACTTAAAATCACGTCGCGTGACTTCGCATTATCCGCAGCGTTCGATACGGAGATCCGGGAAAAGGCCGCCGCGCTTGAAACCTATTTCCCGCGGATCAGCGGCTGCGAGGTCACAGTAGAGGCTCCGGCAATCACCCACCATCGTAAGGGCGGCCCGTTTGTTGTGCGCATCCGGCTCACTCTGCCTGGCACGGAGTTGGTGACCGATCACCAAGAGGAGGAAGAGCTTTCCCAAGCGATTCGCGAGGCCTTCGATGCCGCGCGGCGGCGATTGGAAGACTATGCTCGCGAGCTGCGCGGTGCCGTAAAGGCCCATGAACCCGAGCTTCGCGCCAGGGTCAGCAAGCTCTTTCCTGATTACGGATTTTTGGAAACTCCGGACGGGCGCGAGATCTATTTCCATCCTCACAGCGTATTGGAAGAAGGCTTCGACAAGATGGAGATAGGCACGGAAGTCCGTTTTGTTGAAGAGGAGGGGGAGCAGGGACCTCAAGCGAGCACCGTGATTCTTTTGCACAAGCATGCGGCGAAGAATCGTTAGGACGACATGCCGCACCGAGCGATCATCAAGGGATGCTCCTTCCCGCTATTTTAACCGGGAACGCAGGTATCTAATGCATCCGTCCAGGCTCACCATTTGCGGATAGTCGGCCTCTGGAATCTCGACGCCCGTCGCCTCGTGTATCGCGACCACCAGGTTGAGAATATCCATCGAATCGAAATCAACCTGTTCGCGCAGATCGATCGCGAAATCGATCTGACTTACGTCGATCTCGGGTGCAATCTGCCGCAACTGTTGCACCACGATGGTCTTTATTTCTTCTTCGTTCACAGCTTTTCGGGCTCTTGCAAAAGTCGATCTAGGGTGGCGAGGAATCGCCCGCCGCGATGGCCGTCACTAACTCGGTGGTCGGCGGACAGCGTCGCCGCGATCACGGGTCTCGCGCCCACCATGCCGTTGGCGGCCCACGGCCTCTCGGCGAGATTGCCGAAGCCTATCAGCGCGACCTGCGGCGCATAGATTACACCGTACACGGTCTCGACTCCCTGTTCACCCAGGCTGGTGACGGTGATAGTTGCGTCGGCGATTTCGGAACTTCGCAGCACTCCGGCGCGGACACGGTTAACGAGATCGCGAAGGTTCGCCATGATTTCGCTAAGAGTCTTTTTGTCAACGTCATGAAGTGCGGGAGCGATCAGTCCGCCGCCGCGCAGAGAAATAGCTACTCCGAGATGGACTGCGATGCTGGGCTTGAAAGCGCCGTCGGACCAGAAGCCGTTCATCTCGGGGAATTGATGAATGGCCATTGCAACCGCCTTCAACAGCAAAACCGAATAGAGCAACCGCTCGGTTACCGGCCTTTTGAGATTTTCCGTCTGCAGCCACGTCATCGCACGGCTCATGTCGATATGCGTGCCGAGATAGTAATGCGGGACTTCGCGTTTGGAACGCGCCATCGCCGACGCGATTACCCTGCGCATCGCGGCCTGACGCTCTTCGAGTCCCGCAGCGGGCCGCGCAGTGCGGGCGAGCTTCGTCGCTTCGACAGCCGGCGCAGGCGGGGCCGGCGGTGTCACCGCTGGGGGGGCAGCGGCAACCTTGGCCGCACGCTCCACATCGGCTTTGGTAATCGCGCCATCGGGACCCGTTCCCTTCACGGTCGAGAGATTCATGCCGAGGTCTAACGCGACGCGCATAGCGAGGGGGGAGACACGCGGCCGATGCGCTGCGGGAATCGATGGCTTCTTCGGCGGCATCTCAACCCGCGGCGGCATCTCAACCCGCGGCGGCATCTCAACCCGCGGCGAGGGTGGCGGAGATGGCGCGGGGGGTGCGATCTTCGGCGGAGCAGTCACTTGCGGCTGCGCCCGTGCGACGGGAGCGCCCTCGGTCTGAAGCAGCGCGAGGACCTCGCCGACCGGAACCTTCCGGCCTTCGGGCACCACGATGCTCTCAATGACGCCGGCTTCAAAGACTTCGACCTCGATGTCGGCTTTTTCAGTATCGACGACCGCGATGATGTCTCCGCGCTTTACGGCGTCACCCGGCTTGATCAGCCACTGGATGACGGTGCCGGCTTCCATATCGGCACCGAGCGAAGGCATGCGGAATTCAGCCATTGCCGCCCATCATCCGGCGCACGGTTTCGACGATCGTCGCGACTTGCGGCAGCGCGGCCTCTTCCATGTGCTTCGCATAGGGCATCGGCACTTCGGCGCTGCAGAGACGCGCGACCGGCAAATCGAGTTCGTAGAACGCGCCCTCCATGATGCGCGCACTGATCTCGGCCGAGATGCTGCCACTGCGCCATCCTTCGTCGATGATCACCGCGCGATGTGTTCGCGCAACCGAATCGAGGATGGTACCGGTATCCAGCGGGCGGAGCGTGCGCAAGTCCACGACTTCCGCATCGATCTTGTCGGCGGCCAATTGCTCAGCGGCTTGCAGCGATTTGCCGAGGGTGCCGCCATATGTGATTAGGCTGACGTCTTTGCCCGGACGCCGAATGGCCGCTTGGCCGATGTTGACGGCGCCCGCGTCCGCGGCCAAATCGCCCTCAACGTTGTAGAGCGTACCGTGCTCGAAAATCAGAACAGGATCGGGATCCTCGAGCGCGGTCCATAACATCCCGCGTGCATCCTCGAGCGTTGCGGGCGTGAGCACCTTGAGGCCCGGGATGTGGGCGTACCATCCATCGAAACTGTGCGAATGCTGCGCGGCGAGTTGGCGGCCCGCGCCAGTCGTCATGCGGATGACGATCGGAATGTTGAATTGCCCGCCGGACATGTGAAGGATGGTCGCGGCATTGTTCACTATCTGGTCGAGCGCGAGCAGGCTGAAATTGACCGTCATGATTTCGACGATCGGACGCATCCCGCCCAACGCGGCGCCGATCCCGGCCCCCACGAACGCCGATTCGGATAAGGGCGTGTCGCGAATCCGCTCCGGACCGAATTCCTGCAGCAATCCCTTGGTCACCGCGTAACAGCCGCCATACCTGCCGACGTCTTCGCCCATGACGAAGACGCGAGGATCGCGCTGCAGAGCCTCGCGAATCGCCTGCCGGATGGCTTCCCGATAAGTGATGCGCATGGTTTGCGTTGCCGCAGTCACGAGCGTTGTCGCTCGGAATAGACGAATTTCGTCAAATCGTCGATGGGCTCGAGTGTCCCGGCTTCGGCGAATTCGATTGCGTGCGCAATCTCGGCAGCGACTTCATCTTCGATCTGTTTTACGTCGTCGTCGTTGATGAGCTCCTGCTCACGCAAGCGGGTTTGGAAGAGCGCGATCGGATCGCGCAGCTTCCATTCCTCGACTTCCTGCTTGTCACGGTAAAGTTGCGGGTCGTACATCGAGTGAGCGCGGAAGCGGTAGGTGCGAAACTCGAGAAAGCACGGACCGCCGCCCGCGCGCACCTCGAGGGCAGCGCGATGGGCCGCTTCTTCGCACGCCAGGACGTCCATACCATCGACCGGCCACGCGGCTATCTCGTAGCTGCCGGCCTTTAGACAGAGATCGGTCTCCGATTCGGATCGTTTGAGCGCGGTGCCCATCGCATAAAGGTTGTTCTCACAACAAAACAACACGGGCAACTTCCACAATGCCGCAAGGTTCATGCATTCGTGGAATTCGCCCTCGGCGACCGCGCCATCGCCGAAAAAACATGCATTTACGCGCGAACGGCCCTGCAGTTTGTCCGCGAGGGCGAGTCCGACCGCAATCGGCAGCCCACCGCCGACGATTGCATTGCCGCCGTAAAATCGGGTCGCAGCGTCGAAGATATGCATCGAACCGCCACGCCCACGACTGCATCCGTCCTGCTTGCCGTACATCTCCGCCATGATCGCCTTCGCCGGGATTCCCCGTACCAGAGCGTGGCCGTGCTCGCGGTAGGTCGCAACAATCGCATCGTCGGGCGTGAGCGCCTGGATTGCGCCGACGGCAACCGCCTCCTCGCCGATGCACAGATGAAGGAAGCCTCGGATTTTCGATGCACTGTAAAGTTCTGCACATTTCTCCTCGAAGCGCCGAACGCGCACCATATCACTTAAAAGGTGAAGCGCATGAGTGCGCTGGAGGGTTGGCTGTGCGGGGTCCGCCTGAGGAACCACGATTACTCGCTCTCCAAGGTGGACGTGTCGCCTTCCGGCAGTCCGAGTTCGCGTGCCTTGAGCAATCGGCGCATGATTTTGCCGCTGCGCGTCTTGGGCACGTTGGCGACGAAATCGATCTCCCTTGGCGCGACCGCGACGCCCAGGCGCTTGCGTGCGAATCCGAGCAGGTCGAGACGCAAGTCCTCGCTCGCCGAAAAGCCGGGTTTGAGAGCGACGAAAGCTTTAACGACTTCGCCGGCCGTCGGATCAGGTTTGCCAATCACGCCGGCTTCGGCCACTGCCCGATGTTCCATCAGAGTGCTTTCGACCTCGAAAGGGCCGATCAAATGTCCGGCTGATTTAATAACGTCGCCGGTGCGTCCGACAAACCAGAAGTAACCGTCACGGTCGCGCTTTGCGAGGTCGCCCGTGAGGTACCATCCGTCAGCGAAGCATTCCCGATAACGCTCAGCTTCATTGAGGTATCCCCGAAACATCGAGGGCCACCCTGGGCGCAGCGCGAGTTCGCCTTCCACATCCGGTGCATCGACGGTTTCGACCGTACCATCCTTTCGCCGGCGGACGATCGCCGCATCGATGCCCGGGAGCGGCCGACCCATCGAACCCGGACGAATTTCCATGGCGGCGTAGTTTGCAATCATGATTCCGCCGGTTTCGGTTTGCCACCAGTTATCGTGAATCGGCAGGCCGAAGGCTTCCTGCCCCCAGACCACGGCCTCCGGATTCAGCGGTTCCCCGACACTGGCGACAAAGCGCAAATTGCTAAGGTCGAATTTGCGGATGACTTCGGTGCCGACCTTCATCATCATGCGGACGGCCGTAGGCGCTGTGTACCAGATAGTGACCTTTTGCTGCTCCAGCAAACCGTACCATCGCTCGGCGTCAAACTCGGCCTCGTCGATGATGCTGGTTATCCCGTGCGTAAGCGGCGCGATGATTCCGTACGAGGTGCCGGTCACCCAGCCCGGGTCGGCGGTGCACCAGAAAATATCGCCCGGATGGAAGTCGAGGGCGTAGCGGCCCGTCATGTGATGGGCGACTACAGCCTGATGCACGTGCATCGCGCCCTTGGGCCTGCCGGTTGTGCCGCTGGTGAAGTGCAGCAAGGCAGGATCCTCCGGGTCCGTCAGCGGAATATCAAAGCGGTCATCAACCTCTTCCATCAGGTGGTGGAAGTCCTTCGTATCGGGAATGGCGTGAACTTCTTCGGGCGTGCCGATCAAGAGCACGTGTTTGAGTCCGGGTAGGGCGGAGCGCAACTCGGCGATTTTGCGCTTGTAAAGTGTGGCTGTCGTGACGAGCACACGTCCGTCGCCGATACTTATCCGCTGGCGAATCGGTTCGGGGCCGAACGCCGAGAACAGCGGACAGAAGACGTTGCGGTTTTTGAGTGTTCCGAGAGCGCTGATGTAAAGCTCGGGGATGCGCCCAGTCAGCATGAAGACCCGCTCGCCTGAGCTGAGGCCGAGGTGTTTGAGGACATTGGCGAAGCGATTGGTCAGCGCGCGAAGATCGGCATAGGTGAAGTCGCGTATCTCGCCGCGCTTGCCCAGCCATCGCAGCGCCAAATGATCGCGCAATACTTTCTCTGCGTGCCGATCGACGGCTTCATATGTGATGTTCAGTCCACGTCCACCGGGAAGACCGTCGAGTTCGCGACGTGCCGCCTCCCAGGAAAATTCTGCTCGGACCTGATCGTAATCAAGTAGATTCGGGACGACTGCCCAGCCCTCTTTCGGCTTTTCAATGGTTTTCCAAATCATGCGGTCGCCCAATCGCGTAAGTCATATCGAGGCTTATTCTTCGGTCGCGTGCGCTGCCTCGATCCACATCTTCTTGAGGTCCTTCGGTAACTGGCTCATAACGTCCCAAGCTTCTCCTTCAAGACCGTCCGGGCTGCCGAGCAGCTTCTGCAGTGTCGCAAATACGGACATCACAGCGCGTCGAGCCTCAGCCTCGCTGGGCAATCCCATAATCTTGCGCACCTCGCCGACGAACTCGGCCGCATGAATCCGGCGTACCGACCGCTTCGGACGTTCTAATGAGGTCCATAACTTCCGCAGCGCAAGCGGCATCTGCGCGGCGACGTGAGACACTTCGTCAGGCGTCAGTCGTTCGCTAAGCTCCTGCAATACAGCGAATGTAAGCGCATCCGCCCTCTCTTCGTCACACGCCATGCGCCGGGCTACCTCGCGGATGAAGGCAACTTGATCCATCGGCAGTCCTCCTCATCCCTCGCAAATTATGCAGTATCCGTGCCGCTGAATTACTACGGAGTGCTTTGGTGGCGACGACGCGCCTAAGTGAATTTCTGGTGGCATTTGAATCTGTGACGGGAGAGGACTAAACGGTCCGCATTGAATTATGACCGGGGAAGTTGGCGTCGAAGCCGACTGTTGCCTAAAGCATCAGCCAATATGGCTCGATGGCGCCTATCGACACAGACCAATGGTAACGCGAGCGCCATGCGCGGCAGTGAGCGTCGCGCCGGAAAAGCGGCACACGCTCTGGGGCGGTCGCCGGAACTTGCAGCGGGAAGCCATCCAGCCTATACGGTAATTGCAACTGGAGCTTCAAAACTGAATTCCGGCTAATGCTAAGGTCCTACGCGGCTAACCCTTAACCTGCCGACAGCAGTCGAAAATTATGTGAGTTGGCCCGGTTACTAAATCCAAATTGAATCGAGGCACGAAAAGTGGCACGGACCGAGGAAAACATCCATAAACTAAAGTATCCCGGCGCGGTCGACGCTGACGGCCACATCCTGGAATCAGCGACCTGCTGGGAGCAGTACTGCGAGGCCAAATACCGAGCCAACGCCATCCGCTTGAAGGAAGACAAGGATGGACTCGAGTACCTTGAAGTTAACGGTGTGCCGTCGCGTGTGAATCGTGGCGGTAACTTCGGCGCCGTCGCGCAGATGGGTCAAGTCTCGCGCAACTCTGGAAATTTCAATCCGCGGATCAAATACGGCGACCAGGTCCCGCTGGGAGCCTGCGACGCCAAGGACCGTCTCACACGTCTCGATAAAGAGGGACTCGACGCCGCCATCATTTACCCCAGCCTCGACCTCACCTGGGAAACCGACACCGACGATGTCGATTACTCGCAGGCGATGTGCCGGGCGTATAACCGCTGGGTCACCGACTGGTCTGCTGACAGCGGCGGCCGCCTGATCCCGGTGGCCCATCTCTCGCTGAGCGATCCCGCGGCAGCGGCCGCCGAACTCGAACGCGCCGTCAAGGCCGGCCACAAGGGTGGATGGGTCGTGCAGTTCACCACGACCCGCAAACCGCACGGCCACAACGATCACGATGTCCTCTTCGCCAAAGCGCAGGAGCTCGACGTGCCTCTCGGCATTCACGTTTCGCTCGAACCGCAATGGTGCTGGCCGGGCCGCTACGACAAGGAATATGTCCGCAAGCAGTCGTGGTTCCTCAACGTGACCGCGTCCGACGCGATTCGCCACGCGCTCGCGAGCTTCATGCAGTACGGCACCTTCGACAAGTTCCCCAGGCTCAAGCTCGTGATTCTCGAAGTCGGCGCCGGCTGGGTGCAGTACTGGCTCGACCGCATGGATGCGGTCTACGACAGCGTGATGGGGCGCGGGGTGCCGCTCAAGGAAAAGCCCAGCTTCTACTTCAGACGCAACGTCTGGGTCTCCGCCGATCCCGACGAGAAGTCGTTGCCCGCGATGGTCAATCTTTGCGGCAGCGATCGCTTCTTCTGGGCGACCGACTTTCCGCATCCCGACCACACTGGAAATTACATCGAGGAGCTGGAAGAGTTCGGGAACAAGATCGCCGACCCGCAGCGTCGGCGCGATGTCCTCGGCGATAACGTCCGGCGCGTGTACAAGCTTTCGATCTGATTCTTGGCGTCACTTCGGCCGTATGGCGGCGCCGAGTCAGCGAAGGTTGCCCACGCGGCTAACCAGATATTTTGAGGTAAAACGATCGCACGTTGAGATTATGCGACTGGCCGTGAGACTTCCGTGGTCGTCCGCTCTCGGCCGTTCAGAGGGAGAACAAATATGCCGGACATGAAGGAATTCAATCAACGCGTCATCACGGATTTCCGCACCAACGGCGGCAAGGTCGGCGGACAAATGGAGAACATACCGCTCCTGCTGGTGACCATGACCGGCGCCAAAAGCGGGCGCTCAATTACGCTGCCGCTCGCGTACAGCAAGGACGGCAACCGGATTGTGGTGATCGCGTCCTATGCGGGGGCTCTCCATAATCCCTCGTGGTATCACAACCTGGTGGCCCATCCGCTGGTAACGGTCGAACTGGGCGGCGAAAAGTATCAGGCGAGAGCCACCGTCACAGCAGGGGCCGAGCGCGATCGGTTGTACAAACAACAGGCCGATCTGCTCCCGATCTTTAACGAGTATCAAAAGAAGACCACCCGGCGTATCCCGGTGATCGTGCTGGAACGGGTGAGCTGAAGTCACGGCCGTTACGGTCCTGAATCGCGTCGGTGGTGCGTGCGGGCTGGCGTGAGCCGGGGGAACTCCGCTCACGAATTAGCTTGTCAACTTCGCGATCTGCTTACGGCCGTTCGGATTTTCACCGCCAACGCCAAACAGGCGAGACCACTGGCGGTGCCATTGGAGCAACATTGCCCGGAGCGCCGAGCGCAGTTACGGTGTGGTGATAGCGGGAAGAGCGAGCAGGCGTTTATGTCCGAATGGTACAAGAGCATAACGTCCGAGATGAGACAGTTCATCGCCGAGCAGAAGGTGTTCTTCGTGGCGACCGCGCCGCACGAGGGACGCATCAACCTGTCGCCCAAGGGTATGGACACCTTCCGTGTCGTCAGCGACAGTCGTGTGCTCTATCTCGACCTCACCGGCAGCGGCAATGAGACGGCTGCGCATCTGTTGGAGAACGGGCGCATCACGATCATGTTCTGCTCCTTCGACAAGACCGCGCGCATCATGCGGCTATATGGCCGGGGCCGCGCGATTCATCCGCGCGACGAGAAGTGGAACGAGTACCTCGCGATGTTCCCTTCGGAACCTGGCGTGCGGCAAATCATGGCGATCGACATCGAGACCGCGATGACCTCTTGCGGCTACGGCGTGCCGCGGTTCGAACGACTAGAGGAACGCGAAACGCTGCGCAAGTACTGGGAAAGCCGCAGCAGTGATGCGGCCGTGAAGTACCAGCAGGACAAAAACATCGAAAGCATCGACGGCTTGCCGACCGGCATTTTCGCCGTTCGCAGCGCAAAGTGATGATCGTTTCGTGAGGTCCGGAAGTAGAAGCAGGGTGATTCCGTGAAAACTACCGAGACGAATTCGCCTGACTCTGCTCCGCCATTCTGAACGGACACCGCGGACTCGGATTGCCTCTCCTACCGGCTAATGGCAAGAGCCGAATAACGCAGCCATACGATGTCGCCGGCGCGTCGTTCCATCGTCAGCAGCTTCCAGCATAGGCCGGCCGTATTGGAAGTGGCCGGATCAAGCGTATCGAACAGGGCAGGTGCCCCGGTCGTACCGTCGGTAACCGGCGCAACAAGGACGCTGAGTTCGTCGATCAATCCAGTGTCCAACATTGTCCCATTGATCTTTCCGCCCCCTTCGAGAAGAAGGGTCTTTATTTGGAACAGGGTAGCGAGCTTGTCGAGCACGACAGGCAGTTCTATCCGGTCGCGACCGCCAAACAGATAAGAGATGCGGCGGGATTGAAGATGGGCAAGGTAGTAAGGCGATACTTTTTCCGTGAGCACGGCGATGATGTGGTCGCCGCTGATATCGCTGCTCTCCCAATTTAGTTTGCCATCGGGATCGATCGCTACCGCGTACGAAGTTTCCACATGGGGAGCGATATAGTCAATGTTAGCGATGTGCGGGGCGTCTGACGCGGGCTTGGTCATTGTTCCGCGTGCGAATCCGGCCATCGTGATACGTCCGCACATCCACGCATTTGCCTGAAAGGTGGCCGCGGTAGTCTCATATTCCGCTCGGCCTTCCGGGCTCAGCTTCCATCGCGAAGTGGCAATACGGCCGTCCAGCGACACCATCATGTGACATACTACGTATGGTTTCATGCGGATACTCAGACACTCATCACAGAATAGCGACGCCCCCCCCCCGGATGACCAATATGACTACGCCTTGCAATCGCCGCAATCTTGGACCACGAACAAGCTCGCAGTGCGCACGAAAATCCCCTGTTCCATTGCAGCGACTAGTTGCCGCGCGCATTCAGGCTATGGACGATCCTCAGCCACCGGATTTCGCGCCGGATCCCATCTGACGAGCACATGCTCGGGCCCGCGAAATGATGCGTTGGGTGAGAAATCCCACTTCTGCCCATCGACCAGACGCATGTGCGGCAGCCGGCGGCTTAGCTCTTCGAGCACGACGCGCATTTCCATGCGTGCCAGACCGTCGCCGATGCAGTGATGACGGCCCCAGCCGAAAGCGAGATGCTCATCGGCGTTCTCGCGGCGGATGTCGAAGGTGTCGCCGCCTGCAAATTGGCGGTCGTCGCGATTGGCCGAACCGAGCGCCATCAAGAGCCGCGCTCCGGTGGGGAGGGCGACACCGCCGACGGTGACCGGTTGCTTGGTGATCCGGCGCCACTGCGGTACCGACGGATAGAAGCGCAGACTCTCCTCGACCGCGTTCGGTATCAGATTCGAATCGGCGCAGAGGGCTTCCCACTGTCGTCGATTTTCGAGCAGCGCACGAAAGGTTCCGGCAGAGGCGTTGGTCGTGGTTTCGTGGCCGGCGAAGATAATCGAGAAGGTGACGGTAGTGAGGTACTGGCGATCTAGCGGTTGTGCTCCAGCGAGGTCGCGCATCCCGCCGATGAACGTGCTGACGGCGTCGTCGCCGGGACTTTCGATCATCCGGTCGACATGCTGCTTGCAGTACAGCCAGAACTCGCCAAGCGTGTCGGTAATTTCGATCTGTTCCCGATCCGAGGGATGACCGAACTCGAAGACTGCCAGCCGCTTCGCGAACTTCCGTACGGTTGCTAGTTCCGCACGTGGTACACCCATCATTTCCAAAATGATGAGAGCCGGCACGTCGAACATCAAATCGGCAACCAGGTCCGCGTAACCGCGTTTGATAAAGGCGTCGATACGCTGCGTCATCAGTTCGCGCGCGCGGGGCTCCATCGCAGCAACGCGATCTGGGGTGAAGCCTCTGCGCAGCGCCTGGCGATGAGGCGTGTGGCCCGGAGGATCCTCGTCGACGATCGTCGGGCTGACGGCGAGGCCGTAATCCATCGCCTTCTGCATCGCCTCGGGGCACAACGGTTTGAGGAGCTCCAAAACATTGTCCGCGGAGAATACTTCGGGATCACCTTGCAATATCTCGCGGACATCCTGATAACGCGTCACCACCCAGCAACCGATTTGCGGACTGTAAAATACGGGCTCTTCACGTCGCGCGCGAGCATAGAAGCCGTACGACTCCGCGTCGAAGGCGTCGAAAGCATTACCGATGCGGGTCACCGGGCATACGGCCGCAGCGTCCGAACCGGCTTTTTCGTCACTCATGCCAAGCGGCGCTCCATCAAATCGTCAGTCCGGCGCACTCTATCGCTGGAACAGTTCATCGAATTTATCCCCTTGCGGGCGCAACCACCCGATGCAAACGAAGAGTCGGAAACTTGCCACAGCAGATTATCGGAGGCAACCGAGATTCTGACCTCGACGCAAAACTGGAAGTTCGTCCATCTCGCGCGTCAAGGACGGACTGTCGTTGGAAGTGATCAAGCCCCTCGTCGGCGACTCTCGATAAAGTGTTGAGGACTGAGAAGGGACCGACACTTCTCAAGATTCGGCGACGTGCAGGCGAGTCAATTTGAGGGTCTTGATCAGCCATTTATCGCCGGACTTTTGGTAGGTTTCGTGGTAATGGCCGAGGCCGTGCAGTGTTTTGCGCTGCGATCCTTCGGGCCACCAGATCGAATCTTCCATCGCCCAGATACCACTTGCAGTCGTGGGCGAGGTCACTTCGATCTCCGGCATGTGGCCATGATGCACAGTGATCGCCGGCGCTACGACATTCTTGACCAATGCGACGATGTTAGCCGCGCCGGTAGCCATCCATTCTTTCTGGTTTCCACCGCGCGGCGTGTAATCCGCCACCGCGTCAGCCGTAAATACAGCTTCGAAGCCGGC
Organism: Binataceae bacterium (SeqCode); assembly: GCA_050011435.1. Classification (GTDB taxonomy): domain Bacteria; phylum Desulfobacterota; class Binatia; order Binatales; family Binataceae; genus JADMIL01. Next base: position 75,038 of record JBEKJC010000008.1, read on the forward strand.
CCAGTCCTTGGTGTCCATACAGCGGAAATATCGCGCTTTGAGGTGACTGATGTCGTGTATTGCGAGTAAACGTTCCACGTCCGTCATTGGGGAACCTCCGCGAATTGTCTTGGCCTATCCATACGACGATTCGAGGAAGGTGCAAAGCCTCGAGATTATCGTGCGGCCAGCGGATCAGGCGGTCGGCGTTACGCGAGCGCGACACGGCAGCTACCCAATGAATCGATGATGCAGAAGCGCGCCGGCGGCCCCGGCCGTCGTGTGGGCGCGCAATCGCTACCGGCGTTACGAATAGATGGCGGACGGACTATTCCGCTGGTCCACTTCCCGATCGAATGATGCCGCCCTTCGTCGTAAACCATTTGCACCGCGAGAACATTCGTGGCGAGGACTCAAAAGCGCGCTCGAAATTGGCCTTTTGCAGATCGGCTGACGTTGATGCTAGTTCGTGGATCGGTCGCCGACGCTTATTACCTTCACCTCATTATGCGCGGCAGGCCGGAGAATCAGCAATGAAATCAGTCCTGTGTGAAATGCTCGGCATTGAATTCCCGTTGGTGGCCTTTAGCCACTGCCGCAATGTGGTCGCGGCCGTGAGCCGGGCGGGTGGCTTTGGCGTCCTCGGTGCGACCGCATTTTCGCCCGACGAACTCGAGCACGAGCTGAAATGGATCGACGAAAACATTGGAGGCAAGCCTTACGGGATCGACGTGCTGATTCCGGAGAATATGGCCGCCAAGACCGAGAAAAATGTGAGCATGGGGTCCCTCGCCGAGCGCATCCCGCAGCAGCATCGGGATTTCGTGCGAGACCTGCTCATCAAGTACGAAGTCGAACCTCCGCAATCGCGCAACAGCGCAGTCGAAAACCTCGATCGCGACGAACGACCGGCCCGTCTTAATCTGCAGGAAGACGTCGTACTGAAGCTGCTGGAGGTCTCGTTTCGGCATCCGATTAAGCTGATTGCCAACGCGCTGGGCGTGCCCCCGCAATCGATGCTGGATTTGGGTCACAAGCACGGGGTTCCAGTGGCCGCGCTGATTGGCGCAAAAGAGCATGCGATCCGCCAGGTGAAAGCGGGCGTTGACATTATTATCGCGGAGGGATGGGAGGCGGGCGGCCATTGCAGCGAGGTCTCGACGCTGGTGCTGATCCCGGAGGTGCTGCGCGCGATCAAACCGCTCCGCAACGTTCCGGTGCTGGCCGCCGGCGGTATCGCGACCGGCCGCCAGATGGCGGCGTGCATGGCACTTGGTGCGGCCGGCGCATGGACCGGCTCGGTCTGGCTGACGACGGCGGAGTCGGACCTTTCCGAGATACTTCGCGAAAAGATGTTCGCGGCCACCTCGCGCGATACCGTCAGATCGAAATGCCGCACCGGAAAATTTTCACGGCAACTCCGCTCGGCGTGGACCGACGCGTGGGAAGGACCCGACAGCCCCGAGCCGTTGCCGATGCCATTCCAGACTATTCTCAGTGAACCGGCGCTGCGCGCGGCGCATCGGGCCGCCGAAAGAGGCAACAAAAAAGCCCTCGAGCTTGTGACCTACTGGGTAGGCCAGTGCGTGGGCTTGGTGGACAGTGTGAAATCGACTCGCACGGTGGTGACGGAATTCATGGAGGAATTCGCCGAGGCGATCGACGAAATGCAGGCGCTAACCGAGGAATAAATCGATCGGTTTCACCAATGACGATGCCAGCGCGAGTCAAGCCGATACTCAGTAGCTTGGATGGCTGATTTCTCATTCAGTAGTCCGAGCTGCTAGTGACTTTCCGCGAAGTATTCAGCAATCTCATTCGGTTCGGGCCGTGATTTGCGGCCCCAAATGCGCTGGGGACGGCATTGACGCGAGTTAACGAGTATTAGAAGCTCGTCTCAGGAAGAGACTGAAGCCTTCACCTATTCGGCGCGATATCTTTGACGCGATGTTAGACTATCCGGCAGCGATGAAGGTGGACGCGCACGGTTTCGGAGGTAACGAGTGATGGCGGCACGACCGATTGCGAACGGCAATATCTCCTTTGGGTTGGTTTCCATTCCGGTAAAGCTATTTTCCGCCACCCGATCAAAATCGGTGAGTTTTAATTTGCTGCACGAGAAGGACCGCAGCCGGATTCAGCAGAAGATCTACTGCCCGGTCGATGACGCGATAATCGACCGCAGCGAGTTGGTTCGAGGTTACGAGATCGAAAAAGGCCGCTACGTCATTTTCACGGACGAGGAACTGAAGAACCTTGAAGCGTCGGGCTCCGATCACGCGATCGAAATCACGGAGTTCCTGCCGCTGCGTGAAGTGGACCCGGTTTATTTCGAAGAAGCATATTTTCTCGAAAGTGACCATGGCGCCGGCAAAGCCTACCGCCTATTGACCGAGGCGATGACGTCGACCGAGCGCGTTGCGCTTGGCCGCTACACGATGCGTGGCAAGGAGCATCTGGTACTGCTGCGACCGTACGCTAAAGGCCTGATGCTGCATACGCTGTACTATGCCGATGAGGTCAAGGCCGCCGACGAATTCGATCGCTCTCTGAATGAAGCGACCAAGGAAGCGGAACTCACGCTGGCCAAGCGTTTGATCGACGACCTTACGCACAAGAAGTTTGACCCTTCGCAATACCATGACACCTACCGCGAACGCGTGATCGAAGCGGCGCAGCAGAAGGTCGCTGGCGAAGAGGTTACCGCCGCGCCGAAGCCGGCCGAGCGCGGACAGGTGATCGACCTGATGGCGGCGTTGAAGGCGTCGCTGGAAAAGCGCGGTGCCGCGTCCAGGAAGTCCGCTGCGAGTGAAGCGGAGCCGGTCGAAGAAAAAGTCGCAGTCAACGCCCATCCGCAGCGGCGCGCAGCCGTGGATACAAGTGCCAAGGGCAGGCGAGTCGCGAGAAAGAAGTAGCCGAGAGAATCTTCCAGACGGAAAGCGACTAGGCGCTCTTCGTGCTGGATAGCAGTTTGATCGCCGCCGCGAGCGGGCGCTCGGCGTCACCATAATCCTTCCACGCGCTGCTCTGGGCAATCAGGCCGGGCGCCGTGCGAACTGTGTAGCGCCTGGGATCGAGACCGGCGCGAACCTGCGACCATCGGAGCAGCATCGATACCGTAGCCCCCTCGCGGGCGCGCGGTGAAAGCGGCGCGACCGCAGTCGCCATGCGGTCGTTGCGCAGATAGTCCAGGAAGATTTTTCCCGCACGCGCCTTCATCGCCATGTTGACTAGATAGCGACCGGGGCTATCCGCGGCCATCCGCATACAGACTTCTCGCGCGAACGCCTTGGCTTGAGGCCACGAGACCGGATGTTTCTCGTCATCCGCGAGCGGCGTTACCACGTGCAGACCTTTGCCGCCGGTCGTTTTGCAGAAGCTGATCAGGCCAAGCGATTCCAACCGGTCGTGGACTTCACGCGCGGCCTCAATCACCGCCGGGAACTCCAGGTCGGCCGCGGGATCTAGGTCGAAAACGAGACGCCCGGGCAAATCAGGATGTCCGGGCCGACAATTCCAGGGATGCAGCTCCAAGGCCGCCACCTGGGCGATCGCTGCCAGACCTTCCACCCGGTCGATCTGAAGATACGGTTGTCGATCGCCGGAAACGGTCGTCAGGTCGAGTAATTTCGACATTCCCGCCATCGCGTGACGCTGAAAGAAATGTTCGCCGCCGATACCGTCGGGCGCGCGAATAATCGAGCACGGCCGACCCTTCACATGCTGGATGATCCACGGTCCGACCGCCTCGTAGTAATGCGCGAGATCAAGCTTCGTGACGGGCATGCCGTCGCCCGCGTCCGGCCACATCGCCTTGTCCGGATTCGTGATGGTCACGCCCATCACCGCGGAATCGAAGGCTGTCTTTGATTTTTGCGCGGCCACAGTTATCGCCTTTGCGTTAGGTCGGGCGTCCGCCTGATCAGGCGCCGCAGCATCCGTCGCCGATCGTTCAGCCACGACTTCGGCCGCCGGTTTATCTTCGCGCAAGCCCTTGAAGGACGCCTGTCGCACCATGCCCTCGCCGGTCCAGCCGGCGAATTCGATCTCGGCCACGAGTTCGGGCTTTAGCCAGTGAATACTCGCAAGCTTGCGCGGCGCATTGTCACCACCGAATGGGCTCTTATCGGTGGTCAACGCTTTCAATCGTGGAAGAATTTGTTTTACGCCGTCCTGCCCGAAGCCCGTTCCTATGCGGCCGACATAAACAAGATTGTCGCCGCGGTACATCCCGGCGAGCAGGGAGCGGAATTTGCCGGCATTATCCGTCCACGCGCCAATCACAACTTCCTGGCTGGGGCGGCACTTGGTCTTGATCCAGCTGCTCTGAGTGCGCCCGGATCGATAGGGCGCGTCGAGGCGCTTGGAGACGATTCCCTCCAGCTCCATCGCGCGCGCCGACTCCAGCACCGCGTCACCGCCATTGTCGAAGTGTTCGGCGTATCGGATCGGCGAATCCTCATCTTGCTGGGCTTCCAGCATCGCTCGCAGTCGCGCTTTGCGATCGGACAACGGCAAATCGCGCAAATCCTCCCGGCCCGCGAAAGGCAAATCGAACGCGAAGTAAATCAGGCCGTCGGTCTTGCCGTCAGCCAACGCGGCCTGCAGTGCCGCAAAGTCGGGCGCGCCATGCCGATCGAGAGCAACGACTTCGCCATCGATGATGCAGTCAGGCAAACCCGCTGCCGTACGGGCGATACCGGGAAACCGCGTGGTCCAGTCCAAACCGGTGCGGGTGCGCAGGATCGCATCGCCACGCTGCACGCGGATCTGAATGCGATATCCGTCGAACTTGATCTCGTGAACCCACGCCGCGCCGGACGGCGGCCGGTCGGCCAGACGGCAGAGTTGCGGCGCGATGAACTCGGGCAGGCGCTGAGTTGTTTTGCCCTTGATTCCCGGGCTCACCGACTTTGCCGAATCGCGGTCTCTGAAACTCGATGAGATCTTGCCGGTTTCCGGCCCGTCGCTCGGTTTAGAATTCCAGACCGCGTTGGTGCGCGCTATCTTTCGGCTCTCGAGCATGAAGGGCTTTGGTCCGGAACCCTTGCCAGCCGCGATCTCGGCCATCGTTCGCTCCGACGCGACCGATCGATCCTCCGTCAGAAGCGCGTCCGTATCGTCGTCCCGCGCATACTCGTCGCGATGTTTAATCAGCAGCCAATTGGTTCTCTTGCCACGGTTGCGATCATGCTTCATCCGCACCAGAACCCAGCTTCCACGCAGCCGCTCACCAGCGAGGATGAATTTGAGCTCCCCGGCCGCGAGCGAATCCTGCGGCGATTTGTCGCCCTCCGGCATCCAATAGCCACGATCCCATAGCTGCACTGTACCGCCGCCATACTGACTCGTGGCAATCGTGCCCTCGAAATCTCCATAGTCGAGCGGGTGATCTTCCACTTCGACGGCCAACCGTTTGTCGCTGGGATTGAGCGAGGGGCCGCGCGTCACCGCCCAGGATTTGAACACGCCGTCGAGCTCAAGGCGCAGATCATAATGGAGCCGCGTTGCCGCGTGCTTCTGAATCACGAAGCGCGGATATTTCGAGGCCGCTACCGCAATTTCGCCGCTGGGCTCAGCGGTTTTGCCGAAATCACGCTTTGCCCGATAGGTCGAAAGGCTCCTGCTCACCATCACCTGGTCCCCATCGCTATATGCATGTTGGCAGCCGCGATCGCCCCTGCACAGTCGTTACAATGAACTTCGCGCGCCGTGCAAAACCCGTCGATGCCCGATAGCTGCACGAAGGCACCATCGATTATTGAGGAGTGATCGGATATTCCATACCTATCGGCGCTCGCAGAGCCGAATTTCAGGAGATAGATTCTATGGCGGCGACAGCCTCCTCGACCAAACGGGACTTTCTGCAAGGCCCCTCGATGAGCGTGTCAGACATTTACGCGAATGCGCGCGCACTGAGCGGCTATTTCAAGGAGAAGGCGGCCGAGATCGACGAGGCGCGGCGCCTGCCGGCTGACGTAGTCGCGCGCGTGCGTGACGCAGGGCTTTTCCGGCTCACCATGCCGAAAATCTGGGGAGGCCCCGAGTTCAGCACAATCGAACAGGTCGAAGTTATCGAGGAGCTTTCGCGGGCCAATTCCGCAGTCGGCTGGTGTGTCATGATCGGCTGCGACTCCGGGATTTACTCCGGCTATATCGACGACGACGCCGGGCGGAAACTCTATCCGCGACTCGACATGTGTACCGCGGGCTGGGTTTGGCCGGCCGGCCGGGCTGATCGGGTCGATGGCGGCTATCGAGTCTCGGGTCAGTGGATGTTTGGCTCCGGCATCTCCCATGCGGACGTGGTTTCAGCCGGCTGCATCGTGCATGAGAACGACGCGCCCGTAAGGGACAAGGCGGGCATCCCGAACTGGCGGATAATGCTCGCGCCGGCCTCCGCTTATGAAATTCAGGACACCTGGTACACCACCGGTTTACGCGGCACTGGCAGCAATGACTACCGCGTAAAGGACCTCTTCATCCCGGAGCAGAACAGCTTCAGCTTTGTGGAACCGGCGAAGCGTGATGGCCCGTTGTGGCGGCGCAACAATGCAATCCTGCCGAAAGGCGCGGGCGTTCCCCTAGGGGTCGCGCGCTCGACCATCGATCTGTTCCTCGAGGTGATACAAGGCAAGGTCGAGGCTCCAAGCGGGCGGCTCTACAAGAATATCGGGCGGGTACAGAGCGCGATTGCCGACGCCGAGATGCTGCTGGGAGCGGCCCGCTCGTATACCTTCGCGTCGATCGAGCGACATTGGAAAAGGCTTGAGAAAAACGAGCAGCCGACTGCGCAGGAGCGGGCGGATCTCTGGCTGTCCAACATCAACACGTGTCAATCGTCGCGGCAGATCATCCGGATGCTCTTTGACGCCGTAGGCGGCCGCGCGATCTATTCCAGGAAAAGCGCCCTCGATCGCGCCCTGCGCGATGCGGAGACCTGGTGCCAGCACATCATCGGCCAGCGCCGTACGCTTGAAATGGTTGGCGCGATGTTGCTCAAATCCGACGATGCGCGACTGTCACCGCTGCTCTGAAGCGTCGCTCACAGATCACGAGGAGAATTGCGGCATGATGTCGCCGACCAGAAGTTCGTGGGACTCCGCGGTGGTCGGGAAGACGATGAAGTACGACATGCCGAACTCCTCGACGCGCTCGCGCAACTCGCGGCGGACCTCGTCGGGGGTTCCCATAAGCAGCACCGGGGATTTTCGCGCGGCTTCGTCGCTCGCGAAGCCCATGCTCGAAGCCGTAGCTTTGACGGCCGCATCGACGACGCGCTGGTCGCGCGCGATGGTCAGCATTACGATGCCACTGATTTCCACGGACGCCGGATCGCGTCCCGCCTCCTTGGTAAAGCCGCGCAGCATCCCGATTCGCCGTTTAATTTCCTCCTTGTCGAATTTCACCGCAGCTGCTGGATCCTGGACGAAATCCTTGCCGTTGATTATTGGCGGAATCAGATTGGCAAGTTGGGCTTGCGCTCCAGCGATCTGCAGAACCTTCTTTCCGGAGCCGCCAATCATGATCGGCGGATGCGGCTTTTGCACTGGCCGCGGGTGGTTGTACGCTTTTTCGATCGAGAAATATCGACCCCGGTAAGTGGGCTCATCCTGGGTCCACATCGCCTTGATCAGCTTGATGCCATCGTTCAGCTGATCGAGCCGCTCCACGTTGGAAGGATACGGGTAGCCGTGCGCGTCGTATTCGGAACGCTGCCATCCGGCACCCAGTCCGAGGATCAGCCGCCCGTTGCTGATTTGATCGAGGGTCGAGGTAATTTTGGCGAGCATCGGGGGAGAGCGGAAAGACATGGCGGTGACGGTCGGCACGAGACGAACGTTTTTGGTGACGGCGGCAATCGCACTCAGGGTCGAAAAGCATTCGAGTTGTGGAATCTGGCCCGACCCGAACGGCGAGAAGAAGTGGTCGTTGATCGAAACGGAATAAAAGCCGTGCTCATCGGCCCACACGGCAGCGTCGCGCGCCTGCACGAAATCACCGGTGGGGAGGAATAATCCGAACTTGATTGGTGGCATCTTCCAGTCTTCTCCGGCCGCTTTTTTGGTGCGCTTAATTCATCGACCAGCGTGCTTGAATAAGCGCGGTTTCCCTGTCGATCCCCGAAACTAGTCCGCGACACGGGTTTTGTCGAACAGGCGCAGACGGGGGGCGTGGCGTCATCGAATGAAGCCGGCTGCGCTGGAACTGTAGAATCTGGCTCATCCACGCGTTATCGTTCGGGGTTCCAATTCGACGATGGAGTCCCCACGATGATTGATTTCTCCCTGCCGGATGATGTGATTGCGCTGCGCGATAGATACGAAGCATTCATCAGGGACGTAATCGTTCCGCTCGAACGCGATCCCCGGCAGGGTCCCCATGGACCGGACGAGGCCTTGCGACTGGAGATGGTGCGTGAGGCGCGCGCCGCAAAGCTGCTCTCACCGCATGGGCCGCGCGAATGGGGCGGGCTGGGCCTCGATCATCGAAGCATGGCGGTAGTGTTCGAAGCGGCGGGGTGGTCTCCGCTGGGTCCGCTCGCGGTTAATATCCAGGCGCCTGACGAAGGCAATACCAACCTGCTCAATCGGGTCGCCACGCCGGCACAAAAGGAACGATGGCTGGGACCGCTGGTGCGAGGAGAAATTCGCACGGTTTTCTCGATGACGGAACCCGATGGCGGCGCCGGTTCCGATCCAACGTTGTTGAAAACCACCGCGCGCCGCGTAGGGGACGAGTTTATAATCAACGGGCGCAAGTGGCTAATCACGGGTGCGCCCGGAGCCGCACTTAACATCGTAATGGCGCGAACCGAAGACTCGAGCGGCCACGATCTGGGAGCCACGATGTTGCTGGTGGACATGGACGCACCCGGCTTTTTGATCAAGCGGATACTCAATACGCTCGATAGCAATTCGCCGGGCGGTCATGCGGAAGTTGAATTTCATGACGTCCGGGTTGCGCACGATCGCGTTCTGGGCGAAGTCGGCAAGGGCTTCCGCTATGCACAGATACGGCTGGCGCCTGCACGCCTGACGCATTGCATGCGATGGCTCGGTGCGGCTCGCCGCTGTCATTCGATTGCACTCGACTACGCACGTCATCGGCAGGCCTTTGGACGCGCAATCGGGGAGCATCAGGGAGTCGGGTTCATGCTTGCGGATAATGAAACCGACATCAACTTATGCCGGTTGGCAATCTGGCATGCCGCCTGGCTCTTGGATCAGGGCGAGCAGGCTCGTCAGGAGACCAGCATGTACAAGGTGTACTGTTCGGAAGCGCTAGGGCGCGTGGTCGATCGATCGCTGCAAATCCTGGGTGGAATGGGTATCACCGATGATACGGTGGTCGAGCGAATCTATCGGGACATCCGGGCGTTTCGGATCTACGACGGCCCTTCGGAAGTGCACCGTTTCGCGATCGCGCGTGCCGCATTGGGCCGGGATCCTTCTGCTCGATAGATTACGGCGTCTCTCTCATGAATTCTCAAATCTGAGGTAGTGGCAACTTCCGATCGGTCAGAGTCAATTCGCCGGGAAATGGGGGATGCCGGCCATCGTCAATGCGGCAGGAATTTGTTAGCGCTTGCCTCAATGTTGTAAATGAAATTTCCCAGGAGCGAATGACGATATCCCAGAATCGCGACGACGAGGGCCAGCGCCAACACCGCCATTATCAGTAGCGGACGCCGGCCACGCGGGACCTTTTCCATTTGGGCGCGGGGCGGAGTGATGAGGATGCAAAGGTCGTCGTAAATTGCCGGATGAGCGTCGCGCACTTCGTTGATCAGGAGATTGCGCACCTGTTCCGGCCGCTCGATTCCCGCGGGAGTGAACGTCGCAATCTGTTCAAACTGATTAAGGCTCTCCTCGGCGTGGTTGGCAGCGATTTCGAGGATGCCTGAAGGAACGCGCGACAAGTTTGAAGCGGCGATTTGTCGGTAAAAACTAAGGGTGCGCTCGAAGAATGGAATGCCCGCACGAAAATTCAACTGAGGGCCCAACGCATCCTCGCGAATCAGATCGGTCGGCCTGATCTTGCTCAGTTTATCAAGGCTGGTGCTGAGTCGTTCGCGTATTTCCTTCGCTGAGTTCAAGAGGGTTTCTGCTCCGATCTGTGCCGAAGTGCGAGAGCCCAATTTTAATAACGCAGGGGGAAGACCTGCCGCAAGGTGCGAACTCGCGTTGTCAGCTTGAAGGAGCCTCCGAGCGAGGTCCGATCAGCCCCCTCAGTCGAATTGGAAGGGGACTCCGAAACTCCATTGGTGCGTCTGAAACCGGATGCCGGAATTTCAACTCGCACGAATGGAGCGCCAGCCGCTGCGCGAAATCCGCGCGCACTCCGTATTTGCGATCGCCGACGATCGGATGGCCAAGTAAGGCGAGTTGTACCCGGATCTGGTGCTTGCGTCCGGTTTCGAGTGTTAGTTCCAGCAGCGATTTGTCGCCGTATCGGCCAATCACACGATATTGCGTGATGGCTAGCTCGCCGCCGTGGGCGACGCGATGAACTACCAACGATTTGCTCTCGGCGAGCTGGTCTTTGAGTATTCCGTCAGCGGGGTTAGGGACACCGATCACCACAGCAAGGTACCTCTTCGTAACTTGCTTCCAGCCTTGTTGCATTGTCGCCTGAATGGTTTCGGTTCTCGCGAATATCATCAGACCGGAGGTTTCCCGATCAAGTCGATGGACGATAAAGGCCTGTTGCTGGCGTGATTTCGTCGACGCCTTCAGATATTCATTAAGAATTCGGTGCGCCGTCCGTTCCTTCTCGCGTTCTGAGCCCATAGATAATAGCCCTGAGGGTTTCTCGACTACTACTATGGCATCGTCAAGGTGAACGATTTTGAGACCATTTCTTATGAGTACTGAGTCGCGGGGCTGCCTCCGTAACGCGATGGTAACGAGGTCGCCCGCCTGCAACCTGGTATCATGTCGTACCGGTGTCTTGTGCGGCACTTTCACCGCATGAAAGCGCAGAAGGTCTTTAGCCTGTTTGCGGGACAGGCCAAGTGGCAGACTGAGCAAGAATGGTAAAAGCTCGCATTTCGATGCTACGCGGAACTGGCGATCCTCCATCGTCATAGTAGATGACCTTACCGGCAGGTATCGGATTTGCGCCAGTGGTTGATCCTAGCGCTTGCCGATTATGACGCCGTCGGCGACGATTTCGGCGCAATCTGAGCCTTCGGATTCAAACGCGCCGTTGATCTTTGCGGCAGAAAAAGAAACGGCTCCGTCGGCGCGGAAGCCGCTACCCAAAATGACATCGCGGCCGATCGATGCGCCTTCCGCTGAAAGCGCCAAGCCACCCGAGTTTTCGAATCTGCCGCCGCTACAATTCAGAGTGCCGCCGATCGTTGCACGGTCCAGCCGCACGGCCCCCTGCGCCAAAAACCTGGTGTGCATGCGCACGCTGCCGTCCACCTTGATACCGTTGGCGAATATCGCGTCGCCGTCCGCATTCTGAAAGATGCCGCCGACGCAGTGGAGGTCCCCGGCGATCCGGGCATCGGCCAGACGCACAGCGCCTTTCGCGCTAAACCATTCAACGAGAAAGGCGCGACCGCCAATTCCTGCGCCGTCAGCGGAAAAGGCATTGCCGCCGGGGTTTCTGAAAGTTCCATGCGCGCAATACAAATGCCGCCGGAGCCGCGCGCCGCGTAAGCTCACTTCGCCGGCAGCAGTGAACCCATTGCTCATTACCATATTCCCGTTGACGGTGACTTGATCGGCGGCGAGCGCAACGCCGCCGGAATTTTCGAACCTGCCGTGCGAGCAGTAGAAGAGTCCGCCGATTCGTACGCGCCGGACGCTTACCTCGCTCGCAGCGCTGAATCCATTACTCATGAGGAGATGGCCGCCGATCACCGCGTCATCCGCGAGGACCGCGAAACCGCCATAGCCATTCAGAGTCGCACCGTTGAAGGAGAGGTTACCGTCAATCGTCGCGTGATCGAGTCGGATCGTTCCAAGGACGTGAAATCCGTCGCAGAGCTGGACCTCCGAGCTTGCGCGCAGCGAACGTGCGTCCAAACCGGGGAAAGTGCTGCCCCCGAGGAAAACCGATTTCACCGATGCATTACGCAGGGACAGCTCGGAGTCGAAGCAGCATTTAACAAATGCGATCGGAAACCGGATCTCCGCATCCGCGAGATCGAGGACGCCGGTAATTCTTGCGCCTGCAATCCGTAATCCGATGGGTCGTATTTTCCATGAGGGATTGCTCCCGGTTGCCAGCGCGTGAACAACTTGCGCGGAAACGGATCGCTGAGGGCTCCACGATACACCACCGGCGGGATCGTCTTCCGCCGAATCGATCATGCTGAAGTCGGCGACCTCGCCCTTCGCGGCGGCATCGATTAACCGTAGTTCGGGGGTGGTCAGTATCGGAGCGCCGCTCACTTTGAATCAGCCTCCACGACATTATATCGCGAGATTGCCGCAATGATCGTACTTCGCAAAGAAATCTGGCGTGCCCATCTTTTCCATGAGACCTGAGAATTTCGCAGACGCGTCGCGATTGCGGAAAGCCGCAGGAGTTGCTAGGCGGAGAAAGGGAATGGTGAGCCAATCGAAAATCCGTAACCCACGCGTGTATTTTGCCGAGCGGCGATACGCGTGATCGATTCGAGAAGAGAGGGCCAGAGGATGGCGACAATACCAGTCAGCGCAGTGGAAGTGTTCGGACGCGGTGTATCGAAAGCCGAAGGCGTTGTGGTCGACAAGGACAACAATGTTTACGGAGGCGGCCGCAACGGCGTGATGTACAAAGTGACCCCGGATGGCAAAGTCAGCGAACTGGCGACGCTGCCGACGGGATCGATTCCCAACGGTGTAACGATGGATCGTAACGGCGACCTCGTTTACTGCGATCTCGGCAAGGAGGCCGTGGTTCGCGTGACCCAGAGCGGTAAAGTATCGATGATTGCCGATCGTGCCGGCGACCTGCACCTGAGCCTACCCAACTTCGCGAGCTATGACGCCGAAGGAAATCTGTACGTCTCCAATTCGAGCACCAGCAATATCAGCCAGATCCTGCCGGAGCTGATGAAGCCCTCGCCGAAGGGAGCCTTGGTGCGCATCCGGCCCAATGGCAAGGGTGAGGTGATTGCGACGGGTCTCTATCTCGCCAACGGCACCGCGATCGATCCGAAAGAGGAAGCGGTCTATGTACTGGAATCGACGCGATATGACTGCCTTCGCATTCAGATAAAAAAGGATGGAACGTTCGGCAAGCCCGAAGTCTATTCGAAAGATTTTCCAGCGATTCCCGATGGAATGGCCTTCGATCTCGACGGAAATTTATTCGTGACATTGCCCGGAAAAGCCAAGAAGGAAGGTGAGCCGCCGCTGGATAAGATACTCCTGCCCGCAAATCAAATCCTCAAAGTGGATAGCAGCGGGAAGTGGACGATGTTGATCGACGACCCCGCTAGCGAAAGGCTCGACCATCCGACTAACTGTGCATTTGGCGGTCCCGGATTGCAGGACCTCTATTTTGCGAACCTCGAGGGCGAACATTTCAGCCGTGTCCACACGAATTTCCGCGGCCATCCGCTATACCATCAACGATGAGCCGCATGGGGTGCGTTGCAGTCGGATTGACGCACAAGTAGCTAATCGCAAAGAGGTAACTTAATGCTCGGCCCGGTGGCTCACATTGGGATTACTGTGCGCGACATGAATGCCGCGCTGGCCTTTTACGTCGATGTCCTCGGAATGGAAAAGCTCGGCGAAGCAACGTTTTCGGGCGAGGAAGCGAGTCGACTCACGCGGCTGCCGGGAACCATCTTGCGTGCGGTCTACCTGCGGGGCGGTAAGCAGATAAAGGGACCTCCACTCGAGCTGCTGCACTTCGTCGAACCCGCGACCGATGCTGCAAAGGCTTACGCAGGAGTGAGTAATCCCGGAATCACAGAAGTTGCGTTCTGGGTGGACGACATCGAAAAAGCTTATGCTGATTTGCGGGCGAAGGGAGTGGAGTTCTACTCACCGCCGCAACTCTTTCAATTTGCCGGGTACAAAGCCAAAGCGGTGTATTTCTGGGGTCCGGATGGAACAACGCTGGAGCTGATTCAAAACGTTCGCGATTAATCAGTGTCGTGATACGGGGCAAACCAATGGAAGCGGACGCACTCTGTTACCTGTCTCTCCAGGATCTCTCGGCGCAAATGCGCACGGGCAAGCTTTCTTCGGTCGAAGTTACTCGCTGCATTCTTGACCGGATCCACCGGATGAACCCGCATTTGCATGCTTACCTTACTGTGCTGGACGACTCGGCCCTGCGCCGTGCTGCCCAGGCCGATGAGGAAATTCGCGCTGGGCACTGGCGCGGACCGCTCCATGGAGTGCCGATTGCGGTCAAGGATCTTTGCCAGACGAAAGGAGTATTGACGACCTGCGCGAGTCGCCTGCTGCGCAATTGGCGCCCTGACTCGAACGCTACAGTCGTTGAGCGCCTCGAAGTCTCGGGTGCGGTGCTCTTGGGCAAGCTCAACCTGACCGAATTTGCGGTTGCCTGGTACCACCCTGAGATGCCGACGCCTCTGAATCCCTGGGATACGTCGCTCTGGCCCGGGGCTTCATCGAGCGGTTCGGGAGTGGCAACGGCTGCTGGACTTTGCTTCGCGTCGATCGGTACAGATACCGGCGGCTCTATCCGATTCCCGTCCGCAGCTTGCGGTGTAGTCGGCCTGAAACCGACCTGGGGCCGAGTAAGCCGTTACGGCGTATTCCCCTTGGGCGAATCACTGGATCATATCGGCCCGATAACCAGAACTGTCGCAGATGCGGCCTTGGTACTTCGGGCTATAGCAGGACATGATTCTGCCGACGAAACCTCCCTTGCGGCTCCGGTGGACAATTACGCAGTCGCCTTGGAGGCTGGTGTGAGTGGAATACGCATCGGGATGGACGAAAGATATGTCGCGCAGGCGGCGGCACCGGAGGTAGCTGCCGCGGTCGCTGACGCGATTCGAGTGCTCGAGAGCCTCGGCGCGAGAATCATGAAAGTTGCGCTTCCTGAGGTTGAAGCAGGTATCGCCGCGTGGACAACGCTCTGTACCGCGGACGCCATGGCGGCGCACGAGTCCACCTTTCCGGCGCAGGCGTCCGAGTACGGACCCGGCTTCCGCTCGTTCCTTGAATTGGGGGCGTCGGTTCGTGGCCAGGACTATGCCAAAGCCCAAATGGTTCGAGAACGATTCGCTAATCGCTTTCAGGATCTCTTTGACCAGGTCGATGTCGTCGCCTGCCCGTCGATGCCCTTCGCTTCCCTACCCGGAACTGGGATGCCGTCGGACGCCCGCGCATTGACCGGTTCGAACTCGCTGCTGCACTTCACGGCGCCCTTTAATCTGAGTCGAAATCCAACGCTGTCCCAGCCTTGCGGACAGAGTCCGTCGGGACCCCCTCCGAGCCTGCAGTTGGTGGGCCGCCGCCTTGGCGAAGCCACCCTGTTACAGGTGGGCGCGGCGTTTGAGCGGGCTACTGGATCGCATCAGCAGAGACCTGCGATGCGTAATATGTTTCATTGAGGTTCCAATCGTGAAGCCTGTCACCTTCGCTGATTACGCGAATAAATATGACTACATTACGATGGATCGAAAGGATGGGATCCTTCTTTTATCAATCCATTCAAAAGGTGCGATAGACACGCCCTGCGTGTGGAGCGCAAAACCGCACGAGGAATTATCCTTCGCGTTCTACGATGTGGCGCGCGATCGGGAAAATCAGTGCGTTATCATCACCGGTGCCGGCGATGCATTTTGCGCCGAGATGCATCCATCTATCAGTGGTCTGGCACGTTACAGTGAGGGACATGTCACGGGCGAGATGCACGAAAAGATGGATCAGGCAGGTCACGACGGCCGGTATTTACTGTTCAATCATTTAAATATTGAGGTCCCGATGATCGCGGCGGTCAACGGGCCCGCATTTATCCATGCCGAGCTGGCGTTGTTGTGCGATATTGTCCTCGCCTCCGAGAACGCCGAATTTCAGGATGCACCACATTTTCCCAGCGGGCTGGTTCCCGGTGATGGCGTGCACGTTGTTTGGCCAATGCTGCTCGGCCCGAACCGTGGGCGGTATTTTCTGCTGACCGGTCAAAAGCTATCCGCACGCGAGGCTCTGAATCTTGGCGTCCTGAACGAAGTTCTGCCGCGGGATAAACTGCTGCCAAGAGCATGGGAACTGGCTCGTGAAATCTGCAAGCGGCCGACGCTCGCGCGTCGGTATGCGCGGGTCGCGATGACTCAGATGCTCAAGCAAGCGATGCTCGAGGGGCTTGGTTATGGAATCGCGCTCGAGAGTCTCGGAATGATGGCGGGTGTAGGCACCAAAAAGGAATAGCTAATCGAAATGTCGTGAAGGTGCTGCCGGCAGGCACTACTGTTCCTGCACGCAGCACGACTGAATCTCCGACTGTGCCTTGTCACTGTCGATCGGGTTTAGATGTGGATGGCCGGTGAGAACGCCCCATCCGATCTCTTCTTTGATGTAGTAAGCATGAGGCTCGGCGTTAAGCTCCACGACATCGGCGGTTTCGGTCTGCACGCTACAAACCACATGCCCGGTCGAAACGATAAAGGCGTGATAGCCCCCGGGGCCGATCCGCGCAGTGTCTTCGCCGCAAGTTACCGATGGCCGGAGCAGCGACCCGGCGTAGTTGTATGGCCGATAGACGTAAATTACGGCTCTGTCAGGTGCTACCGGAGCTTTCTCAAAGGGGAGTCCTTGAACGGCACATCCGATAGCGAGGAGTGCTGCGGCAAAAATCGCGATCGCCAAAAGCCGGCGGTCCATCTATCGATCGGACCCGGTTGCGGCTGGGCCATGAGAGGCCACCGCCGCGGCCAATTGAGCCGCATCGCGGTACAGCTTCTGATCGATCGTTTTTCGGACCGCGGTACGCGCCGCTCGCTCCAGTTCCTGATGAGTCGGTTCTGAGTAGAGGCTGTACGACTTCGTGACGTGTGCTTTCGCGGTATAGTCTCTCACTACCCGGTCGCCGTCGACGATCGACAAGGAGGCGAACGCCGTCACTCCATAATCGCCTAAGGGAGCGCCGACGTATGTCACCGGATCGAATGCCGACACGATGAGCGGGATGTGGTATTCATCGTGGCTTAATTCCTCGCGATAAGCGAATGTAACCGTCGAGGTGTGTGACAGCGACATCGCGACGGCGGGTGGTAGTTCGCTGGGATCGCCGTCAATCAACCGACCCTTGAACGGCAATGGCTGTGCCGGTGCTTCCGCTACCTGGGGCGCGAGGTTGGGTTGTTGAATGGTGCAACCGAGCACGACGGTCGAGGCGAGTAATGCCACAAGTGCGATTGTCAATCTCATGACTGTGCCCTGTTAATCTGCTGAAGATTCCGCTTCACATCTCTCGATCGCATGGACACAAAACGCTGCCTGGATGTGCGGATCGAACTCGCTTTATGCCCGTCTCAAGCCTGCGAACAACTGCCGGCACCGATGCGCGCGCTGGGTCGATTACCAAATTACCACAGAACCATGATATCAGAGGGCGCAGTCTCTTTTGCAGTCGCCCGGGTGGGCCCGGCAGGAGGTATTTTCGCGAGATATTCGTTTCGGCTTCGCCGGGAATAGCGCAAAGTTGAGTTTTTCGGCCTTTTGTGGAACTTCTGAGGCTGCAGAGAAAGGGAGACCGTAAAGGGGCAACCTGACGCGAGTCGTAATGGCCGGTAATTGAAATGCGCTGACGATTTCATAGCTCGCGACGGGATGTCTGGGCGGTGATTATAAGACAGACGCTCGAACCCGAGAGCGCCGCACAGAGAAAAGGATTGACGGCAATGGCTATAATCAAAATCGATGACTATTCGAGTAAGTATAGCTGTATCAAAATGGAGCGCCGCGAAGGCATCCTCCAGATGACGCTCCATACGAAGGGTGCGGAGCTGCAGTGGGGCATATCCGCGCACGAGGAACTGTCATACGCCTTCTATGACGTCGCCCGCGATCGTGAAAACCGTTGCGTCATCCTGACTGGCGCCGGCGATAGTTTTTGCGCGGAATTCGAGGGCGGCGGCGGTCCGGCAGGTATCAATATCACGGGAAGAGGCGAACCGCAGCCGGCCGGTCTCAAGTCGCCCGCTTGGGATCACATTTATTCCGACGCGAAGTACCTCCTGATGAATCATCTGAATATCGAAGTGCCAATCATTGCGGCCGTTAATGGACCCGCGTTGATTCATGCCGAACTGGCCGTGCTGTGCGACATCGTGATTGCCGCCGATCACGCCGAATTTCAGGACGCCCCTCATTTTCCCAACGGCATTGTTCCTGGCGACGGTGTCCACATCGTATGGCCGTTGGTGCTCGGTCCCAACAGGGGACGCTATTTTCTACTTACAGGACAAAAGCTTTCGGCTGCTGATGCGCTGAATTTAGGAGTGGTGAGCGAAGTCCTGCCGCGCGACAAACTGATCGCTCGCGCATGGGAACTCGCGCGCCAGATTGTCATCAGACCCTCACTTGCGGTGCGCTACGCGAGAGTCGCGATCACGCAACAACTGAAGCAGATGATGCTCGACAATCTGGGCTACGGGCTCGCTCTGGAAGGTCTTGGCGCCGTGCAATCGTGGCCCGGCGCTCTACCGGAGAAGGAGACCAGCGGTTCCCATTTACGGTAGTCATACCTTTCTGGGTTGCCGGGAAAATACGAGGCGCAAGACGCTGGATTTTCGAATGTTGATGACCAGGGAACAATACCTTTCCATATCGGCGACGACTGAGAGTCAGGCATGGAGGCAATTCAATGACCGCCAATGTTCGTAAACCTCTACTCGATGGGTACAAAGTCCTCGACTTTACGCAGTATGTCGCCGGACCTACGGTTACCAAGTTGATGGCGGAGATGGGCGCTGAGATTATCAAGATCGAACTCGCTCCTATCGGTGACCTATCTCGTAAGTTTCCGTATATACGAGACCAGCGCAGTGCCTACTTCGTTCAACAGAATCGCGGCAAGATGAGCTTGTGCGTCGACATAAAGACGCCAGCCGCGAAAGCTATCGTGCGCGCGCTCATACCGAAGGTCGATGTGCTGGTTCAGAATTACGCACCCGGCGTGATCGGACGCATGGGCTTCGATTATGAGAGTGTCAGCAAACTCAATCCGAAGATTGTCATGTGTTCGGTTTCAACTTTCGGTCAAACCGGTCCGCTATCACCGGATCCGGGCTACGATTTCATCGGGCAAGCCTATGCAGGCGTGACATCGCTCAGCGGGGAGGAAGACGGACCTTATTATCCACCGGCGCTCGCTCTCGGCGACGTATCAACCGGGGTGCATGCGTATGCTGCTGTGGCCACCGCGTTACTACATCGCGAGCGTACCGGCGAAGGACAGCATCTCGACATTTCGCTGCTCGATTCGTACTTCCATTATCACGATATGGCTGTGGCAATGGTAAGTGCGAGCCACGGTGAGGCGAGGGTGCGGCGTATGGGTAATCAGATCGGAGCACTTTCCCCGGCGGGCATTTTCAAGACGAAGACGGGCTCGCTCTGGATCTTCGCCTTTCAGGACAACCATTGGGCGAAGCTATGCGAGGTGATGGGGCGAGAGGATCTTGCGCGATCCGAAAATTGCATCGACAACCCTGCCAGAGTTGCTAATCGCAAGGTAGTCAATCAGGCGATAGACGCGTGGCTGGCGACCTTGCAGGGGACGGACGCGGCGCTCGCGATTCTGCGCGAAGCGCGGATTCCGCACGCACCGGTGTTGACGGTGGAGGAGGCAATGCAGCATCCTCATCTACTGGAACGCGGAACCGTGCGCACCATTCACGATCGCATTCTCGGAGATTTCCAGATTCCCGGATTGCCGCTGCGCTTTTCCGCATTCCCGGAGCCGCTCGAACTTGACGCGCCCTTTCTCGGTGAGCACAATCGCCGGATTCTTTCTGACTACCTCGGATTCTCCGATGAGCGGATTACTCAACTTGAACGAGAGCGGGTGCTCTGCAGTGCGCCACATTGAGCCAATGCCGTGACACTGCGACACGATGTCGTAGCAAAGTCTTGAGGGAGATGCGCGGAATAGTTCGAGCTCCTGATATTATGCATACCAATAAGCGGCGCAGCTCTGCGTCAGCATGGGTACTGTTCGGGCTCATAATAGCCACTGGATCACTATTAACGCGAGATGCGAACGGACAAGTTCGCGAATCCTCGGCGAGGACGCCGACCAAATTGAGCGCGACTGGCCCCAGCGCAGTCCTGGCCGGCGGTTGCTTTTGGGGCGTGGATGCGGTCTTCAAGCACGTAAAAGGAGTGACAAGTGTAATCTCGGGCTATGCGGGCGGAACCCGAGAGAGCGCGCAATACGAAACCGTCAGCACCGGCACGACCGGGCACGCAGAATCCGTCAAGATTACTTACGATCCGTCCAGGATTTCGTATTTGGAATTGCTTAAGATATTCTTTTTCGTTGCGCACAATCCAACTGAGTTGAATCGCCAAGGCCCCGACGAAGGTACTCAGTATCGATCGGTAATCTTCTACGAGAGCGCCGAGCAACAGAATATTGCCAAGAGTTATATCAAGCAACTCAATCACGATAAGGCGTTTACGGCTCCGATTGTCACCCAGGTCGTTCCGCTAAAGGGCTTTTATCCGGCCGAGGAATACCATCAGAACTATCTGGAGCGTAATCCTGAGAATCCATATATCGTTTTCAATGATATGCCGAAGCTCGACCAACTGAGAAAGCAATTCCCCGCCTTCTACACTCCGTAAACGGTCCGTGAGAGGGCGCTACGCTTTTGGCGGGAGTTGGCGCTGCACTCAGCGGTCGACGCAGGCCTCTCTCGCGATTCGTTCAGGTGGCGTCGGTCGAGGAACTGCTACGCTCAAGCTGGCAATCGCGCGCCCATACTGGTTGGTTTATAGAGTGGTATACGTAGTCGCCGATTTTGTGTTGACCGTCACGGAATTACCGCACACTGATCCCACTGTTGGCGAGATTATGTTGTCGATTGCGCCATCAGTTCCGCATCTCAGGGTGACAGATTCACCCTGCGGTGACGACGCCTGGAGGGTTGGGATTTTGCGTCTACCGAAACGTCACGGTCCTTGCTATAAGGCATCTTTCGTCTCGCAAGGGTGGAATCAGGTTGAAAGTAAGTCTAAAGCTTTGCTCAGAGCGAACCGGAGTCGGAAGGAAATCAACCAATGGATAATGGCAGCGGTGAAAATCGTAGGAGTTTCGCTAGATACGTCCTCGACTATCGAAAGCCTATCGGGTTGTTGCTTATCGGTATCACAATCTTTATGAGTTACTGGGCGATCCACCTGCCCATTGCGACCCGCTTCGAAGATCTGTTCCCGGCAACGCACCCAAACACGCTGCTCTATCGCGAATTTCGGCGCCAATACGGCGGCGCTCAAACATTAGTCCTGATGGTGCGTGTGAATAAGGGCGATATCTTTAATTTCAAAACGCTGCACGATATCCAAGACATCACCAACGACGTCGACAAGATGCCTGGCGTCAATCACAATGAGGTGTTTTCGCTTGCTTCCTACCGTTTGCTGTATGCGCGGGCCCTTCCGGGTGCACTGGTCTCGACGCCCTTTATGTACCCGAAGGTGCCGCAAACGCAGGCAGAGGTCGATGAGCTTAAAAATAATGTTCTTGCAAATAGCCAACAGTTAGCCGCCTTCGTCACGCACGATCAGAAGGGCGCCTTAATCATCGCGAGCTTCAATGAGCAAGGACTGAGTTACAAGGATCTTTTTGATAGCGTCCAACGGATCATTCGTGAGCACCAGGACAGCAATACGCAGATCTATGCCAGCGGCGCCGTCATGTTTTCGGCCTGGGGATATCATTACCTGGGGCGAATTCAGATCATCTTCATCTTCTCGATCGTCCTGATGCTGGTGATTCTGTATTTGAGCCTCGGTCGCTATAGCGGATGGTGGGTGCCAATTTTGACCGGCATCTCCGCGGCAATCTGGGGCCTCGGATTCGTCAGCCTGATGGGCTTCAACTTCGATCCTATTATGCTGGTGATTCCGTTTATCATGACGGCGCGCGACCTGGGCCATGGCATTCAATGGCAGGGCCGCTACTACGATGAGCTTGATCGGACTGCAAACAAAATCGAGGCGTGTGTTGCAACTGCCGATCGCATGTTGATTCCGGGATTGCTGGCGGTATGCGCCAACATCGCCGGAATAATCTTTATTACCGTTGGGAATATTCCGGTGCTGCGGCAAATTGGTATCGGCGGAGCGGTTTGGATGGGAGCGAGTGTGGCGATGGTATTTGTCTTCCAGCCGATTCTGATGAGTTATCTGCCACGCCCGCAACTTCGCGATCGAACCTGGTTGAGCCAGCTCGGAAAATCTCCATTTGGCGAGCGTTCCCGCGGCTTTGTTGAATGGCTGGTAACGCTTCCGACCACAGGCGCATCCGCACGTAACGTGCTGTTGGTGATCGGGGCGTTCGCGATCGTCGTCGGGTTCGCGTCGGAGTGGCAGGTGCGCATCGGCTATCAGACTGCCGGTACTCCAATTTACCGGGCGGACGCGAAGATCAACCAGGATACCGCGGAAATCGGCAAGTTTGTACCGACGAATATTGGATGGATCGTTTTGGAGACACCGGAGTTTCCGAGCTCGCAATCGGGTGTTGGGATAGACACTTTGCGAATGTCCGATGACCTGGCCGACTATCTGATGAGTCGGGGCGACGTGGTTGCAGTCTTGGGTTTCAGCACCTTGGCATCGAAGCCGATGAACATGCTTCTACATAACGGCCAGCCAAAATATTATGCCGTCCCCGATAGCGATTCGTTAAGCGCGAGTCTTTGGGGATTTTTCTTTGCGGCCTCTGCGCCGGGCGAAGCGGAAAGCTACTTCGCAATCGCACAATCGATGAAAAATTCTTGTATCCGAGTGATGTTGCCCGATCACACTTACGCGCGACTGAAGCGGTTGCGTCAAGATATTGATCATTTTATCCAGGAACGAGTGACCGCCGATCCCGGACTCAGTCAGGTCAAGCTGCGATACCTCGGCGGCGAAGCGGGCTTATATCTCGCCACCGACGATGTAATCGGGCGGCTGAATGTCGTTAACCTGTCACTGACCCTGCTGGCAATAGGTCTTGCTTGTGCCATAGCCTTTCGGTCACTGGTTGCCGGAGTGCTCTTCGCGCTGTCCTGCATTGCTGCAAATTTCGTCGCTTTCGCGTACATGAACCTTCACAAAATTGGACTCACCGTTGACACGCTTCCAGTGATCTCGCTGGGTATCGGTCTCGGGGTTGACTACGGTATTTATACAGTCGCGCGGATCCGGGATGAGATGGCCAGCGGTGTGAAGCTGAATGACGCGATCGTCACCGGCTTGCGCAGCACGGGTGCTTGGGTATTCTGTACATTCGCGGTGATGGTGGGGGGTATCTTCGCATGGGTATTTTCGCCGCTCTTGTTTCATAGTGAAATGAGTATTCTTCTGATCCTACTTATGGGAGCTAATATGCTTGCCGGCTTGTTGATACTTCCGGCGCTCATAGCGTTGAGGCGCCCGCGCTTCCTCACGCGCTACGAGAGCGCCGCGTAAACACCGGAAGTTGACACCAATAAGCTGGGATGTTCGGAGGGTCCCAGTCGGCGGACGAGCGCGAAGGCTTCGATGGAAATGAGCCGCCGTTTTCTGCTCACTTGTCGCGGAGTGGCGCACATCGGATAAGTGCGCGCGGGTTTGAATCTTGGGCCTCGGTATCGCTATGCTGCCGAGCATAGCGCTTCGCGCCGCTACGATGGAGGGAATTTCAAATGCCAGCGTCACATTTCTTTGCCGAGCGTCCACAAGAGATCGGATTGAATCCGGACAAAGTCCAAGCCCTCTTCGATCGGGCGGAACGTGAGATCAAGGAAGGATTGTTGCCGGCGTGCCAACTGGCGATTGCGCGCGACGGCAAAATCGGCGCAATGCATACCTTCGGCAGCGCTGTGCAGGGTGCCAGGAAAGGGCCCGCTACCAATGAGACTTTTTTCGACATTATGTCCTGCACCAAGGCGATTACGTCGGCCGCCATCTGGATATTAATTCAAGATAAAAAGCTGCGGGCGCAGGATACTGTGGCGAAATACGTTCCTGAGTTCGGGACTAACGGCAAAGAAGCGGTGACTATCGAGCACCTGCTCACGCACACTTCCGCGATTCCAACGGCGCCGGGTGCTCAGAAAGAATGGGGCGATAAAAAGCGGCGTCTCGCACGGTTTTCGCAATGGCGATTGGAACATCCGCCAGGTGCCAAATTCACCTATCATATTGCCGCGAATTTTTGGCCGGCTGCGGAAATCATCGAACGTATCAGCGGCCAGGACTATCGGGATTTTGTGCGCACGCAGATCGCTGAACCCCTCGGATTGCCGGACTTGAGGGTCGGGTTGCCACGCTCATTGCATAGCCGCATGGCCGACATACTCTGGGTCGGAGAGCCGGCGCGCGCCGAGGAGTACGAAAAGCTCGGAGTTACGCCGCCCCGTGTCGCCATGTCGTCGATCAACGAATCCATGATTCTCGAATTCAACGAGCCGGAAACGCGTGAAGCTGGTTCGCCCGCGGGCGGCGGCATTACCACCGCCGGCGATCTCGCGCTCTTCTACCAGGCGCTTCTGCACCAAGGCCGCTCGTACGATGGAAAGCAGATTTGGCAACCCGAAATGCTCAAGGATGCGTTTACCATCCGCAATCCCGGATTCAAGGATCCCCTGCGCGGATTCGCCGCTAACCGGTCGCTGGGTATTGTTATCGCCGGCGATGACGGCAAGGCCAACCTGCGCGGATTCGGCAGAACGAATTCGCCCGCAACCTTCGGCCATCCCGGCTTCGGCGGTCAGCTTGCATGGGCGGATCCCGCGACCGGAATTTCGTTCGCGTATTTGACCAACGGTTTCGATCGTAACGACCTCCGTGAAGGCCGGCGCAGTGTCGCGCTCTGCAGTCTTGCGGGTTCATGCGCCGCATGACGTCGTCTCCTGAGCGAAGCTCTGAGATTTCGCCCGTGTACGAATAACCGTGCTCGGCTTGCGTGCTCGACACCTCCCGCTGAGTTAGCGGCCGCGATAGGAATGACCTGCATGTCGTCTGATCGACTAGCGGCTGCCTACGACACCATAATCGTCGGCGCCGGTTCGAGCGGCGCGGTCCTGGCGGCACGTCTCTCCGAGGACCGTTCGCATTCCGTCCTCCTGCTCGAGGCGGGCCCGGATTATCGCGCAGCGGATACGCCGCGGGAAATGCAAATCCCGAATCCCGGACCGATCATCCTTGGAGCGCCGCGCTACCAATGGCCCCGTCTAAAGGCATATCGTACTGACTATCAACGGCCGATTGTCTATTGGCGCGGCTGCGGACTGGGCGGCAGCTCCGCCATCAACGGGCAGATCGCGATTCGTCCTCCGCTCGAGGATTTCGACATCTGGGCCGCCGGCGGATGCGCCGGATGGTCAGCGGCCGAGGTCCTTCCCGCGTTCATCAAACTCGAAGACGACGACGCCTTTGGCGACCGTCCCTACCATGGCCGCGGCGGACCGATCCCGATTTATCGCGCGCCTCGCGAGCAATGGGGCGCGGTCGATCGAGCTCTCGCCGAGGCCGCAGTTGCGTCCGGCTACGGCTGGTGCGACGATCACAACGCGCCGACCGGCACCGGCGCATCGCCCTACGCAATCAACAGCCGCAAGCACGTTCGCGTCTCGACCAACGACGCTTATCTCGAACCCGCGCGCGACCGCCCCAATCTTTCGATCGTCGGCGACGCGATGGTCGATCGCGTTGAATTCGACGGATCGCGTGCGGTTGCCGTGCGGGTCCGGATCGGCCGCGAATGGCGCCGTATTGATGGCGGCGAAATCATTCTCAGCGCAGGCGCGATTCATTCACCGGCCATCTTGATGCGATCGGGCATTGGGCCGGCCGACGAACTTCGCGCAATCGAAATCCCGGTTCGCGCCGACGCCCCGGTCGGGCGCAATCTGCTTGATCACCCGCAACTCTCTATTCAGCTCGATCTCAAAGCCGAGGCGCGCGCTGCAGCCCTCGATGCGCGTCACACCAATTGCTGCGTGCGATACACCTCCGGCCTGGCAGGCGCCGGAGCCAACGACATGATCTTCATCGCTTTCAATCTGCTGGGCGCCCGGCCGAACGATCTTCGTTACGGCTATGTCTGGGCGTCGGTTTACCAGAGCTTTTCGCGCGGAGCCCTAACCATTAATTCTGCCGATCCTGACGCCGATCCGGAAATACGCTTCAAAATGCTCTCCGATCCCCGGGATCTGCTGCGGATGCGAGATGCGGTGCGGCGGTTGCTTGATCTCACAAAGCATTCCGCGATTCGTGCAATCGCCAAATCTCTAAGCCTCGGCCGGACACCCGATCTTCCTGACTTCAATTCAGAGCATGGTCCAATCGCCGTACCGACGGACCAATGGATGCTGGAGCATTGCTTCGACGTTCAGCACGCCGCGGGCACCTGCCGCATGGGCGCGGTAACCGATCGCAACGCGGTCGTCGATCCGTTGTGCCACGTAATTGGTGTCCAGGGCCTTCGCGTGATTGATGCCTCCATTGTGCCCGAAATGGTCCGCGCGAATACTCACTTGACGGCGGTGATGATCGGCGAGCATATGGCGGCGAGAATCCGTGTGGGTGGCGTGGGCTCAGCCACCGCCTAACGGAACGTGAGCTCGGCCCGTCGCACTCGTTCGATTGTGGATGCCGGAATTCGCGACACCAACCGCGGGTTAGGCACCACTGTTACCATCCCATCTTCCATTCCGAATTCGATCATTCCCGGATGAAATCGGTGCTCTTTAACTTCTGTGGCGATCTTTAGAAACGCCCGAGCAGTTGACGTTACCGCGCTTGCCAGCACGGCGTCCGGCGCAACGTCGTTTTGATTTCGGATCGCTCCGAAGGCAAAAATATGCGCCTGCGAAGCCGCCTGAAAGACCCCTAAGCCGGCGGCGTCCGCGTCGTGAATGAGAACGTCAGCCCCTTGATTTATCTGGGCCAGCGCAGCCTCCTTCGCAGCTCCCACATCGTCGAATTTGCCCGTGTAGCTGATCAGGATGCGTCCCTTTGGCTGCACCGAAAGAAAGCCGCGCTTGAAGCCGTCGAAGGTCAGCTTGATTGAAGGTAATTCAATTCCACCGATTGCGCCCACTACGCCGGATTTGGAAACGCCGCCCGCGATTATACCTTCAATAAAAGCCGCATCGTCGACTTTGAAGCTGACCGACGCCACATTTTTCGAAGCTTCGCTTCCGGAACTTACAACGAAATAGGTATTTGGAAAGTCACGCGCAACGCTGATTGCCGAATCGGTATATTCGTATCCGTGAGCAAAAATCAGATTGAAGCCTCGCGCGGCAAAATCCCGTAACCCATCTTCGAAATCGCTGGGCGATCGAGTCTGCACCATTGCGGTCTCAGCCCCGAGTTTGGCTTTGATCAGCTGTAAACCGTCGAACGCTGCCGCATTCCAGCCCGCATCGCTGACCGGCCCCGGTGTCAGTAATGCGACGCGAAAATGCGAGGAGTTGACGGTCTCTGCAAGATCGCCGGTGCACGCCGTGATCGCTCCCGTCACTATCAGCACGAGCGCTGCAAGCCACGTCCTGTATTTTCGGTTCATATCGGTAATGGCTGAAACCTTCAGCCGCCCACCGGCTCATCACTACACTGGAAGCGACCTTCGGTATCTAAGCGTCTTTCTGCGCTGAAATGATCATCCGCCGAGTGTCGATTGCGTATGGTTCGCTATCGAAGCCGCCGAATGCTCCCGTCACTCTGAGGCCCGCAAGCGACAACATCCGCGTGATCTCGGTGAGCGTGTACAGCCGGATGTCATGACCGATCGAGTCGCGCCGGCCGCCTTCCGCACCAACAATAATGAAGCGGACGCGCATGCGGCTCGTCGCGAGATCGAGCTCCCGGCGTTCGACGTACAACGTGCCGTCAGGACCGCTGTGCCAGTCGTTTTGTACGTAGTTCGCGACTGCCCATTCACGATTCAGCATGTCTAGCAAAAGACGGCCACCAGGCTTTAGTGCCTTGGCCACCGATTCCAGGACCCGAGCGTCGTCAGCCTCGGACTCCAGATACCCGAAAGAGGAGTACATATTCACGATGGCGTCGAAATAGTCCTGAAAGGGAATACTGCGCATATCGGCCGAGACGGTGTCGAGTTCTACCTGGTGACTTTGGGCGGCCCGTTGTGCGAGATCGAGGTATGCTGGACTGAGATCGAGAGCAGTTACGCGATAGCCATGTTGAGCGAGCGGCACACTGTGCCGGCCCTGGCCACAGCATAAATCGAGTACGCGAGCGCCCGGCTCGAGTTCCAGTACTCGTTCCGCAAAGCTGACCTCCTGTGCAGATCGCTCGGCCGTGAAGATGTGTTGATAGATGTTTAGGTAGTCGTGGCCGAAAAAATCCACGTACCACGCCCGGTCCTGGGTTGCCATCGCGGTCCTTTGAATGCTGCCCGCAAGAAAGTTAAAGCAAAAAAGTTAAAGGTTGTCCCGCTCCTGAGGTTCGGCAGGATCGCATATTCCGCCTTGAAGATCGAACTAATCGTAGCATGGGATACCTCAAAGGTGTACGATTTCCGCAGTGCCCCTCGAGCGCCGGTGCGATCCTCAACCTCC
This sequence comes from Binataceae bacterium (SeqCode), assembly GCA_050011435.1. Lineage (GTDB taxonomy): Bacteria > Desulfobacterota > Binatia > Binatales > Binataceae > JADMIL01. The sequence goes on from JBEKJC010000008.1 coordinate 103,737, forward strand.
GCGTTCAAAACGCCGACGGGCGGCTCGACCCATTTCTGATCTTCGACTCGGCGCTTGTTCTTCGAACTTGGCGTTTTTAGATTAACTCGATAACTGGGAGACATAGTTTGGACAGAATCGCGGTCTTGACGAGCGGCGGCCTGGACAGTTCCGTTTTGCTGGCAGAGGAAGCGAAGGCCGCAGAAGTGTATCCCATCTATGTACGCTGCGGGCTCGCGTGGGAAGACGCAGAGCGCAAGGCACTCGACTCATTCCTTAGCGCCCTGAACGACCCCAATGTAAGGCCCGTGACGACGCTCTCGGCTCCGGTTCGACCGATGTACGGCGACCATTGGAGCGTTGGCGCGGACGGCGTGCCCGGCGCCGACGAGCCGGATACTTCAGTGTTTTTGCCGGGCCGCAATATCCTGCTGATCGGGCTGGCCTCGGTCTGGTGCAGTACGCATAACGTTTCTCGCATCGGTATTGGATCCCTCGGCGGCAATCCTTTTCCTGACGCCACGCCCGATTTCTTTCAGAAGTTCGCATCCGCTCTCACCAGCGGACTCGATCATGTCATCGAGGTTAAGGCGGCGTTTCGGGAATTGCACAAATCGGATGTAATTAAACGCTTTCATAATTTGCCGCTGGAGTTGACCTTGACCTGCATGGCTCCACTGGATGGAATTCACTGCGGGCAGTGCAACAAATGTCGCGAGCGCCAGGTGGCGTTTGATCGTTCCGGAGTCCCGGATGCGACGATCTATGCCGGCGCAGCAGCGAGCCTCGGGCTTCAGCATGTTTCGCCGGAGCCATTCCTGAAAAAGTGGAATAGCTAATCGGTATTCTGCTGGAGGCATCCGCAATGGAACTTCGCGAACTTGGCAAAACCGGCACGATGGTCCCCGAGATCGGCGTAGGTGTCTGGCGCTACGGCGGCGGGGTCGAACCTCTGCACCTTGCGATTAAGTCGGGCGCGTCGTTCATCGATACTGCGGAGGCGTACGGAACGGAAAACGTCGTCGGCCAGGCGGTCAAGAGTATCCGCGATCAGGTCTTCATAGCGACCAAGGTGTCGGGTAGCCATCTTCATCACGACGAGGTACTGAAGGCCGCCGACGCCAGTCTGCGCCGACTCGGTACAGACTATATCGATCTCTATCAGATTCACTGGCCGAATTCGCTCGTGCCGATCAAGGAGACCGTGGGTGCGATGGAGGAACTTGTCGATCGCGGCTTGGTGAAATACATCGGAGTCAGTAATTTCTCTACCGCCGAACTGCGGGAGGCGCAGGCGGCTATGAGCAAATACCCGATCGTCTCCAACCAGGTTTTGTACAATTTGAATCGCCGGCAGATTGAAGCCGAGTTGATGCCGTATTGTCAGGCGAACCGGATAACGATCATCGCCTACACGCCGCTGGATAGCGGCCATCTAACTAAGGGCTCGGCACTTTCATCGCACCCGGAGCGCATCGAGGTAATGGAATTGGTTGCGGCGCAAACGCAAAAAACCCTCGCGCAAGTTGCCTTGAACTGGTGCATTTCGCAGCCCGGTGTAATTGCGATACCCAAGTCCGATCGTACGGCGAGGGTCGCCGAGAATTGTCAGGCATCCGGATGGCGCCTCTCTCCCGCGCAGATGCAACTTCTGGATAATGCATTTCCGGCCGCTCGGTCGTAATCCGGGCCTTCGCAAATAGCTAGTCCTTTTTGGAAAGAACTACGCGAAATCATTGTTAATAACGGAAGTGACGTGGCTGCGCGGACTCACACGGCCTGCCCCGCGCACCATCCGCTCGACCAGGCCCACTGAAAATTATATCCGCCCAGCCATCCGGTCACATCGACCGCTTCGCCGATCATATAGAGACCCGGCACGGCGCGAGTCTCCATCGTCTTGCTGGAGAGTTCCGCCGTATCGATTCCGCCCACGGTCACCTCGGCCTTCGCCCATCCTTCCGATCCCGACGGTCGCACCTGCCAATGCTTCAGTCGTGCGGCCATCGCCGTAAGCGTGCTGTCGGGCAGGTTCGCGATCGTAACTCTTTGCGGAACTGTCTCGGCCATCGCATGAGCCAGGCGCGTCGGCAGTATCTCTGCGAGCACGGTCTTAAGTTCCGCCTTCGGACGGGTGCGCTTGCGTTCCCTGAGAAAATTCTCCGCGTCTAACGTCGGCCCCAAGTCGATCGTGAGCGCGTCGCCCGCCCGCCAGTACGACGAAATCTGGAGGATCGCCGGACCCGACAGCCCGCGATGGGTAAATAGTATGTTTTCGCGAAAGCTTTTCCGGCCGAGAGTGACTATGGCGTCGGCGGAGACCCCAGCTAATTCTTGACATAGCGCTAGGGTTTCTCCGGTGAACTTTAACGGCACCAGCCCCGGTTGCGGCTCGATAACCGCGAGACCGAAGAGGCGTGCCACCGCGTAAGCGAATCCGCTCGCCTTAAGCTTTGGAAGCGACAGGCCACCCGTCGCCAGCACCACCGCCGTCGCAGCAAAGCTGCCTCTGCCGGTCTCAACCCGGAAACGGTCGCTGCGGCTGACTTCGACGATATTGTGGCCGAGACGCAGGTCGACCCGGGCCGCCGCGCATTCCGCCAACAGCATCGCCAGGATCTCGCGCGCGGATCCGTCGCAGAATAATTGCCCCAGCGTTTTCTCGTGATACGCGATCCCATGCCGCTCCACCAGGCCAATAAAATCCCGCTGGGTATAGCGGCTGAGAGCGGACTTGCAGAAATGCGGATTGCCCGATAGAAAGCGCTCCGGCACCACGTTGAGATTCGTAAAGTTGCAGCGTCCACCGCCCGAAATCAAAATCTTCGCGCCCGGCCGCTCAGCGTGATCGAGCAACAATACGCGCCGCCCGCGGTTTCCGGCGGTAATCGCGCACATCAACCCGGCCGCTCCGGCTCCCAGGATCACGACGTCGAACGCTTCCATGCCCGAGCACATTAGGCGCTGCCGCAGCCGGTGGTGCAAGTCGCTGCCCGCACCAATGAAACTCGTGTGAGGGGGGCCATCCGCCGATGCGGCGCTCGCCGATTCGTGGTAATTCAGGATCGCGGCATGCCACCGCGGACTTAGGCGACGCGGTCGTGCTAAGGCTTTCAGAGCCGTTCCGTGATCATGTAGCCAGAGGTGAGCCGATGAATTCGGAAGCCAATTCGCAAACCATCGCGGCTGAGAAAAAGGCCAGTGCTGCCGTGCGCATCCTCCCGTCGGCCGTGTGGGATAAGGTGCTCGCGCAAACCCGCGCCCTGGTGCCCGAAGCCTTCAACTCCGAACGGCGCATCCTCAACCTGATCGGCCGGATCTGGCAGGAGCCCGGCTACGATCGTCCCTACAAGACCCCCAACGACGGCACCATGCTCGGCGCGCTGCCATTTATTTCCTACGAAGTCGCTCGCAACGCCGTCCAGTTCGCTGCCACCGAGCAAGCCGAGTGGGCGCGCGTCGATCTCGACCAACGGCGCCGCTGCGTCCAGCAGTGCCTCGACGATATGAAGCTGAATCGCGATATTCTGATCTCGCTGCTGATGTGGGAAATCGGCAAGCCCTTTAAAATCGCCGAAGCGGACGTCGATCGCTGTATCTCCGGCGTCGAATGGTACATCGCGAAAATTGAAACGATGCTCGGCAACCGCCAGCCGCTCGGCATGGTGTCGAATATCGCCTCCTGGAACTATCCACTATCGGCATTGTTTCATGCCGTCCTGGTCCAGGTGCTCGCCGGCAACAGTGCGATTATCAAAACCCCGACGGACGGCGGCCTCTACGCACTCACCGTTGCGGCGGCCTTTGCGCGCCGCGCGGGACTGCCGGTGTCGCTCATCAGCGGACCTGGGGGAGACTTGAGCCGCGCGCTGGTTTCCGATCCCGCGGTCTCGTGTTTATCTTTCATCGGCGGCAAGGAGACCGGCAACGCCATCGCCGAACGGATGGAGATGCGCGGCGTGCCTTACATGCTCGAAATGGAGGGCATCAACGCCTACGGCGTCTGGGAATTTTCCAACTGGACTGAGCTTGAGAAACAGATCAAGAAGGGCTTCGAATACGGCAAGCAGCGCTGTACCGCTTACGTTCGGTTCGTCGTTCAGCGCAAACTGTTCCCGCGTTTTCTCGATACCTACTTGAAGGTCGTAAAGTCGCTGCGCTTCGGCCATCCGGTCGCGGTCTCCGGCGACGCGCAAGGGCCGCCGGCGTTGGACTTCGGGCCGCTCATCAGTCCGGGCAAAGCGGCCGAGCTGCGCGCCGACGTCAACGAGGCGATGCAGCGCGGCGCTACCTGTCTGTTTGAAGGTCAGTTCGACGACAACCATTTCTTGCCCGGTCAGGATCGTTCAGCCTACTTTGCGCCGGTCGCGCTGCTCGACATTCCCAAACACTGCACGCTCTACCATCTTGAGCCGTTCGGGCCGGTCGATACGTTTTTGGTCGTCGATCGCATCGACGAGTTGATTCATGAAATGAACGTCTCCAATGGTTCGCTCGTTTCGTCGATCGCCTGCGACGACACTTCGCTGGTCACGAAAATCGCCGCCCAGTTGCGCTCCTACAAGGTCGGCATCAATACGGTACGCTCCCGCGGAGATCGCGACGAAACCTTCGGCGGGCTCGGACAATCATGGAAAGGATGTTTCGTCGGTGGCCGCCTGCTGGTGGAAGCAGTGACCCGCGGAGCGGGACCGGAGGAACAGCCGTTCGGCAACTTCAGCGAATACACGCGCCTGCCCGATCAACGCTGATCGCGCGGTGCGGCGAGCGATTTAAGATGACTATGTTTGAAGATCAGACTATCGATATTCTCTGTCCCAGGTGCAGCCGCGTGAATTCGGTAGCGGTCCGCAATTTCGAGGAACACACCGAGAGCCACGTGGTCTGCGTGGGCTGCAAGGCCGGCATCAAGATCGAGGCGCATGAGTTTCGCCAACGCCTGGAAGAAGTGCGCAAGGAACTCGAGGAATTCGAACAGGAAGCGACGCGCGAATCGCGGCCAGGCAAACGGCCGCGAAAAGGCGACTTTCAGATTTGAACCTGGAACCGGAGCATGGCTCCGGAACCACGCTCCAGTCTCCGTACGCTATTGCCTGCACCTCTGACGCGCTGCCCTCGCTCTCACGCAAGCTCGCCCGGCGCAAATCAGGCACTCGAGATCGCGTCCAGTCCGGCCTGCGCGCACGCGATATCCTGCTCGACGGACGCGCCACTGACGCCAATACCGCCGACCACTGCGCCGTCGATTTTTATCGGAAGACCGCCGCCGAAAACGGCGATGCGCGAAATGTGCGGAACGCCGGCGAGCAGCGCCGGGTCGTCCTTGATCCGATTGAAAAAATCCTGCGAAGGTGCGCCCAGCAGCGCCGTATATGCCTTATTCTGAGCCACTTCGATACTGATCAGTGGCGCGCCGTCCATTCGGCAAAACCCTTTCAGCAGTCCGCTCTCATCCAGGATCGCGACGACTTGCGGTACACCCAGCGAGTTAGCCTTGGCGACTGCGGCTTCGATCATCTTCGCCGCCAGCACGGCCGTGACAGTGCGTTTCGTAAAGGTCTTTTCCATGGTCTGCTCCTTCTGAGTCATCTCGAGGCGAGCTAGCGAGCCGCGTTAACGAGTTCGCGAGGTGTGTTTAGTTTCCTGGTTGGCCTACTGGCACGGCGAGCGCGTGAACCCACTGGCCGTTAGTCACTACCGCATGATCATATTGAGCCCGCTCGGCGTCGAGTACCGGGTAATATCCAGAAAGTCCTTCGGCAGCTGTTCGTTGACGTAAAACGGATGGCTATTGTCAGTCGGGTCCGCGATTATCGACGCATGCTTGTTCTGAATATCCCAGAACTCGTAAAGCAGGCTCCCCGAAGCATCGACCGGCCCGACGTTCGGTACATCGACCGTGCGCAGGAACAGTCCGCCGATCTTCCACAGCTTCCCGGCGGGATCGTACAACTCCTCCCACAATGGAGCGGAATCGGGCTTGTCCACGTACATGACGCGTTTGCCGTAGCAATAACCTGAGGCTTGCGCTGAAAGTTTGGATGCGCTGATTAGGTCAACGTCACGCACTTGCCATTTCCCCCAGGAGGGCTCGGGCCAGCCCAGCGGCATGTCATAGCCCGCGGGGAACTTGCTGTCCGGCATCTTTGAGAGAATCAACGCCAGGACCTTTTTTTCGTCAACATAGTCAACGTTGAATTGGGTCAGATTCGAATTGAAGCCCGACCGATAGTCATCCTGGTTGATATCCATTCCGCTGGTCTGGCCGCAGCGCGCGGCTGCGGAAACCGCCTGGTAACGGCGGAGCGACGGAATGAACGCGTAGATATCCTGCTGGCGCTTCAGATCGTTATACGCGATCGTCAGCGACGCCGTGTAGCGATCCTGCTCGGGCTCCAGAATCATGAACCATTGCGTAAAGAACCTGCCCTCGGTATCGGGCGGGTCGCCGGCGACGCCCGGATCGGTATTGTAGCTGAGTTGCCGGTACACCACGTTTCCGGTCGAGCAGTTGATATTGCCGGTGCTGTTGACCGTGCATCCGCTCGCGTTGCTGATGTACGACAGATGCGGAATGTAGCGGTACCAGACGTCGGCGAGAATCTTCCAACCCTTGTGCGGCTCCTGCGGGTCGGGGAAGGGCAAGCCACCGTGGTAGCCATCGAGCGTCAGGCCGCCATCCGGAAGTTCGACGACTTTCACCTGCCCCGAATACTTTTCGGTCGCCTCCTGATAATTCTTCGGCGCGGGATTTACGACGGTTGGTCCGACCTCCATCTTCACGTCGGCCGGCATCTTCCAGAAATACTTCCCGGCAAAAAGCGCTGCTACCCCGTCTGACATGAACTGCTGATACTGCTGCCAATTCTGCATCGTAATCACGGTGCCGACCGGAATTCCTTCTGCGGTGGGGCGCACCGGATTGGCCGGCTGCGCCATCGCTGCCGCGGATGTGGCCGTGCCCGTTCCCGTCGCGTTTCCCGCGGCTGCTGCGGGGGTTGAAGCAGTTGCCGATGGCTGTTGCGCGTCGGCTGGCGTCTGGCTCAGTGCCAGCGCGAGGACCAGTGATAGTTGAAAAAAAAGCTTCATGCGGTACACCACGATCGAACCTTTGAAAATCTGAATATTCGGCGCCGGTCGATCGGAGTTTCGCATACGGCTGCCGATTGACGTTGGCATATATCTCAGACGGCTGGTCTTTGCACGGGGTGGAAGCAGTTTTTTGGCGCCATGTCCTTTCCGTGGCCGCACGAAACGATCTGGTTGAGCCCGATGCGCACGCGTTGAACTTTTCACTAACGCCAGTCTGGTCGGGCGGTTATGGTTTGTGCGATTCTTCAGCGGCGCAATTGGCGCCCGTCTGTCATCATGCCGCAGGAAATCAAGCTTGACGCACTCGATCTCGCCGCTATCATCCGTGACGGCGACCACATTGTGTGGGGGCAAGGCGCCGGCGAACCGGCCACATTGGTCGAGCAGCTGCTAGAGCAGCGTCATCGGATCGGCCATGCCAGCGTGTTCCTTGGCGGCGTGCGCTCGCGGCGCACGCTCCAGCACGAGCACGCCGACGTCCTGACCTTCACCAGCCTCAGCGCCATCGGCAGCCTGCGGGGCTTCGCCCGCGACGGCTTGTTGCGAATTGTGCCGTGTCATCTCTCGCAGATTCCCGGCTACTTCGAGCAGGGAATTTTTCCCGCCGACGTCGTGTTCGTGCAACTCAGTGAACCCGATGAGCGCGGTGAGTACAGTTTTGCGCTGGGTCACGATTTCCAATCGGCCGCGATGAAACGGGCGCGCGTGGTGATCGCAGAGGTGAACGATCAGGTGCCGTGGACCTGGTGCGACGGAGGTGTGGACTTGTCGCGCGTCGACTATATCGTGCGGACCTCGCGCCCACCGGTCCAGATCCGGGCGCAACCGTTGGGCGCGGTCGAGTTGGCGATCGCGGGCCACGTCGGCCGCTATATCGACGACGGCACCACTATCCAGATTGGCGTCGGCGCTATTCCGGACGCGGTGCTGGCGAGCGTCGGCGATCGACGCGACCTGGGTTTCCATTCCGGATTGATCAGCGACCGCGTTGCCGATCTGATGGAACAGGGCGCGATGACCAACGCGCGCAAGCCGCTCGACACCGGGATCGCCGCGGCGGGATGCCTGGTGGGGACCCGGCGATTGTATGATTTCACCCACCGGAACTCATCGGTGCGCCTGTTCACGCCAGCCCATATTCACAATCCGCTGGTGCTGGGCCGGCTGGGGAAGATCGTCGCGCTCAATTCGGCGATCGAGGTTGACCTGACCGGGCAGATCAACGCCGAGATGGCGGCAGGCGCCTATATCGGTGCGGTCGGCGGTCAGGTGGATTTCGTGCGCGGCGTGCAAATGGCGGAGGGTGGACGTTCGGTAATCGCATTGCCCGCCACGGCACGCGATGACACGGTTAGCCGAATCGTCGCGCGGCTTGAAGACGGGGTAGTGACGACCGCGCGCAGCGACGCGGACGTAATCGTGACGGAGTTTGGGGCGGCGGAATTGCGTGGTCAGCCGCTTGCCGAGCGGGTGCGGCGGATGGTGGCGATCAGTCATCCGCAGCATCGGGAGGCGCTCGAGCGGGAGGCGTACGAGATCGTTCGGCGGGGCGGTTGAGAGCGGGAGTTTGCTGCAAAGGCCGCAAAAATGTTTCACGTGAAACATCTTCGCCGGGTGTTTGCGGGGAAGACCTTCACCCATTGGGAGAAGTATTTCACCCTCGCTCCAGAGAAGTATTTCACTCTTGACGCGCGGACGGGCTCGATCGGGTAGCTGAGGCCTGCCGCGGCGTCATTGGGCGGCGAGAGCGTCGATAATTCGTTCCATCGCGATGCCGCGCGATCCCTTGACCAGGAGGACATCGCCCGGGCGCACGAGGGCGCGCACGGCGGCGGCAGCCGCGGTGCTGTCGGCCGCGAATTGTATCACGGGCGGGCGCGCCGGTGCGCCGGAGCCGATTTCGGTCGCACCGGAATCGACCGCGCGAGCCGCCGCGGCCATTTCGGGGCCGACCAGGACGCAGGCGTCGGGCCGTGCTTGAAAGAGGTCGCGCACAGCCTCGGCATGCATCGCGGGCGCGAGCGCGCCGAGTTCGAGCATGTCGCCGAGCGCAACGACGAGCCGCGCGCGGAGGCCGTCGGCGGTCTCGCGCGCGGCCTCGAGCGCGACCCGCACCGAGCGCGGATTGGCGTTGTAGGTGTCGTCGATAACGACGACACCTACAAGCTCGCGCGTCGAGAGCCTGCCGGGGACGGGCTCAACGGCGGCGAGCGCGCGCGCGATCGCGGCGAGGTCGGCGCGGCCGAGCGGCCGCGGAGACGCGGCGCTGACGGCGGCGACGGCCGCCGCCGCATTCATGGCGGAAGCGGCGCCGAGCATCCCGAGGTTGGCTTCGAGCGCCGCGTCGACGCCGTCGGCGGTGAGCGCAGGCGTGAGCGCGAGCGCGATGCGCTGGCGGCCGGGCGCGACCACGACGCGGCTGGCGAGGCGGACGCCGGCGTCGGCGGTCGCGCCGAACGTCAACGTGCGCGTCGGGGTGCGCATCTGGGCAGGAACGCGCGCCAGCAGCATCGATTCGGCGGTGCCGACGATCGCGATGCGGGCGGTCTTGAACAATTCCGCCTCTTCGTCGGCGATACCCTCGAGTGAGCCGAGCCCTTCGGTATGTTCGATGTCGACGTTGAGCACCAGCGCGACATCGGGAGTCACGATTTGGGCCAGGCGCGCGATCTCGCCGCGCCGGTTGGTGCCGCATTCGAGGACGGCTGCACGATGCGCGTCGGTGAGCGTCAGGATGGTCATCGGCACGCCGATCAAATTATTGAGATTGCCGGGGGTCGCGAGAATGTCGCCGAAGAGCGCGCGGGCGAGCGCCGCGGTCATTTCCTTGGTCGTGGTCTTGCCGGCCGCGCCGCCAATCGCGATGGTCGGCACGGGCCGCAGCGCACGCATCCGCTCGAGATGAAAGCGGGCGAGCGCGCCGAGTGCAGCCAGCGTATCGTCAACCTCGAAGCAGGGGAGGGCAGGATCGGTGCGTCCGCGTTCGACGATCGCGGCGGCAGCGCCACGCGCAGCAGCCTCGCGTACGAATTCATGACCGTCGCGCACGCCGCGCAAAGCGATGAAAAGCGCGCCCGGCGCGATCGAGCGGGTGTCGATGCTGACACCAGTAAGCGAGAGGTCCGGTGGCCCGGAAAAAGCAGCGCCAGTCGCGCGCATAATTTCGGCGGGATTAAACCGGCATCGGTTGATCGGAATCGGCGTCGCCATCGGGAGATTGTCCACGCTCCGGCAGGGCGGTGAAAGAGAGGAGGAGGGAAGTTGTTGAGAAGCATGGAATGGGAGAAAAAGAAGTTGTCAAGGAACAAAAACCCGTAGCCTTTTTAAGAAACTGAAACCTCATAGAGGTTTCAGACTTCCCGTTGGTAAAAGATGCGGGCTACGCCCTGTAAAAATCTCATAATCGTTGGTGCTTGCGTTACTCGGTTCCCGCAGGACTTGGCCGATTACCCGAGCATCGCGAGCGTCAATGATGATGAGGTTTCAGACTTCCCGTTTGGAAGATGCGGGCTGCGCCCTGTGAAAAATCCCATGATCGCTGGTGGGTTGCGTTACTCGGTTGCCGCAGGACTTAGCCGACTACCCGAGCATCGCGAGCGTCAATTCATGATGGGAAGCCTGAAACCTTGTGAGGTTTCAGAAGAATATAAGTTTTGAGTTCCTCAACAACTGGACCTATGCGCGGAGGGCCGTTGGGGCGGCTTGACAAGGCCGCATCGGGGCAGCAGCCTCGTTGCGATTGTAGCAACCGCGATGGAGGTGGCCTTTAGATGACTTTGGCGGAATCACCGCTGGTCGGTGTGATCATGGGCAGCAAGAGCGACTGGGAGTATATGGCCGCCGCCGCTGAGGTCATGAGTGAACTGCAAATAGCGCATGAGGTGCGGGTGCTGTCGGCCCATCGGACGCCCGATCTAACATTGGAGTACGCGGCGAACGCGGCGGGCCGCGGCCTGCGTGCGATAATCGCGGGGGCCGGCGGCGCGGCTCATCTGGCGGGGGTCGTCGCGGCCAAGACGCTGCTGCCGGTGATAGGAGTGCCGATGCCGACCACTATCCTGAACGGCATGGACTCGCTGCTATCGATCGTGCAGATGCCCAAAGGGGTGCCGGTCGCGACGATGGCGATCGGCAAGCCGGGGGCGGCGAATGCGGGACTGTTCGCGGCGGCGATAATCGCGCTCGGCGATGCGCAGTTGGCGGATCGTTTGAAGAATTGGCGGGCGGCGCGGGTGATCGAGTTACTGGAGCAGAAGCTACCTCAAACCAAGGAAGCATCGGTACCAGTTGTCAAATCATCTCAGAGAAAACTCAAGATTAAATGAGCGATTAACCTGTAGCAGGCTGTTGAAAAAGGCTTTTCACAGCCTGCTTCCCCTCACTCGCTCTCTCCCCAGTAGGGGCGAGAAGATAAGGAAAGAAGCCATTTTTCACGCAGGGTGTTGAGTTGAAATTTCTAATTGGCAGACATGCTTAGCGCGTTAGCCAGGTTCGGATTAATCGCTCTCGCGATGGTTGCCGTTGCGGCGCCGCGCGCGCTGGCGCTCGAGATTCGCACGGCGGGCAAAATCAGCATGCCGGCCGACGTGCAGGTGGTGCCGTTTTCGACCGATGCGCTGGTGGCCGACCGGTTGCGGCAGGACTTCGAAGCCGAGCATCGATTGGCGGGCATCAGTGCGGCGTCGCCGTTAACGCTGTCAGTTTCGATCACCGAGAGTCCGCTGAGACCGGGCGTGTCGCTGCAGGATCTGGCACCGGGAGATCCCAATATCGAAGGGTTGATCAAAGCGGCCGGCGCAACACCGCCGCCGCTGGGCGATACGGGGACCGAGGTCGACGAGGCGGCGCTGGCGCGCGCTCGCGCGCAGAACCACATGCTGCCGCCGGGCGCGACGCCGATGCAGAATGTGTGGAATCAGATTCAGACCCATGGCGATCTCGGTCCACCGCTGGCGGATCCGGCCGGATGCGTTCCCGGGATGCCATGCGTTGCGACGGGGACGGCGCCGCCGCCATTGCCGCAACCCGGCAGCGAAGGCGCGACCGGGGACACGCAGGACTACATGTTGCAGGGCTACGAAGGAGCGGGCCGCCGCGCGCGGCGCCAGTTGGCCGCTTCGGACTTCGACAACGTGATCGTCGCGCGGGTTTCGATGAGCGGATCGGACGACAAGATGACAATTGTCGCCGTGACCCATCCGGGCGAGGACACCCATCAGGCGAAGAAGCTGATCGCGGAGGAGATCGTCAACGACGTGCTGCATTGAGGATCAGCGGACGGAGAAGAGAAAGGGGAAATTTGTCGAGGAACGCGGAATTGGAGGGAAAAGAAGTTGTCAAGGAACAAAAACCTTTAGCTTTTTTAAGAAACTGAAACCTCGTGGAGGTTTCAGACTTCCCGTTGGTAAGATGCGGGCTGCGCCCTGTAAAAACTCATAATCGATTAACGCCACAGGACCCGGCTCGCCTAGGGTCTCTTCAGTTGCGGGCGGTTGCGTTTGGCGTCGAACATCCGCACGGCCAAGTATCCGGCGACTATGTAAAACGCGGCGAAGCCGACCTCGATCACGCTGATGCGCTTATCGGTACTCCATCGGGCGGCGGCGACAAACGCGGTGCCCAGCACGAGGAACGCGGTCATCTTTGGAATGAAGCCGCGCAGGGGCGAATTCGGATTGTCGGAAGCGCGCGCCGCGAGTACCACCCATAGCATCGCGACCGCGAACGACATCCCGAGGCAGATCGGGCCGCGCGCGTCGAGACGCTGATCGTTGAACCACAGCGCCAGGAAAAACAGAGCCGCGGCGAGCGGGCCGAAGACGAGCGCGCGCCAGGTCATCGTGAGTTCGCCGGCAGTGTAATGGTCGTCCTTCATGCGCCGTCAGTATCCGCAAGCAGAGCCGCTATCCGCAAGCGGCGCGCAGAAGGGGAGATGGTGGTCAAGGAACTCAAAATTATAGTTTTTCAGGAAACTGAAACCTCACGAGGTTTCAGACTTCCCGTTGGGAAGATGCGGGCTTCGCCCTGGAAAAATCTCATGATCGCTGGTGGCTTGCGCTACTCGGTTGCCGCAGGACTTAGCCGCCTACCCGAGCATCGCGAGCGCCAACCCATGATGAGGTTTCACGGCATTCCATGCCGCCGGTGGGCCACGAGCAGCCCAACAGTCTTGACCTGATTTTTCGGACTGCTCGCGATGCTCGATCGCGCGATAAGCGTATCGGCGCGCGTAGCGAACTGCATTTCTACCGAGGTTTTGACAGGGCGAAGCCCGCATCTTACAAATGGGAAGTTTGAAACCTGAGTGAGGTTTCAATGATATGAAGTTTTGAGTTCTTCGACCACATAGATACGCAACATCGTGGAGGAAGTTATGTATCAATCATTCGAATATTCGCTCGACGACGGAATCGCGCTGGTGCGGCTGAACCGGCCCAACAAGCTCAACGCGATCGACCACACGATGGTGCGGGAGTTTGGCGAACTGGCCGCGAATATCCGGGCGGACAAGAACGTGCGTGTGGTGATCTTCACGGGCATCGGGCGCGCGTTTTGCGCGGGCGCCGATATCGCGAGCCTCAACAGTATCGAGACCAGCGGTGACTTCATGACGCATATCGAGACGATTCAGAAGACCTTCAATGCGCTTGACGATCTCGACCGTCCGACGATCGCGGCGATCAACGGACTGGCGTTCGGCGGAGGCTGCGAGCTGTCGCTGGTGTGCGATTTCCGCATCATGGCCGAGGAAGCGTCGCTGGGCGTGCCGGAAATCCTGATCGGGGTATTACCGGGAGCGGGCGGTACGCAGCGGCTGGCCAAGATGCTGCCGCCGGCGATCGCGAAGCAGATGATTTATCTCGGCGAACCGCTCACGGCGGCGCAGGCGTTCCATTTCGGGCTGGTCAACCAGGTGGTGCCGGCGGCGCAGGTGCTGGAAGCCGCGATGGAGCTCGCGCGGCGGCTGCTGAAGATGCCGCCGCTGGGAGTGCGCTGCGCGAAGCTGCTGGTGCATACGGGGATGAACGCGGATCTGAAGACCGGGATTGAGGCGGAGCGGCAAGCGATGGGGTTTTTGTTCGGGACCGCGGATCGCGTCGAGGGCATGGGTGCGTTTCTGGCGAAGCGTCCGGCGGCGTTCAAGGGGCGGTGATGGATGGGGAGGGGTGGCGGTGCTCCGCGCTAAAGAGGCGGGGATGATGGTAGAGGAACTCAAAATTATAGTTTTTCAGGAAACTGAAACCTCACGAGGTTTCAGCGGCATTCCATGCCGTCGGTGGGCCACGCTCGCGATGCTCGGGGAGTTCGCCAAGTCTTGCGGCAACATGATTGCTCAAGGGCCTGGATAACGCGCGGAGGACCGCGCGGGTTTGTTCACTTCGTTCAGGATGACGGAGGGGGGCGGACACACGGGCGAATGGCGGGATCGGGAAATACTAGTCGGGATCGAATTCCGCTTCATTGGATGAGCAGGGATCGCGGTCGGAGTCGGAATCCGGGTCGGTGGGGCGGCGGAAACCGAGCAGGGTGGACACCCGATCGAGAATGAAATCGTGCCACGCGCGACTACCGATCAGATCGGGCCGCAGGGTATCGAGATGGGCGAGGCCCATGATCGTCACCTGTAAGAACAGGGCGGCGAAATCGGGATCGAGGTTGGGGTCGACAGTTCCGCTCTTTTGTGCGGCCGAGACACTGCGGGAGATGACGCGCGCGGCTTCCTCGTTGACCTTGGACAGCAGGGCCATCGCGTCGTGGGCGCGGCTGCCGGCATCATGAATTTCGAGCGAGAGCTGCCGAATCAGCTTGTACTCCGGAGTGGTATAGCTGGCGGCGAATTCCGGCAGATCGGAGGCGTCGAGTTGGGCGGGTTCGAGGACGCGAACGCTGGTCGGCAAAGTTGCCAAGGCGTAGCGGACGACCTCGACCAGCAATTGCGCCTTGCTCTCGAAATGGCGATAGATGGCGCCGGGAGTAATGCCGCTGCGCTTGGCAATCGCGGGCATCGAGGTGTGCGCGAAGCCGTGGGTGGCGAAGAGCTGGGCGGCGGAGATCAGGATGCGGTCGCTGGTGGCGGCCTGCGCGGAGGGGTCGCCGAGCGGCTGGCCCGGGAGAGCGTTTGCGCGCGCGCGCCTGGGGGCTTTGGAACCTGATGCCGACTTTTTCACTTTTTCACTATCTCACAGGCCCTCAGAGTTTCCGAAAGCCGAGGTTGATTCAAGAGTCGCGAGCACGCAGCACGACGCGCCGGAGCAGGCGCCCGCGAAGGGTTTTGGCGCGATGCCGATTATCCTTGACAAGTAAATGGACATTCACTAGGTTTCGGAAGAGTACTACTGACACCTCAATTTACTGTTGTTGGAAGGGGACCCCAATGACGGAAATAAACCAGCGCTTGCGCCGAGGCGGTCCATAACCGCGACCTCAAGAGGGGATGCCCGTCAAGCGGACGTCCGTGGAGGACCGATCGCGGTCGTCGCGGATGCGCGTTCGGTGGATTGACTAGTATAGTTGCGGCGCCAGCACGCGGTCGCGGGTTTGAGCTTCGGAAATTCAAAATCCCTCACCGGGCAGGGAACACCCGATGAGGACGGAGGATCCAATATGGCCGAATTTGACGTAGTAATCAGTGGCGGAATGGTGGTCGACGGTACGCGGTTGCCGCGTTACCAGGCCGACGTCGGAATCAAGGATGGCAAGGTTGCGAAGATCGGCAACCTCAAGAAGCATAGTGCCGATAAGAGGATCGATGCGACGGGGAAGATCGTCGCGCCGGGCTTCGTCGACCTGCACACGCATTACGATGCGCAGCTCTTCTGGGATCCGTATTGTTCGATCTCGAGCTGGCACGGTGTGACTTCGCTGGTGATCGGCAATTGCGGCTTCGGCTTCGCGCCGGTCAAGCCCGATTTTCGCGAGCGTGCGATGTTAACGATGACGCGGACCGAGGCGATACCCTATGCGTCGATGAAGGCGGGTCTGCCGTGGGACTGGGTAACTTATCCGGAGTTCCTCGACAGCGTTGAGCGCCGTCCCAAGGGCGTCAACCTGCTGCCGTTCGTGCCGATGGCACCGGTGATGGTGTGGGCGATGGGACTGGAGGCGGCCAAGTCGGGCCGCATGCCGACCGAGGCCGAGACCAATGAGATGAAGCGCATCGTCAACGAGGCGATGGACCATGGCGCGTGCGGATGGTCGGCGCAGCGCTTTGGCCAGAATAGCGTGCAGGCCGATTACGACGGCACCCCGATGGTGACGGACCTGATGCACGACGAGACCGCATTGGCGCTGGCGAGCGTGCTCGGCGAGCGCAACGAAGGCTTCATCCAGATGTCGTATGTTCCGGATGCCAGCAAGTACGAGGGCGACGGACAGAGCCATTCGGAGAAGCATTACGAGGAACTGGCGCTGGTGAGCGGCCGTCCGATTCTGTACAACGCGATCGCCGTCAATGACATGTATCCGGAACGCTACAAGCATCAACTCAAGTGGCTTGAAAGCTGCGCCAAGCGCGGTATCCGGGTGCTCGGTCAGAGCGTGACGCTGGAACTGAACTTCGCGTTCACCTTCAAGGACTGGAACCTGTGGGACGACATGCCGGCGTGGCGTGAGTGCACGGTTGGACCGATCGAAGATCGGCTGATGAAGCTGTCGGATCCGGAGCGCCGTCCGGAGTTGCGCAAGGTCGTGCAGACCGGACTGATCACGAACAAGATCGACGAGATCATCGTGCTCGAGTGCAAGCGCGAGGACTTGAAGAAGTACGAGAATAAGACGATCGGCGAGATCGCGAAGGCCGAGAACAAGCACGTCGTCGATGCGATGCTCGATATCGCATGCGCGGACGGGCTCAACACGGACTTCTACACGCCGCCGACCAACATGAACGTGAAGAACATGGCCGAGATGATCCATTCGGACTCGCAGGTGATCTTCGGGGTTTCCGATGGCGGCGCGCATACCAAGTTCTTCACCGGCGGCCGTTATCCGTCGGAGGCGCTGATCAAATGCGTGCGCGACAATCCGGTAATGTCGCTGGAGGAAGCGCATTTCCGCCTGAGCGCCCAGCCAGCGATGTGCGCGGGGTTCAAGAATCGCGGCACGCTGGTGGAAGGCGCCGCGGCCGACGTCGTGGTTTACGACTTCGATAACCTGAAGATTCTGCCGATGGAAATCGTGCACGACTTCCCGGGTGGCGAATGGCGCCGGGTGCAGCGGGCCGAAGGTTACAAGGCGGTGCTCGTCAACGGTCAGGCGATTATCGAGGACGACAAGGAGACCGGAGCGTTCCCGGGACGCCTGCTGCGTAACGGCGGCTGATCTGCGCTAGTTTTCAGACAACTGTTGGTAACAGACGAGGGCCGGCAATCGCCGGCCCTCGTCGTTTTCTGTTACAGGAAAGAGAAGGGGGGAGGGTTGTTGAGGAACGCGGAACCTTTGGTTTCTTTCTGAAACCTCATAGAGGTTTCAGACTTCCCGTTTGATGGAAGAGGGTAGCGATATGCGCAGGATACCGCCCTTCCCGCAGGACTTAGCCGACTACCCGAGCATCGCGAGCGTCAATCATGATGAGGTTTCAGACTTCCCGTTGGGGTGAGGTCATCGATTGGCGCTCGCGATGCTCGGGCTGATCTGCTAACCGGAGTGGACCATGCTGCGATGGGGTCGCGTTCTCATTGGGTGCGGAGTTGGGGTTGTCGCCCTCTTCGCCTACGTGCGGTTCTTCGGCTGTCAGACCGAGCTGGCGGTAGACGCATGGTATTTGGGTTGGAAATACCCAATCCTCTGGAAAGTGCCCGCAGAACTTAGCGACCAGTCAATTTCCAACTCTCCGGGCCGACGATTTTCTTATCTCGGCTACGACTTCGAGGTGCCTTGGGACGACTTGGACAAAGAGCACACGAAGCCCATACGAACTTGGCTGGTAATCAACTTTCAGTCTGGAAAAACGATCGTATTCATGGGTCACCAACCGGACGGCCTTCTGAAGGCATTCAGGCGTGAAGAAGTTATCCGAGAGCGATATGGTGATGACTATGCCACCCTTCGCCAGATACTCGACGCTTCCCCTGATAAACTCACACCGTTTACGTCGCGACGGGAGGCAATCGGCGAGTTCTGGTCCCTGAATTTCAAGCAGGCATTCATGATAAACGGGGAGTCAGGTGTCTTTCTGATCGGAACGCCAGACTTCCGAGGCTTCCAATACGGGAACCCAAAGACCGGTAATCGCGAGATTAGGGACGAGCTTTACTCTGAGCAGGGTAGTATCGGGTTTATGTTCCGAAGCAGGAACTCGGTCTCCATCTCGCAAGCGGAAATCAATCGCGTAATACAGAGCGTCCGGCGAACGGGCGACCAAAGCCTGGGATCTAATACTACCGGCGCACAGCCGGCCCACTAAGCCGAATTCTGGATCTCAGCGTTATAACCTAGCGGGCGCGGAGCCTGTCCTCGGCGAGGCGCCGCCCGCGATGACGGAAGCGTCGCGAGCCGGTTAGCGTAAGGTGAGCGTGTGGCCGTCACGCGACGAGAGTCAATCGTCACGAAGTTCTAGCAGGGCGAAGCCCGCATCTTACCAAAAGGGAAGTCTGAAACCTCTATGAGGTTTCAGAGACCTATAAGTTTTGGGTTCCTCAACAAATGGAATACGCGCGGGGGACCGCGCGAGATCCTTCGACTCCGGCAGCCTTCGCTCAGGATGACGGAGGGGGGCAGCCGGTAATCAGGATGACGGGAGGGGGCGCCCGGCGATCACGCCGACGGCTTGGCGGGCAGCGACTCGAACCACGGCAGCACCAGCCGTTCGTTGATCGAATAGGGGAAGGCGTGGCCCCATTCGGGCAATTCCTCGTAGGTCGCGTTGTAGCCGATCTGGGTGAGCAGGTTGCAGGTCTGGCGCGTGAAGGCGACCGGAAAGATGAAGTCGTGGACGCCGTGGACGACGAAGATGGGGGTGTCCTTGCCGCGCCCCTCGCGCAACATCTGGTCGACCACGAGATGCAGCGCGCCGGCGACCGGGGCAAGGCCGCGAAACAGTCGGCTCTGCTCGAGCCCGAGGATGTAGGTGAAGATGCCGCCGTCGGACAGGCCGCTCAGATAGACGCGCGCGGGATCGATGGAGTACTCGCGGGTGACTTCCTCGAACATGCGCGTCACGGAGCGAGTATCGCGGCTCGGCACCGTCATGTCCCAGGTGTTGCCCCATGACTTGGGCGCGAGGATCGCATAGCCGCCGCTGCGCGCCGGCCGCAGCCACGTCCATACGTACTCCGAGCCCTGGCCGTAGCCGCCGTGGAGCGCGACGATCAGCGGGAGGGGACGGTCAGACGAATAATCCTCCGGAATGTAGAGCGTGTAATCCGAGCGCTGGTCGTTGCGCTCGCGCTGGATGAATCCGGTGGCGGCGGCGCCGGGTATCGCGGGCGCGGCGGGCGCCTGCGCCCCGGGTATCAGGAAGTACGCGGCGACGATCGGGAGTTGGTCGCGCAATTCGTAGAGCTGGTAGAGGCCGCGGCAAAACGCGCCGCGGCTGTAGAGAAAAGCGACCGTCCAATCGCGGCTGGGTTTGGTCATAAAGAGGTTGCACGCCTTGCCCAGTTCGGTGATGGCGGAGCACAGCCGCTGATGCAGATCCGCCATCGCGGCGGGCGGCGTCAACGGCGCGAAGGTCGAATCGAAGCGGCGAAAGGTATCGCCGACGGCGGCCACCAGTTGCGCCTGGCTCTCGGCCACGGCGCCGAGCCGCAGGTCTTCCTGGATGGTCTCGAAGGCGCGCAGGAAGGTCAGGATTTCATGCTGAAGCGTCGTCAGCGTCTGCGTGTAGGTGCGGTCGTCGTGTGCCATTGCCGGATCCTCGTGGCGCGACAATAGCCGAATCGATGCGCGACGGGATAGCAATTCGGGCGCGGAAAACGACGGCGGCGCCGACCGTGGCGCGGCGCATTGCGAAGTTTGTATGGAGTGGATTAGAAGATGAATCAAGGCGTGTTTGCGCTGAATTAGCCGGGGCGACAGCCGATCGACCAAAGTTCGAGTTAAATGACGATCGCGGAGTTCTTGACAAGATTGCGGGAGTTTCCTATAAACCAAGCAAGCGTTTGTTTTAGACCGAAGCCTGAAAGCTGTATTTCCGGGGCAGCGGTACTAACGACTCAGGAGATCATTTAAATGTTCGAGACCGAACATCACGTACAGAGCGAATACGAAACGATCTATCAGCGCGATTATTCGGTGCATGCGCCCGATATGCGCCGCCTCTATGAGAACGCCAAGCGCGATCAGTGGAATGTGTCGAAGGATATCGACTGGTCGATGCCGGTGGATCTCGACAAGGGGATTTTCGCCGAAGGCATGATCGACGGCTACGGCAGTCCGCTGTACGAGAAGCTCGACGCCAAGACCAAGCGCGAACTCAACGTGGAATTCTCCTGCTGGCGGCTGTCGCAACTGCTGCACGGCGAGGAGGGTGCGATGCTCGCGTGCAGCCAGTTGGTCGATATGGTGCCGACCAACGACGCGAAGTTTTTTCAGTGCACGCAGGTGGTGGACGAGGCGCGGCATGCCGAGGTTTTGAGCCGCTACCTGGCGGAGAAGTGCGACGGCCGCGTCTATCCGATGAGCAAGAATATTAAAGTACTGTTCGACTACCTGCTCGGCCAGGGCAAATGGTTTATCAAGACCGCGGGTCTGCAGTTGGTTGCGGAGACTTTCGCGGTCGGACTGTTCCGCATGCTCGCGGAGACCTCGCAGGATCCGCTGTTGAAGACCATCAGCAAGAAAATCCTGCAGGACGAATCGCGGCACATGGGCTTTTCGGTAATCGGGCTGCCCGAAATGATCGCGTCGTTGAGCCCGAGCGACTTCACGGAACTTGAGGATTTCACCGCGGAGGCCTGCCGCCTCGTATTGCGCGGACAGTTCCCGCGGCCGGCGTTCGAGAAGGTCGGCTTCAACCAGACCGAGATCGACGAGATCCAGCGCTATCGTATCGAAAACGCGAAGAGCAACGATTACGTTTATTTCCGTCAGATATTCCGGCGCGAGATGTACACGCAGGTCGTATCGAACATGAAGAAGGTCGGCCTGATGAGCGAACGCACCAAAGAAAATCTGCGCAAGCTCGGTATCGACCCGAATATCGATGGACGTGCGGCGACGCTCGAACAGCAGCCCGGCGCATGATGCCGTCAAATAAGGGTGGGGTGAACCGGTTGCACGGATGACTCGTTAACCGATGCCCAACTCGCCGGCTCAAGCGCTTCGTGCGCCTCGGCAAGACAACCGCCGCGCCCAGTTACTGGACGCGGCGGCGCGTCTTTTCCGTGAGCGCGGTTTCCATGCGACCTCGATGCGCGATATCGCCAAGGGGGTCGGGATGCTCTCGGGGTCGATCTACTACCACTTCGATTCGAAGGAGGAGATGCTGCTCGCCGTTTACCAGGAGGGCGAGCGGCGGGTGGCCGAAGCGGTGGATGCGGCAGTCGCGGGCGAGACCGAGCCGTGGCGGCGGCTCGAGGCGGCATGCGCTGCGCATCTGCGCGCGCTAATCACGCATCGCGACTACTCGCAGGTGATGATCCAGACGTCGCCGCGCGAAGCGGCGGGGGCGGCGGAAGCGCACATCCGCGAATTGCGACGGGATTACGAGCAGCGGTTTCGACGGCTAATCGACGATCTCAAGCTGCCACCCGAAATCGATCGGCATTATCTGCGGCTGCTGCTGTTCGGCGCGCTGAACTGGTCGCCGGTCTGGTACCGCACGGGCGGCGATTCGCCGGAAATCGTCGCACGCCGGTTTCTGGATACGCTGCGCAAACAACTCGAGGTTTAGCGGAGGGCGCTCGCCCGAGGTGGTCGCGTTCGCGTTCGCGAATACGATCACTCTTTGGGCTTTTCGATCTCGACCGGGCCGCCGGCTTCTTTCCATGCACGGAAGCCGCCCTCGATGTGGCAGACCGGCTCGAGTCCCATTTGCTGTACGGCCTGCGTCGCGAGTGCCGAGCGCAAGCCGCCGGCGCAGAAGAACACGAATTTTTTACCCGTCCCGAAGATATTCTTGTAGTAGGGGCTTTCCGGATCGACCCAGAACTCAAGCATCCCGCGCGGGGCGTGGAAGGCGCCCGGGATGCGGCCGTCGCGCGCGAGTTCGCGGATGTCGCGGAGATCCACCAGCACGACGTTGGGATCGTCCTTGAGCGGAATCGCGTCGCGCGCCTGCAGCGTCTCGATTTCCTTGTAGGCGTCGGCGACGAGTTGCTTGATGCCCTTTTTCAGTTTCAGCGCCATGATCGTGACCTCGGTTTACTCCGCTTGGCGGCCCGGAGCGGGAAGGGGGAGAGAGAACCGTTGAAACCTTTGAAAGGTTTCAAACTTCCAACAGTGAACAAGATTGATAGGTCTTGCGTGCGATATCATTGAGACCTTTCACGGGTGCGCAAGCGGAGGTTGGCCCTTTCCAGGCTGACAGAGGAGCGGGGATTCTCGAGCTCTAAGGGTCCCGCTCCGTCGCGGCGGTCCCGCAGATTGCGCATCTAATTCCAGAGGGCATTATTACTGTCACCCCTACGGAAAACCTATCACCAAATTGCTGATGGCAGCCAGGACAACGGCATTTCAACTCGCGCGATTCAGACCATCATGTTTATTCATTGTGGGAAGTTTGAAACCTTTCGAAGGTTTCAAGTTTCTCGCTCCCTGCATCCCCACCGGGTCGCACGATTCTCAAAAAATGCGGTTGTGCGCTATAGTCCGCGCCGGATCATCCGAATCGTCAGAATTCGATTGAGTTCGATGCGGACTGCTCCGAAGCTCCGATCGTGGAAGGAAACGCCCATTTGGAAGGAGGTGCCCACTTGCCCAACCGTGCGCTGAGCGATTTGCGAGTGGTCGAATATGCCGAGATGGTCTCGGGGCCGATGTGCGGCAAGATGTTCGCCGACATGGGCGCCGAAGTGATCAAGCTCGAGGCTCCGGGGCGGGGCGACGAGGCCCGCAGCCATCCGCCATATCCGGGCGACGTCCCACATCCCGAAAAGAGCGGCTTCTTTTTGTATCTCAACACCAGCAAGAAGAGCCTGACGCTCGATCCGGCCACGCCGCGCGGTGCAGAAATCTTCAAGCGGCTGATTGCGGACGCCGACATCCTGATCGAGAACCATCGGCCGGGCTACCTCGCGAGTATCGGGCTCGGATTCGAGACGCTGCACGGGCTGAATCCGCGGCTGATCGTGACGTCGATAACGCCGTTCGGGCAGACCGGTCCGTATCGCGACTGGAAGGGCACCGACCTGATCGAATGGGCGATGAGTCTTACCGGCTACAACACGCCGACGCTGGTCGATGACGTGGCGAAGGAAAATCCGCTGCGCGCGCCCGGTCATGCCGCCGAGATGATGGGCGCGACCAACGCCGCGGCGGCCTCGATGATGGCGCTGTTCCATCGCGACGCGACCGGCGAGGGCGAATGGGTTGACGCGCCGTGCTGGCAGGCGACGGTGAACACGTCGAAGCTCGAAATGGCGGCGTACTCCTACGTCGGCATCCCGTTCAGCCGGCAACGCGCCAACGTGCAGGTCGGGCTGGAGCCGCTGCCGTGCCGCGACGGCTACATCTATACGTTGTGGGCGGCCGACGCTCATTGGAAGGCGCTCAAAACGCTGCTCGGCAATCCGGCGGAACTTGCCAACGCGATTTTCGACACCCATGCGGGCCGTCACGAGAACGACGATATTTTGCGCACGCTGATACGCGAGGAACTCGCGCAGCACGACATGGATCATCTCGTGACCGAAGGGCAGCGGCTGGGTCTGACGATCGGGCCGGTGCATACGGTGGCGCAGGCGGCGCACAATCCGCATCTGCGGGCGCGCGGCGCATTCGTCGAGATCGATCATCCGGTGGCAGGGCGTTTCGAGTATCCGCGATCGCTCGTGCAGATGAGCGGGACGCCGCCTCATTCGACACGCGCGCCGCTGCTCGGTGAGCATAACGTCGAGATACTCGGCCGGCTGGGCTACAGCAGCAAGGATCTGCCGGGACTTCGCGCGGCCGGCGCAATTTAGCGGGACGCCGGGAAACTATGAAAAGAGATTGCTGGGGAACGCAAAACTATTATTTCCCGACACTGAAACCTCAATGAGGTTTCAGACTTCCCATAAGCATGATTGATGCTCGCGCTGCCCGGGTGGGCGGCCAAGTCCTGCGGAACAGAGCGAGCGCTTTGAGGCAGACTTCATCTTAGGGAACGGGCTGGGGGTCAGGTTTTAGCAAGGAAGTGAAAAAATGAGTCTTCCGCTTGAAGGAATCAGGGTCGCGGATTTCAGTTGGATCATCAACGGGCCGCAGATCGCGCAATGGCTCGCGACCATGGGCGCCGAGGTGATCAAGATCGAGTCGCAAGTCTATATCGATATCGGACGCACCAATCCGGCGGGGATGGCCGATCGCGTCGCGGGGGTGAATCGCAGCGGCTTCTACCACGCGCTCAACTACGGCAAGAAGGCGATCAGCCTCAACCTGGGACATCCGAAGGGGCGCGAACTGGCGCATGAAATCGTGCGCCGCAGCGATTTCGTGCTGGAATGTTTTCCCGCTCCGACCGCCGAAAAACTCGGTCTGACATACGCCGAGATGAAAAAGCTCAAGTCCGACATCATCATGATCTCGGTCTCGCTGCTGGGCAAAACCGGACTGGAACCGTCGAAGTGGGTCGGATGGGGTCCGATGGCTTGCTGCTTCGTCGGCATGTTCGACGCGCAAGGCTATCCGGGCGGACCGCCGCGCCAGACCGGCGGGACCTGGCCCGACTATGCAATTGCGTCATCGGTGGTGTTTCACGCGCTGGCCGCATTACGCTATCGCAATCGCACGGGCGAGGGCCAATGGATCGACGCGAGCATGGGCGAGACGGTGATCGGCCAGATGCACGAATGGTTCACTGACTATTTCATGAATGGGCATGATCGGCGCCAATGGGGTAATCGCGACGACGTGATGGCGCCGCACAATACCTATCGCTGCAAGGGCGATGACTATTGGATTGCGATAGCGGTCGCCAATCAGGTCGAATGGGAGGCGCTGTGCGGCGCGATGGGAAATCCGGCGTGGAGCAGCGACGCCAAGTACGCCGATCAGCTCAGCCGCTGGAAGAATCGCGACGATCTCGATAGCCATATCGCGGCGTGGACGCGCGATCAGGAACATCTTGAACTGGCGGCGCGGCTGCAGCAGGCCGGAGTCGCGGCGGGCCCGGTGCTCGACAGCACCGAGCTGCACAACGACCCGCATCTGTGGAAATGGGGTTACTGGTGGAAGATGAACCATCATGAAGTCGGCGAGCGGATTCTGCCGGGGATGCCGGTGAAACTGAGTAATGTGCCGCAGCTCAACTACTCATATCCGCCCGATCTGGGTGAGCATAATCATGAAGTCTTCGGCGGCTTGCTCGGTCTCAGCGACGCCGAAATCAAGATGCTGATCGAGGAAAAGGTCATTTACTAGTGTCCTGAGTCGTAAATTGGCTTACCAACGTTCAACACCCGAATTCACCGTCATCCCGAACGCAGTGAAGGGTCTCGCGCGGCCCTCCGTGCGTAATTCAGTTGTTGAGGAGCGCAAAACTTTAGCTTCACTGAAACCTCATGGAGGTTTCAGACTTCCCGTTTGTAAGATGCGGGCTTCGCCATCATGATTGGCGCTCGCGTTGCTCGATCGCGCGATAGGCGCGCGGGGACGCTCGCGATGCTCGGGTGAGTGGTCACGCGGACGAGCTTGAGACGCGCCAGACTAGATATAGTGAGACAGCTTTGCAAGAGAGAGGAGTGACTAATGGACTCGCTAAAGGATAAGGCTTGCATCGTTGGCGTGGGCGAAAGCGCCTTCACGCGCGGGTCGGGCAAGACCGAACTGGGCCTGATGCTGGAGGCGTCCACGCGGGCGATTGCGGATGCGGGACTGAAGCCGCACGATATCGACGGCATCATCGGGCCGCCGCTGGGCGCGACCGCGGAGCATTTCGCGGCCAACCTGGGGATCGAGGATTTGCGCTACGCGACCAGCGTGCACATGGGCGGCGCGAGTCCGGTGGTCGCACTGCAGAGTGCCGCGATGGCGGTAGCATCGGGGATCGCGACCAACGTGCTGATTCCGTGCGGCTGGAATGGCTATTCGTCGAATCCGGTGCGCGGCGGCGGCGCCCGCGCGGAGACCGGTGAGAAGCCGATGCCGGCGCCCAATCCGTTGCAGAACACCATCAATGCGTTTTACCTGCCGTACGGCGCGACCGTGCCGGTGCAATGGTACGCGTGGCTGGCGACCCGCCATAAGCATCTGTACGGCACGCCGTTCGAGGCGATGGGCGCGATCGCAGTGGCGGAGCGCAAGCACGCGCAGCTCAACGAGAAGGCGATGATGCGCGGGCGTCCGCTGACGCTCGACGACTACCTGGCGGCGCGCTGGGTCTCATATCCGTTCCGGCTCTACGACTGCTGCCTCGAGACCGACGCCGCCTGCGCGATCGTGGTGACCTCGCCCGAGCGCGCGAAAGACCTGAAGCATACGCCGGTGTATATTTCGGGCGTGGCCGAGGGCCATCCGTATCCGGCCGACGACATTCCGGCGCGACCCGACCCGTTTGTAATCGGGCTCACGTTTGCGGCGCCGAAGGCGTTCGCGATGGCGGGGGTCGCCCACAAGGATATCGACTTTCTGGAAGTTTACGACTGCTTCACCTACGTCGTGATGCTGCAGATCGAGGCGATGGGATTCTGCAAGCGCGGCGAGGTCAAGGACTTCGTCACGGGCGGGCGGATCGAACTGGGCGGTGAGCTGCCGCTGAATACGCACGGCGGACTGCTCTCGGAAGCGCACGTCTGGGGCACCAATCATATCGTCGAGGCGGCGCGCCAGTTGCGCCATGAATGCGGCGCGCGCCAGGTGGCGGATGCGGAGGTCGGCCTGGTGACCGGTTGGGGCGATTTCGGCGACGGCGGACTCGCGATATTGAGGAGATAAGCGGTATGGCCGAAAAAATGTACAAGCTTCCGTTGCCGCGCGTCGGTGGACACTCGGCGGAGTTCTACAAGTTCTGCAAGCAACACGAGTTGCGTTTCCAGCGTTGCACGGATTGCCGCGCGTGGCGCCATATCCCGCGCGACATGTGCGCGAAGTGCGGCTCCTTTGCGTGGGAATGGGCGCGATCGTCGGGGCGCGGCAAGGTCTTTTCGTGGACCACCGCGATGCAGCCGATGATGCCGCAGTTCGCCGACAAAATCCCGTACAGCCCGGTGATCGTCGAGCTCGAAGAGGGCGTGCGCATGGTTACGTGGCTTACGGACGTGAAGCCCGACGAACTGAAGCTCGAGATGGCGGTCGAAGTCGTGTTCGACGACGTCACGCCGGAGGTCTCGCTGCCGAAATTTCGCCGCGCCGCGTAATACTGCCAGCCGAACTGCGGACCACCAGGAGAGCGGCGATGGCGATCCAGATGTACGATCTGGCGGGTGCCGAAAGCGACCGGCGCTTCAGCCCGTTCTGCTGGCGGACCAGGATGGCGCTGGCGCACAAGGGCCTCGAAGTCGAAACGATACCGTGGCGCTACGCCGACAAGCCGAAGCTCGTCGCGCTGGCGAATTGGGAGCGCGTGCCGGTGATCGTCGATCGCGGCCGGCCGGTGGCAGATTCCTGGGCGATCGCAAATTATCTGGAGGGCGCTTATCCCGATCGCCCGTCGTTGTTCGGCGGCGAAGTGGGCGTCGCGGGTGCGCGCTTCGTCAATAGCTGGACGGACGCGGTGCTCAACGCTGCCACCTCGCGCGTGGTCCTGCTCGATATATTGAATCATCTGGAAGAAGGCGACCGCGCTTACTTTCGCGAGTCACGCGAGAAACGGTTCGGCATGACGCTCGAGGCATACGGAGCCGATCGCGACAGACATATTGCGGCACTGAAGCAGACGCTCGAACCGCTGCGCCTGACACTGGCGGGGCAACCGTATCTGGGCGGCGCGGCGCCGCTCTACTCCGACTATATCGTGTTCGGCACGATGCAGTGGGCGCGATCGATTTGTCCAGTGCGGCTCATCGATACGTCCGATCCGATCGACGAGTGGCGCAAGCGGCTGCTCGACGCGTTCGGGGGCCTCGCGCGCAAAGCGCCCGGCTACTGGTAGGCCGATGCGCTGCCAGCAATGCTCGGCGGACAATCCTGCGGGCGCGAAATTCTGCATTCAATGCGCGACCCCGTGCCTGCGCGTATGCGAGAAGTGCGGGTTCGAGAATCCGTCTGGAGCCAGATTCTGTGCGCAATGCGCCACGCCACTGGACGACGTGGCGCCAATTCATGCGAAGCCTGGAACGGGTGACGCCGGACTGACCGGGGAGCGGCGGCATCTGACTGTGCTGTTCTCCGACCTGGTGGGCTCGACAGCAATCGCCGCTCAACTCGACCCCGAGCAATGGCGCGAGACGGTGGCGGGGTACCATCGCGCAGCGGCGGAAGCGATCGTCCGCTTCGGCGGTTACGTTGCGAAATATCTTGGCGACGGTGTGATGGCTTACTTCGGCTGGCCCGCGGCGCACGACAACGACGCCGAGCGCGCCGCCCGCGCGGGCCTCGCGATTCTCGACGCGATCGCGAAGCTCAACCAGCAGCCCGGCCATGCGAAGCTGTCCGCACGGGTCGGCATCGATTCGGGCACGGTCGTGATCGCCAAGGGCGCGAGCAAGGCACAGCCGCGATCACCGACGCGACGCATCGGCTGGTGTCGGGTCTGTTCGTAGTCGTGGATTCCGGTGCGCACGAACTCAAGGGCATCGAACGGCCAATTGAGATTTACCGGGTGGTACGGCCGAGCGGGATGCGCGGGCGCTTCCCGGCGGTGGCGGCGATGCGCGGCATGACTTCGTTCGTTGGGCGCGAGGACGAGTTGCGCCTGCTGATGAACCGTTGGGAGCGCGTGCGTGAGGGCGAAGGTCAGGTCGTCACGGTTATCGGCGAAGCCGGGATCGGCAAGTCGCGCCTGGTGCAACGCTTTCAGGAAGAGATCGCAGCGAATCCGAATACCTGGCTGGAATGCGCGACGGCGCCATTTTTCCAGAACACGCCTTTTTACGCGGTCGCCGACATGCTGCAGCAGAGCTTTCATTGGGACGCCAATCAGGAAGTGGATCGGCGCCTGGCGGCCTTGGAAGCTTCGCTCGGACTGGCCGGACTCGACCCGAACGAGGCGGTACCGCTGATCGCGCCGCTCTTGGAACTGCCGGTTGGCGAGAAGTATCCGCCCTCGTCGATGGCGCCCGAGCAGCAGCGCAAGCGACTGCTCGCCACGCTCGTCGCGTGGACCTTCGGTGCCGCGAGAGCCCAACCAGTGGTACTTGCGGCCGAAGATTTACATTGGGCGGATCCCTCGACGCTGGAGTTGATTCAACTGCTGGTCGAGCAGGGCGCGACGGCGCGGCTGCTGCAAATCTACACGGCGCGGCCCGAGTTCCGCGCGCAATGGCCAATGCGGGCGCATCATACGCAAATCAATCTCAACCGGCTCAACTCGGGAAACGTGCGCACGATGGTGGCGCAAGTGGCCGCGAAGATTGCTTTGTCAGCCGAAACCATCGCGACGGTGGTCGAGCGCACCGGCGGGGTGCCGCTGTTCGTCGAGGAATTGACGCGAGCGGTGCTCGAAAGTGGTGACGCCAAGCTCATTGGCCGAGAGATTCCGGCCACCTTGCATGATTCGCTGATGGCGCGACTGGATCGGTTGGGACCGGCGAAAGAAATCATCCAGATTGGGGCAGTAATCGGTAGCGAATTTTCCTACGAATTGTTAAGTGCGGTCCATCCGATCGGCGAACTGGAACTGCAAGGGGCGTTGCGCATCTTGACCGACGCCGAATTGCTGTACGTGCGCGGCATCGCGCCGGACGCGACCTATCAGTTCAAACACGCGCTCATTCAGGATGCGGCCTACGAAGCGCTCCTCAAAAGCCGTCGCAAAGAGCTGCATCTCATTGTCGCCCGCACCATCGATGAGAAGTTCCCCGCAATCAAGGAGACTCATCCTGAGTTGCTCGCGCGCCACTGGACAGAAGCGGGCGAAATCGGACACGCGATCGCCGAATGGTCAAGGACCGGCAAAACCGCAAAAGCGCGAAATGCGTTTAGGGAGGCGCTTGAGGGCTACCAGCAGGCCGCGACTGTGCTGAACCTCTTACCTCAGTCGGCCGAACGTGACGACCGTGAACTGGAACTCAGGCAATCGGTCGTCTCGATGCTTTCCATTACGAAAGGATATGCTGCGCCGGAAACGATTGAGGCTACCGAGCGAGCCACGGCGCTCGCCGAACGGAGCGGCAACTTCAAGCAGCTTGCCAATTGGCTGACCCAGAGAGGTTCCGCTCTCCTCGTCTCGAGCGAATTATCAGCCGCCGGTGCGCTTGCCGACCAGGCGCTAGAGCTTGCCATTAGGCAAGGGGATCCGATGAATCTCGGCCCGATCCATCAACTCCAAACATAACGCGTTACTGGCGCGGCGATCTCGACGGTGTTGAGAAGCATTTTGCAGCATGGCTCGCGTTCTTCAGTGATCGTCGCTTCGCCGAGTCGCCCCCATTAACACTGAACAATGCCGTAAACGCCCTCGCTTTCGCAAGCTACAATGCCTGGCTGCTCGGCCGAGTGGATGTTGCACGCCAGCGCGAGGCGCAGATGATCGCTGTTGCGAACCGAGGCAGCGTATTTGAAATAGCGAACTCGGGATACCTCACACTCGCAATCTCCCTTGGACAGTACGAACGCGCCGAAGCTCTGGCAACTAGAACGATTCAACTAGCGGAGAAAAATCACTTTCCCAATCCTGTGGCCCGGTCACTAACTGTTCTTGGTCTGGCGCGAGCCCGTCTCGGACGCGCAAGCGAAGGTGTAGCGTTGATCCGGCGGGGCATAGCGGGCTTGCGCGAGATCGGAACTCGCATGGGGATTACCCAGACTATGGCACGCCTCGCCGAGGCACAGGGACTTGAAGGGAACATTCCAGAGGCGCTCGAGTCTATAGAAATAGGCCTTCAGGCGCTCCCTGACGAAGTAGTATTTCGACCTGAGATGCTTCGGCTCCGCGGTGAACTGCGCCTCATGCAGGGCGACGCGAAACTGGCCGAGGCCGACTTCCGCGAGGCAGTTGCGCTCGCGCAATCGATGAGTGCGAAGGCGTGGGAATTGCGCGCCACCACCAGTCTCGCGCGGCTGCTCGACAAACAGGGCAATCGCGACGAAGCCCGCACGATGCTCGCCGCGATTTACAACTGGTTCACCGAGGGCTTCGATACCGCCGATTTGAAGGACGCCAAGGCCCTGCTCGACCAGTTCAGCGGATAGTGAGCGGCGTGGTTTTTTTGAATTCGAGGGCGACCTCGCTCATGGTCCTGAAGGTTACGCCGTTGCGATTGCGCATGTGATCGACCAGCCGTTCGAGCATCAGGAGCCGATGGCCGCGGCCGATGCATTGGGGATGCATGGTCAGGATGAAAACGCCTTCCCCCAGCCGGTCATACAGGTAGTCGAAGTCGCCGACCCAGATTTCGTACATCTGCGAGGGTGAGTGAAGGCCGGGGATGACGCCGTGGTGGGTCATCACGAACTCGAAGGCGGGGAAGTCGTCGAGTCCCCAGGTGAAAGGCATTTCCACGAGGTTGGTCTCGCGGCCCCAGACAAAGGGGCCGTCGGCGGGCGCCTGGTCGCCGACGCGGCAGTAGTAGGGCGAGAAGTCGTTGCCCATCATGCTGCTGTCGTAGAGGAAATTACGTTGGAGGAGGCAATCGAGGGTAGCGGACGTCAGACCGGCGGCCGGCGATCGATAGCCGACGGGTTCGCGGCCGGTCACGCGCTTGAGCGCGGCGGTCGCGCGATCGAAATCGAGCGTTTCGTCGGCGGGCGTTTTGGCCTGTTCGTGGAAGTAGCCGTGATGGGCAATCTCGTGGCCCTCTTCGGCAATTTTGGCGACGGTGGTGGGAAAGGCGTCGGCGGTATGGCCGGGCACGAACCAGGTCGAGCGGATACCCCATTCGCGCAACATCCGCAGCAGCCGCTCGGTGCCAACGCGGCCAAACTCGCCGCGCGAGATTGCGCTCGGAGACTTGGCGTGGAAGGTGCCGATCCAGACCGACATCGCGTCGAAGTCAAAAGTGAGACAGACCGAAATTCTTTTTTCCATGGCGGATCCCCCGAGGTCGCGCGGCGCATAAATGAGGCGTCCCATCGTCTCTACAGCGATTGGCCGGAACGCGCAAAGTGCGCGGACGATGGCGCCCGGCAGGCCCATTGCGGGGGGTGCGGGTGAGCAGTCGCAAACGCTGTCGAAGAGGCCGGCGATCGAGTTCGCGCTCCGCAGTGTGCCGTTGAGAAAATCCATGGTGCACAAAGGTTTTGTCGAGTTTCGAGGCCGGCGCTAATACGACAGCGGCAGGTGAATAAGCGTTTACCGCGAACGCGATTAGGAATCGTTTTGCGGGCGGCGCGGGGTCGACTCCGCTCGCGGCAGATTCGCTTGACAGGCGCGGCAACCATGTTGTAAGCCCTTGCAGAACTTTGGACCGGGGGTTTCAGGGAGGCTATTGAGATGCCTCGCCAAAGTGGCGAAACGGCACGGGCGCAACGGTGTCCTAACGGCGGCGCCACGGGCTGCGTCGCGCGTTATTACAGGTTTCCCGGCGGTTACGTTTTTGGAGTCGCGGAGGCGGCAGCGAATCTGACGGCGGCATCCGTGACTTCGCGCCCGCAGGCCTGATGGGGATCAAAGAGGCAGTAGAGGATTGATGCATCGCAACAAATTCAAGACTTGGGCAATTGCCGTAGCCGGCCTGCTTGCGGTGGTGGCGGCGGGCGCGGCCGGAGCGCGGGCGGCGGTCGAAGGCGCAGCTCGAACGGGAGCGCCGGCGTGGCTGAGCCTGTTCGGCGTGGCGATTCGGCCCGACAACAACATTTTCATCGTTGGTTCCAAGGGCTTGCTGATGACGTCGAGCGATCAGGGCAAGAGCTGGTTGCAGCGCACCGTGAAGGAACGCGCAGGTTCGGATCTGTTTCAGGATCGCGACCTCTACGGGATTCGATTCAGCCCGGCAGGAAAGGCCGGATGGATCGTCGGTGAAGACGGCATCGTGATGAAGACCGACGACAGCGGGGCGACTTGGACCAGGCAGGAAACGGGAACCAAGAAGAACCTGTTCAACATCTTCGCCATCGACGATCAGCAGGTGGTAGCGGTAGGCGCCGATGGCACGATCCTGCGGACAACGAACGGCGGCGACCACTGGGACGTGGAGAAGTCGCCCAAGGCGGTGTCGCTATTCGGAATCGTGTTCCTGGACAAGAATACGGGATTTGCGGTGGGTGAGTTCTCGACGATTCTCGCCACGACCGACGGCGGCCAGAGCTGGAGGTTGGCGTATGGCGGCAATACCACGGATTTTACCGTGGGACCGTATTTCTCGATCGCCTTCAGCGATCCGCAGCATGGCATTGCGTGTGGTCTCGCCGGCGATCTATTGGTCACTGCGGACGGGGGCAAGAGCTGGCAGGTACAAAAGCTTCCCGATACGGTTGCGGCATACATCGTGACCGAGGATACGACGTCGAAGAAGTTGTGGGCCGCGGGAGCCGGAGGCCGGATGTTCGATTCATCGCAGCCGGGGCAATGGCAATCGCTGGATCGGACGGCCTTTTACGACATTACCGATTTGACATTTGCGGGTAATCTGGGAGTTGCCGTGGGTTTGAACGGCACCATTTTGCTGACGAATAACGCGGGAGTTCAATGGCAAGCAGTTCAGTAAATTTCTCGTCCCTGCGGATCGGCGACTTCGTCCTTCGCTTCAGGGCAATAATCGGCGGAATCCTGCTACTGATCAGCGCGATCCTGGGCTACTACTGCACGCAGGTCACGGTCGCGACCAAGTTTGACGATTTCTTTCCAACTTACCATCAGAACGTCAAGCTCTACCACGAGTGGCAGAAATACGGCGGTGCGCAAACGCTGTCGGTGATGATTCAGGTCAAGAACGGGGACATCTTCAATTATGACACGCTGAAGAAGATCCAGGGCATTCAGTACGACGTCGACAAGTTGCCCGGGGTTGACCACAACGAGGTGCTGTCACTGGCCTCGTATCGCGTGAGCTACTCCGAAGCGACGCCCGGTTCCCTGAACATCAAGCCCTTCATGTTCCCGGAGGTGCCGAAGACTCCGGAGGGCATCGCGACGCTCAAAAAGTTCGTTTTGGCGAACCTGTCAAACATCTCACAATATGTCAGTTCAGACCTGAAGAGCGCGGTGGTCAAGGCGTCGTTCAACGAGCGGGGCCTGGACTACAAGACGCTGTTCACCCAGGTCCAGGATATCGTCCACAGATACGAGGATGCGAACGTAGATATCCTGATCGCGGGCGAGCCGATCATCCGCGGCTACGGTTACTATTATGAACCGACCGTCGGCGTGCTGTTCCTGATTGCAGTCGGGGTCATGATTCTGATCCTGTGGCTGACCGGCGGCCAACGGAGCCGCTGGTGGGCGCCGATCGTGACTGGAGCGCTGTCGGCGGTGTGGGGCCTCGGGTTTGTCGGGGTAATGAAGTACGACTTCGATCCGGTGATGCTGGTTATTCCATTCATCTTGACCGCCCGTGACATGAGTCATGGTATTCAGTGGCAGGGCCGCTATCACGATGAGCTGGATCGGCTGGGGGACAAATACGCCGCCTGTGCGGCGACCACCGACTTCATGTTGCCGCCGGGACTGCTGTCGATTCTGGCGGACATCAGCGGCATCATCTTTATCTCGTTCGGCGGTATTCCGGTGCTGCAGCACATCGCGTTGGCCGGTACGGTATGGCTCGCCGGTTCGCTCACGATGGTATTCATCTTCCAGCCTATCTTGATGAGCTACCTGCCGATACCGGAGGTCAAGCACAAGCATGCGGGTAAGCCGAGCGGGATGAGGAAGTCGATCGGGGACGGGCTCGAATGGTTTGTGCATGTCCCGACGAATCCGGGCACGCTGCGCAAGGTTCTGCTGGGGGCGGCGGCCTTTTTCCTGGTCTATGGGGTGATCGCGGGGGCGAAGGCAAGGATCGGCTATGCCAGTTCAGGCACGCCGCTCTACAAACAAAATGCGAAGGTGAATCAGGATATCCGCGCGGTTGGCAAGAAGTTCCCGCTCGAAGAGGCATGGGTAATCCTGAAGACGCCGCCGTATCCGGACAAACAGTCGGTTCTGGGTCCTGAAGTATTGCGCATGGTTGATGATATGCGCGCCTACCTTTTCCAGAATCCGAAGGTGGCCGAGGTCGAGGAATTCTCATCAACGGTTTCGGCGTCGCTCAACCAGAAGTTCCATTACGGCTATCCAAAATACCTGGCGATGCCGGATTCGCAAGAGATGTCGGGTAATCTCTGGTTCCTGTTCATTAACGGATCGGCACCGGGCGAGCTGGAGCGCTATATCTCGAACCGTCTGAGCGATGACACCTGTATTCGGATTTTGCTGAAGGATCACACGTACGACACGCTGAACGAAATTCGCGAAAACATCAAAACTTTCGTCGCGCAGCGAGTCAGCAGTGATCCGGCGCTGAGCAATGTTAAGGTGCTCTACGTTGGCGGTATTGCCGGCCTGTACCTTGGCGCCAACGACGTGCTCAAGCAGCTCGACTTCCTCAACATCACGTTCGTGCTGGCAGTGGTCTGGATGTTCTGCCTGTTCTCCTTCCGATCCTTTGTGGCGGCCTTCATGTTCCTGTTCGCCTGCGTCTTGGCCAACTTCGGCGCGTTCATTTACATGAACATCCGCGGTATCGGACTGACTATCGATACCATCCCGGTCATTTCTCTGGGTATCGGACTGGGCGTTGACTACGGCATCTATATGATTGCCCGAATTCGCGACGAAGTGATGGGCGGCATGGAGGTCGATGACGCCGTCGTACTCGCGCTCAAGTCCACGGGGGTCGCGGTGTTCAACACCTTCCTGGTCATGATCGGCGGCATCTTCCCGTGGATCTTCTCGCCGCTTCTGTTCCACAGCCAGATGAGCACGCTACTGATCTTCCTGATGGGCACGAACATGATCGCCGGTTGTATCATCCTGCCGTGCTACCTCTCGTGGGCACGTCCGAAGTTCGTGTTCGGCGGCGCCTCGATGATCAAGGAGCGCGAACTCAGGGCGGCGGTCTCCTGACGGCACTGTTCAATCTCACGCTGAACCTGGAGTTCCCCGGGGCTAGAGCCGGGCGCAGGGCCAAAAGCAAAGAAAGAATCCGCGGCGGGTGCGATGAGCACTCGTCGCGGATTCAATTTGGGACGGTATTTTTCGCGTGCCGGTAACCTTTGCATCACTCGGTCTCCATTTTCATTGAGCGCACACTAGCGAAGCCGAAGTGGAGCGAGCGAACGAGCCGGCGAGGCGCGCAGAATGACGGAGATCATGCCAATTGTGCGAGAATGAAGATTTTGGGGGCTGACTCCTCAACTCAAAGGGAAGAGTCGAGCAGGGTTGGAACTTTAAGACAGCTTGCGCGGTTCAATTGAGGGGCAGACTTGGCTGCCAGGCAGACGGGGCTTTTAGCAGGGGACAGAGCCGGGCTTGCGAGGGTGTGCGCGGGCCTTCAAACAAGGAGTCGGGGCTGATGATAAAGCGAATGGCGATCGCGGCTGCGCTGGTGATGGGCGTCGTGTCGGTGAGCGGGTGCAAGAGCGCAGGGGAATGGAAGGCGGATCCGAACGCCGACTTCTTTCCGCTGAAGACCGACATGGTCTGGACCTACCGGGTCAACAGCAAGAGTCAGCGCGCGAATTACGCGGTCACCGACCGGGTGATCGGCATGCAGTATGTTCCGGCGCTGAAACTCACCGGCCTGGTGGTCGAAGAATTCTACAATCTGGACCGGGCGGGCCTGCGCCCGATCATTTATCTCGATCAGGGCGGCTTTCTGACGCGGCTGTCGGGGCTCGATTATGTAGAGCATCGGATCCAGGGGCCGGCGTGGGGCCGATCCGAGGAGCAGAACTTTTTGCCGGAGCATTTGACGCCGGACCGTGAATGGAAAAACACGCTCTTTCCATACGGCAAGCTGCCCGGCAGCTTCGACGTAACGCAGTCGCACAAGAGCTACATGGAACCGGCCGACGTAACGGTTCCGGCGGGGCAGTTCAAGAATTGCATCAGGATCGAGACGCGGGCGCATTACGAGGGCGGCGCGTACGCTCAGCAGAAGCAGAACCTGAATCTGACCTATGAGGACTGGTATGCACCGAACGTTGGACTGGTGCGTACCGTGGCGTATCAGGGCGGGCCGAATGGCCCTGAAATGGAGCGGGTGGAATTGACGCGGTTCGAGGCGGTCTCAGATAAGGCCGCTCCGGTGACGCCGCCCGCGACCGGTCCACCGCAGACTAATTCCTGACGACCTGGTTAGCAGCGGCGGAGGGGTGAACGCGCCCGCGCTCGCTCATCCGGGCGGCGGTGGCAAGCGGATCGAATCGATCACCGTCGAGGGCGCGGTTTCGCCGGCGCGCTGCTTCTCATCGCGCCCGTTGTATTCAATTGCGACGGCGTCGATATAGAACCCGTTATGGCCGGCCTCGCCGATGCGGCGGGTATGTTCTGCCTCCCGGATGTAATCGCCGGGATTAGCGTAACCGTTTTTCGCCGTGACGTCATTCATGCTTTCGTTTGGGCTCGCGGCGTAGAGCAAATTCTTGATGTCCTGATGCTCACTGTTGATGATGACGAGCGCATCGGCACCGGTCTCGCAGGCCTTGCGCTTGAGCGCGGGCAAAACGTCAGGTGGTTGGTCTTTCGCGTCCGCCCAGAGTTCGACAATGGCGATTTGCGAGAGGTTCTTCAGCGGCATCCTTTCCAGCACCGGCATCCGGCAATCGGGTGCCTTCGCGGCATGTGAGTAAGGACCCAACTGCGTCACTTGAACTTGCAGCGGCTTTTGCGAGGCACATCCCGCAACGATCACGCTGAGTGCAATAGTCATCGCTGCGAGGCCCGGGTTCAGGCCGATGCGCAGATCCGGGCTGTTCGATTTCATGATCACCACTCTCATCCAGGCATCTCGGCGCCACGCGACCTGAATTATCGACACCGGGGCGGTACGCACAATAGCATAAAATCGTTGCGCTTATAACGGTTCGCAGCGAGATCGCGCTGGCCGAACGTGATTGTACGCAATGATAATTGTACTCGTCGGGATGGCAAACTGCCCGGCTTTCGACGCGGCCGCAGGGGACGCCGCAATCTGTTGGGGCTCGTGTTCGTGGAGTATGATTAGAAGATGCGGCGATTGCTTCACACCGCGCTCGGTGCCTGGTTTCTGATTGTGATGACGATGGCGCAAGGCTGCGCCGTTCCCGCCCAAAGCATCGGAACGTCCGGTGCACGCGATGCGACTTTGGCCGGTGGTGCGAACGGCAGTTCGTCAGGTCAATACGCCGGCGCGCATACATCCAATCCTAGTGGCGGACCGTCCAGTACCGCGGGATACGTGGCCGATCCCGGGGCCAGCACTGCGCTGACCGACTACCTTAAGCACCATCGCCTGCCGCTGGTCGGAGCGCAGGTAATGCGCAATCCGAATAATGGCGCCCGCACCGTCGTGCTCTATGGCTATGTCGGGTCGGATTACGGCAAGTCGGACGCGCAGCGGCAGGCCGAAGGTTACATCAATGACGCGGCGGTCGAGGTTGACAATCGAATCCGCGTGAATCCGGAACTGCTGGCGGCGGGCAGATCGTCGTCGGTACCATCGGCCGCGGGCTCTGCCGATATGGCGGAGGCGCAGGCTCAGGCTAACTCGTCGATGCCCGGCGTGCAAAGCTACATCGATCAACAGAACCAGGAGGCAGCGCAGGTTCAGCAGTATCAGCAGCAGAATTCAGCGTTGAGCATGAGTTCAATGTTGCCGCTGGTGGCGTTGCTCGCAATTCTCAGCATGGCGAGCGGCAGTGGGGGTTTTTCGACCGGACCATCAATGGGCTACTCGCCGTATGGAAATTCTCCCTATGGCAATTCGCCGTATGGCAATTCGCCATACAGCCCATACTCCCCCTATGCGTCGCCGATGCCGCCATCCAATTTCGGCAGCCCCGGTTATGGCTACGGATCGCCGGGCGGCGGTGTGACGCCATTCGGATCGTTGCCGGGCAGCCCGTACTCGTCATTTCCCTGACCGCTACAATTATTCCATCGACCGCGCGACGATGGCTGCCGTGTCCTTGTGCGTGCACCCCGGGCGGCGCGCGTGGCTATTTCATCGTGCTGAAAAACGCGCGGATGTCGTCGGCGAGGAGTTGCGGCTCCTCCATTGCGGCGAAGTGTCCCCCGGCCGGCATCACGGTCCAGCGCTGAATGTTGAAGGCGCGTTCGGCCCACGCCCGCGGGGGCTTGAGCAACTCGCGCGGGAAGAGCGCGGCGCCGGTCGGCGTTTCGATGCGCTGGTTGGTGTCGGGCCGCCACGGATGATGGCGCGACTCGTAGTACAGGCGGGTCGAGGAATTTATCGACTGAGTAATCCAGTAGATCATGATGTTGGTGAGCAACTGATCTTTGGTGAAGCGCTTTTCGACGTCGCCGGCGCAATCCGACCAGGTGCGGAATTTCTCGACGATCCACGCGGCCAGACCTGCCGGCGAATCGTTCAGCCCGTAGGCGAGCGTCTGCGGCCTGGTCCCCTGGATCCACTGGTAACCGGTTTCCTCGCGCCGGAAATGATCCATGTCGGCGAGAAAGACTTTTTCCTCATCGGTGAGTTCGGACGAATGGTCGCGGCGCCCGCCGACGAAAAGCAGGTTCAGGTGAATGCCGTAGAGCCGGTCGCCGTGGATCTCGCCGAGGCGCGAAGTGACGGCGGCGCCCCAATCGCCGCCCTGCGCGCAGTAGCGATCGAAGCCGAGCACACCGGTCATCAACTGGTGGAAGAGTTCCGCGATGGCCTGGATATTCATCGCGCGCGTGCGCGGATGGTCGGAGAAACCGTAGCCGGGCAAGGACGGGGCGATCACCGTGAACGAGTGATTGGGGTCGCCACCGTGAGCCGCGGGATCGGTGAGCATCGGGATGATGCGCATGAATTCATAAATCGACCCGGGCCATCCGTGCGTCAGCAGCAGCGGCTTCGGATTGGGGCCGCGGCCGGGTTCATGGATGTAGTGAATGCCGAGGCCGTCGATTTCCGTGCGGAACTGGGCGAAGCGATTGATCTCGGCCTCGTGCGCCCGCCAGTTGTAGCTCGACCGCCAATACTCGACGAGTTGCCGCAAGTAGGCGAGATTGGTGCCGTACTCCCAACCGGTATCGGGCACTTCGTCGGGAAAGCGCGTGCGCGTCAGGCGCTCGCGGAGGTCTTTCAAGACTTCATCTGATACTTGAACTTTGAACGGAGCGATTTTGCTCTCGGCCATGATGCTGCCTCCGCCGCGCGGGAAACGTGGCGCCCAGAATTACGCACCAATGGCGGCATAGGCAAACGCGGCGAGGGCGGGGGCGATTGGCGGGCGTCGGCGAACCGCGGCGAACATCGGCGAGCAGCGCCGAACAGTGGCCGCAATTCGACGGAGCGGGCGCTGTGAACATCCGCGCCGGGGTGAACTTGATCGGGCGTTCGGCCAAGTGGGACAATCCGCAAACGAGCTGCCATCGTATGGCGGCATTTCAATCAACCCTGGGAACTGTGAACGGTCGCACTTGCTGCGGCCAGCGCAATCCGGCGAAGCAAACCGGACGGCAACAACGGAGTCTCGAATAATCGCGGAATAATTTTATTCTGCGAGTGGAGCCAAAGTGGCACTCGCATCCGAAGTCAAGACTACTCAATCCGACCTCGATCAACTCTGCGTCAATTCGATTCGCGTACTTGCGATCGACGCGGTGCAGAAGGCCAACTCGGGCCATCCGGGGATGCCGATGGGGATGGCGCCGGTGGCGTATCTCCTGTTCAGGCGCTTCATGCGGCATAACCCGAAGAACCCGCGCTGGTACGGGCGCGATCGGTTCGTGCTGTCGGCCGGACACGGCTCGATGCTGTTGTATGCGGCGCTCCATCTGAGCGGCTACGACCTGCCGCTGGAGGAGATCAAACGCTTCCGTCAACTGGGCAGCAAAACCCCGGGCCATCCGGAGCATGGAGTCACGCCGGGCGTCGAGACCACGACCGGGCCGCTGGGGCAGGGCTTCGGCAACGGCGTCGGGATGGCGATCGCGGCCAAGCACATGGCATCGCGTTTCGATGAGGGCGGCGGCGCACCACTGTTCGGCCATCGGATTTTCGCGATCGCCAGCGACGGCGACCTGATGGAGGGAATTGCGAGCGAAGCGGCGTCGATCGCGGGCCATCTCGGCCTCGGCAATATCATTTACCTGTACGACGACAATCACGTGACGATCGACGGCCACACGGGCCTTTCGTTTTCGGAGGACGTGAACCGGCGCTTCGAGGCGTACGGATGGCATACGCAGGATGTGAACGACGCCAACGATCTGGCGGCGGTGTCGAAGGCGATCGAGAACGCGATCGCGGAGGAGCAGCGGCCGTCGCTGATTCGCGTGCACAGCCATATCGGCTACGGCAGTCCGCATCGCCAGGATACGTCAGAGGCGCATGGCAAACCGCTTGGTGCCGACGAGATCAAGCTGGTCAAGAAATTTTACGGCTGGCCGCTCGAGCCCGACTTCTATGTTCCCGACGCGGCGCGCGCAGAATTTCTCGAATGCGTGAAGCGTGGCGCCGACTACGAGACCGATTGGCAGCGCCGCTTCGACACTTACGCCAAGGCGAATCCGGCCAAGGCCGCCGACTTCAAGGCGATGCTCGCGGGAGAGCTACCGGCGGGGTGGGACAAGGATTTGCCGGTCTTCACGCCCAAGGATGCGCTGGCGACGCGCGAGTCGGCGTCGCGCGCCGAGGCCGCGATTGCGCCGCACGTCTGGAACCTATTCGGCGGCGCGGCCGACCTCAACGAATCGACCTTCACCAACGTCAAGGATGGCGGTGATTTCGAACGCGGCAACTACGCCGGCCGCAATCTCCATTTCGGGATTCGCGAGCACGGCATGTGCGCGATCCTGAACGGCATCGCGTTGCACGGCGGCTTCATCCCGTACGGGTCGAGCTTCTTCGTCTTCACCGACTACTGCCGGCCGTCGATCCGGCTGGCGGCGTTGATGGAACTGCACGTGGTGTTTGTCTTCACGCACGATTCGATCGGTGTCGGGGAGGATGGCCCGACGCATCAGCCGATCGAGCAGATCGGGAGTCTGCGCGCGATGCCGAACCTGACGGTGATTCGGCCGGGCGATGCGAACGAGGCGGTCGAGGCGTGGCGCGCGGCGATGACCCATCGGCACGGCCCGGTGATGCTGGTGCTGTCGCGCCAGAAGATGCCGACGCTGGACCGTACCGTGATGGCGCCGGCCGCCGGGGTCGCGCGCGGCGGGTATGTATTGACCGAGACCGCGGGCAAGATGGCGGACCTGATTCTGATCGCGACCGGCTCCGAGCTGCATCTGGCGGCTGAGGCGAAGGTTGAACTGGAGCAGCGCGGGCATGCGGTGCGCGTCGTCAGCATGCCGAGCACGGAGTTGTTCGAGCATCAGGACGCGGCGTATCGGGAATCGGTGCTGCCGGCGGCGGTCAGGCGGCGGCTGGCAATCGAAGCGGGCACGCCGGACTCATGGTATCGCTGGGTCGGACTCGACGGGGCCGTGGTCGGGATGACGACGTTCGGCGCCTCGGCGCCGGTCAACGATCTGATGAAGCATTTCGGCTTCACGGTCGAGAACGTGGTCGCGCGCGCGCTCGAATTGATGGAGCGGTGAGGTCCGGCACGCGCGCGGGTTCCTGATAAAAAATAAAGCGCAGGAGTAATCGCCATGAGTGAAACAGCAAATCCGGTGCGGCAACTGGAAAGCTTCGGCCAAAGCGTGTGGCTCGACTATATTCGGCGCGACCTGCTTTCGTCGGCGGAGTTCCGCCGGATGATCGACGAGGATGGGCTCGACGGCATGACCTCGAACCCGACCATCTTTAAAAAGGCGATCGACGGATCGAATGCCTACGACGAGCAACTCAAACAACTCGCGCGGGCGGGCAAGAGCGTCGAGGAGATTTACGAGGCGCTGACGACCGACGACATCAAGCTTGCGGCCGACAAGCTGCGGCCGATCTACGATCGCAGCGAGGGGCGCACCGGCTACGTGAGCTACGAGGTTTCGCCGCTGCTGGCGAATGACACCGACGGCACGATCGCGGCGGCCCGTCGCTGTGCGAGTATGATCAATCGCCCCAACCTGATGATCAAAGTGCCGTCCACGCCCGCCGGAATCCCGGCGATCGAACAGCTAATCAGTGAAGGGCGCTGTATCAACGTGACACTGATGTTCTCGCTCAAGCATTACGAGGGCGTCGCGAACGCGTATATCCGCGGCCTCGAACGACGGATCAAGGCGGGAGGGGCGCTCGATCGGATCGCGTCGGTCGCGAGCGTATTCGTCAGCCGGGTCGAGACGCTGGTGGACAAGCTGCTCGAGGCGAAGCTGAAGGCGAATCCGGATGAAGCCAACGCGGCATTGTGCGGAACGGCGGCGGTGGCCAATGCCAAGCTGATTTACCAGCGCTTCGTCGAGTTGTTTCACAGCGACAGATTCAAGGCGCTCGCGGCCAAGGGTGCGCGCGTGCAGCGGCCGCTATGGGCTTCGACCGGGACCAAGGATCCGAAGTACAGCGACGTCAAGTACGTGCAGGAGTTGATCGGTCGCGACACCGTCAACACGATGCCGCCGGCGACAATGGACGCGTTTCGCGATCATGGCAAGCCGCGGCTGTCGGTAACTGAGGGGGTCGAACAGGCGCGCGAGATACGGACGCGGTTGGCGGCGCTCGGCATCGATCTCGATGAGGTCGGCGAGACGCTGCAGAAAGAGGGCGTCGAGTCCTTCAGCAAGTCGTATGAAGAGTTGCTCGCCGCGATCAAGAAACGGCGCGAC
The DNA here is from genome assembly GCA_050011435.1 of Binataceae bacterium (SeqCode). Lineage (GTDB taxonomy): Bacteria > Desulfobacterota > Binatia > Binatales > Binataceae > JADMIL01. The sequence goes on from JBEKJC010000008.1 coordinate 147,838, forward strand.
GCGATCGTTTAGATTGGATTGGCCGGCGCGGTATGGCGTCGCGCGCGATCACCTTCGCGTGCCGATCGAGCAACGCATCGCGGCGGCGGTCACGCAGTATTTCCGGCTCGCGGACTGGCGCACGGGTGGGAGCATTCGCTAGCCTGACGCGCAACGCATCCATGCGAAACGGAACCCGATGAGCGAACCCAAGATTGTAATCCTCGACGACGCGCCGGCGCTCTATGCGCATGCGGCCGAAGAAATCGCGCATTTCGCGGGCGAGGCGGTGTGCACGCATGGCGAATTTACGCTGTGCCTGTCGGGCGGCTCGACGCCGGCGGCGACCTACGAGATGCTCGGGAGCAAGTTCCATTTCAGTATCGACTGGAAGGAAGTCCAGTTTTTCTGGGGCGACGAGCGTTGCGTGCCGCCCGAGGACCCCGCGTGCAACTATGCGATGACGGTACGGACGCTGCTCTCGAAGCTGGTGCTGAAGCCGTCGCAGGTCCATCGGGTGCTCGGTGAGCAGCCGCCCGCCGAGGCCGCGCGTGTGTACGAAGCTGAACTGCGCAGTCATTTCGGGCTGGGCGACGGTGAGTTCCCGCGTTTCGACGTGGTGCTGCTGGGGCTCGGGGAGAATTCACATACCGCGTCGCTCTTTCCGGGCAGCGCGGCGCTTCATGAGAGCGAACGATTGGCGCTGGCGGTGGACGTGGACGATCCCATCCAGCGCCATCGCGTAACGGTGACGCCGCCGGTGATCAATAATGCGTCGCGGGTGATGTTCCTGGTGGCGGGAGCATCGAAGGCGCAGGCGGTGTGGAATATACTCAAAGGTCCGCGCGACATCGACAAATTTCCTGCCCAGGTGGTCGCGCCGGAACACGGCGAGCTGATCTGGCTGCTCGACAAGGCGGCGGCGCGCCTGATCGGTTGAGCGTCGCAAGTGCAAGCCTGACGCCGATCGCCGCGGCGCTTAACATGAAGCGCCGGCCTCGTCACAATAACTGATATGGCTCGTTTTGCCCTTCGCCATTGGACGTCGATTCTGATTGTGGCCGCACTGGCCGCGTGGGCGGTTTTCTATCTGCCCGACACGCCTTCGTTCGCGATCTTTCAGCTTAAACAATCGATCGACGCACGCGATGGGGCCGGAGCGGCGCGCTATATCGATTTCCAGAAAGTTGTGCGCAACGCCGGCTACGAGATGGTCGAGGAGCCGAACGGCGCGGGCGGCGCCGGCAACATCCTCGGTCAATTGATCGGCAAGGGTGCGGTTGACCTGCTTTCGGGCCCGATGGCGGTGCTACTGAAGTCGTGGGCGACACAGCAGGTCGATAACGGCGCGAAGGACGTCCAGATGCCGGCGATGGCGGCGGTGGCTGCGCTGGTGGTGCTGCGCCGCAGCGGCGAGGTGGCGTTCACGCGCTGGCAGGACCATAAGGGGCAGGTATGGGAGGTGCGGCTGGCGCGGGAGGAGGGTCAGTGGAAGATCGTCGAGGTCAAGAACGTCAAGCAACTGCTGGATAAGCTCAAGCGCCAGCAGGAGAAGGAGTTCGGACCTCCGACTGCCGCTCCGCCGACGTATCCTAACGCACCGCCCACGGCGCCCGACGTTCCGGCGACGCCGCCCGATGCGGATGGAACCGCCGACACGCCTTAGCGCGGTAATCAATCGTTAATGCGGCGGCCATCGTGACGCCGGAACAATGCGTTTACTCCTCCGGCTCTGAGAGGTAGACTGAAGGCTGCGCGGCCATGGAGCTCACGCGGCTCGGGCCGCGCTTTAGTATTCCGTACACAAAATGCGACGACCAGATATTAGAAACCTCGCCATCGTAGCTCACGTTGACCATGGGAAGACCACCCTGGTCGATGCACTTCTGCGTCAATCCGGTGTGTTCCGCGCCAACGAACAGATGATCGATCGTGTGATGGACTCCAACGCGCTGGAGCGCGAACGGGGAATCACGATCATGGCGAAGAACACTTCGATCACCTTCGGCGACACGCGGATCAATATCGTCGATACGCCCGGCCATTCGGATTTCGGCGGCGAGGTCGAGCGTACGCTCTCGATGGTCGATGGCGTGCTGTTGCTGGTGGATGCCTGCGAGGGTCCGCTGCCGCAGACCCGCTTCGTGCTCAAGAAGGCGCTGGAATCGCGGCTGCCGGCGATCATTTGCGTCAACAAGATCGATCGTGCGGATGCGCGGCCCGAAGAGGTTCTGGACGAAGTTTACGATCTCTTTATCGATCTGGAAGCGACCGACGATCAGCTTGATTTCACGGTGCTCTACACCAATGGCCGGGCGGGAACGGCGGTGACCAAGCTGGGCGAAGAGGGCCGCGACCTGCGGCCTTTGTTCGAGGCGATAATCGCGCATCTGCCGGGACCGGAAGTCGATCCCGACGCGACGCTGCAGTTCCAGGTCAACAATCTCGACTACGACGATTACGTCGGCCGCCTGGCGATCGGCCGGATTATCGCCGGCTCGATGACGGTGGGTCAGAATTATTCGCTGTGCCGGCCCGACGGCACGCGGACGGTGTTCAAGGTCGCGCGGCTCTACGGATGGCAGGGGCTCAAGCGCACGGAGCGCAACGAGGCGCGCGCGGGCGATATCGTGATGGTCGCGGGGAGCGACGAAATCGAGATCGGCGACACGATCGCGGACCTCGAGAATCCGCGGCCGCTGCCGGGGATCCGGATCGACGAACCGACCGTGGCGATGACTTTCTCGGTCAACAATTCGCCGTGGGCGGGCCGCGACGGCGAATACGTCACGTCGCGCAAGCTGGGCGAGCGGATTTTGTTCGAGTCGCGGCGCAACGTGAGCATTCGGATCGAGTCGATTAGCGCCGATTCGTGGCGCGTGCTCGGACGGGGCGAATTGGCGCTCGCGATCATCCTGGAGACCATGCGGCGCGAGGGCTACGAGGTCCAGGTCTCGAAGCCGACGGTGCTGACGCGCCAGCAGGACGGCGCCATCCTGGAGCCGATGGAGTACGTGGTCTGCGATATTCCGGAGGACCACATCGGCACGGTCACGCAGATTCTTTCGGCGCGCAAGGGCAAGATGCGCTCGATGGAGACCCATGCGAGCGGCCGCGTGCGGCTGGAATACGACGTGCCGGCACGCGGGCTGATCGGATTTCGCGGACGCTTTCTCGCCGAGACCCGCGGCCAGGGCGTGATGCATACGATATTTAACGGCTACGGACCGTGGGCCGGGACGATTAAGTCGCGGCAGAACGGCGCGATGATCTCGGATCGCGAAGGGGTCGCGAGTGCCTACGCGATCTTCCATTTGCAGGAGCGGGGGCGTTTCTTCATCGGGGCCGGCGAGCCGGTTTACGAGGGCATGATCATCGGCGAGTACGCGCGCGAGACCAACCTGCCGGTCAACGTCTGCCGTGAAAAGAAGCTCACCAACATCCGCGCGGCCGGACATGACGAAGCGATTCGGCTGACTCCGGCGCGGGTGATGACGCTCGATACGGCGCTCGAATGGATCGACGAAGAAGAGTTGGTCGAACTGACGCCGAAGACCGTGCGCATGCGAAACCGGATCCTCAAAACGGCGCTGCGCAGCAAGCATCGCGCGGGATGGTCGGACTCGGTCCAGCCCGGAATTTCCGACGGCGATTGACCCGGCGAAGCAACCGGCGCACGCGCCCCCGAAGGTGCCGGCGCCGCAGCGCCGGCCGGTAACCGTCGCGAGCTGCGCGGAGCGCCCACGCCAAATGGCGTTCGGATGAGACTTCTCCGCATTTCTATCGCCAGCCTCTCGCTCGTCATTATCGTGGCGGGCGTCATCGCCGTGGCGGCCTGGCGCAATCAGGCCCGGCTGGTTCGAGTGGTGCTCGCGCGCATCTACACAGAGACGGGCTACAACATCGTACCGTCGGGTGTGAGACTCGCCTTTCGCAGCCACCTGGTGGTGCTGCTGGAAAAGCCGACCATCTACCTGAATGGAGTCGAGGTCGCGCGAGTTGACGACCTGCGCGCCGTCGTCAGATATCACACAATCTTCAATACCAACGGACTGCCGCTCTACAAACTCGCGCTGGACCATTTGCGGGTACGTATTCCCGCGAACCTTGCCGGCGTTACTGCGCATGGCTTTCCGAAGCCCGATGTAGCGGTGGCGTCAGAGCTGAAGTGGATGCTTGATTCGATCTCGGACCTGGCGCTGCGCATCGAGATCGTCGATGCCGTGCTCAAGGATGTCGATGGGACGCCGCTGATCGATCACCTTACGTTGACTGCATACCGCCAGCATCGCGGCCCCGGGGCTTGGCCGTGGATGGTGAATTTAGAGGCCGGCTGGAAACACGCGCCGTTCGACGGAGTGGGGGTCGGCGCCAAGTTCAGGCTGGGGGTGGCTCCGGGTGTGGTGTCGGAAACGGTAGCGAGCGGCCTGCTGCGCTTTCGCGGACTTGAGGTCGCGCCGTTCAGGGGTCCTTATGGAATCGACGCCAGCGGCCAGGTGGCTGGTTCCTTGAAATTCGCCTTGCGGCACGATGGCGAACTGCTTGGCAATGCGGATTTCAGCATCGTCAAGCTGGTGCTGAAGGGCAAGCCGTTCACCGCGCCAATCGCGATCGGCGATCTGCTGCTGCATGCGGCTTACAAGGCGTCAGTCGCGCGGCTCGAATTGAAGGAATTCACGGTGATGCAGCATGACGCGACACTGCTCACCGGTGGCGGTGCGATGGACCGCCCGTACGAAGACACGCGCGCGGCGACAATGCACGTCGAAGGCGTGCGGGTCGCCTTGACGCAGGCGTCGGCGTGGATGCGCGTGTTGCGAGGCATCCCCGCGCCGCTCAATGATTTCGCACGCCGCTTGAGCTCCGGCCAGATCGCGTTGACCGAGTCTACCTTCAAGCCGACCGCGCCGGTTAGAGATTGGAGCGCGCAAACCTTGCGCGAGAATTTGACCGCCCGAGGGAATCTCACCGGCGCCGGCTTCGATCCGCCGGCGGACTTTAAACTTCCACCGATTCGCCGAGTTGAAGCCGCAATCGCCTACGCGGGCGGGCTCGTGACCCTCACGCAGGGTTCCGCGGTTCTCGGCAAATCGACCCTCACGGGAATCACCGCGGAGGTCAACCTCAAGCGCGCGCCCACGCTGATTACATACAAGCTGCGCGGCAAGGGCGCACTCGACACGGGCGAACTCTACCCGGCGCTGAACGGGGTCGCCACAAGCAGTGCACCCGACATCGCGGCGCGGATCGCCGGGGTGAGCGGCATCACGGCCGCCGAGATCGACAGTTCGGGAAAAATCGCCGATATGAAGTGGTCGACGCCCGCCGACTACGCGCTGAAGTTTTTGCCCAGGCGCGTCGAGTTGGCGATCAAGGATGCGCCCAGCGCGGTCGCGATCAACGGCGGGACTCTGCTCTTGCGGCCGGGCGCGATTGATATCAATCAATTGACCGGAGGGCTCACCACGGCGCGCGGCGGTAGCGCCACGCTCAACGGGACTATCGTGGCGGCGCAGCCGAATCCGGTTTTTCGCAATTTCGTCGCGGAATTTCGTGAATTTCGCACTGAGACGTGGTTGCCGCTGGTACTCAACCCGCGGCAAGTCAGCGCGCAAGGTCCGATCAGCGGCCGTTTGACCGCGCAAAGCGACGCAAAACATGCGACGGTTCCGCTGATTACCGGACGCCTCACAATGGGACCGGGGGAGCTTCAGTTCGGTTTTCTGCGGTCGCCCTTCGCGGTCCAAACGATGAGCGTCGCGCTCGACGGCCAAGGGATGAAGATCGAAGTGCCGGGCGCCACGCTCGAGACTTATCCGGTGAATTTGACCATCACCATGGCCCAATTCTCCAAACCGGTTTTGCGCTTGGACGCCAGCGCCAGCACGCTCGATTTCGAAGTGATGCGCTTCATCCGGATGCCGTGGTCACCGAAGACTCCGGGCGAAATGTTCGATCAGCCGATGGAGGGGCACATCGCGGCCGGTCGTGGGCGTTTCGGCAAGCTGATGCTGAGCAATGTGAACACGGATTTCGATCGGATGAACGGCGAGTGGCACGTGCGCGATCTCACAGCCAAGACGCTCGACGGGCAGTTGAAGCTCAATCTCTCAGGGCGCAGCGGTCCGGACAATCGGATTCATATGAAGGGCTTTGTCGATAGCATCAACGCGAGCGCCCTGTGCCGCCTGATGGGCCAGTCCAGTCCGGCACTAACCGGGCGACTGAGTGCGACCGCCGACCTGGTGGGCAATACCGATGTTGACTTTTTTTCGTCGCTGACGGGTAAAGTTTCGATCTCGGCGGTGAAGGGAACGCTGAACCGGTTCGCGCTGGTGACCCGCGTGTTGAGCTTCATCGATTTGAAGAACTGGCTCACTGCGCGCCTGCCCGATCCGCGCCTCAACGGAATACCATTCGATGCACTGTCCGCCACCTTAAACGGTACCGACGGCAATTTTCGTACGAACGACCTGCGGCTGTCGGGTCCGGTGATGGAGGTTACCGCGCGTGGCAACGTGCGCCTCAGCGACAACACGATCGATATGGAAATCAGCCTGATTCCGTTCGATACGATGAATTGGCTGGTGCGGCACATTCCGATAATCGGCAAGAATCTGGCGGGCGGGAGCCATGGTCTGGTGGCTGCCTATTTTCAGGTGAGCGGACCGATCAGCAATCCGTCAGTAGTGCCGAAACCGATCACCTCGGTGGCCGAATTCGTCGCCAAGACTTTGAGCCTGCCAATCAATATAATTGCGCCCAACACGATCAAACCGTAGCCGGTAAATAACAGCCGATGTTTCGCGAAGCGATAGAACGGATGGCACCGTACGTGCCTGGGGAGCAACCTCGACCCGGGCAGCGCCTGATCAAACTCAACACTAACGAGAACCCCTATCCGCCGTCGCCCGGCGTGCGCCGCGCGATTTTGGCAAACGCGGGCGCCGCACTGCGGCTCTACCCGCCGCCGCGGGCTGACGCTTTCGTCGCCGCGGCTTCGCGGCTGTACGGGATTCCAGCGAGACAGATCCTAGCCGGCAACGGTTCGGACGAATTGCTCTCGATGATCTTTCGGGCTGCGCTCGGCCATGGCGATCGCGTCGCCTATGCGCTGCCGACGTACTCGTTGTACGATACGCTGGCGGCAATTCAGGAAGCCCGGGTGGCCGCGGTGCCGCTGGGCGCCGGCTTCGCGCAGCCCCTCGACGGGCTGGCCCGCGAGCGCGCTCAACTAACGATTGTGTGCAGCCCCAATTCGCCTTGCGGCACGCTCGCCGCGCCCGACGATCTCGACGGCCTGGCGCGGCGGCTCGACCGGCGCCTGCTGGTGATCGACGAAGCCTACGTGGATTTTGCCGAGAGCAACGCGCTCGGTCTGGTCCGCCGCCATCGCAACGTGATCGTGCTGCGGACGCTCTCGAAATCATTTTCGCTGGCCGGGATGCGGCTCGGATTGCTCTTCGCGCAGTCGCCGATTATCGATACATTACTAAAAGTTAAGGATTCCTACAATTTAAATCGGGTAGCGATCGCCGCCGGTGCGCGGGCCCTCGATGACGCCGCATGGATGCGGCGCAACGTCGAGAAGGTCAAGCGCACTCGCGTGCTCACGCAGAATCGATTGCGCAAGATGGGCTTCGAGGTGCCGCCGTCATCGTCCAACTTCGTGCTGGCGCGGCTCGCAGGCTGCGATATGGGGCCGGTTACGGCGGCCTTGCGGCGGCGGGGCATCCTGGTGCGCCATTTTCCGGCGTCGGTTTTCCGCGACGCGATCAGAATATCGATTGGCACGCCGGCTGAAATGACCGCGCTGTTCAAGGCACTGGAGCCCCTGATCAAGCCGGTGGTTGCGAGGTCCGGGCGTCGGACCGCCCGCAGCTAGAGTCGGCGCGCCTTCATGAGCCGGTTCGGACGCCTCTTCGACAAGTTCCGGCCCGCCAGCGCAGCGGCGACCGATGCACCATCGCGTGACACTGGCGAGACTCGATGGCTGGTCGTGGGCCTGGGCAACCCGGGCGAACAGTATCGCCGTTCCCGTCATAACCTCGGCTTCATGGTGGTCGAACGGTTGGCAGCGGCTCGAGGCGCCGATTTGTCGCGGCGCAAGTTCAACGGCTTGTATGGCGAGTCGCGCGGCGACGGTGCGATCACGATGTTCGCGTTGCCACAGACCTTCTACAATCGCAGCGGCGAGTGCGCTGCCGGAATGAGCGGCTACTTCAAGGTGCCGTTGGAGCGCGTGATCGTGGTGCACGACGATATGGACCTGGCGGCCGGCCGCATCCGGATCAAGCGCGGGGGTGGCGACGCGGGCAATCGTGGAGTGCGCTCGATCGCCGAAGCCCTGGGCAAGGATTTCATTCGCGTTCGCGTCGGTATCGGCCATCCGGGCCAATCGGAAGATACGCGCGGCGATATCGACTATGTGCTGAAGCCGCTCGGGCGCGACGAAGAACGTGAGTTCGAGCCGATCCTGGATCGCGCACGCGAGGCCGTGTCGGCCGTGATCCGCGACGGACTCGAGCGCGCGATGAATCAGTTCAATACGCGCGCCTGAGCTGGGCAGTTACGCTGCCGGCGTTTGGCCTATTTCGCGGCGGCGCCCGCTAGCCCGCGATGGCCCCAGATGCTTGGCGCCTCGTGCCGTTCAACCTTCCAGATGTTGTCGTCGACGGTGCGTGCGCCATATCCGTATTCGACTTCGAAACCCGCGGGCGTGCGCATGTAAAACGACACCATGTGATCGTTGGTGTGGCGTCCGAGCGAGGCCGAAATCTCAGCCCCGGCGTCCTGCGCGGCGTAAAAGGTCAAGCCGACGTCGTCGATCGAATTCACCTGCAACATGAAATGCAGCAGGCGTTTTTGCACCGGGATCGCACCAAAGGCGATCGAATGATGGCGTGGATTGCAATGCATGAAGGTCAGCCGCAGGTTGTCGGTCGGACGCCCGCGGCGCGTCTTCAAATCGATGAAATCGCTGATGCGCATGCCGAGCACGTCGCGATAAAACGTCAAGCTCCGCTGCGCGTCATCGACGCGCACCACGATGTGGCCAAGGCCCATCGTACCGGTCGCGAAGCCGGAAATGGCGCGTGGCGATCGGAACGGATTTTCGAAACTGACGAGCGGGCCATAGTAGGCTTCCATCGGGTTGCCGCTGGGGTCGGCGAATTTGATCAGGTCGGCGACTCCGCGCCGGGCCGCCTCTTCGGCGCTGCCGCTGTGCACTTCGATCCCGGCCGCTTTGATCTGCGTAGCGAGTGCCGCGAGCGTGGGCTGATCGGGAACCTCCCAGCCCGCGAATCCGAGGTCGTCATCGGCCCCTTCGCTCACGATAAAGCGATGGTGGTACTCGTCCATCCGCAGCAAAAGCGCCCCGTCGGCGGTTTTGCCCGCGAGCTGAAGTCCGAGCACTCCGGTCGCGAATTTTTCCCAGCCATCCAGCTTACTGACGGTCAAACCGAGGTAGCCCAGTTGTGTGACGCTCACCATCATGGTTTCTCCTTAGCGGTATTGTTTGCGGCGCGCTTCGCCACTTACCAATACACGACGACGACAGACTATTGGTAATCCGCCTAGCGTTTGGAAAAGAGTTCATCCGGCCTTTTGCGCGAGATTCCGATCGAGCAGCTTCATCAGGGCGTACACCGTATCCATATAGGGCGTGGCGACCTGATGGCGGCGGCCCGCGCGCACGACCGCTCCGCAGAGCGCCTCGTATTCGAGCGGCTTGCCGCGCTCGGAATCCTGCAGCGTCGAAGGCCGCACGGTGCGCAGACTGGCGCGCGAGCGCGTGATTTGCGCTTCGACCTGCGCGTCGCCGAGTTCGACGCCTTCAGCGCGCGCGACCGCGGCGATTTCATGCATCAGCGCCCGCAGCAGTGCGACGCCGTCCGCATCGTCGAGGACCGCGCCGACATTGCATCGCGCGAGCGTCGTCACCGTGTTGAAGGCGGCGTTCCACAAGAGCTTTTCCCAGCGGATAGTGGGCAGGCGCATCGTCAACGTGCCGAGAATTCCCGCGCGTTGGAACATTTCCGCGAGCCGCCGGGCGCGTTCCGTATCGCGGCCGTCGAGCTCGCCGAATTCGATCAGGCCGCCGGTCCGATGCACGATCTGGCCGGGCGCGACCAGTTCCGCGCCGACGCGCGCGTTACCGCCCATCACGGCGTCGCGGCCGAAAACTTCCGCCAGCAGGAGCTCGTTTTCGACTCCATTCTGCACGGTCAGGATGGCGCCGCCAGGATTGAGACACCCCTCGAGCAAGCGTGCGGCGGCCGCGGTGTCGTAGGATTTTACGCAAAACAGGATGAGATCGTAGGGCGCGAAATCGCGCGGATCGGCGGTCGCGGTGACGGTCAGCGAAAAGTCTCCCTGGTAGCTCTTGAACGCGAGGCCCTGATCCTGGAGCACGCGCAAATTTTCGCCGCGTGCGCAGAGAATCACCTGCTCACCCGCCTGCTGGAGGCGTGCACCGAAATACGCACCGACTGCGCCCGCGCCCATCACCAGGATTTTCATCGCCCGCCCTGCATTACTGTCGCGCGTCCTTCATTCGATATCGGGTTCCCCTCGCGGCCACTAAAGCATTTGACACGATTGGAGCAGCGCGCCGTCGGGATGGAAAACGCCGCCGGCCAGATGGCCGGCGGCGTTCGCGATTCAATCGCTACGAACGCAACGCGCGTCAGATGCTGATGTTATACAGCTCCGCAACGTTGTCGTGCAGGACCCAGTTCTTCTCCTGCTCGGTGAGATTCTTGGTGTGCTCCGCGAGAATGCCCTGCGACCACGGCCAGGTCGAGTCGCTATGCGGGAAGTCGTTGGCCCACATCAGCCGGCGAACGTTGCACAAGTCCTTCATCGCAAATGCCACCCAGTCATCCTGGAAGGTCAAGTAGATGTGCTCGCGGAAGTACTCGCTGGGCTTCTTTGCAAGCTCGCGTCCCTTCATCATCCACGCCCGATGGCGATTGTACGCATGATCCATGCGGTACATATAATGCGGGACCCAGCCGGCGTCGGCCTCGACGCACACCAGTTTGAGATTCGGATGGCGCTCGAAGACGCCGCCGAAAATGAACGTTCCGATCAGGTCCTGATTGCCGCGGATAATCGACAGAAAGCTGTTGATGCGCGGTCCACGGGTTTTGAAGTTATCCTGCTTGCTGGTCAGGATGTGGAAGCTCAACGGCATCTTCATGTCGATGGCCGCTTCCCAGAACGGCCCGTAAATCGGATCGTCGTAGTCGGAGACCTGCGGATTGCCCGGCATCATGACGCCGCGCAGACCCATCTCCTTCATCTTGCGCATGTCCGCGATACCCTCTTCGACCGAACGCATGGCGGTCTGACCCAGCCCGATCAGGCGGTCTGGATGCGCGGCGCAATATTCGGCCAGCCAGATATTGTAAGCGTCGAAGCAGGCCTTCTTGTAATCGTAGTCGGGGTGGTTGCAGAGCAGCATGCCGACCGTGGCATAAATGACCTCGCACGCCACGCCGTCACGGTCCTGGTCGGCCATGCGGGCCTCGGGGTCCCAGCCGCCGCGATGCAGGTCTTCGAACTTGGCGCCGAACATTTTCAAGTCCATCGCGTCGACGCCGGCGGCCGCCACCAAGCCCATCGGGATCGGCTTGCTCATGCCCTCGATGACGAAGATGTCGCCCATCTTGGCATCGTGCACCATGTGCGGCGCGGTGTCCTTGTACTTGCGATCGATGCGATCGACATAACAGCCCGGCGGCTCGGTGATGTGAGAGTCTGCGGAAATGATCGGCTTCAGCATTAAGAGTCCTCCGATTGCGGGGTCCGCCGCGTTCTCGCTGGCAGCCCCCAAAGGTTAAGGTGTCTGTTTAATTAACAAAAATGGGGGCGTTATTACAATCGGAATGCCGGATTTGGTTGATTTCGCAAGGCAAAATGGGTTTGTTTTGTAAAAAAGACTTTGCGGCTCAACGCTGGTGAGCACAGCTTGCATGCTTGCTGCGGTACGCTTCACTGGTGAGCTCGCTTCATCAGTAGGCAGTATACTCTTTTTTGAAGGTGAGGGCGCGGTGCGAAGGAAGGCGCCTCAAGCAGCATGATTGATTATTATTCGCTCGCTCCGCTCAACTCGGTCCTTAATGCGATCGCCGCTGTCCTGCTGACGGCGGGCTTCATTTTCATCCGGAAGCGCTGGGTGCGCGCGCATCGGGCATGCATGTTGAGCGCGGTCGCGGTCTCGACGGCTTTTTTCATTTCGTACCTGACCTATCACTACCACGTCGGCGACGTGCGCTTTCAGGGCCACGGCATCATCCGCCCGATCTATTTCACCATTTTGATCACGCACATAATTCTGGCGGCGGCGATCGTACCGCTGGTGTTGATTACGTTGTGGCGGGCGATCAGCGGTGATTTCAGCCGGCATCGGCGGATCGCGCGCTGGACCTGGCCGATCTGGATGTACGTATCGATCACCGGGGTGGTGGTTTACGTGATGTGCTATCGGATGTACCCGCCCGGTTACAACGTGCCGCCGCCATCTGTCGCCTCGGTGAGTATCGAGAGACCGAGCAGCGCTTGGATTTTGCCTCACTGAAGCATCAAAGTGACGAAGAGCCGACGCAGTAGAGAGGCTCGGTCAATGTTGAAGATTTGACCTCTCCAGGCTGATAAAGTAGTGCTGTATTTATGCGAGCCCGTACAACGATATTGACGCCGTTCCCCACGGCCGAAGAGACCGCCGCTGAGCTCGGAGTTAATGAAAAGCGCCTGGCGCAGCTCCGAGCGCTGCTGCGCACCATCGGCGAGCCTCATGGGAAGGTGTCGCTTCGTAAGCTGGCCTATAAGAGAGTCAAAAAAAAATAGCATTCACAAGTACGTTCAGGCGTCATCGACAGTGTCCGCCCGCCATTCTCTATAAAAATGAAACGACCCCGACCTGTCGAGAAAGTCGCCTTCCTCAACATTCCATACGACCATCGCTTTGAGAGTCTGTATCTGGCGTTCATTGCCGGGCTTTGCGGATTTGGCCTGATCCCTCGCGCGACAATCGAAATCACGGGTAGCCGGCGGCGACTCGAACGAATTGTCAATCTGATACAGAAGTGCCGCTACTCGTTTCACGATCTGTCCCGCGTGGAAGTTGACCGCGCGCCTCCCCCTACGCCGCGATTCAACATGCCTTTTGAGCTTGGACTGGCGGTTGCACACGCGATGAACACCGGGGCCGGGCATGAATGGTTCGTGTTTGAAAGTCATTCGAACCGTTTGAAAAAATCTTTGAGCGACTTGGACGGCACCGACCCATACGTTCACGAAGGCGCCGCAGACGGCGTCATCAGAGCGCTGGCGAATGCCATGTCCCGGGCGCGTAATCGGCCTCAGCTAAGTGAACTTCGAGAGATACATCGCGACCTCAAAAGCGCCGCCCGCAAGCTCAAGCGGGAATTGCGTGGCGGTTCGCTATTCGAAGCTGCGCCATTCAAGGATTTGGTGATGCTGGCGACTCTGTTCGCGAAAAGGCGAATCGCGTCTTTGAGAGACACTTGAAATAGGGTTCATGAGCCAAACCCGCACGGGCTCTGGGAAAGGTAGCGGCTAGCGGGGATACAGTCGTCGCCGGCCAGTCAGGGTTTTCGGGCAGCATCAAGTGATTTTCTTACGTCCTTGACCAACTGAAAAAAGAGCCTGGGAGTGGTGCTGGACGGTTCGAATCCGAGGCGTCTATAGAACTCGGCGGCGTTATCAGTCTTGGCCTGAACGATCACCGCACGCGTGCCGATCTGGTCGGCAGTCTGAATGATGTGGTGATAAGCGTCCTGCATGAGGAAGCGCCCGACGCCGCGACTGGCGTATCGTCGATCGACGGCGAGACGGCCGATCAGCACAACCGGTATGGGATGGCGGGCGAGTCCTTTGGAAACTCGCGCGGGAGCATCGGCATGCTCGACCGAACCTGCGGACAAACAATAGAAGCCGGTAATCAAGCTCGCGTCGGTATCGATCGAGAGGTAAACGCGGGAACTGCCGCTTTGATGGTTGGTCCACGCATGAACGCGGAGCCATTGGTTTAATACGGGCGTGCCGCAGTCAAATTTTTCCGGAAGGTAAAGGTCGCTCGCTTCAATCAGCCGCGGAGGTTCAAGCCCCACCGGTTAATCCCAAGGAGCCTTCTCTTTGAACAGGTCGATCAGTTCGGGAATTTCGCGGGCCTCTCGACCGAGGGCAGCGGTAAATTGCTTCCAGCCCTTTTCATCGAGACGGATCGTCCTCAAATCATAGAGGGCGCTTTCAGCGGATCGGCATGCCGAGTCCAGCACGAATTCGCTCGTAGTCTTGCGTTTCGCCTCCGCTGCCCGGCGAATCAGGTTGATCTGCTCGGCCGACGCTCGAAGATAGATTCTGTTGCCCTTCGCGGTTGCCATCGTGCTACTTCCAATTTTCCTGCGACGCACAAGGTACGCAGGTCATTTGACGTACATTGTACGCACAACTTCGGCTCTCCGTCAACGGCGCACGAGCAGGCGCGGAGCGGCGACGGATCGGTATTTTCTCGAGGTCGCGCGGGTTGTCATCCGGGGGCGATTGGTCGTACAAGTTAATCCAGAGAAACCATTGAGAGCAGGCGGGATGAGCGTGAGCGCGCGCCGCGGCCCCGCCGTTGCCAATCCGTTGGACGCGAGCGCTGCGCGCGAAGTGCCTCAAATTCCACTCCTTGGGGAGGATTGCCGATGAAGGTTGGAGCTTCGTTTTTCTTTCAAAACTACTTTCGTTCGCAGAAACTGGACTGGCAGGTTTACCAGGACGATTTGACGCTGGCGGATATGGTCGAGCCGCTCGGCTTTGATTCGATCTGGGGCGTCGAGCATCATTTCTCGCCCTACACCATGATTCCGGACGTGCTGCAGTTCCTGACCTACATGGCGGGACGCACCAAAAAGATCGGCTTCGGCTCGATGGTCGTGGTGCTACCGTGGCATGACCCAGTGCGAGTGGCAGAGCAGATCGCGATGCTCGATATCTACCTCGGCGACCGCGAACTGACGCTCGGGTTCGGACGCGGGTCGGGGCGAATCGAGTACAACGGCTTTCGCGTACCGATGGGCGAGTCGCGCGAGCGCTTCGTCGAAGCGGCGGAAATCGTGCGCTTGGCGCTGACGCAGGAGCGGTTCTCATACAAAGGGAAGTTCAACCAGATTCCCGATATGAGTATTCGTCCGCAACCCCGCCATCGAAACCTGACCGATCGTTTCTACGGCGCGATCGTGTCACCGGAGACCGGCGACATCATGGCGCAGCAGGGCATGGGGATGCTGGTGATTCCGCAGAAGGCGTGGGCCGATCACAAGCAGGACTACGATCATTTCAAGGCGTCGTGCGTGAAGTTTGGCCAGCCGGTGAAGAAGCCGATCGTCGTCTCCTTTATGTATTGCGCCGAGACCGAGCGCGAAGCGGCCGCGGGCGCGGAAAAGTACATGGGGAACTACGCCGACACCGCAATTAACCATTACGAGTACGACGAGCCCGAGCATTTCCGCAACACCAAGGGCTACGAGTACCACACCAAGATGGCCGAAGCGGGCAAGAACAGTCCGCAGGATTTCCGCAATCTCTTCACCAAGACGCAGGTTTTCGGCACGCCCGAGAAATGCGTCGAGACGCTGCGGACGATCGCGAGCACGATGGAAGCGGAGGAGTTCGTCGGCGTGTTCAAGTATTCCGACATGCCGCTGGAAGTCGCGCAGCGCAACATGAAGCTGTTCGCGGCCGAGGTGCTGCCGCATATCAAGAGCGGAACGTCGCCGACGACGCAGAGCGCGGCGGCGGGCGGACGCTAAGGGATCGACTGAAGGGGGCGGACGAATCGCGCGTCCGCCCCGTCGTGTTGCTGAGGAACCCGAAACTTTGGTTTCTTCCAGACACTGAAACCTCACGAGGTTTCAGACTTCCCCTTCGGTAAAAATGCGGGCTTCGCCCTGTAAAGACCTCATCGTGATTGAGGCTCGCGTGTTTCACCGATTGATCCTCGCGTTGCTCGATCGCCAGATCATCGTAAAGCAGGCGGCCAAGTCCCGCGGTAATGACTCTCTTAACTGTCGTTCGCGAAACCTTGGGTTTCGCGCTTTCTTTCCTAGTCAAATGGGAAGTCTGAAACCTCGTGAGGTTTCAGCTTCCTGAAAAACTAAAAGTTTTGTGTGTTCCTCAACCACCTGCTGGTATGCGACCGGAGCCAGCGGAGCCAGCTCCGGTCGTAGCTGCTTTTAGCTCTTGAGGAAGCCGCGCACGGCCTTGCAGAAGGCGTCATGCTGCTCGTATGGCAGCATGTGGCCCGCGGCTTCGATCATCTGCACGCGGGCATTCTTGATATGGCGGGTGAATTCACCGGCGTACACCGGCGGAATCAGCCGATCCGACGCTCCCCACAGGACGAGGGTCGGCGCCGCGATCCGGTAGGCGCGCTTTTTCAGCCCGCGGTCGGGAATCGGCCACAGGAACTTCGACGCCATCGACAGCCGCTTCACGCGTTCGACGTACATATCGGCGAGCTTGTTCATGTCCTCCGGTATCGCGAGGAACATTTGGGCGAAGGCCGACTTGGGATCGTGAAACAGATATGAGCCGAGTTCGCTCAAGTCGAGTGCGAAGAAGTCAGGAATCGGATTTTCGTCGAGCCAGAAACCCGCCGCTCCGACCAGCACGAGCTTCTTGGCGCGGCTGACGTCGAGCGCGGCGACTTCCGCCGCGAGCATCCCGCCCATCGAATGGCCGACGATATGCGCCTTGTCGATGCCGAGTTCGTCCATCAGCTCATGGTAGAAGAGGGCCGCATCGACGACGTCGTCGATCAGTTCGCCGCCGGTTGATTCACCGAAGCCCGGCAGATGCGGCGCGATCACCTTGAAGTCCTTGCCCAGCTCGTCGAGAAATGGATCGACGCCGAGCAGGCCGCCCGCCCCGTGCAGATAGAGCAGCGGCTCTCCGCTGCCGAAGGTATAGAGTTCGACTGAGTATTTGCCGTCGCGAATTTTCTGTATCGTCTTCATTATTTCGCGCTCCGGCTGTCATGGGCGGGCGCGGGCGCCTTCGCGACGGTCTTGCCGTTGGATTCCGTTCGCTTGAATTCGATCGGCGCCGGCATCGCACGCTCGGATTCCGGCAGCGGGTGGGGCGACCATTTGTCCTCGAATCCGTTCCATAGCCCGCGCATATGCGGCATGACCTCACGCGCAAACAGGTCGGTGCTCTTGCGGACCAACTCGGGCGTCATCGAACCGACTTGCATGATGAGCATCAGGTGGCCGCAGTTGAGGGTCTTCATGGCCTCACGCAGCCGCTCGCGCACGGTCTTGGGCGAGCCCGCGATGATGTAGCCCTGCTCGACGAAATCCTTCCAGGTCATACCCTCGCGGCGCAGCGTGGCCTCGCGACCGACCTGTCCGAGAATGCCCGCGCGGATGGTGCTGACCGTGCGATAGCCCGGCGCGTCGGCGAAGCCATTATAGACGTGCAGGCAGCGATTGTAGAAGTAGTCCATGTGGGGACCGTAGATCCGCTCAGCCTCTTCGTCCGTATCGGCGACCGCAACCACCTGCGCGAAGCCCAGGCTGTAGGGATTGAGCTCCTTGCCCTTCTTCGCCATCACGTTCCAGTAACCGTCGGCGACTTTCTTGCCCGCGATGTAGCCGAAGAAGGAGAGGAAGCTGTAAAGGTAGTCATGGTCGGCGCAGAAGTCCCAAGTTTCGACCGAGCCGCCGCCGGGGATCCAGATCGGCGGATGAGGCTGCTGGAGCGGCTTGGGCCACAGGTTGACGTAGCGCAGCTTGGTAAATTTGCCGTTGAACGCGAAGACGTCGGGCTCGGTCCACGACTTGATGATGAGGTCGTGGGCTTCATAATACTTTTCGCGGATGGTGGCGGGGATTTCGCCGTAACAGAAGTTGACGTCCATCGAGGTGCCGACCGGGAAGCCCGCAACCAGGCGCCCGCCGCTGATGACGTCGAGCATCGCAAATTCTTCGGCGACGCGGATCGGCGGGTTGTAGAGTGCGATCGAGTTGCCCAGCACGACCAGATTGGCGTTGCGCGTGCGCCGCGCCAGCGCCGCCGCCATGAGGTTCGGCGACGGCATCATGCCGTAGGCGTTCTGATGATGCTCGTTGACGCCGAGGCCGTCGAAGCCCATCTGGTCGGCGAACTCAAGCTGATCGAGGTAGTCGTTGTAAAGGCGATGACCGAGCTTGGGATCGTAGAGGTCGCGCGGAATATCGACCCAGACGCTGCGATACTTGTCCTTGAAGTCGTCGGGCAAATACCGATACGGCATCAGGTGAAACCAGGTGAATTTCATAGGCTGTCTCCTTTGCGTCGCCGACACTTCCGAGCATTACGCAACTGCCAGAGCGTATAACAGATATTCGCCTCCGAAAAGCGAATTCCTGCGCGAGTGAGGACGGCGATCCCTCTTTTGTCATTCTTGTATGTGGATTCTGATCGTAGCAAGAAGGAGGAGCAAGACGAGGCGGGAGACCGATGTCATTCAAGGCCGGTAGAGGCCGTCGCTCAGCAAGGATCCCCGCCTCGTG
>JBEKJC010000009.1:0-113095 GCA_050011435.1 Binataceae bacterium (SeqCode)
CCGTGCCAGCGGCCTAGCTGGTTCATCGTCTGAGTCCCCCGAACGCCCAGCCGCATCGCCCGACGATACCACTTGACCGCTGGTGAGCCAAGTATATAATTGCCCTCGTGAGGTTTCAGTAAACTATAAGTTTCGAGTTCTTTTACAACTCTCCCCCGGTCCCCCTTCTCGGTACGTTGCGCGGCGGCGATCGCGTTAACCGCCCGCCCTGGGAGAAGTTGTCGCTCATGCGCCGCCCGTGATATTCCAAACGGCTAGCGGACCGCGCGTTCCGAGCCCGTTTCGAGCGTGATCCGAGGAGGATAACCGCCATGAAGATTTCGATGTTCCACCTGATGCCATACCGTGACCTCCCGGCGGACTTCGAGCAGAAATACCAGTCGGTGTGGGTGGACCCGCCGTTCTGGGAATTGGCGG
The DNA here is from genome assembly GCA_050011435.1 of Binataceae bacterium (SeqCode). GTDB lineage: Bacteria > Desulfobacterota > Binatia > Binatales > Binataceae > JADMIL01. The sequence goes on from JBEKJC010000009.1 coordinate 418, forward strand.
ATCCGGCTAAAGTCGGCCAGTACTACAACTGGACGCTTGACGAACTGATCTATGCCGCCAAGTCCGGCATGGACGGCATCTGCGTCAACGAACATCATCAGAATGCCTACGGTTTCATGCCCAGCCCCAATCTGATGGGCTCCGTGCTGGCGCGCGCGACCAACGGGATGAATTGCGCGGTGGTGCAGATGGGCGCGACGCTGCCGACCACCAATCCTCCCATTCGCGTCGCCGAGGAATACGCGATGCTCGATACCATCAGCGGCGGCCGCCTCGTTGCCGGGATGCCGCTGGGCACGCCGATGGACGCGAACCTCTGCTACGGCATCACCCCGATCGAACATCGCGAGCGTTACTACGAGGCGCACGATCTGATTCTCAAGGCGTGGCAATCGCGCGAGACCTTCGCCTGGAACGGTAAGTACTTCAAGCTCCCGATGGTTAACCTGTGGCCGCGTCCGATTCAGCAGCCGCATCCTCCCGTATGGGTTCCCGGCGCCGGCAGCCTCAGCACCTGGGACTTCGCCGCCAAACACGACCATTGCTACTGCTTCCTGAGCTATTACGGGAACAAACTCGGCAAGCGCGTGATGGACGGCTTCTGGGAATTCGTCGACAAGAGCAAGCTCGACCCCAATCCATATCGCGCGGGCTTCCTGCAACTCGTGGTCGTCGCCGATTCCGACGCCCAGGCCGAGCGCGATTACTACCCGCATATCCGGTACTTCTACGACAAGTCGCTCCACATCCTGAACGAGTACCAGATGATTCCCGGCAACCAGGACTATCGCAGCCTGACCAACAGCGTGAAGAACCTGATGCCGATGCAGCTCGATCTGATGAATTCGGTCAAGCACTGGAAGTACAAGGATTTTGTCGATAACCAGTTCGTGATCGCGGGCAGCCCGGCCACCGTGCGCGACCAGTTGATGGAAGCGGTCAAGAAGCTGCGCGTCGGCAACCTGATGGTGCTGCTGCATATTGGCTCGATGCCGCATGAGCTGACGCTCAAGAATATCGACCTGTTCTCGCGCGAGGTTCTGCCGCATTTCCGCAACGTGTGGGACGAGGACGGCTGGGACAACAAATGGTGGCCGACCGCGTTGCGCGGCAAGACCAACGCCGAGAATATCGGACGCGCGGCGCGCGAGGAGTCGCGCGTCGGCAAGTAGTCAGTCCATTGTCCGCGCGAAAACTCTCGGGCGCGCGGCGCGCGGCTGAAAAAAATTAAACCGGACAGAGAAGAGATATAGCTGACATGGCTGCCACATCAGAACAGACCCTCAAACTCTGGGAAGACCAGGTAACCGCGCACGTCAAGGTCGCGGGTGCCGGTCCGGCGCTGGTGTACCTGCATAGCGGGTACGGCCTGGTGTGGGACGAGTCGCTCGACCTGCTCGCGAAGGATTTCACCGTTTATGCCCCGGAGCATCCCGGCACCAGCGCGGGCGATCCCGACTCGATCAAGCCGCTCGATGACGTCTGGGACCTCGTCCTGTACTACTACGAGCTGTTCGACAAGCTGGGCCTGGAGGCGCCGGCCGTCGTCGGCCATTCGTTCGGCGGGATGGTCGCCGCTGAGATTGCCGCCAGCAATCCCCGCCGCGTCAGCCGCCTCGCGCTGATCAATCCGCTCGGGCTGTGGCGCGACGACACCCCGATCAGGAACTACATGGTGACCCCGCAGGCCGACCTCGACCATCTGATGTTCGCCGACCCGCACAATCCGGCGCGCAAGCACGTCTCGATGAATCTCGAGGATCCCGATTCGATCATCCGCATCACCTGGGCGCTCGGATGTACCGGCAAGTTTATCTGGCCGATCCCCGACAAGGGCTTGCGCAAACGGGCGCATCGAATCGCGGCGCCGACGCTGCTCATCTGGGGCAAGCAGGACGGCCTGACCAAGCCGATCTACGCCGAGGAGTTCAAGGCGCTGATTCCGAATGCAAAGATCGAGATGGTCGATAAGGCGGCGCACATGACGCCGCTCGAGCAGCCGGCGGTCGTCGCGAAACTCCTGCGCGACTTCCTCAAGCACTGATCACCCGGCGGTCGTAGAGACCGCTCGGTTGATCGTTAGGCCTTCTGCTCGAGCCGCCCACCCGAACCTCACGGGCAGTCCTCGAAGTCAGGTCAAGATTTGCCTTCCCGGATGGCTTTATCAATCGGGCGATAATCCCCGTATTCTATTCTTGCGCTTCTGGAATTTCGCACGCATTTAGACTACTTTGTCGGCGCACTTGCATGTTGTGGCGGGGACTCAATCCGAAAATGTTTCACATGAGCTCGCATACGTCAGACGAGCTCCAAATGGGATGAGTTGAGAAGCTCAGGGGAGAAATCGCGGTGACGAACTATCACGTCGGATGGAGCGGTTGGCTGATAATGGTTCTCGCGTTCGTGACGATCACGCTGTTACCCGCGTGCGATCCGCCGCGCGGGTTCTTTCCTGAGCTATCTGATTCCACCGCGAGCTCCGAGATCGGTGACGCGGCTGCCGTAGATCCTGCGACTGCTGCACCGGGGAGTATCGTCAAGCTGCCCCTATCGGGCAGTGTCGTTCTGATCGGCGGGTGGTCGAAAACCACGAAACCCAATGTCTCAACCGCTACCGCCGAGTTCTTCAATCCGGCGACTAAAAAATTCACCAAAACAGGCTCGCTGCCGGTCAGCGAAGGTGCGGGCGTGGCCGCGCTGCTTACCTTGAATGTTCCGCACGCCGAAATCCTGGCCGCGGGCGGATTCACCGGCAGTTCGAAGTTCGTGCACAGCACCGTCAGCAGCAAAGTGACCGGCAACGCGATTGCCAACGTCGAGACGTTCGATCCCGCAACCGGGAAATTTACCGCGGCTGCCGCAAACCTGCTGACCGCGAGATTCGGTGCGACCGCAACCGCGCTGGTCTCGGGCAAGGTGCTGATCGCGGGCGGCTATGACGCCACCGGGACGCCGCTCGACTCCGCGGAGGTGTTCGATCCTGCGACCGGTAAAACCACGGCCACTGCCAACACCATGAGCGAGCCGCGAGTGTTTCATAGCGCAACCCGGCTTCCCGATGGCACCGTCTTGATCGCAGGTGGTGGGACCGACAACGTGGGCGATGTGACCAACACCGCGGATATCTACAACGCCGGGACCAACAGTTTCAGTGCCACCGGCTCGATGTCCACTGCGCGCGCGGCACACGCGGCGGTGTTTTTGCCGGGGTCGCCGGGTAGCGTATTGATCACCGGCGGCGCCACCGGTGGCAGCGGCGGTCTTTTTTCGAGTTTCACCGCGGAGACTTACGATCCGGTAGGCAAAGCTTTTACTGCTGTCGGTCCCGAAATGAACGACTCGCGCGCCTTCCACAGCGCGACCCTGTTGGCGAGCGGCAAGGTCCTGCTGGTCGGAGGATTTACCAATTACTTCTCGACCGTCGACGGCACCACCGGTACCCTGTCGGGTCTCTTCGGGTCCACTCTGCAAAGCGCTGAGATCTACGATCCCCTCGCCGACACCTTCACCTGCGTGCCAGGAACCGGAAATGGAGGTCAAATTTGCAAGGCTTCGATGAAGATGGCGCGCGCCGCGCATACGGCTACCTTGTTTCCTTCGGGCCCATTGGCGGGTCAGGTGCTGCTCGCCGGCGGACTGGGTGCAGGAAAGCCGAATACGACTTCGACCGAACTGAACGAAGCCGAGCTCTACAATCCGACCACTAACAACTTCATCAAGACGGGAAATCTGACCGCAGCGCGGGGGCTCCACGCGGCGGTGCTGCTGCCCTGAGCGCGATCGACCCCGCAGTGATTTGCGGCTTAGCCGGCGGCGCACATGGCGCCGCTCGAGCCGCCGGCGGTCGTCGCGAAACTCCTGCGCGATTTCCTCAAGCATTAGGGCCTCATCGGACCCGAGCCCGAGACGAAACCGCGCTTCGCTTCCAGTTTACTTGTTCGCTGGCTATCAAACTCGAACGGAGTCCAGTAAAAGATAGGGCAGGATTGGCAGAAAGAGGTTTGCTATCAAGTTCGCCTTTCGGCGGTCTCAACTAACAGGGAGTGTGCTTCATGATCCGGTTCATCCATCCAGCCGCACGCGCAGCTACCGCGGCGGCGACTCTGCTCGGCGCCATCGCTCTCGCCAACCCGTTGTTTGCTGCTACAGGCGATCTCTTCCAGGGATCTGCGCCTCAGTCTCGCGCGGATCGCGAAATCCTGGCGCAGGCTTCTCCCGAGGCGATGACTCCGCCGCCGGCGACTTCCGGGGGAGCCGCGACCGCTTCGCCAGAACGTATCGAGGCGCGCATCAAGGACCTGCATCAAAGGCTACACATCACAGCCGCGCAGGAGCCTCAATGGAACGACCTCGCCCAGGTGATGCGCGACAATGCGAAGGCGATGGTCGATCTCCAGCAGCAACGGGCCGCGGAAAAGCGGTCGATGACCGCCGTTGACGTCGTCAAGTCGTATGCTTCGGTGATCGAGGCGCATGAAGCTGGAATGAAGAAATTCATTCCAGCCTTCGAGGCGCTCTACAATACCATGTCGGACGATCAGAAGAAGAGCGCCGACGCTCTGTTCCGGGGCCGCGCGCGGGCCGCGGCGAAAAAAGAGAGCAAAGAGAACAAGTGAACGGGTATCGCTCCGACGATGGAGAATCACCATGAAAATATCGCCTAATCGTGGAGTCGAATTGCGCTCTGGAATCTGCCGGATCGCGACGGCGATCGCGTTTGCTTTTCTGCTTTGCACGGTCGCCGCGGGGCCGGCTCGCGCCGACGATCATCGTGGCGATAATGATCGCGGCGATCACGGCGATCAGCATCACGATGACCACGATCGCGGCGACCGCGGACCCGACGTCTATGTTGAGCCGGAGCCCGACTACTATTACGCGCCCCAGCCGGACTACTACACTGCGCCGGAGCCGGACTACTACTACGCGCCTCAGCGCCAGTACAATCCGCCGCCGCAGGGCGTCAACCTCTTCTTCGGCTTCTAGCGGACGCCATCAGCGGTGTTGAGCAAGCCGATCTATGCCGAGGAATTTAGGCGCTGATTCCGAATGCGCGCACCGCAATTTGGAGAGTAAACCTAGCGGCAAACTGTGGCGGCCCATCGATGCACAAAACGGTGGCTGTCTCGGGGGAGAGATTTCGATGAAAATTGCCTTCAGGAAGCCCGGCATTTTCGCCGAAAAGCTCGGCGCTTACGGATTTGTCAGCATGATCGCGGCCGCCGCGATGACGCTGGTGGGTCCGTTAACCGCCCATGCGGTCCCGGTGCATTCGACCTCGATCAGCGGCTTCGTTTCCACCGACGCCGGGCTGCCAGTCGCGATAGGTTCAACGATCGAGCTACTCCCTTCCACAGGAAGCAAACTGGATGTGTTGACCACGGCTCCCGGCGTTTACAAAGCCGATACGACCGGCATGGCGCCGCCAATTTTGATCAAGGCCAACGACATCTTCGGTTATTCCTTGACCGTTTCCGGGATCGCGAATGTGACACCTGAAACCGACGCCGTCGTCAACCAGATTTACCAGGCGGGGTTCGGCACCAATGCAGCGACACTGTTCGGGCTGGGTTCGCCGATCAATCTTACGCCGGTACAGTTTCAGACCGAGTTGTCGTTGTTCAAGGATGTGTTCCAGCAGCCCTACGCGTTCTATAAAATTCCGACGACGTTCAATCCTTTCACGACGAAAATCTCTTATACCGGCGGCTTCAAAAATTTCTTAAGCGATACGACCTACAACGGCATCGGCACTTCCACGCAATCGATTGCATCGACCCTCGGTACGCTCGATTGGACCGCCCACTTGCATGCTGACTCGACTAATAAATGGTCCAATGCGCAATGGTGGGTGCAAGTCGGAGCGTCCGGTCCGTACTCGGGTAGCTACGGCTACACCCAAATCCCGACCGACCCGAACGCCGGCTTGACCTACGCCGGCATCAACAATTTCTACAACACCACTTTCATACCCGTCCTCAAGCACGAAGGGAAACTGCTGGATAACTTCAATCTCTTGACGCCCAAGCCCTTTTACGACATCAACTTTCTTAGCGGCGGCAAGGACGCATTCACGCAGTCTGAATTCGACGCCAACAATTGGCGACTGGAGACCTTTCGCGGGGTCAACGTCGGTCGCATCCTTTCGTATTTCCCGGACACTCCCGATTCCAGCCACAATCTCATCGGCGTCGCCGTCGATTACACGATCAATCGCAACGGAGGCACGTTCTTGCGGCGGGCCGTCGAGAACTTTATCTGCGGGACCGACGGTAGCGGATGCGTCTTTTACGGCGATCAGCAACTTGGCGCGACCTGCACCGACATCTGCGCGGAATCGTGTTCGTTCAGTTCCGGCGCGCCGACTCTGCGTGAGACCTTGCGGGCCAGCCTAACCACGCCCGAGGGCAATTTCTTCTCGGTTTACCTGTCGGATAGTGACAGCAAGTACTTCCCCGACGAGCCGATGAATTTGACAACCAAAACGCTAATGATAACGCCGGTGCACAATCTGCCGCCGATCTCATATTTTCAGGACGATTGGAGCCTCAGGACCAGCTTGACGCTGCCCTTCAACTATAACGATCAGTTCTCGTATTTTGCGAATGAGACCTATACCTACAACAACTTTGTGCTCGGCCTTACGAACGAGCCCGTCAACTGGCTATCGCCGGACCCGCACGGCACTCATCTGCTGAGCGATTTCAAACTGGGCAGTCCGCTAACCGTCAAATTCACGCCGCCGCTGACCTACTTTCCGCTGCGCCTGACGCTCGATGGCACCGCCTGCAATGCGACGCAGAGCATCGATCTGAGCAGCGTGCAAAAGTTCCTCAACCCGACGGCGACCAGCGGGAGTATCATCGTTCCCAAGCAGGTGAAGGGGCTTGATACGACGGGCTTCAAGCTGCGTGTGGGCTACGAGGGTCTCTACGGGTAAAGATCTTCGTTCGAATACGGCGTGGGCGCCACCTGCCCGGGCTTCTGATTCGCAGGGGCGGATCCTTTCGCACGGGTGAAGCCGAGCCCGTCCGCGACCCACGCATCGCGAGGGTTGCGCGGGCGGCGGCGCTCGAATAACAAAGAGGGGTTGCTCGGAGCCCGATTGGCGACTCGTTTCGACCCCGGACACCGAGTGAATTACGAATCAGCGATGACTCAATTATGAATCGAATTCTCCAACTCAGCTGCGCCCTCAGCTTGGCGCTACTCCTTGGCGGCGCGGTCGCTTGCGCCAAAACGGAAAATCTAAAAATGGACGGCTTACCCGTGCGCAACACAGACCATTACGCCATTCTCGACACCGATCGCGGCACTATCGTGATCGAACTCTATCCCGCGGTCGCGCCCAAGACCGTCGCCAACTTCGAGAAGCTCTCGAAGGACGGCTTCTACAACAACCTCACGTTCCATCGCGTGGAGCCCGGCTTCGTCGTGCAGGGCGGCGACCCGCAGGGCAACGGCATGGGCGGCCCCGGCTACGACGTGCCCGCGGAAATCAGCCCGACCGAGAAGCATCTGCGCGGCACGCTCGCGATGGCGCGCAAGGGCGATCAGGTCAATCCCGAACGCAAGTCGAGCGGCAGCCAGTTCTATATCTGCCTCGCGCCGGCGCCGTTTCTCGACGGCCAGTACACCACCTTCGGCGGCGTCGTCGAGGGCATGAACGTGGTCGATCAGATCAAGGTCGGCGACCATATCAAGAAAGTCACGCTGACCGACAAGCTCCCGCAGTGATTGAAAGAAGTTGTCGAGGAACGCAGAATTCATAGTTTTCAGGAAACTGAAACCTCACCGAGGTTTCAGACTTCCCGTTTGAAAAGATGCGGGCTTCGCCCTGTAAAAACTTTGCCGCAGGACTTAGCCGACGACCCGAGCATCGCGAGCGTCAGTCACTGAAAAAAGAGGTTTCAATAAAAAACTGCAAGTTTTGCGTCCTCAATCTTGAACCAGACGAGAGCGCGAATAATTGAAGAAAGCGCCCTTTTTTACGGTCGATCTGCATCTGCATACGAATCGCGGCAGCGCGGACTCCAACCTCGCGCTCAAGGATATGATCGCGCGGGCGCAGGCGATCGGAATCGGCGCGGTCTGTATTACGGAGCACGATAACGCCTGGGATCTGCGCGAAATCAACGCGCTCGCGGCCGACTCTGGCGTGATCTTTCTGCGCGGGATGGAGGTGACGACCGAGATGGGCCATATCGGCGTGTTCGGCCTGAGCGAGTACGTCGGCGGCATCTACAAGCTGCGCGAATTGCGCAAGGTGGTGGACAAGTTCGGCGGCATCATGGTCGCGAACCATCCGTTTCGTTACAAGCTCGACCCGCGCTTTTCCTTCATCAATCAGGATCACGAAACGATCGATCCCGAGCGTCCCGAAACCGCCGCCAAGCTCGAAATCTTCGAGGTCTGCGACGCGGTGGAAGCGCTCAACGGCGCGTGCTCCGAGGAAGAGAACCTCTTCGCGCTCAAAGTCGCGCGCCTGCTCGGACTGGCCGAGGTCGCGGGTTCCGACTCCCATTCGGCAAATTCGATCGGCTGCGTGACGACCCTGCTGAGCGAGCCGGTGCGCAACGAGCGCGAGCTGATCGACACGATCAAGGCGGGCCGGACGCGCGCGGGCCGCGGCCTCATCGCCGGCAGCGTCACTCCGTTCGACCTCCCCGCCTGACCCGCGCATAGTTGCGCCGCCGCTCGCCGCGTCTCCTGAAGAAGTTGTTGAGGAGCGCAGAATTCATAGTTTTCAGGAAACTGAAACCTCACGAGGTTTCAGACTTCCCTTTTGTAAGATGCAGGCTTCGCCCTGTAAAAACAGTTGAACAAGATGAGAGACCGCTGCGACAATAGAATGCGCGCGATGATAGTGCGATCGAGCAACGCGAGCGTCAGGCACTGAAAAAAGAGGTTTCAGACTTCCCGTTTGGAAGATGCGGGCTTCGCCCTGCGAAAACCCCATCATGGTTTGACGGGATAGGACCCGTTTCACGCACGACTTAGTCGCCCACCCGAGCAACGCGAGCGTCAATCCACGATGGGAAGTTTGAAACCTCGCTGAGGTTTCAATGAATTAAGGGTTTTGGGCTCCTCGACCAGTTTCCCGTTCTCTAGCGTCAACGGACGGTTGTTTGGGTACGACGCCGTGGGATAAAATTGTCTGCGTTTCAATTTAACCATGGCTACTAATCGAGACCGCTTCGAACTGATCGAAAGTATCTCCTCGATCGGCAGCGAACCGCCCGCAGCACTGCGCGAAACGCTCGACCAGGTGGTCGGCGCGATCGCCCGCAGCATGGAGGTCGAGGTCTGCTCGCTTTACCTCTTCGACCCGCAGCACGAGCGGCTGGTCCTGCGCGCGACGATCGGGCTCGATCGCGATTCGGTGGGGCGCGTCTCGATGCGCGTTAGCGAGGGGCTGGTCGGCTTGGCGATCGAATCGTCCGGCCCGGTGGTGGTCGAGGATGCGATGAGCCATCCGCGCTACAAGTATTTTCCGGAGACCGGCGAAGAGCGCTATCACACCTTCCTGGCGGTCCCCGTGGCGGAGGGACGGCAAAAGCCGATCGGCGTGCTGGTGGTGCAGACCCTGCGCCGGCGCAAGGTGAGCAAGGAAGAGATCCGGCTGCTGCGAACGGCGGCGAGTCAGGTCGCGCAGATCCTGTCGCATTACCAGTTGCGCGAGACCCTCGCGACCAAGGAAAAGGAGCGCGACGAGTATCGCCGGCGCATGATCGAGGCCAACCGCCAGCTCAAGGGCTACGAAAAGGTCGGTGGCGCCACACGGGTGGCCTCGCCGCTCAAGATTCGCCGCCCGCGCCTGGTCGGCCTCGCCGCGGCGCCGGGCTTCGCGCGCGGCGTCGCTCATGTGGTCGGCACCTTCTTGAGCTCAATCGATCGAAACCTGCGCGCGCGCGACGCCAAGGCCGAAACCCGGCGGCTCGAGGAGGCGCTGACGCGCTCGCTGGGCGAATTGGCGGCGCTCAAGATTCGGATGGAGCCGCTGATGCCGCCGGCCGAACTCAAGATTTTCGACGGCCACCGTCAGATTCTCGAAGACGAGGAGTTCGTCGGCCGCATTCGCCAGGCGATCGACTCCGGCTATGCCGCCGAGAGTTCGCTCTTTCGGGTGATCGATGAACTCAGTGCGCAGATGCTCGCGGTCGCCGACGGCTACCTGCGCGAGCGCGCCACCGATTTCCGCGACGTCGGCCATCGCGTGCTGCGCCATTTGCGCCAGGAAGACAAGAAAAGCGCCTTTGCGAAGGCTACCATCCTGGTCGCCGAAGAGCTGACGCTGTCGCAGATGACGCTGGTCTCGCACGAAAATCTCGTCGGCATTGCGCTGCAATCCGGCGGCGTTACCTCGCATGCCGCGATCCTGGCGCGCGCCTTCGAAATTCCGACCGTGGTCGGCGTCGAGCATCTGATGGAAGCGGTACTCGAGGGCGACGCGCTGGTGCTCGACGGCAACTCGGGCATCGTCTATGTCAATCCGTCCGCCGAGGTCGAACGCGAATACCAGATCCTGATGAAGCGTTACGACGCCTTCCGCAAGGAACTGCTGGTCGGGCTCGACCAGCCGACCGTTACCCGCGACGGCCATCGCGTGCTGATGCTCGCGAATATCGCACTGCCGGCCGACATCGAGCTTGCGCTTCGCTACGGCGCCGAAGGTATCGGGCTGCTGCGGTCGGAGTTTTCGTTTCTCACCTACGAAGATTTTCCCGACGAAAATCAGCAGTTGACGCTCTATAACCGCATCCTCGACGCCGCCGGCGATCGCCCGGTGACGATTCGCACGCTCGATATCGGCGCCGACAAATATCCGCCGTATCTGCGCGTCCCACGCGAGGATAATCCGTTCCTCGGCTGGCGCTCGATTCGCATCTCGCTCGAGCTCGCGAGCATCTTCAAGGTCCAGCTCCGGGCGATTTTGCGCGCCGCCGCGCGTCACGACGTCAAGATCATGTTCCCGATGATCTCGAGTATCGAGGAGTTGCGCCGCGCCCGCGAATTGCTCGCGGAGGCGCAGGCCGAGCTCTTCAAGGAAGGCCTCGAACATAATCCCAATATCGAAGTCGGCATCATGGTCGAGGTCCCGTCGGCGGTGTGGCTGGCGCCGCGGCTGATCGAGGAAGTCGATTTTTTCTCGATCGGCACCAATGACCTGATTCAGTACCTGCTCGCGGCCGACCGCAATAATCCGCGGGTCGCCCACCTCTACGAGTCCCTGCATCCGGCCGTACTCGGCGCGATCGCCGAGGTCGTGGGCGTCGCACGGGGGGCGGGCAAGCAGGTCTGTATCTGCGGCGAGATGGCGAGCGACCCGCTCGCGACGCTGCTGCTGCTCGGGATGGGACTCGATCAGCTAAGCCTGAGCCCGCTGTTTATCCCGGTGGTCCGCAAAATTATCCGCGAGAGCAATTTCGAGATGGCCCGGCGCATCGCCAATGACATCCTGCAGATGGGGTCGGTGCAGGAGATCAAGGGCTACCTGATCGAGCGTTACCGCGACCTCGGCCTTATCCACATGCTGGAAATGTATCGCTAAGAAGCGCAGAGTTTGCTCATGATTCCACAGATAAATGGTGTCGCAGGGCACATTTCCCGCCTTTTCTTGTGTCCGATTGTTGACTTCATTGCGCGGGCTTAGTTAACTCTGACCGTTCGGTTAGAATCGCATCGCCGAGTCCTGTATGATGTGGCGGTAGAGGAGTAATCGATGGTGTTTTTGCTCAGTATTATCGGCTTCTTTGTGGGTGCGGGACTGATCCTGTACTACCTCATTGGCCGCAACCGCTACGGCGGTGACCGTCCGGCCGAGATGCTTCAGATTGGGACAACCGCGGGTGCCGTCAGCACCAATGCCCTCAAGCCGGAGCCGTGCCGCACGATCCGGGTCTATTTCATCAAACCGTCGCGCTACGACGAGGAAGGCTATGTTCAGCTCTTCCGCTATGGCGTGCAGCCCAACAACACCCTCACGGTGCTGAAGGCGCTCAACGAAAACTACAATCGCAACTACGGCGCCAAGCGCAACGTCTTTCTCGAGACCGTCATCTGGGACGAAATCTGCGACGGCGTCGTCAGTCCCGAAACCATCAAGGCGATTAAGGAAAAGGCGCAGGAAGACGGCGTCGAGCTGCTGATCGGAATGGCCGGCGTCCAATCCAATCAGTACCCGCGCGGCCGCGACATCGCGCTGCAGTTTGTCGCTCAAGGTGTGCGCGTGATGATGGGTGGATTCCACGTCAGCGGATATCCCGAATCGCGCGACTTCCTGCATAGCTGCGGTATCACGACCATCGTCGGCGAGGCCGAAAATCTGTGGGTCCACATCGTTGAGGACCTGCTGTCGGGCCAGCTCCAGCCGAATTATTCCGTCACCGACGGCATCCGCGCCAAGACCGGCCAGGACGACATCATCGTCCCGGTAATCACCGATTCGCAACTGCCGACGCTCGACGATCGCTATCTGACGCGCTTCTTCGATCCGACCATGACCACGATCGATACGTCGCGCGGATGCCCCTTCACCTGCTCCTATTGCAGCGTGAAAAACGTGATGGGCCGCACCATGCGTTCGCGCGAGCCCAACGCCGTCGTGAGCTGGGTGCGCGATGCCGCCCGCAATCACGGTATCACCGCGCTCTTCCTGGTTGACGACGACTTCTTCCGCAGCCCCCGTTGGGAAGAGATTCTGACCGGCCTGGTCGAGGTCAAGCAGGAGTTCCCCAAGCTCGAATTCATGATGCAGGTTGACGTCGACGCCTCCTGCTACGCGAACGTGGCCGAGGGCGAGAGCGAAACCGCCAAGCATCGCCGCAGCCGCCGCTTCACCGAACTCGCGGCCAAGGCCGGATGCTACCAGGCCTTCGTCGGCATCGAATCACTCAATCCCGACAACCTCAACTTCGCCACCAAGTATCAGAATACCGACGACCGCCAGCATCGCAGCAAGATCGAAGAGGCGCGCAAACACGTCCTCGACAAGTACCGGCGCGTGGTTGACAACTGGCATAAGGTCGGCGTCTCGGTGCATGCGGGCTACATGCTCGGCTTCCCCTTCGACGGTCCCGATTGCGGACGGATCGCCGCCCGGACGCTGAAAAAGATCGGCTTCGATATCGTCTCGTTCTTCATTATGACGCCGCTGCCCGGCACCGAAGACCAGACCCGCTATGCCAAGGCCGGCGACATCATCGACTGGGATTTCAACCAGCTCGATTCGCAGCATGTGACCCTGCGTCACGACAAGCTCGATCGCCAGGCGTGGTACCAGGCCTATCGCGACGCGTTCACCGGCTTCTACTCATTGGGGCGGCTGCTGCACACGGTCTTCACGGTCGCGGGCGGCCGTGGCATGTCGGCGGACTCGCGGATGGGCACCGTGCGCCAGTTCGTGTACTACTTTTTCAGCTATCGGCAGGGCCGCCATCCGATGGTTGGCGGTGTCTGGCAGATTAAACGGCGTGACGTGCGCCGCGCCGGAATCACCGACGAGGATGCTCGCCGCCAGTACCTCGGCGGCCTGCGCTTCGACGCCATTCTGCGCGGCGAGGGCGACGGTTTCGCAGGCGCCCCCGCCTGACGCCGGGGCCAGTTGACTGAACGGGTTGGTTTGCTGATCCGGCGGGGTTTATTCCCCCCCGGACTTAGCCGCGTGCCCGAGCAGCGCAAGCGTCAATAGTAAGGGGTTTTAACAGGGCGAAGCCCGCATCTTAACCAAAGGGAAGTCTGAAACCTCGTGAGGTTTCAGTGTAAATCTCAGTTTCGGGTTCCTCAACCAATCTCTCTTTACCATCATGACTGACGCGCAAATCGACGCCCTCGCGACCCATCTGGTCCAGGGGCTGATCGCCCGCGGCTCGATCAAGCCCAAGGTGAGCGAAAAGGATCTCATCGCCTGCGTGGTCGAATTGATGTCGTCGAATTTCGAGACCGAGGCGCGCATTGACGACGAAGCCGACCGCATGGCGCAAGAACATGCGCGAACGGATCCGCGCCTCGATATCACCCTTTTACGCGGTAAGATCCGGCAGCGCCTCGCCGAGAAGAAAGGCTTTACGCTGTAACGCGGCGACGCCCGCTTCGATTGCGCAGCCTGCAATGAAGCAGTGAAAGATCGAAAAAAATGAAACTCAGCGAAGCCCGCATTCTCTTTCTCGCCCGCGAATCGATCGCCCGGATGCGCGATGAGGGGCTGGTCGAAATCCCGAATTTCGCCGTCGCGCTGCGCCATGGACGCGAAATCCTCGCCGAAACGGGCGAGCAGGGCGACGCGATCGACGCCGTCGTGCGGCGCAAGATTGCGTCGCTCAAACGCGGCGTGGTCGAGGGCAGCTCCGAATGGAACATCCTGTTCCGGCGCTACCGCGAAGAGGAACTCCGCAAAAAAGGCCCGCAGTGTTGAGAGGAATTCCCGAATCGTACTAGCCGGCGCTCGCCCTTTCCCTAACCGCACGACTTAGCTGTTACCCGAGCATCGCGAGCGTCAGTCATTGAAAAACATGGACGCCAACGAATTTCTGAAGCGGGCCGACGAATGCCTGCGCGCCGTCGCCAAATGGCTCGAGACGCTTGACCCCGACGAGGTCGATTACATCACCGGCGACGGCGTCGTCACGATCGAGTTCCCCGACGGCGGCAAGTTCATCCTGAGCCGGCAGGCCGCCACCAGCCAGATCTGGCTCGCGGCCGATGCCCGCGCCTGGCATTACAATCGCGCCGACGACGCCGCGCGTTGGGTTGACGATCGCGACGGCCACGACCTCTACGGCCGGCTCGCCGAGGTGGTCTCTGAACGCGTCGGCCACCCCGTTCAATTTTTCAATGCCTGACGCTCGCGTTGCTCGATCGCGCGATCCTCGCCCGTGTTTCGCGCTCCCGTCGATGATCGGCCTCATCGTCTTGCTCGACCCCTTTTAATAGGGCGAAGCCCGCATCTTTACCAACGGGAAGTCTGAAACCTCGGTGAGGTTTCAGTGTCTTGAAAAATTAACAGTTTTGAGTTCCTCAACAACTCTCTTCGACATCCCCCGCTGGACTTGGCACGCCCACCCGAGCATCGCGAGCAGTCCGAAAAGTCAGGGCAAGACGGATGGGTTGCTCGTCCAGCAGTGAAACCCTTGCAATAATCTCGGAACACGATAGAGTGGCGGATTAGCACTCTCGTTGGGGGAGTGCCAATTGACAATTCCGCAGTCGTGATTAACTTGCGACCGGGACCCCTGATTCAGGGGATTTTCAATAAACGTCATAAGGAGGCTGCTGGTCACCCCATGAAAGGAATCAGGCCGTTAGGCGATCGGATTCTCGTGAAGCGTATCAAGGAAGAGGACAAGACCAAGGGCGGGATTATCATTCCCGACACCGCGAAGGAAAAGCCGCAAGAAGGCAAAGTCATCGCGGTCGGCAAGGGCCGGCGGTCCGAGAAGGGCGATCTAATCGCACCGGATGTGAAGGCGGGCGACCGCATTCTGTTCGGCAAGTATTCCGGCAGCGAGGTGAAGCTCGAGGGCGAAGATCACCTGATTCTGCGCGAGGACGACATCCTGGGCGTGCTCGAAGGCTGAGCTGGGCAGCGCCGTTCAAATTCCCACTGAATTAGGAGATAGCTATGGGTGCAAAATTAGTGCGTTTTTCGCAGGAAGCGCGTGAAAAAATCCTGCGCGGCGTCAATGTGCTGGCCGACGCCGTCACCGTGACGCTCGGCCCCAAGGGCCGCAACGTCGTGCTCGAAAAGAGCTTCGGCGCGCCGACCGTCACCAAGGACGGCGTTACCGTCGCCAAGGAAATCGAACTCGAAGACCGCTTTGAAAACATGGGCGCGCAGATGGTCAAGGAAGTCGCCTCCAAGACTTCCGACGTCGCCGGCGACGGCACCACCACCGCGACCGTCCTCGCCCGTTCGATCTACACCGAGGGCATCAAGATGGTCGCCGCAGGCCACGATCCGATGTCGCTCAAGCGCGGCATCAGCCGTGCGGTCGAAGCCATCACGGCCGAGCTCAAGAACCTGTCCAAGCCGACCAAGGACCGCCGCGAAATCGCACAGGTCGGGACCATTTCGGCCAACAACGATTCGACCATCGGCGAAATTATCGCTGAAGCGATGGAGAAGGTCGGCAAGGAAGGCGTCATCACGGTCGAGGAGGCCAAGGGCCTCGAGACCACGCTCGAAGTGGTCGAAGGCATGCAGTTCGACCGCGGCTACCTGTCGCCGTACTTCGTGACCGATCCGGAGCGGATGGAGTCGAAGCTCGAAGATGCCTACGTCCTGATTCATGAGAAGAAGATCTCTTCGATGAAGGACCTGCTGCCGATCCTCGAATCAATCGCCAAGACCGGCAAGCCGTTCCTGATCGTGGCCGAGGAAGTCGAGGGCGAGGCCCTGGCGACCCTGGTCGTCAACAAGATTCGCGGCACGCTCGCCTGCACCGCGGTCAAGGCTCCGGGCTTCGGCGATCGGCGTAAGGCGATGCTCGAAGACATCGCGATCCTGACCGGCGGCAAGGTTATCGCTGAAGAACTCGGGCTGAAGCTCGAGAACCTCACGCTGCAGGACCTCGGCCGCGCCAAGCGCATCGTGGTGGACAAGGATAACACCACCATCATCGACGGCGCGGGCAAGAAGGTCGATATCGAAGGCCGCATCAAGCAGATTCGCGCCCAGATCGACGAGACCACCTCGGACTACGATCGCGAGAAGCTCCAGGAACGCCTGGCCAAGCTGGTCGGCGGCGTGGCAGTCATTCGCGTCGGCGCTGCGACCGAGATGGAGATGAAGGAAAAGAAGGCGCGTGTCGAGGATGCCTTGCACGCGACGCGCGCGGCGGTCGAGGAAGGCGTGGTCCCCGGCGGCGGCGTTGCCCTCATCCGGGCCTCGGCGGCGCTCGACAACCTGCGCGGCGGCGAAGAGGAAAAGGTCGGCATCGGGATCATCAAGAAGGCGGTCGAGGATCCGGCTCGCTGGATCGCGACCAACGCCGGCTGGGAAGGTTCCGTCGTCGTTGACAAGATCCGCAATAACAAGGGCCCCTTCGGCTTCAATGCGGCGACCGAGGAGTTCGAGGACCTGATGAAGGCCGGCATCATCGACCCCACCAAGGTCGTGCGTAGCGCCCTGCAGAACGCGGCGTCAGTCGCGAGCCTGCTGTTGACCACCGAATGCATGGTGGCCGAAAAGCCCGACGAGGGCAAAGGCGCAGCCGGCGGCGGCGGAATGCCTCCCGGCGGCATGATGTAAGCACGGCTGCACTCTGCGGATAGACTCTAAGTAGAAAAGCGGCGGTCGCATCGAGCGACCGCCGCTTTTTATTTTCTCACGGCTCACGCCGCGACGGATTCCGTCGCCTGCTCGACTCATTGCGCCGCCGCCGAGTTGTCGGCGTTCTGATCGGCCGTCTCGCCGTTATCCGCCTGCGCATCGGCCCCCTCGCCGTTGCCCTGATCCGAATTGTCGCCGTTGTCGTCAGCCTGTGCGTTTTGATCGGCGTCGGGGTTGTTCGGGTCGCCATTCTGATCCGCATTGGCTGCGTTTTGATCCGTATCGTCAGGGTTTTGATTGTCGGTATCGGCGGAGCTGCCGTCGTCGCCCGGGCTGTCGGCATTCTGCTGCGCCTCGAGGATCTCCCCCTGATTCATCGACATGCCCGGACTAAGTTGGGCAATTACGATTGATTTTGCAACTGAACTCTGTTGTTCGGATTTGGCTGCAAAATCGCGGTTCGCCGCCCCCGCCGTTCGAGCGGAAAGTCCCGGCGCGAATGCAAACACCGTGAGAATCGACGCCGCAACCGCGATCGACAAATCTTTCATCGCAACCGCCTTCGCCCCAGATCGGCCGGCATCAGCATAACCCGGACGCCGATTGATTCTCGCACAATCCAATTATACGGATACACCGTCACCGGGGGAATTTCATCCGCGGCAGGCAAAAGGATCGCTCGGTGCTACAAATCCAAAGGGCTGTATCACGGGTGCAAATCGAACTGCGTCGATTTCAGCGATAATCGCCCGAAAAGCGACCTGTTCCGGTACAGATAATCGCTTAATTTGCGAGACCAGGGCGAATAGTGGTCGGGAAAGACCGGGATTGAACTGGCCCATTAGTTGCTCCTCCTCACAGTTATCTCAAACTCGAAAAGGTGCTTCGGCTCGGACTGGTTTCCAGGCCGGCGCTACGATGGTGCGTTGATGGCTGTGCGTGTCCTGATGGTTGATGATTCCGTCTTCGTCCGCGACGTCCTGCGTCATCACCTCGAGTGTATCGGATGCGAGGTCGTGGCGGAGGCCGAAAATACCCTGTCGGCGCTCGACCTCTTCCGCACCGTCTCGCCGACCCTGGTCACGCTCGACGTTGCCGTGCTTCACACTGGTGGAATCGGCGCGCTCGCCCTTTTCAGAATCATGCGCAGCGAAAAGCCGGGAGTGCCAATCCTGGTCGTCAGTGCCAGCGCCTACCCCGAGATTCGCAAGGCGTTCCTGCGCGAAGGCGCGCTCGATTACGTGATTAAGCCCTTCGACTCGACCAGTTTCGAGCAGGTCTGCAGTCGCCTGGTGGGGATGTTCCCCGAGTTGAGCGTCGCGGGCCATCGGCCCCCGGCCGCCTCGCTCCATCGTTAAGGGGGGCTGGTCGGGGGGGTTAGTGAAGGGGGCGGCTGGTCGCGGGCGCAGGTTGGGGCGAGCGGGCGAGGGAGCGGTTGGCCGACTAGGGAACGGTTGGATAGCTGGACTTGGGTTGAAGGGGAATCGATCAAACCGTGGGTTTCCGCGCTAGTGGAAACGCGTAGCGTCGCTAGCGATCCACGACCACCCGGTCAATCACCACCGGCTCGCCCGGCACGCAACTGACGCAAGCCACCCAGCCCGCCTCGGCACTCGAATAGAGCGGTGCCGGCGTCCCACAATAGGCCGCCTTCGTGCTCCCGCGCGATACTTCGCCGAAAACGTGGACGTGTCCCAGCGCAATATAATCATAGGCGCTGGCCTCAATTTCCCCGGGCGTGATCGGCGACGAACGCCCCGTTTCGTTGTCTTCGGTAAACAGCCCGTGCGCCAATGCGATATTCCAGCGATCGTGCGCCGGCTCCGGCATCCCCTTCAGCGGACGATAGTCCGGTGAATGTTCGACCAGCGCCTTGCCCCAAATCCGCGTCGCCAGCTCCGGAAAATCGATCATGCGCCCGTCTGGTTCGAGGATCAGATGCAGGTTGCGCGGCAATGCGTCCGCGGACAGCGGCGCGTAAATCGAGCGCTCGTCGTGGGCGTCGTGATTCCCGGGGATCATCACCACCGGCATCCGCGCGCGCCCAATCTCGCTCATCGCGAACTTCAACGCGTCGTCCGGTATGCGGCTCGAATCGAAAAGATCGCCGACGATCAACAGCAGGTCGCTTTCGCGATTGTTGGCCAGATCGATCACGCCGCTGAATGCGCGCCGCACCCGCTCCCGAAATTCGTCGCCGCGCGCACCGGTGCCAAACGTGTCGCTCTCCAGATGTACGTCCGACGTATGGACCAGGCGTAAGGTTCTTTGCGGCTTGCGGGCCACAGTCATCTCCGTCGCGGGTAGATGCCGCTCGCGCGTTCGCGCAGGGGGCCGGCTGTTCGGCGTCGAAATGCGCCCAATGTCCACTAAGTTTTACGATCTCCGCTACGGTCAAGGATGTCCGCTATACTAGGGGCTGTGCTCGCCGCGCACAATCGGCAAAGTCACTCGCACTGACCCCAGGTTCTGTCTATTTCGGCGGGCCAGATGGTCGGATTGAAGCGGTGGCCTGACACTCTAATGTTTCAGGGGGTTACCCGCGTGATCGTCGTAATGAACCCGCATGCCTCGGAAGACGACATCAATAATGTCATCCAGATGGTCGAGCAGCTCGACTACAGCGCCCACGTGATTCGCGGTGTCGAGCGTACCGTCGTCGCATGCGTGGGCGAGGAGCGCGGCGAAGCGCATTCGCTGCAACACCTCGAATCGGTGTGGGGCGTCGAGCGCGTGATGCCGGTGTTGCGGCCCTTCAAGCTCGCCAGCCGCGAGGTCCGCCCGGAGGGCTCGCGCATCGTCGTCGGCGGCGTCGAGATCGGCGGCCCGCGCATCACGGTGATCGCGGGACCCTGCGCGGTCGAGAGCGATCTGCAAGTCGAAGGCGCCGCCGACGCCGTCAAGCGTGCCGGCGCCCATCTGCTGCGCGGGGGTGCCTACAAGCCCCGCACTTCCCCCTATTCCTTCCAGGGTATGGAGAACGAAGGGCTGGTGCTGCTCGAAAACGCCGGTCTGCGCGTCGGCCTGCCGGTCGTCACCGAAATCATGGACGCCCACGACATCGAACTGGTGGCCGAGCATGCCGACATGCTGCAAGTCGGCGCGCGCAACGCGCAGAACTTCTCCTTGCTGCGCCGCCTCGGCAAGATCAACAAGCCGATCCTGCTCAAGCGCGGCATGGCGACCAAGATCGAGGAATTCCTGATGGCTGCCGAGTACATCCTGTCGGCCGGAAATCCCAACGTCGTCCTCTGCGAGCGCGGTATCCGCACTTTCGAAACCGCCACCCGCAATACGCTCGATCTCAACGCCGTGCCGCTGCTCAAGGAATGGACCCATCTGCCGGTCCTGGTCGATCCCAGCCACGGTACCGGCCTCTGGTCGCTGGTCACGCCGATGGCCCTGGCGTCGATCGCGGCGGGCGCCGATGGCCTCCTGATCGAGGTGCATCCCGACCCGCTCAAGGCCCTCTCCGACGGCCCGCAACAGCTCACGCCCAAAACTTTCGCCGCGCTTATGGCCGCGCTCAAGCCGGTCGCGCTCGCCGTCGGCCGCACCCTCTAGCCTCATGATTGACGTTCGCGATGCTCGGGCAGGCGGCCACGTTCCCCCCCGGCATCGCAAGCGCCAATCATCACGAGATTTTTACAGGGCGAAGCCCGCATCTTTAACAAATGGGAAGACTGAAACCTTGTAAGGTTTCAGTCTCCTGGAAAATTATAATTTTTGAGTTCTTCAACAACTCTCTTTTCTCTCCCCTCTAGCTCGCGTGATATGCTCGTGCGTCGTTACGGTGAGCCACCAGCCCAATAAACCTCCCGCGTTGAGACTCGGCGATACCGTCGGCGTGGTCGCGACCTCGGCGACGGTCGAACGCGAATACCTCGAACGCGGCGTAGGCGTGCTCGCCTCGATGGGCTATCGGGTCAAGGTCTCCGGCCACGCGCTCGACCGTACCGGAATCTTCGCCGGCAGCGATCGCGATCGCGCGCACGAACTCAACGCCTTCTTTGCCGATCCCGCCGTCAAGGCGATTTTCGGCGCGCGCGGCGGCTACGGATGTGGCCGGCTGCTGCCGCTGATCGATTTCGCCGCCATCGCGCGCAAGCCCAAAATCTTTCTCGGCTTTTCCGACGCGACCTTCCTCCTCAACGCGATCGTCGATCGCGCCGCTTCCGTCGCCTTCCACGGTCCGATGGTCGCGATGGATTTCGCCGTCGGCCTCACGCCTCGCTCGATCGATCATCTGGCGCGCCTGCTCAGTGGCGAGACGCGCCAGTTTGAACTCGAGGCGCGCGAGGCGCTGCATCCCGGCGCCGGCGAGGGCGAACTGATTGGCGGATGCCTGTCGGTGGTGGTCGCTACGCTCGCGACGCCGTTCGCGCCGCGCTTCGACGGGCGTATCCTGTTTTTGGAAGATACCGGTGAGAAGGCGTATAGAGTCGATCGCATGCTGGTGCAGTTGAAACACGCGGGCGTGTTCCAGCGCGTCGCCGGCGTGGTCTTTGGCGCGATCCGTCCGGTCGAGGGCAGCGCCCAGGAACGCGCGCGCATCGCCGGCTTCGTCGCCGAGCAGACCGCGGGAAGCTGTCCGGTGCTGTTTGGAATCGAGGCCGGTCATGGCACCGAGAACCTGACGCTGCCGCTCGGCGTGCGCGCGAAAATCGACTGCTCGCGCCGCAGCCTGATGATTACTGAGCCCGCGGTCAGTTGACCTCAATGAGGGCGTGCGCCAACCTGCGGCTTTGTGCGCAGCGAATTTGATTCGATCACGCACAAGTTTGACGCGATTACGCTAAAGACTGAATTCAATGACGCGAAAGGAGTGGCAACCGTTTGGGATGGCATGAGGTTGAATTAGCCTTTGCAGAGGCGGTCGAGAAAGGCGCGATTCCCGGCGCAACGCTGGTCGTGCGCACCGGCGCCGAGATCGCCTACGAGGGCGCCTTCGGCTTTCGCTCCATCCTGCCCGAGCGCTCGCCGATGCGCCTCGAGACCGTCTTCGACCTCTCGTCGCTGACCAAGCCGCTCGCCACCACCGTCGCCGTCATGATGCTCACGCGCGACGGCAAGATGCGCCTCGATGATCGGCTGACGCGCTTTTTCCATAACTTCGGCGTCCACGGCAAAGGCCACGTCACCTTCCGCCATCTGCTCGCGCATAGCTCGGGCCTCGCCGCATGGCGGCCGTTCTACCAGCAGATCGCCGAAGTCGAACGCGGCGGCAAGGTCAACTTCATGGCCAGCCGCGGCGCCAAGGAATTCGTTTACGAAGCAATTCATCGGGAAAAGCCCGAGGCCCCCACCGGCAGCAAAACCATCTACTCCGACTTGAACTTCATGCTGCTGGGCGAGGCCGTCGAACAGGTCTGCGGAGTCGGGCTGAACCGTTTTTGCCGCGACAAGATTTTCCGCCCGCTCGAATTGCGCGCCACCGACTTCATCGATATTTCGCTGGTCCGTACGCGCCGCCTCGAGCCGGTCCCCGAGATGTTCGCGCCGACCGCCGTCTGCCCGCTGCGCAAGCGGCTGCTGGTCGGCGAAGTGGACGACGAAAACGCCTATGCGATGGGCGGCGTCGCCGGCCATGCCGGACTCTTCGCGCCGGTCAAGGAAGTCGATCGCATCGCCGCCGAGCTGCTCGCCTGTTACGCCGGCCGCTCGGACTTCATTCCGCAAAAAATCGTCCAGCAGTTCTGGTCCCGCGATAGCGCCGTGCGCGGCTCCACCTGGGCCCTCGGATGGGATTCGCCGTCGCCCGAGTACTCCAGCTCCGGCCATCGCTTTTCTCCCGCCGCCGTCGGTCATCTGGGCTTTACCGGCACTTCGATCTGGATCGAACCTTCGCGCGGCATCGCGATTTCGCTGCTGACCAACCGCGTCCACCCGCGCCGCGACAACCAGGCCATTCGCGATTTCCGTCCCAAAATCCACGACCTCGTCATGGAAGCGCTCGGCGTCAGTGCCTGACCCGTTCAGGATCACCGAAGCTGCTTTGGGCCACTTAACGGATGAGGTTTTCGCAGGGCGAAGCCCGCATCTTTAGCAAAGGGAAGTCTGAAACCTCGTGAGGTTTCAGTCTCCGGAAAAATAAAAGTTTTGCGTTCCTCAACAACTGATCTCGCCTCCCGCGCCGATCCGCGCGATAGCGCCGCGACGGTGAAAGACCCCGTATGCGGGATGACGGTCGATCCTGCGGCCGCCAAATGGAGCCATTCGCACAACGGCCGCACCTGGTACTTTTGCGGCAACGGCTGCATGACCAAGTTCGCTGCCGACCCGCAAATGTATCTGGAACCGGTTGAGGCCGTGGCGGCCGCGACCTCGACGACGGAGTACATCTGTCCGATGGACCCTGAGGTGGTGCAGCACCATCCGGGGACTTGTCCGAAATGCGGCATGGCGCTGGAACTGCGAATCAGCGCGGTATCGGGCGCCGACGCGCCGAACCCTGAACTCGCCGACATGACGCGCCGCTTTTGGATCAGCGCGGCCCTCTCGCTCCCGCTATTCGCGCTCTCGATGTCGGAAATGATTCCCGGGATGCCGCTGCAGCACGCGCTCGGGATGCGCCCGATCGCCTGGATCGAGCTGACGCTCGCGACGCCGGTCGTCCTCTGGGGCGCGAAGCCTTTCTTCGAGCGCGGCGCGCGATCGATCGTCAGCCGCCATCTCAATATGTTCACGCTGATTTCGCTGGGCGTTGGAATCGCTTACGCCTACAGCCTCTTCGTCACTTTTTTCCCCGACCTGCTGACGCCCGCGGCCGGCGATTCCAGCGGCGCGCCGCCGCTCTATTTCGAGGCCGCCGCGGTAATCACAGCGCTGGTCCTGCTCGGCCAGGTGCTCGAACTGCGCGCGCGCGAACGCACCGCCGGCGCGATCAAGGCGTTGCTCCGGTTGGCGCCGCCCACCGCGCGCATCGTGCGCGCTGATGGCGCTGAAGAAGACCTCGCGCTTGATCGCGTGCATCCGGGAGATCTGCTGCGCGTGCGGCCCGGCGAAAAAATCCCGGTCGATGGAGTCATCGTCGAAGGCGCCAGTACCGTTGACGAATCGATGATCACGGGCGAGCCGCTGCCCTCCGCGAAACGCGCGGGCGAACGCGTCATCGGCGCGACCGTCAACGGCACCGGCTCCTTCGTAATGCGCGCGGAGCGGGTCGGCGCCGATACCGTACTCGCGCAAATCGTCCGCATGGTCGCCCAGGCACAGCGCAGCCGCGCGCCGATCCAGCGCCTGGTCGACGTGGTCTCCGGTTATTTCGTGCCGATGGTGATCGGCGCTGCCGCCATCACCTTCGCCGCCTGGTTTTTCGCCGGTCCCTCCCCGGCGCTCCCGCGTGCAATCCTTGCCGCCGTCGCGGTGCTGATTATCGCCTGCCCCTGTGCGCTCGGGCTCGCAACGCCGATGGCCGTGATGGTCGGGACTGGTCGCGGCGCTTCCG
Organism: Binataceae bacterium (SeqCode); assembly: GCA_050011435.1. GTDB lineage: Bacteria > Desulfobacterota > Binatia > Binatales > Binataceae > JADMIL01. The sequence continues at coordinate 25,134 of JBEKJC010000009.1, forward strand.
CCGGTGTGCTCATCCACGATGCCGAGGCGCTCGAACTGATGGAGCGCGTTGACACCATCGTGATCGACAAAACCGGCACGCTCACCGAAGGCAAACCCAAGCTCGTGACCGTTGAGACCGCTCCCGGCTTCGACCAATCCGACGTCCTGCGGCTCGCCGCGAGCGTCGAGCGTGCCAGTGAACATCCGCTGGCCGCCGCGATTGTTGCCGGCGCCGTCGATCGCGGCATCACGCTTGAGAGCGTCACTGATTTTGCCTCGACCACCGGCGTTGGCGTGAGCGCAAAGGTCGGTGGTCGTCTCGTGGGCGTTGGCAGCGAACGTATTCTCGAGGGCGCCGCCGCGTCGGAGCAAAATCTCATCGCCCGCGCCGAGGCGCTGCGTCACGCGGCGCAGACCATCATGTTCGTGACGGTTGACCGGCAGCCGGCGGGACTGATCGGCGTGGCCGATCCCGTCAAGCGCGCGACGCCCGCGGCGCTCGCGCAATTGCGTGCCGACGGCGTCCGCGTCGTGATGCTCACCGGCGACAGCCGCGCGACCGCCGCCGCCGTCGCGCATCAACTCGGCATCGACGAGGTCGAGGCCGAAGTGATGCCCGCGGACAAGGCCAGCGTGGTCAAGCGGCTGCAAGCCGAGGGGCGCATCGTCGCGATGGCCGGCGACGGCATCAACGATGCTCCCGCGCTCGCCCAGGCGACCGTCGGCATCGCGATGGGCACCGGCACCGACGTCGCGATGCAAAGCGCCGGCATCACCCTGGTGAAGGGCGACCTCATGGGTATCGTGCGCGCGCGCAACTTGAGCCGCGTGACCATGCGCAACATCCGGCAGAACCTCTTCTTCGCCTTCATCTATAATGTCCTCGGCGTGCCAATCGCGGCCGGCGTGCTCTATCCGTTCTTCGGCCTGCTCCTGAACCCGATGTTCGCGAGCGCCGCGATGAGTGCGAGTTCGGTCTCCGTGATCGTAAATTCACTGAGGCTGCGCAACGCCGAACTTTGAGCGTGACTGGATCGACGACTGGTTCGCGCGGTGGCGGTTGAGGGTCGGTCGTTGCGAGGGTGAAGGTCGATGTCATCTGAAGTTATCAGTCAAGCGTTTCCCGAAGTTTCCTCCGATTCGAATGCGCGCCTCGCACGCGTGCCGACGACGGTGCGCCATGTTCATCTGATCGGCGTGGCGGGCTCCGCCATGGCCGCGCTCGCCGGGATGCTCTCGATGCGCGGCTATCGCGTTACCGGTTCCGACAATCAGCTCTACGAGCCGACGGCGTCCCTGCTCAAGGGTCTCGCAATCGAAGTCCGCAGTGAGTATGACGCCGCGAATCTCACGCCGGCGCCCGACCTCGTCGTCGTCGGCAACGTCGTCCCGCGCTCGAATCCCGAGGCGCAGGCGCTGCTCGCGTCGCGCATCCCGTACCTCTCGATGCCCGAAGCGCTGTGGCATCTATTCCTGCGCGATCGGCGCGTCCTGATGGTTGCCGGAACGCATGGCAAGACCACCTCGACCGCGATGATGGCGCACGTGCTCGCCGCAGCGGGGCGCGATCCCTCGATGCTGGTGGGGGGCGTCGCCCGCGATTTCGCCACCAATTACCGGCTCGGCGACGGCCCCGACTTCGTTATCGAGGGCGACGAGTACGACACCGCATTTTTCGACAAAGGACCGAAGTTTCTCCATTACCGCGCGCATGGCGCGATTATCACCGCGGTCGAATTCGACCATGCCGATATCTATCGCGATCTTGAACATGTGAAATCGTCCTTCCGCGCGCTGGTCGCGCAGATGGACGAATCGCGCGTGCTCGCGGTCTGTGCCGATTTTCCCGCCGCGCTCGAGGTCTGCGCCGATGCGCGTGCGCGCTGCGTGACCTTCGGGCTCAAGGCGGGAGAGTTTCGCGCGACCGACATCGCGATCGGTCCCGACGGTGCGCGCTTCTCGATCGAACGTGGCGGTGAGCGCGTCGCGCGCGCGTTGGAATTGCCCATCGGCGGCCGCATGAACGTCGCCAACGCGCTCGGCGTATGGGTGCTGCTGCGCGAGTTCGGTCTCGGCGCGGACCACCTCGCGCGCGGCCTGCGATCGTTCGGCGGCGTCAAGCGGCGCCAGGAGATCGTCGGCGAGGCGCGCGGCATTATGGTGATCGACGACTTCGCCCATCATCCGACCGCCATCGGCGTCACCCTCGAGGCCATCGCCGAGCGCTACGCCGGCCGCCGCCTCTTCGCAGCGTTCGAGCCGCGCTCGAACACCGCGCGCCGCGGCGTCTTCCAGGACGGTTTCGCCGCCGCCTTCGATCGCGCCGCGCGGGTCTATCTCGGCGCGGTCTATTTCAAGGAAAACGATCCCATTCCGGCCGCTTCCCGCCTCGACACCGACGTGCTCGCGCATGCAATCTGCGCACGCGGTCCCGTCGCCGCGGCCTTCCCGTCAACCGACGCGATCCTCGACGCGATCCTCGCCGACGCCCGCCCCGGCGATGTCATCGTGTGCATGTCCAACGGGCCGTTCGACGGACTGCCGCAGCGCCTCCTCGCCGCACTCAGCTAACCTTGCTATCTTCAAGTCTCTCGGGTCGGCCTCTCTACGTACTTCCGCCTGCTTATCCACCCACCGGGCAACGCGAGCGTCAATCACTGAAAAAAGGGATTCTTCACTTCGCGGACCGCTCGCGCGGTACTCCGCGCGCCGCTTATCGCGCGATCGAGCAACGCGAGCGTGGCCCACCGACGGCATGGAATGCCGTGAAACCTCCATGAGGTTTCAGAAAAAGCTTAAAGTTTTGAGTTCTTCAACCATTGTATTACCCGTGTATTACGCGCGAGTTAGCGCGCATCGCTGTCGGCGAGACGGCGCAACACATCGTCGAGATCGGTCTCGCCAATCGTCGGACGGATAATCTCAGCCGCTCGCAGATTGTCTTCAGTGGTCGTCTGGCCCACCGCGAGCACCCTCATGCCTGCGCGCCGCGCGGCCTCGATACCCGCCGCCGTATCCTCGATCACCAGGCATTCGGCGGCCACGATCGACGGATGCGGCCGCAGCAGAAATCCCAGCCGCCCGAGTGCAGTTAGAAAACCGTCGGGCTCCGGCTTGCCGCGCGCGGTGTCCTCCGCCGCGATGATATCGACGAACAGGCTGCGCAGGTTGGCGCGCCGCAATATGGCCTCGGCCTCCGCGTGCAGCGTGCCGGTGACCAGGATCAGCGGGAAGCGCTCGGCGCATCGCCGCACAAACGCGTCCGCTCCCGGATAGAGCACGTCGCGATTCGCGATCATCGCGCCGTAAACGCCGGCCTTGCGCTCGATCAGGCTCGCCACGCGCGCTTCATCGGCGTCCTGGCCGTGCTCGCGCAGCAGGAACGCAAAGCAGTCGTGATCGTTGAGCCCGATCAGCCGCGAAAAATATTCCGCGCGTGGAATTTCAATTCCCGCTGGGCGCAGCACTTCGGCGAACGCCTCGAAGTGCAGCGGTTCCGTGTCGGACAGGGTGCCGTCCAGGTCAAATGCGATTGCGCGAATGATCATGGCGATTCGCAGTCTGCCTGCTGATGCGTAGCGAGGGAACAGTCGCGATCTTCGCCGCCGTCGTCTTCACCTGTGGCGCGCCGAGCTTACGCATAGCGCGCGAGGATCGGGATTATCTCGTGCTGCGCGGGCGCCGCACTGATCTCGGCGCGGCCGTTCTCGATCGTCATGTCGAGTTCGCTGCGCATGCCGAACTTCCCCGGCAGGTAGATGCCCGGTTCGACCGAGAAGCAGGTGCGCTCGATCAGCAGCCGATGATCGCGGGTTTCCAGTGAATCGAGGTTGCAGCCGGTGCCGTGGACCTCGCGCCCGATCGAATGGCCAGTGCGATGTACGAACTCGTCGCCGAAGCCGGCCGCCTCGATCTGCGCGCGCGCGGCGCGATCTGCCTCTTCGCCGCTGACCGGCAAGCCCGCGCCGACGCGGCTCTGAATCAACGCGACTGCCGCGTCGCGCGCGTCGGCGACGATGCGAAATACGCTTGCTTGCATTTCAGGAACACTCTCCCCGACGAAGCCCATCCAGGTGAGATCGCCATAGATCGAATCGGGCGCGCGTTCCTTGGCGAACAAGTCGATCAACACCAGGTCGCCCTGGCGGATCGCTGTGTCCTTTTCCTCCAGTGGGCTGAAATGCGGATTGGCCGCGTTGGCGTTGACCGCGACAATCGGCGCCTCGTCGGTATGCAGATTGTGCGCCGCGATGCGCCCGAAGACGAAATTCTGAATGGTAAACTCCGTGCATGGCAGGTGGCCGCGCACGCGCCGCGAGATCTCGGCAAAGGTCTGGTTCACGATGTCGCGCAGGGCCGTCGCGGCGCGCCGATGGCCCCCAAGTTGCGCCACCGTCAGCACCGCCTCGAAGCGTTGAATCAGGTCGGCTGCGCTCACCACCTCGACGCCCATCGATCGCACCAGTTCGACTGTACCGGCGTCGACGCGCGAGACGTACGGGATCGCGCATGCGGGCGAATAGTTCATCGCGATAACCTGCCGCCCCCTCAGTAGTCCGGCCAGCGCGGTGACCATTTCGCGTTCCGATCGATAAACGATGCGCTGCGCGCTCGCCAGCGCGTCCAGCCGATGCGCCTCGACCGCCGAAACGATCGCGCAGGGTTCGCCCTCGGCCGGAATGAAGTAAAACCAACGGCGCGAACTCATGCCTTTTTCCGGAATTCCCAGGATGCGATACGCGAGCGGATCGCTCATGCGGAAATCGTAGAAGAGCCAGCCGTCAAGCGAGGCCGCGGCCAATGCCGTGGAGATTTCCGCGATTCGTGACATCTGCGACTCCTGCGCGCGCCCCGGATTTCCGCGCGCGACGGTTTAGCTCTCGGCCGGCGGCGGCTTGAACCGCTCACCCCAGACGTGAACGCGCCGGGCGTCGATCCGGACCATCGGGTTTTTGTCGAAACCCAGCGCCATCGTGCGATATTGCGGATACTTGTCGCGCAAATTGCGCAGCGCGAGCATGTACTCGTTGGTGTCGTCGACGATGTGTCCGGTGCCGTGCACCAACACGTACGCCAGGTGCGACCATTCTTCCTCGTAATGATCCACGATCAGCGCGACCTGCGGGTTCTCCGCCAGATTGCGCATCCGCTTCAGCCCTGTGCCGGTCATGCGCTTGGGTTTTTCGTCGATGATAAAATAGAAATGCGCCGCCTCGTCGTACCAGAAACAGAGCGGCACGTTGTGCGGCACGCCGCCGGCGTCGGCGGTTGCCAGATGCGCCACGCGCACGAGCTTAAGGAACTCGCGCACGCGTTCGTCGTTAAGCGGCTTCAGGGAAATTTCAGCCATCCCGACACCCGGCTCGCGGTGATTCGTACGGGCCCACAATACACACAACACAAAGGATGTCGCGCGGCGGCGGATTACTCAAGTGCGGCGCCGGCACCCTAACCCTGGCAGGGCGTTGAGAAACCCGGGAAATTGCTAACCTGCGAAATTTAAACTCAGCACCCTACAGTAAAAATGGCTTCCTTCCTCACCTTATCGCCCCTAATGGGGAGAGAACGAGTGAGGGGAGGGCTGTGAAAAGCCTTTTTCAACAGCCTGCTGGGCGTGCCCCGCGGCTGCCCCGGCGCCCGATCCTTCTAGCGTTCTTCGCCAAACAGGAATATCGACAACGCGAGCGCCGCAAAGATCGCGTTCGGCGTCCATGCCGCTACCGCCGCCGGAATGATACCCGACCGCCCCAACGATGACGTGAGGCCGAACGCCAGCCAGTAGCCGAATCCGATGCCGATCGCCAGACCGAAACTTCGCCCCAGGCTCAAGCTGCGCGGCATCGGGTCGAGACTCAGCGCCATCCCCAGCGCGACCATGATCAGGCATGACAGCGGCATCGCATACTTCAGGTCGCGGTCAACGATGTAACCGCCGGGGTCGAGCCCCTTGTTGCGCAGGTCGTGGATATAATGGTCGAGCTCCCACAGGCTGAACTCCTCCGGATCGAGCAGCACCAGGTTCAGGTCCGATGGCTTGATCGACTGAGCCAGCGCCAGGTGGGTGTCGGGTGTCGCGACGGTGCCGTTTTTGTCCAGCCGGTACTGTCGCGGTTTAATGGGAATCCACGCCCGGCCGTTCCAATGCGCCGTATCCGCGTGCACGATATCGCGCAGGGCGTAGTCGGCGCCAAGCACGTACATCGTCACGCCATGCAGGGTCTGCGCCTTGGCGTCGTAGCGATCGGCCGAGAGAAACCCATTGCGCATGCGCACCCAGGTCCGCTGCGCGAAGAAGACGCCGCGAATCTCGCGCTTCTTCAATTCGACTTCATACAGGTAGCGCGCCTGGCGCGTCGCTAAGGGCACGACCGTTTCGCTCAGGGCGAAGTTGAATAGCGAAATTACTATCGCCGTTACCAGCACCGGAACCGCCATCTCGAGCCGGCTGATGCCCAATTGCTGGCACGCCAGCACTTCGCCGGATCGATTCAAAAGTGCGAAGCCGAGCAGCACTCCGGCCAGGCACGCCACCGGCAGCAGTTGCGAGACGATCAGCGGGACCTTGAGCAGAAAATATTCGAGTCCGAGCAGGCCGAAGCCGCCGTAGTGAATCAGATCGCTGAAGCGATCGAACACATCGCCGATCAGATAGGCCACCGTGAACGCGCCCAGGCAAACCAGGAACGGCCCGAAAAACTGACCCGCCAGAAACCGGTCCATCGTCGGCGACAGCCGCGGTCGTCCGCTCATGCCGCCTCCTTCCAGCGCCCGTAGCGCTCCACCAACTCCCACACCACGTCGCCCGGTCCGCGTCCCTGATCGCCGCGATCCGCCGCACTGCGCAGGAACAGCCCTACCGCCAGAATCGTGAAAACGATATCCGGGATGCTCATCGCGACGAACGGGTTGAGACGTCCCCGCAGTGCGAGCGCCTCGCCCGCACGCATCAGCGAGTAGTACAGGAAGAACAGCGCAATCGCGACACCGAAACGTTCCGATTGTCCGCCGCGCGCCGGCTTGAGCCCCAGCGGAATACCCAGCAGCGCAAACAGCACCGTCGTGATTGGCAGCGTGAACTTGCTCGCGATCTCGGTCTCGATATTGTAGTCCGGTTTGCCGTCCGCGCGCGCCTTCGCCGCCGCCGATCGCAGGGCGCCAAAACTCATCTCCTCGGGATCGCGCTCACCCAGCCCCAGCTCGGAATCAGGGCGCACGCTAAGGTCGTAGATGCGAAAGCTGGTGACGTGCGTTGTATCGTTGGCGGGCTCAAGGCCGAAGACCGAACCGTCATAGAGCCGCAAAGTGATCGTCTGCTGCGCACGGTCGGGCACGATGATCCCGTCCTTTGCGATAATCGTGTTTTGCTGCTCCGGATTGCGCGCATCCGAGATCAGCACGCCATGCAGAACCTCGTCGGCGGGCGAAATGTGATCGACGTAGACCACCAGGCCGGGAAAATTGCGGTTGAAGACTTTGTCCTTCAGCCCGGCCGAGGACCGGGTCTGCGTGATTTCGAAGAGCCGCTCGCGTAGATGACTGTTGGCCCACGGCCGCACCGAAAACGCAAGCCAACTCGAGATCGCCCAGATGAAGATGGCGAAGCCCAGTACCGGTACGGCCAGCCGATAGAGGCTCATGCCGCAGGCCCGCGCGGCGATTAGCTCGCGATCGCCCGACATGCGCCCAAACCCCATCAGCACGCCGAGCAGCACCGCCATCGGAAAGGTCAGCTCCAGGAAAGCCGGCATGATGTAGCCGATCAGGCTCGCCACGTCGCCCAGCGTGACGCCGCGATTCACCACCATTTCGGTCAGCTTCAGCAGGCGGCCGGTCACCAGCGCGAACGTCAGCAGGGCCACGCCGAGAACGAACGGTGCGACGATTTCGCTGCCGATGTAGCGGTCGATGATTGAAATTCGGGGTAGTCGCACTGACTTATGGCGCGAAGGCGCCCGCACTCACTTTAGATTGCGCGTCGCAGGAATGGAACTTTGTGCGTGCGATTTGCTCGCGGTCGCGCTTTGCCCAAGATGCTGCCGGTGGCGCCGGCCCCCGCTGCGCAGGCCTGCCCGTGCGGGATATGATCTGTCGCGATGAAGAAACCACCGCATCACCCACACGGCCCGCATCGTCCGCATCGCGCGCCCGGTCCGCAGCCTGCGCAAGGTCGCGGCGGACCGCAACCGCCGCTCGACCCGCGCGACTCGCGCATCGATATTCCGCGCGGCCCCGACACCCGCCCCGACACCCGCGCGGATGGCGGTCGCGATCGCAGTCGCGCTCGCGGCCGCCATCCGCGCCACGCCGGCCCGCCACGCGGACCCGAGGTCCGCGCCGCGGGCGTCGGCGGCCCCGGCGGCCCCGCCGGCCCCGCCGGCCGCGACCTCATCTTCGGCGTCGAGCCCGTCCGCGAATTGCTCGCCGCGGCTCCCGGCGCGATTCGCGTCCTCTACGTCAAGGCCAGCGCGCAGGCGCGCTTCGCCGACGAGATCGACGCCGCGCGCATTCAGGGTGCGACCGTCCTCGCCACCGCGGATGAGGCCCTCGCGCGCATGGCCGGGTCCGAGGCCCGTCATCAGGGCCTCGTCGCCATCATGCGCGAGTATCAGTACGCGCCCTTCGACGAGGTCATCGCCGAGGCTCACGATCCGCTCCTCGTGGTCGACGGCGTGACTGACCCGCGCAACCTCGGCGCCATCATGCGCTCCGCCGAATGCGCGGGCGTGCGCGCGATCGTCATCGCGCGCGACCGCACCGTCGGCATCACGCCAATCACGGTCAAAGCGTCGGCCGGCGCGTGGGCCCATCTGCGCATCGCGCGCTGCGGCAACGTCGCACAGGCGCTCGAGGCGTTGAAGGAGGCCGGCTATTGGGTCGTCGCGCTCGCGCCCGCCGGCGCTATCTCTATCTACCAACTCGACACCTCGCGCCGACTCGCCTTCGTCCTCGGATCGGAGGGCCGCGGCGTGCGCGAGATCGTTAGAAAGTCCGCCGACTTCATCGCCAACATCCCGATGCGCGGGCGCATCGATTCACTCAACGTTGCCGCCGCCGCCGCCGTTGCGCTATTCGAGGTCGCCCGCCGCCGCGACGCCGCACGTTCCCCGGCCGGCGCTTGAAGATTGACCGGCAAATGATGATTTTGTGTTAATCCACCACTCGTGCAATCACGTCGCCGCAGGACTTAGCCGCCTACCCGAGCAACGCGAGCAGTCCGAAAAGTCAGGTCAAGACTGTTGGGCTGCTCGTCAATCACTGAAAAAAGCGTTTGCAGCGAATGCGCCGCGGGACTATGAATCGCCCATCCTGTGCGCGGTGGATGAGCGATCATGGATTACGATGACATCGTAGTTGGTGCGGGTTCCTCCGGCGCGCCGCTAGCCGCGCGGTTGAGCGAAGACTCCGCCCGTGGCGTGCTGCTGCTCGAAGCCGGCCCCGATTATCCCGCCGTCGAACAAAGCCCCGACGATCTTTTGCGTACCTGGATCTCCGCCGGTCCTCATGACTGGGGCCTCGTCGCCAAGGCCACCGCCGATCGCGAGATCGCCTATCCCCGCGGTAAGGTGACCGGCGGCTCCTCCGCCGTCAACGGCCATATCGCGCTGCGCGGCACGCCCGAGGATTTCGACGAATGGGCCGCGTGGGGCAACTCCGAATGGAGCTTCGCGAAGGTCCTGCCGTTTTATCGCAAGCTCGAAAACGATCGCGACGCGCAGGGCGATTTTCACGGCGCCAACGGCCCTATCTGGATCGAACGCCCGCACGCTGACACTTGGCAGCCGATCAACCGCGCCTTCCACGATGCTTGTCGCGATCTTGGCTATGCCGAGGTCTGGGACCACAACGATCCGCGATCCACCGGCGTCGGGCCGTGGCCCCGCAATCGCCGCGACGGCATTCGCATCTCGACCGCGATTGGCTATCTCAATCCGGCGCGTCATCGCGTGAACCTGACGATTCGGCCCTTTTGCAATACCCGTCGCGTACTCGTCGAGCACGGACGCGCAGTCGGCGTCGAGATCGAATGCGGCGGCGTAGTCCAGACCATTCGCGCGCGCCGCGTGACGCTCTCGGCCGGTGCGATCAATTCACCCGCCATCCTGATGCGCTCGGGGATCGGGCCGCGCGCCGAGTTGGAGGCCCTCGGCATCGAATGCCTCATCGATTTGCCCGGCGTCGGCCGCAACCTGATCGATCATGTGCTGGTGCCGGTGGTCGCCAATCCAACGCCCGGGGTTCCCCACGATCCGCTGGTCACAAACCCGATCGGTCTCCGCTACACCGCGAGCGGCTCGAACGAGTTCAACGACATGCAGATGTACGTCTTCAATTTCTTTAATAAGGCGCTGTGGGTCGGTTCTGAACTCGATCTGCCCACACCGAGCGTCGCAGTCACGCCCGGCTTGCAGCGCCCGCGTGCGCGTGGCCGCGTCAGCCTGCGCAGCGCCGACCCCAACGTGCCCGCAGCGATCGATCTGAATTATCTCAACGATCCGGAAGACCTGCGCCGGATGGTCGAGGGCGTGCGCATCGCCTGGCGTCTGATGAACAGCGCGCGCTTCGCCCCCTACATCAAGGATTTCGTCAATCTCACGCCCGCGATTGTCGCCTCCGACAGCGCGACCGCCGACTTCGTGCGCAACAACTGCGGCACCATCTATCACCCCACTACTACCGCCAAGATGGGTCCGCAATCCGATCCCGATGCGGTCGTCGATCAAAATTTCCGCGTGCGCGGCGTCGACGGTCTGCGCGTCGTTGACGCTTCCGTGATGCCGAATATCGTGCGCGCCAACACCAACCTGACCTGCATCATGCTCGGCGAGCGCGCCGCCGACTGGATGCGCACCGCCGACTGACCGCCATCCACCGCCCATCCGCGCCTCCTCCGCGCGCACTCTCGAGCGTCCCTGCCGACAATCGAGCATCGCGAGCAGGCCGAAAAGTCAGTTCAATACGGTTGGGCTGCTCGTGGCCGATTACGAGGTTTTGTCAGGGCGAAGCCCGCATCTTCCAAACGGGAAGTCTGAAACCTCAATGAGGTTTCAGAAAGAAACCAAGCGCGCGGCCTCCGCGCGTTAATCCAGCACTCGTGCAATCATGTCGCCGTAGGACTTAGCCGCCTACCCGAGCAACGCGAGCGTCAAGCATGATGCTCCTCAACCAATTTCTCTCACCCCCTCCCGTTTTCTAAGCGCGCGGCCTCCGCGCGTCCACTTGACGGTAATGCCCGACCCTGGCGACAATCGAGCATCGCGAGAGTCAATCACTGAACAAAATGGCGAAATACGACTACGACGTAATCACTGTTGGCGGTGGACTAGGCGGTGCGGCCCTGGCGAAGGTGCTGGCGGAGAAGGGCCTTCGCGTCCTCGTCATCGAGCGCGAGCGGCAGTTCAAGGATCGTATCCGCGGCGAGTTTTTAGCGCCGTGGGGCGTGGCCGAGGCGCAAAAGCTTGGGCTATACGATCTGTTGCTGGAAAAGTGCGCACATGAACAGCCATTTCTCATGTTTGGGGGAATGTTGCGCGACTACCGCACCACCACGCTGCAGAAGCTTCCTGCCCTTACCTTCTTCCATGCGGCGATGCAGGAGGTTGTCCTTGATGCGGCGGAGCGCGCCGGGGCGGAAGTGTGGTGCGGAGCCACGGTTCGCAATGTCCGGCTGGGCCAACCCGCGGTCGCAACCGTCGAACTGGATGGTGCCGAGCGCGACCTATCGGCACGCCTGGTGGTGTGCGCGGATGGTCGCAGCTCGATGGGTCGATCCTGGGGTGCGTTTGAAGTGCGTCGCGGCAAGCAGCGCCTGCTCGGCGCCGGCCTCATGTTCGAAAATTCGAAAATATGTCCATGTCGGATGACACTTGCTTCGTGACCCTGAATCCGGGAGTCCAGCGCATGGCGTTTCTATTTCCACAAGGCGGGGGTCGCGTGCGCGGCTACGTGGTCTATGGCCCCCATGAGATGAGCCGGCTCCAGGGCATGAGCGATGCCGGGCGTTTCATCGAGGAAAGTGTGCGATCCGGATTACCGCAGGAATTTTTCAATGGCGCTCGTCCAGTGGGGCCGCTCGCCACCTTCGATATGACCGAAACCTGGGTCGAGCATCCCTACCGCGACGGACTTGCGCTGATCGGCGACGCCGCCGGTTCGACGGACCCCACCTGGGGGCAGGGCCTAAGCCTGACCATGCGCGATGCGCGGGTGCTTGCGGAATGCCTCAACGGCTCGAAGGACTTCGACGCGGCCGGGCACGCCTATGCGCAAGCGCACGATGCCTATTTCAATTCCGCCATAGTGGTGCAGGATTGGTTGTTCGAACTATTTTTCACATTGGGACCGCAAGCCGACGCCCAGCGCGTCCGCGCGCTGCCTAAGATCGCTGCCGACCCGACCCGCGTCCCCGACCACGGCGCAAGCGGCCCCGACCTGCCATGCGACGCTAGCGTCCGCCGCCGCTTCTTCGGCGAAGATTAGGGTCCCGCGCGCGCTTGGGGAACCAGGGAGGGTGTGAGAAGTTGTTGAGGAGCGCCAGAACTTTTGGTTTCTTTCTAAAACCTCGTGAGGTTTCAATGAAATAATGGTTTCGAGTTCTTCAACAACTCTCCCATTACTGGACTGACTATTTCGCCGGGACTATTTCGGCAAGCCCTTCAAGAAATCGATCATCAGGCGATTAACTTCCGCCGGACGCTCCTGCTGCGTCCAATGGCCCACGCCCGGCAATATCACGTTGGTCCGCAGGTCGGTCATGACCTGGCCGATGTTCTTGTACCAGTCCGCATAAAATTCAATCACCGGGTCCTTGTCCCCTGCGATAAACAGCGACGGCTGCCTGAGCTTGGCGCCTTCAAGAAATCCCGTCAGTTCCCAGGTCTCATCGATATTGCGATACCAGTTGAGCCCACCGACAAATCCAGTGCGCTTGAATTCGTTGGTGTAAAACTCGAGGTCTTCTTCGCTAAGCCACGCGGGCAATTTCTCCGGCACGCGGAAGCTGTCGAGAATCGTCTCGGTCGGCTTGAAAACGTAACGCCATTTGTCCGCTCCGCTAGCCTCGCCCGAGAGCGCATAGAGAAAGCCCAGCAGCGCGCGCCTTGGATCCTTGCTGAAATCGTTTTCGGCGCGCCCGACCTGCTGGAAGTACTGCTGATAGAAAACCTGATCGCCGAAGGCCGTCTTGGCAATCAGGCTCGGACGGTGTGGAGTTCGCGGGAAGCCCGGCACGCTCAAGAGGCCCATCACGGGGAACAGATCGGGCCGCAGCAACGCCGCATACCACGCCACCGGCGCGCCCCAGTCATGGCCGAAGATCACCGCCGACTTCGCGCCGAGCGCATTGACGAGGCCGACCATATCGCCCGCCATCTGCAGCGTGTTGTAGGCCGCCACCGGCTCCGGGCGATCGGTCTGCCCATAGCCGCGCTGGTCCGGCGCAACCACCTGAAAGCCCGCGTCGGCGAGCGCGATTATCTGATGGCGCCACGAGTACCACGACTCCGGAAAGCCGTGGCAGAGCACCACCAGCGGTCCCGCACCACGCTCCACGTGATGCATCCGGATGCCGTTGGTTTGCACGAACTTATGTGTAAAACTTTCGACGATTGCTCCCTGCTTACGGTGGCCGACTGATGAGGTGTATCCCCGTCGGTGCGCACGCGCAAACAGCTTCGCTTGGCGGGCGAAAATGTTTCACGTGAAACATCCTTGCCTTCTGTTTGCGGGGAAAGGTTTCACTCGTTGCGTTTCGGGTGAAATTGTTCACCCGTTCGCCGTGAAATTCTTCACCCTATTTCGATAGTGAAACTTTTCGCCGTTGTGCGGCTGGCCCGAACTGTGCCAGCCGCCTTAGCGCATGATCTGGTTGAGGCCGCCCGGAGTGGTGTATTTTTCGATGTTCTCATACTCCTTGGGCGCAGCGTCGTTGACCAAAACGGTGGTGTGAGCGCCGGCGGGGAATTGTCGGCGCCGAACGCGCGATGTCCTAGCCAAAGGGAAGTCTGAAACCTTGTGAGGTTTCAGAAAAAAGCTAAAAGTTTTGCGCTCCTTAACCACTGGATGACGCGCGGAGGGCCGCGCGAGATCCTTCGCAGGCTCAGGATGACGGAAGGGGGCAGGCCGCGGCTCAGGATGACGGAGATTGCCGGGCGTTACCTGGGTGGACGGCGTAGTTGCGGGGGTGGAGGGATTCGCTTAGCCTGTTGGGGCTGCGCCGGGGCGATATGGGATGCTTCGGGGGCGGCTCTTTTCTTGACTTGCGCCAAACGGCAATATAGAGAGGACGTTTCTCTTATTAAAACTCGGCGCCGATGTAGCTCAACGGTAGAGCAACTGATTTGTAATCAGTAGGTTGCGAGTTCGATTCTCGCCATCGGCTAGGGCCCGATGGGAGATGGTGTGCGGAGAGGTTCCCGAGTGGCCAAAGGGATCAGACTGTAAATCTGACGGCTTATGCCTTCGGAGGTTCGAATCCTCCCCTCTCCACCAATATTACGACCTGGCCCGGGGGGAGCGGGAATAGCTCAGTTGGTAGAGCGCGAGCCTTCCAAGCTCGTGGTCGCGGGTTCGAATCCCGTTTCCCGCTCCAGTTTCAGAGGGGTCGTCAGGGGGGGCGCATTGCGGAGGCAGGCGGAAGGATTGCGGGAGGACCGGACGCAGACGATGCCCATGTAGCTCAGCCGGTAGAGCACTTCCTTGGTAAGGAAGAGGTCACGGGTTCGATTCCCGTCGTGGGCTTTCAAAATTGCCGGGCGAGTTCGGCGGGCAGGGTGTCGGGGTCATACAAGTTCAGCGAATCGGGTAGGGCGAGAGTAATAAGATGAGAGATCTGATTGGATTGGCATGCGACACCTGCAAGCGGCGTAATTACACTTCGAGCCGGAACAAGAAGCGGCAAACCGAGAAATTTGCGATCAAGAAGTTTTGCCCGAGCTGCCGCGGCCATACGATGCATAAGGAAACCAAGGTCTGAACCGGGCGACGCGTTCGGGTCGTAAGCAATTCCCGGCGCGGAGACGGGCGCGTCGGGCCGGGCGCGAAGGCGCGATCTTCGCGCAGTGCCGGGTGCGCATTGAAGAGACAGGCGGAGGGTCAGTAGCTCTAATTGGCAGAGCGGCGGACTCCAAATCCGTAGGTTGCAGGTTCGAATCCTGCCTGACCCGCCATTAAAGAGCTTGGTACGGGTGCATCTTGCACGTTATCCAGAGATGGAGATTACAAGGCCGCAAGATCTCGAATCGAACCAGTGCCAACTAACGAGCTTGTAAAAGCCGGAACAAATGGATAGTCTAAAAAGTTACCTCGATCAGGGCACGAATTTTGTTAAGGAATCGTGGACCGAACTTGGCAAGGTCCATTTCCCCACGCCCAAGGAAACGCTGCAGGCGACCTTGGTCGTCGTGGCTCTGGTATTGGTGCTGGCGTTATGGCTGGGGCTTATCGATATGGGCGCCAAAGGCTTTGTACGCCAGATTATCCGATAGGGGGCTGAGGTTTGGAGCGAGCTGGGCGGAGGGTCAAGCCAACCTCCCGTTTTGCAACAGAGCCGGCTTTACGACTCGAGCGCCGGTCGATTTCGCGGATTTCCGATTGCTGCAAGTTTGTTTGTCTAAGTGACACCGATGCCTGACGCAGAAATAATCCAGCCCACCACCGGCAGCGCGGGCAAGAAATGGTATGTCGTGCATACCTACTCGGGCTTCGAGCAGAAGGCCAAGGCCGCGCTCGAGGAACGGGTGCGTTCGCTGCGGCAACATCCGGATACCCAGGCGACCGGTGACAAGTTCGGGGACGTAGTGGTGCCGCTGGAGCGGGTGCAGGAACTCGGCAAGGGCGGCCAGCGCAAGGTTTCGAATCGCAAGTTTTTCCCGGGCTACATCTTCGTGAATATGGAGCTCGACGACGAGACCTGGCACGTGGTCAAGGACACGCCCAAGGTGACCGGCTTCGTAGGACATTCGACGTCGCCACCGGAAGTGCCGGCCGCCGAGGTCGAGGCGATCAAGCAGCAGATGGAAGAGGGCGCGCTGCGCCCCAAGCCCAAGGTGCTGTTCGAAGTTGGTGAGGCGATCAAGGTGGTGGACGGCCCGTTTCAGGATTTCAATGGCACGGTTGAAGAGGTGCGGCCCGAGAAGGGCAAGGTGCGCGTGCTGATCTCGATTTTCGGGCGCGCGACTCCGGTTGAGCTCGATTTCGTCCAGGTCGAGAAATCGTAGCAGGGGGCGGGCGGGTTCAGGGGTGGGCCAGTGGGTTGAGAGTGGACCGGTGGGGCGCCCGCGAGAAACGACTCCGCCAGCCGATCGAGCGGCGCAAATTCGGTATTTTCGTCCTAACAGATAGTTCGACCTAACAGATAGATAGACCGGGAAAAGACGACCTAGATGGCGAAAAAAGTTACCGGGCAGATCAAGTTGCAGATTCCGGCGGGCGCGGCGAATCCGTCGCCTCCGGTGGGGCCGGCGCTGGGCCAGCGCGGCGTCAATATCATGGAGTTCTGCAAGGCCTTCAACGCGCAGACGCAGAACATGCAGGGACTCGTGGTCCCGGTGATAATCACGGTCTATGCGGATCGCTCGTTCACGTTCGTGACCAAGAGCCCGCCGGCGCCGGTGCTGCTCAAGCGCGCGGCCGGGATCGAGAAGGGCTCGGCGACGCCGCACAAGAATAAAGTCGGCAAGGTCTCGAAGAAGCAGATCGAGGAGATTGCGCAGACCAAGCTCAAGGATCTGACGGCGCGGGACCTCGACGCTGCGATGCGCTCGGTGGCGGGCACGGCGCGCTCGATGGGAATCGAAGTAATCGACTAGCGGCCCGCAATTCGGGCGGCAAGCAATTCAGGCGAATCAGGACGGAAAGCTTTAGATGGCAGGCAAGAAATACCGCGAGGCGGCGAAGCATATCGACCAGGATAAGCGCTACTCGCTCGAAGAGGCGCTGACGCTGGTGGTCGGCAACAAGATCGCGAAGTTCGACGAGACCGTCGAGCTGGCGGTGCGGCTCAACGTCGATCCGCGCCAGGCGGACCAGAACGTCCGCGGCACGGTGGTGCTGCCCAACGGTACCGGCCGGGTGGCGCGCGTGCTGGTGCTGGCCAAGGGCGAGAAGGAACGCGAAGCGCGGGAGGCGGGTGCCGACTTCGTCGGTGGCGATGATCTGATCAAGCGCATCCAGGAAGAGAACTGGCTCGATTTCGATCGCGTGATCGCGACGCCCGATATCATGGGTGCGGTCGGCCGTATCGGCAAGATTCTGGGCCCCCGCGGCCTGATGCCGAATCCGCGCGTCGGCACCGTGACCTTCGACGTGGCCAAGGCGGTGGCCGAGGTCAAGGCGGGCAAGGTTGACTACCGGGTCGATAAGGCCGGGGTGGTCCATGCGCGAATCGGCAAGCTGAGTTTCGGCGAAGCCAAGCTAAGCGAGAACGCGCACGCACTGATCGACGCGATCGTGCGCGCCAAGCCGGCCAGCGCCAAGGGAAATTACGTCAAGAGCGTGGCGGTTTCGTCCACCATGGGGCCGGGCGTGCGGGTCGATACCGCGGCGGCAACGCGGATCGCGGCCGCGGCCTAAGGGGCCGGGGCGCAGTGCGAGGGCTGAGCGACGAAGCCGAGTGAAGGCGCAGCGCATATATCCACGAGGGGCGCGGAAACACCGAAAAACATGAACAAAACTGAAAAGAGCACGCTGGTCGCGGAACTGGCCGAGAATCTCGGCCGCGCGAGTATCGCGTTGCTGTCGGAATATAAGGGCATGAGCGCGGGCGAGTCCGATGACATGCGCCGGCGGATTCGGGCGGCGCGCGGCGAGTTCCGCGTGGCCAAGAACACGCTGTTGCGCCGTGCGGTCAAGGACACCAAATTCGCCGCGCTCGAAAGTCAGCTCGGCGGCTCGGTGGGGCTGATCTTGAGCTATGCGGACCCGGTGGAGCTGGCCAAGACCGTCAGCTCGTTGAAGGATCTCGGCGAGAAGTTCAAGATTCGGGGCGGCGTGCTGGACGGCAAGCCGCTGACGGCGGCGGAGATCAACGATCTGGCGAGTCTGCCGCCGCGCGAAGTGATCCTGGGGCAGTTGCTCGGGCTGCTGCAGGCGCCGGCGACCCAGTTGGTGCGGCTGCTCAACGAGCCCGGTTCAATGGTTGCACGCCTGATCGACGCGATCGGCCGCAGGGCCGGCGAGAATGCGCCCGCAGCGGTGGAACCCGCGCCGGCGGCATCGGAGCCGACCGCGGAGCCGGTGGCGGAGGCCCCGCAATCGTAAGGCGCGCGGGGGGGTCGGTTCGTTTCACTATGAAGAGCAGTGAAGGGTCCATTGCCGAGGGCGGCTCCACTTCAGAGTGAAGGGCAGCGGCGAGTTTCAGGTAATCAGACAAGAAAAAATCTTCGGCTGGTCAGGGCGCTCCCACAATCGTCCGCCGGCCGCAAGTACGAAGGAGAGATACCAAGATGTCAGAAGCAGCACAGCTCAGCCGCGATCAGGTCAAGGATTTTCTGAAGAACCTGAGTCTGCTGGACGCGGCGGCGCTCGTAAAGGAACTGGAAGAAGAGCTCGGCGTATCGGCCGCGGCTCCGATGGCGGTTGCTGCCGCTCCGGCGGCGGGCGCAGCGGCGGCGGCGCCGGTCGAGAAGGACGAATTCAGCGTCATCCTGACGGCGGCGGGCGACAAGAAGATCCAGGTGATCAAGGTGGTGCGCGAGCTCACCGGACTCGGCCTCAAGGAGGCCAAGGACCTGGTGGACGGCGCGCCCAAGGCGGTCAAGGAAGGGATCAACAAGGCCGAGGCCGAAGAGGTGAAGAAAAAGATCGAAGAGGTCGGTGGATCGGTCGAATTAAAGTAGGACCCGGCGGGTATTTGGCACACATTTACCGGCGAAACAGATTGCGCGGCGGGAACGCGGGGTTACCGCAGCGGCCGATGTGTGTGTGTGGGTTTGATACAAACGGTAATTACCTGGGGCGCGCGGCCTTTAGCGGCGGCGCGCCCCTTGATTCAGTTCATCGCAGGGCGCCCGGTAACGGCGCCGCATGCCGGATGAGGTAGAAATGGCCCAGCAGTCGCAGGTCACCAGCAACCTTCGCCTTCGCCGCTCCTTCGGCAAGATCAAGAAGATCATCGATATTCCGAATCTGATCGAGATTCAGAAGCGCTCGTACCAGGACTTTCTGCAAGCCGACGTCACTTCCGACGAGCGCAAGGACGAGGGGCTGCAGGCGGTGTTCAAGTCGGTCTTTCCGATCAAGGATTTCAACGAGACCGCGTCGCTCGAGTTCGTCAGCTACGAACTCGGACAGCCGAAGTACGACGTCGAGGAATGCCATCAGCGCGGCATGACCTACGCGGCGCCGCTGAAGGTCAAGATTCAACTGGTCATCTGGGACGTCGAGAGCGGACGGCGCTCGATCAAGAACGTCAAGGAGCAGGAGGTTTACTTCGGCGAGATTCCGCTGATGACGCCGAACGGGACCTTCATGGTGAACGGCACCGAGCGCGTGATCGTCTCGCAGTTGCATCGGTCGCCCGGGGTGTTTTTCGAGCACGACAAGGGCCGCACGCATTCGACCGGCAAGCTGCTCTATTCGGCGCGCGTGATTCCGTATCGCGGGAGCTGGATCGATTTCGAGTTCGACCCGCGCGACGTGCTTTACGTGCGGATCGATCGGCGGCGCAAGTTTCCGGCGACGGTGCCGCTGCGCGCGCTGGGGATGACGACCGAGGACCTGCTCAACTATTACTACAAGAAAGACGTCATCATCCTGGATTCGAAGCAGCTCGCGCGACAGTTCATTCCGACGCAACTGCTGGGCTCGCGGGTAACGCGCGATATCAAGGACCCCAAGAGCGGCGAGGTTATCGCGAAAGAGGGGCGCAAGTTCAACAAGGCGATGGTGCGCCATCTCGAAGCGGCGAAGATTTCCGAGATTCCGATCGCGCCGGAAGACGTGGTGGGGCGGGTGTCGGCGCACGACGTGGTGGATTCGACCACCGGCGAAGTGCTGGTGCAGTGCAACGACGAGCTGAACGAGGAGATCGTCGAGAAGCTCAAGGCGCACGGCGTGCGCAAGATCGAGGTGCTGTACACCGAGGACCAGCCGGGTGGCGGGCCGCTGCGCCTGACGCTGGCGCAGGACAAGCTCGAGAAGCCCGAGGACGCGATCCTGGAAATCTACCGGCGCCTGCGGCCGGGCGATCCGCCGACGCTGCAGACGGCGAATACGTTTTTCAACAATCTGTTTTTCAATCCGGAGCGCTACGACCTGTCGAAGGTGGGGCGCCTGAAGCTCAACCACAAGCTGTTCAAGGATCCGCTGGCGGTGCCGCTCGAGCAGGGCACGCTGCGCCGCGAGGATATCCTGGAAGTGGTGCGCTACCTGATGGAGCTCAAGAACGGCGACGACGATCGCACGGTGGACGATATCGACCATCTGGGTAATCGGCGCGTGCGCGCGGTCGGCGAGCTGGTCGAGAATCAGTTCCGGATCGGACTGGTGCGGATGGAGCGCGCGATCAAGGAGCGGATGTCCTTGCAGGATATCGAGACCCTGATGCCGCAGGAGCTGGTCAACTACAAGCCGGCGTCGGCGGTGATCAAGGAATTCTTCGGGTCGTCGCAGCTCTCGCAGTTCATGGATCAGACCAATCCGCTGAGCGAGATTGCGCACAAGCGCCGGCTTTCGGCGCTGGGACCGGGCGGGCTGACGCGCGAGCGCGCGGGCTTCGAGGTCCGCGACGTCCATCCGACGCATTACGGGCGCGTCTGTCCGATTGAAACGCCGGAGGGTCCGAATATCGGGCTGATCGCGGCGCTCTCGACCTACGCGCGGGTCAACGAGTACGGCTTTATCGAAACGCCGTACCGGGTGGTGGACGATCAGAAGGTGACCGATCGGATCAAGTATCTGTCGGCGCTCGAAGAAGAGGACGTCGTGATCGCTCAGGCCAACGCGGCGATCGATGCGCACGGCAAGTTTTCGGCCGAGCTGGTGTCGGCGCGAATCGGCGGCGAGTTCACGGTGGTGCGGGCCGAAGAAGTCCAGTACATGGACGTCTCGCCGAACCAGTTGGTGTCGGTGGCGGCGTCGCTGATTCCATTTCTGGAAAACGACGACGCGAATCGCGCGCTGATGGGATCGAACATGCAGCGCCAGGCGGTACCGCTGCTGAAGACCGAGGCGCCGCTGGTCGGCACCGGACTTGAGATGACGGTGGGCCGCGATTCGGGCGTGACGCGGATCGCCAAGCGCGACGGCGTGATCGAGAGCGTTGACGCGGAGCGGATCGTGGTGCGCGCCGATCGGCAGAGCAAGGATCTGCGCGATGCCGGCGTCGATATCTACAACCTGGTCAAGTATCAGCGCTCGAATCAGAACACCTGTATCAACCAGCGGCCGATCGTGCTCAAGGGCGATCGCGTCAAATCCGGCGACGTGCTGGCCGACGGTCCCTCGACCGACATGGGCGAGCTGGCGCTCGGGCGCAACGTGGTGGTCGCGTTCATGCCGTGGGGCGGCTACAACTTCGAGGATTCGATCCTCATCTCGGAGCGCGTGGTCAAGGAAGACCTGTTCACCTCGGTGCATATCGAGGAGTTCGAATGTATCGCGCGCGACACCAAGCTCGGGCCCGAAGAGATTACGCGCGACATCCCGAACGTCGGTGAGGACGCGCTCAAGAACCTCGACGCGAGCGGGATTATCCGCATCGGCGCGGAAGTGCGGCCGGGCGATATCCTGGTCGGCAAGATCACGCCCAAGGGCGAGACCCAGCTCAGTCCGGAAGAGAAACTGCTGCGGGCGATTTTCGGCGAGAAGGCGGGCGAGGTGCGCGACACCAGCCTGCGCGTGCCGCCGGGAGTCGAGGGCGCGGTGATCGACGGGCGCGTGTTTGCGCGCCGGGGCGTGGCCAAGGACGATCGCACGCAGGAGATCCAGAGTCTCGAGGCCGAACGCCTCAAGCAGGACGAGGGCGAGGAGATCCGGATCATCCGGCAGGAGACGCTGCGCAAGCTCAAGCGCGCGCTAGCGGGCAAGAAGCTCGCAGGGCGCGTGATGTCCGATGAGCGCCGGGTGCTGTTCCAGAAGGGCGACGCGATTTCGTCCGAGGAACTCGACGATCTGCCGCCGCCGCTATGGGGGCAGCTCAAGGTCGAACACGAAGGCGCGTCGGCCGATATCGCGCAGGCGCTGACCGCGATGAACGCGAACGTCGAGGCCGTGCAGCAACATTACGGAGCCAAGCTCGAGCGGCTGAAGGCGGGCGACGAGCTGGCGCCGGGCGTGATCAAGATGATCAAGGTGTTCGTCGCGATCAAGCGCCGGCTGCAAGTCGGCGACAAGATGGCGGGACGCCACGGCAACAAGGGCGTGCTCTCGCGGATCCTGCCGGAAGAGGATATGCCGCGGACGGAAGACGGCACTCCGGTCGATATCGTGCTGAATCCGCTGGGCGTGCCGTCGCGGATGAACGTCGGACAAATTCTGGAGACCCATCTGGGCTGGGCGGCGCTGGAACTCGGCCGCCGGCTCGGACAGGAACTGATCAACGGTGCGACGCCGGCGCAGGTCCGCCGCCGGCTGCGCGAGTACTATCCGGAAAAGGAAAGCCAGGAATTTATCGACAGCCTGCCGGAAGGCGAGCTGATGAAGCTCGCGGCCAAGGCGGCCAAGGGCGTGCATACGGCGTCGCCGGTTTTCGACGGCGCGCGCGAGGAGGAAATCTTCGCGCTGCTCAAGCGCGCCGAGCTGCCCGAGAGCGGCCAGTGCACGCTGTACGACGGACGCACCGGAATGGCCTTCGAGCAGCCGGTGACAGTCGGCGTGATGTACATGATGAAGCTGCATCATCTGGTCGAGGACAAGATTCACGCGCGCTCGACCGGACCCTACAGCCTGGTCACGCAGCAGCCGCTCGGCGGCAAGGCCCAGTTCGGCGGACAGCGTCTCGGCGAGATGGAAGTGTGGGCGCTGGAAGCCTACGGCGCGGCCTACACGCTGCAGGAGATGCTGACGGTGAAGTCGGACGACGTGGCGGGACGCACGCGCATGTACGAGGCGATCGTCAAGGGCGAGAACACGCTCGAGCCGGGGCTGCCGGAGTCGTTCAACGTCATGGTCAAGGAGCTGCAGTCGCTCTGCCTCAATATCGAACTGCTGGAGCAGCCGCAACGCGGCGCCTAGGGGGCCGGTGTTGGGGGTTGTCGGTTTGCCGGTTATTGCCGGAGTGACGATGTCGTCGATGACGATGATAGTGAAATTTCTTCCCGCGTCGGGAAGATAGAGCGATCGGGCGGGTCGGCGCGGTCAAAGTCCGCGGCGTTGCGCCAGGGAGCATAGCAGTATGGAAGATCTGTTCGGCCTGTTCGAAAAACCCAAGAATCCGATTGCGTTCAACGCGATCCGGATTTCGATTGCGTCGCCCGAAATGATCCGCTCGTGGTCGCACGGCGAGGTCAAGAAGCCGGAGACGATCAACTACCGCACCTTCAAGCCGGAGCGCGACGGACTGTTTTGCGCCAAGATTTTCGGCCCGACCAAGGACTACGAATGTAACTGCGGCAAGTACAAGCGCATGCGCCATCGGGGCGTGGTGTGCGAGAAGTGCGGGGTCGAAGTGATTCAGTCGAAGGTCCGGCGCGAGCGCATGGGCCATATCGATCTGGCGGCGCCGGTCGCGCATATCTGGTTCCTGCGTTCGCTGCCCTCGCGCATCGGCACGCTGGTGGACATGACGCTGAAGGAACTCGAGAAGGTGCTCTACTTCGAGTGCTACGTGGTGACCGATCCGGGCGAGACCACGCTGCAGGCGCGCGAGCTTCTGACCGAGCGCAAATATCGCGAGGCGCGCGATCAGTTCGGCGACGGCTTCAAGGCCGAGATGGGGGCCGAGGCGATTCGCACGCTGCTGTCGAATCTGGAACTCGACAATCTCTCTGAGACCCTGCGGGTCGAGATGAAGGCGACGGCGAGCGAGGCGCGGCGCAAGAAGGTGGCCAAGCGGCTGAAGGTGGTCACGGCTTTTCGCGAGTCGGGCAACCGGCCGGAATGGATGATCCTGACGATCCTGCCGGTGATTCCGCCCGACCTGCGGCCGCTGGTGCCGCTCGACGGCGGACGCTTCGCCACCTCCGATCTCAACGATCTCTACCGGCGGGTAATAAATCGTAACAACCGGTTAAAGCGGCTGATCGAGCTGAGCGCGCCCGATATTATCGTGCGCAACGAGAAGCGCATGTTGCAGGAGGCGGTCGATGCGCTGTTCGACAACGGCCGCCGCGGCCGCGCGATTACCGGTCCGGCCAAGCGTCCGCTGAAGTCGCTGTCCGACATGCTCAAGGGCAAGTCGGGGCGTTTCCGGCAGAACCTGCTGGGCAAGCGCGTCGATTACTCGGGCCGCTCGGTGATCGTGGTGGGACCCGAGCTGCGGCTCCATCAGTGCGGCCTGCCGAAGAAGATGGCGCTCGAGCTGTTCAAGCCGTTCATCTACAGCAAGCTCGAGGAAAAGGGCTACGTCACGACGATCAAGAGCGCCAAGAAGATGGTCGAGAAGGAGGGCAAGGATGTCTGGGATATCCTCGACGAGGTAATCCGGGAGCATCCGGTGCTGCTCAACCGCGCGCCGACGCTGCATCGGCTGGGGATTCAGGCGTTCGAGCCGGTGCTGATCGAGGGCAAGGCGATCCAGCTTCATCCGCTGGTCTGCGTGGCCTATAACGCGGACTTCGACGGCGACCAGATGGCGGTACACGTGCCGCTGTCGATCGAGGCGCAGGTCGAGTCGCGCGCCCTGATGATGTCGACCAATAACATCCTGTCGCCGGCGAGCGGCAAGCCGATTATCGTGCCGACGCAGGACATGGTGCTCGGGCTCTACTACATGACGCGCGAGAAGCCGCTGGCGCGCGGCGAGGGCAAGTTTTTCTCGTCGCCGTCCGAAGTGCGAATCGCGTACGACCACGACGAAGTGGACCTGCATGCGCGAATTACGGTGCGGATGCCGGTGCGGACCGCGTCCGACGCCACGCTCGAGGACGAGGACGGACGGCCGATGACGCCGGGGGGCGCCCACGCGGCGCATAACGGCGAGCGCAAGAGCGAGCGCGTCGAAGCGACGGTCGGGCGCGTGCTGCTGTACGAAATCGTGCCGGCGGCGGTGCCGTTTTCCGAAGTCAACAAGACCATGAAGAAGAAGGAGCTCGGAAATCTGATCGATCTGGTCTATCGCCGGGCCGGCAACAAGGCGACGGTAATTTTCGCCGACCGCCTGAAGGACGTGGGCTTCGAGTTCGCCACGCGCGCGGGGATTTCGATCTCGATCAAGGACATGACGATTCCGCCGCGCAAAAAGGAACTGCTCGACGGCGCGCAAAAACAGGTCAGCGAGATCCAGCAGCAGTACAACAACGGCGTGATCACGGACGGCGAGCGCTACAACAAGGTGGTCGATATCTGGGCCGAGGTTCAGGACGAAATCGGCAGCGCGGTGCTGAGCGGGCTGGCGACGCAGGTGTTCGGCAAGGACGCCAAGGGCAACGACATCACCGGGCCGTCGTTCAATCCGATTTTCATCATGGCGGACTCGGGCGCGCGCGGTTCCGAGCAGCAGATTCGCCAACTGGCGGGACTGCGCGGGCTGATGGCGAAGCCGTCGGGCGAGATTATCGAGACTCCGATCACCGCCAATTTCCGCGAAGGGCTGACGGTGCTGCAGTACTTCATTTCGACGCACGGCGCGCGCAAGGGGCTCGCCGATACGGCGCTCAAGACCGCGAACTCGGGCTACCTGACGCGGCGGCTGGTGGACGTGGCGCAGGATTCGATTATCACCGAAAGCGACTGCGGCACGCTCGACGGGATCGAGATGACGCCGCTGGTCGAAGGCGGCGAGGTGATCGAGGGTCTCGGCGATCGCGTGCTCGGGCGGGTGGCGCTGGAGGACATTCGCGATCCGTTTACCAACGAGGTGCTGATTCGCGCCAACGACATGATCGACGAGGACCTGGTCGCGCGGATCGAAGAGGCGGGCCTCGAGAAGGTCAAGATTCGATCGGTGCTGACCTGCCAATCGCGCCAGGGCGTATGCGTCAAGTGTTACGGACGCGATCTCGGCCGCGGCCATCAGGTGAATATGGGCGAGGCGATCGGGATCATGGCGGCGCAGTCGATCGGCGAGCCGGGCACGCAGCTCACGATGCGCACGTTCCATATCGGCGGCACCGCGAGCCGGCGCGCCGAGCAGACCACGCTGGAGGCGCGCAACGAAGGGATCGTGCGGCTGCATAACGTCAAGACCGTGCCCAGCCGCGACGGCAACGTGATCGTGATGTCGCGTCACGGCGAGGTCGCGATTGTGGCCCCGGTGCATACCGAGGGCGCCGCGCCGGGGGCTCCCGTGCGCGAGCGCGAGCGTGAACGCTATCCGCTGGTTTACGGGGCGAAGCTGCGCAAGGCGGAAGGCGCCAAGGTCAAGTCGGGCGATCTGATCGCGGAGTGGGATCCGTACACGACGCCGATAATCACGGAGGTCGCCGGCAAGATTAAATTCGGCGACATTCTCGAAGGCAAGACCATGGAGGAGCGGGTCGACGAGCGCACGGGCGCGCGATCGAACGTGATCGTCGAGTCCAAGGAACTCGACGTGCGTCCGCGTATCTCGATCAAGGACGATGCGGGCAAGACCGTGCGGATTGCGGCAACGGTAACCGCGGGTCGCGCGGCCGGGACCGATCAGTATGCGCGGTACTTCCTGCCGGTCAGCTCGTATATCAACGTTGCCGAGGGCGCGCATGTGGATGCGGGCGAGGTGATCGCGAAGATACCGCGCGAGACCACCAAGACTAAGGACATCACCGGCGGATTGCCGCGGGTGGCGGAATTGTTCGAGGCGCGCAAGCCCAAGGAATTTGCCGTGATTTCCGAAATCGACGGGCAGGTCTCGTTCGGCAAGGACACCAAGGGCAAGCGCAAGGTCGAGGTCACGCCCGAAATCGGCGAGAAGCGCGAATACCTGATCGCCAAGGGCAAGCATATCTCGGTGCACGAGGGCGATATCGTCAAGGCGGGCGAGCCGTTGATGGAGGGCTCGTCGAACCCGCACGACATCCTGACGATCCTGGGCGAGAAGGCGCTGGCGAAATACCTGGTCGATGAAATCCAGGAGATCTACCGGCTGCAGGGCGTGCGGATCAACGACAAGCATATCGAGGTAATCGTGCGCCAGATGCTGCGGCGGGTGCGGATCAAGGAGGTCGGCGATACCGATTTCCTGGTCGGCGACCAGACCGAGAAGTGGCGTTTCGACGAGGAGAACGGCCGCGTGCTGACCAAGGGCGGCGAGCCGGCGATCGCGGAGCCGCTGCTGCTCGGCATCACCAAGGCGTCGCTCTCGACCGAGAGCTTCATCTCGGCGGCGTCGTTCCAGGAGACCACGCGGGTGCTGACCGAGGCGGCGATCAACGGCAAGGTCGATCGGCTGGTGGGACTCAAGGAAAACGTCATCATGGGCCGCCTGATTCCGGCCGGCACCGGACTCGCCCAGTACAATCGTAAAGAGGTAAAGTTGGAGGGCACGCCGGTCGGCGAGGAGGCGGGGAAAGAAGAGCTGGCGGCGGTGGCGACACCGGCGGCAGATTGACGGACGAGGGTCGTTGATATAAAAGATACTATTTCCCCCAAGAGCGATGGGCGCTCTTGGGGGGTTTATTTGACCAACCGCATCGCAAGGGCGATTTCGGATGCGGCCAGAAGGTGGGGCAGACCCCGCTAATTCCGGCGCAAGTGGCGTACTGGCGCGACTGCCGGGAGATCGAAGTTAGACACCGTGCCGACGATAAATCAGTTAATACGCGCAGCGCGCGTTAAGAAACGCTATAAGATGAGCGCACCGGCGTTGCAGGGATCGCCGCAAAAGCGCGGCGTCTGCACGCAGGTCAAGACCACGACGCCCAAGAAGCCGAACTCGGCGCTGCGCAAGGTCGCGCGCGTGCGGCTTTCGAACGGCTACGAGGTCAACACCTATATACCGGGCGTGGGGCATAACCTGCAGGAACATTCGGTGGTGCTGATTCGCGGGGGCCGCGTGAAGGATTTGCCCGGCGTGCGCTACCACGTGATTCGCGGCACGCTGGACTCGATCGGCGTGCAGGACCGCCGCAAGAGCCGCTCGAAGTACGGCTCGAAGAAGCCGAAGTAGTAAATCTATGTCGCGTAAAGGACAGGCTCGTATCCGGGATATCGCTCCGGATCCCAAGTTTCACGACCGCACCGTCACGAAGTTCGTCAACGTGGTGATGGAGCGGGGCAAGAAGGCGGTGGCTGAGCAGATTCTCTATGGCGCGCTCGACCTGGTGGCCGAGCGGACCAAGGAGGATGGGCTGGTCGTATTCAAGCGTGCGCTCGACAACGTGCGGCCGGCGGTCGAGGTGCGATCGCGGCGCGTGGGCGGCGCGAACTATCAGGTGCCGGTCGAGGTGCGACCGCTGCGGCGATCCTCGCTCGCGATGCGCTGGCTGGCGACGGCGGCGCGGGCGCGCGGCGAGAAATCGATGCGCGAGCGGCTGGCCAGCGAAATTCTGGAGGCGGCGGCGAATCGGGGCGGTGCGGTCAAGAAACGCGAAGATACTCATCGGATGGCGGAGGCCAATCGCGCCTTCGCACATTACCGCTGGTAAGTAAAAGAAATCTTTTTTTATGGCGCGTGAAACACCAATTGAACGGGTGCGCAATATCGGCATCATGGCGCATATCGATGCCGGTAAGACCACCACCACCGAGCGCGTGCTCTATTACACCGGCATCAATTACAAGATTGGCGAGGTGCACGAGGGCACGGCGACGATGGATTGGATGGTCCAGGAGCAGGAGCGCGGGATCACGATTACGTCGGCTGCGACCACCTGTTTCTGGCGCGACCATCGGATAAATATTATCGACACGCCCGGCCACGTCGATTTCACAATCGAGGTCGAACGTTCGTTGCGCGTGCTGGACGGCGCGGTGGCGGTATTTTGCGCGGTGGGCGGGGTCGAGCCGCAATCGGAGACGGTCTGGCGGCAGGCGGACAAGTATCGCGTTCCGCGCATCGCGTTTATCAACAAGATGGATCGGGTCGGGGCCGAGTACGAGCGCGTGACCGGCGAGATTCGCGACAAGCTCAAGGCCAAGCCGCTGCTGTTGCAGATTCCGATCGGCGCCGAGGAGAAATTCACCGGCGTAATCGATCTGGTGGAGAATCGCGCGCTGATCTGGGACGACGATAGGCTGGGCGCGAACTACCGCGAGGAGCCGATCTCAGCCGAGATGGCGGAGCAGGCCAAGGCCGCGCGCGACCAGATGATCGAGACACTGGCGGACCATGACGATTCGATCATGGAGCTGTACCTCGAGGGCAAGGCGCCGGAGCCGGCGCAGCTCAAGGCGGCGATTCGCGCGGCGGCGCTCAAGATCGAAGTGATACCGGTGGTGATGGGCTCGGCCTTTCGCAACAAGGGCGTGCAGCCGATGCTCGACGCGGTGGTGGACTATCTGCCGTCGCCGCTCGATCTGCCGCCGGTGGTGGGCAAGGTCGAAGCGGGCAAGATGGCCGAGCGCTGGCCGCGCGACGACGCGCCGTTTTCGGCGCTGGCGTTCAAGATCATGACCGATCCGTATATCGGCACGCTGACCTTCCTGCGGGTTTACTCGGGCAAGCTCGAGAGCGGCAGTTCGGTGCTCAATTCGACCAAGGATCGGCGCGAGCGGATCGGGCGGCTGGTCAAGATGCACGCGAACAAGCGCGAAGAGATCACCGAGGTCTTCGCCGGCGATATATGCGCGGTGGGCTTGCGCGACACGACCACGGGTGACACTCTGTGCGACCCGGCCCATCCGATCATACTTGAGGCGATCGAGTTTCCCGATCCGGTGATCCAGATCGCGATCGAGCCCAAGACCAAGGCCGATCAGGAAAAGCTCGGCGAGGCTTTGCAAAAGCTCGCGAAGGAAGATCCTTCGTTCCGCGTGAGCGTGAACAAGGAGACCGCGCAGACGCTGATCGCGGGCATGGGCGAGCTGCATCTGGAGATCATCGTCGATCGGATGCTGCGCGAGTTCAAGGTCGATGCGAATATCGGCAAGCCGCAGGTGGCATATCGGGAAACGATTCGCCGGCCGGCGGAAGCCGAGGGCCGTTTCGTGCGGCAGACCGGCGGTCACGGCCAGTTCGGCGTGGTCGAATTGAAGATCGAGCCGCTGGCCAAGGGTAGCGGCTTCGAGTTCGAGGACGGCACCAAGGGCGGTTCGATTCCGCGCAACTTTATCCCGTCGATCGAAAACGGGATCAAGGAAGCGATGGAGACCGGGGTGCTGGCGGGCTATCCGATGGTCGATATCAAGGCGATCGTGGTTGACGGGAAGTATCACGAAGTCGATTCGTCGGAGCTGGCGTTCAAGATTGCGGGCTCGATGGCGTTCAAGGAAGCGGTCGAAAAGGCCAAGCCGGTGCTGCTGGAGCCGGTGATGGACGTGGAAGTGGTGACGCCGCAGGATTTCATGGGCGAGGTGATCGGCGATCTGAACTCGCGCCGCGGCAAGATCCAGGAGATGGAGAACCGGGCGGGAGCGCAGGTGATCGCCGCCCGGGTGCCGCTCGCGACGATGTTCGGATACGCGACCAAGCTGCGTTCGATCACGCAGGGCCGCGCGAATTACACGATGCAGTTTGCGGTCTACGAACCGGTACCGCAGGCGATTTTCGAAGAACTGACCGCGCGCAACGCGGGCGAAAGCGAAGCTCGCGCGCGCGCGTGATGAGGGCAAGTTAAGGAGTCGGAGGGTAAGCCATCATGGGCAAGGCTAAATTTGAACGCACCAAGCCGCATCTGAACGTAGGCACGATCGGACATATCGATCACGGCAAAACGACCCTGACCGCGGCTATTACCAAGGTTCTGTCGTCGAAGAAGCTTGCCAAGTTCACGGCTTTCGATCAGATCGACAAGGCGCCCGAAGAGCGCGAACGCGGTATCACGATCGCGATTGCGCACGTCGAGTACGAGACGACCAAGCGCCATTACGCGCACGTCGATTGCCCGGGCCATGCGGATTATATCAAGAACATGATCACCGGCGCCGCGCAGATGGACGGCGCGATCCTGGTGGTCGGCGCCAACGACGGTCCGATGCCGCAGACGCGCGAGCATATCCTGCTCGCCCGCCAGGTCGGCGTGCCCTCGGTGGTGGTGTTCATGAACAAGGTCGACATGGTCGACGATCCGGAATTGCTCGACCTGGTCGAACTCGAAGTGCGCGACCTGCTGAAGAAGTACGACTTCCCGGGCGATGACGTGCCGGTAATCCGCGGTAGCGCGCTGAAGGCGCTGGGCTGCGGATGCGGCAAGGACGACTGTCCGAACTGCAAGCCGATCCTCGACCTGATGGACGCGGTCGACAGCTACGTGCCGCAACCGGCGCGCGAGACCGACAAGCCCTTCCTGATGCCGATCGAGGATGTGTTCTCGATCTCGGGTCGTGGCACGGTCGTTACCGGACGGGTCGAGCGCGGCAAGGTCAAGGTCGGCGAGGAAGTCGAGATTGTCGGCTTCAAGGACACGGCCAAGACGGTCGTGACCGGCGTCGAGATGTTTCGCAAGCTGCTCGACGAGGGTCAGGCAGGCGACAATATCGGCGTGCTGCTGCGCGGCCTCAAGCGCGAGGACGTGGAGCGCGGACAGGTGCTGGCGCTGCCGGGATCGATCACGCCGCACACTGGCTTCGAAGGCTCGGTGTACGTGCTGACCAAGGAGGAGGGCGGGCGTCATACGCCGTTCTTCAGCAACTATCGTCCGCAGTTCTATCTGCGCACGACCGACGTGACCGGTATCGTGACGCTGCCCGAGGGCACCGAGATGGTGATGCCGGGCGACAATGTGAATATTGTCGGCGAGCTAATCACGCCGGTCGCGCTCGAGCAGGGGCTGCGCTTCGCGATCCGCGAGGGCGGACGCACGGTCGGCGCCGGCGTGGTGTCGAAGGTCTTGAAGTAGGAGCGCAAAAGTAACGTTCGCAAGCGGGGCCCCGTCAGGGGCCTCGATCATGAAATAGACCGGGCGGGGGCGGCGGCTGTACGAAGCAGGGGCCGTGCGCGGTACCGGGGCGAGATCGATCGAAGGGACCGTAGCGAGTCCGGGACGTGGCTGACAGGATGAACGAGAAAATTCGGATACGCCTCAAGGCGTACGACCATCGACTGCTCGATCAGTCGGTGCGCGAGATCGTCGATACGATACGGCGCACGGGCGGAAGGGTGGCGGGGCCGATTCCGCTGCCGACCCGGATCGAGCGCTTCACCGTGAATCGCTCGCCGCACGTCGACAAGAAGTCGCGCGAGCATTTTGAGATTCGTACGCATAAACGATTGCTCGACGTGCTCGAGCCGACTCAGCAGACGATCGACGCGCTGGGCAAGCTCGACCTCGCCGCGGGCGTCGACGTAGAAATCAAGCTCGAGTAGTGCCGTGTTAACTGGATTGATTGGCAAAAAGCTGGGTATGACCCAGGTTGGAGACACGTCGGGACGGGTGCAGGCCGTCACCGTGATCCAGCTCGGGCCGTGTGCCGTGACGCAGTTGAAAAGCGCTCCGACCGACGGCTACGAAGCCGTGCAGGTGACGTTCGGCAAGCGCAAGCTTTCGCGGACGACGTCGGCCGCCCGGGGTCATTTTCAAAAGGCCGAGGTCGCACCGGGAATCGCGACGCGCGAGTTCGACAAGCGCGGCGAGGGCGAGTTGAAGCTCGGGCAGGCGATCGCCGCCGGCGACGTCTTCAAGGCGGGCGACGCGGTTGACGTCTCGGGCGTCTCGAAGGGACACGGCTACGCGGGCGTGATCAAGCGCCATCATTTCGCCGGTTTCCCGGGCTCTCACGGCACCCATGAATACTTCCGCCACGGCGGCTCGATCGGTAATCGTTCGTATCCCGGCCGTGTGCGCAAGGGCATGCGGATGGCGGGTCAGATGGGCAACGAAAAGGCCACCACGGTCAACTTGCGGGTGGTCGAAATCCTGCCCGAGGATAATGCGATTATCGTGGCGGGATGTGTTCCGGGCGCCGACGGTAGCCTGGTGATCGTCCGGCACGCGGCCAAGACGCGGCGGGTTGCGCTGGAGGCGAGGGCCAATGGATGAAGCGCAACAGGGTGCGGCGGCAGTGGGCGCGTCGATAAAGGTTCCGCTGTTTTCGGCGGGCCGCGAGCGCACCGGCGAAATCGAATTATCGGCGGCGGTGTTCGGCCGTATCGGACATAACTCGCTGCTACATGAAGCCGTGCGGATGCAGCTTGCGAAGCGGCGCGCCGGCACCGCGTCGACCAAGACCAAGGGCCTGGTCGCGGGCGGAGGCAAGAAGCCGTGGCGGCAAAAGGGCACCGGTCGCGCCCGCGCCGGATCGACCCGCTCGCCGCTATGGCGTCACGGCGGGACGATTTTTGGACCGCAGCCGCGCGACTATTCGTACAAGATGCCGAAGAAGGCATGGCGGCAGGCCTTGAGCCTGGCGCTTTCGGATCGCGCATTGAACGGCAAGATGGTGGTGGTGGAATCGCTCGATCTGGCCGAGGCCAAGACCAAGCAGGCGCAAGCTGCGCTGACGGCCTTGGGGCTGAAGCATGCGCTTATCATATTTGATGACGACGACGGCAATTTCTTTCGTGCGGCGCGCAACCTGGCGGCGCATAAGCTATTGGCGGTCGCCGGGCTCAACGTCTATGACGTGCTGAATTACGACGAGTTGCTGATGACCACCAAAACCGCCAAGGCGATCGAGGCGCGGCTCGGGAGCGTCGGGAAATGAGCGCGGAAGGATTGATAATCGCACCCCTGATCACGGAGAAGGGGACGATCGCGGGCGAAAAGGCCAATCAGGTGATTTTTCGGGTGCGGCCCGAGGCGACCAAGGACAAGATTCGGCTGATCGTCGAGGAGATGTTCAAGGTCACTGTGCTGGCGGTGCGGACGTCGAATTTCCTCGGCAAGGAGCGCCGCCGGGGCCGTGTGGTCGGACACAAGCCGGACTGGAAGAAGGCCTACGTTACGCTCAAGCAGGGCGACAAGATCGAATTTTTCGAGGGCGTCTGATCGACCGGGGGCAGTTTTCAGTTCGGCGCGATAGTTTTGGGATATTTGTCTGATCGATGGGATAGTTAGATGGCAGTAATTCAATTGAATCCGCGCACGCCGGGCCAGCGCTTCATGCAGATTGCGGACTTCTCGGAATTGACCAAGAAGGCGCCGGAAAAAGCGTTGCTGAAGCCGGTCAAGAAATCCGGGGGCCGCAACAATCGCGGCCGCATGACCATGCGGCATCGCGGCGGCGGTCACAAGCGGCGCCTGCGCGTGATCGACTTCAAGCGCACGCGCGACGGGATTCCGGCGGTGGTCGCGGCGCTCGAGTACGATCCCAATCGCTCGGCCAATATCGCCCTGCTGCATTATGCGGACGGCGCCAAGAATTACATCCTGGCGCCCAACGGGCTCAAGGTCGGCGACAAGGTTGAATGCGGCGAGGCGGCCGATATCAAGCCGGGCAATGCGCTCGCGCTCAAGAATATTCCGCTCGGCACCTTCGTCCATGCGATCGAGATGAAGCCCGGGGCGGGCGCGCAGTTGGCGCGCGGGGCCGGTACGCAGGCGCAGTTGATGGCGAAAGAGGGCAAGTTCGCCCTGCTCAAGCTGCCTTCGGGCGAGCAGCGGATGGTGCAGGCGCAATGCCGCGCGACGGTCGGCCAGGTCGGCAATATCGACCATGAGAATATCTCGATCGGCAAGGCGGGGCGTAGCCGCTGGGCCGGCATCCGTCCGCATGTGCGCGGCGTCGCGATGAATCCGGTGGACCATCCGCACGGCGGCGGCGAGGGCCGCTCCAAGGGCAATCATCCGCAATCGCCGTGGGGTCAGCCGGCCAAGGGCTACAAGACCCGCGGAAAGAAGATCTCGGATCGTTTTATCGTGAGCAAGCGTCCGCGTGGCAAGCGGGGCTGAGCGGCGGGGCGGGTTAGAGTGAAGAGTTGGCGGCTACCTGAAGTTGCGGACTTAGAGAATCAGAATTTGCGGGCTGTGAGAATTAGATGAGATCGCTCAAAAAAGGTCCCTTCGTCGATACCCATCTGCAGAAAAAGGTGGATGTGGCTACGGCGGCGGGCGACAAGCGGATTATCCGGACCTGGTCGCGGCGTTCGATGATCACGCCGGACATGATTGGGCTGACATTTGCGGTGCATAACGGCCACAAGTTCATCCCGGTGTACTGCACCGAGAACATGGTCGGGCACAAGCTGGGCGAATTTTCACCGACGCGCACCTATCACGGCCATGCGGGCGACCGCAAAGGCGAGGTGCGGTCGTCGGGCGGAGCGGCTCGCGGCTGAGGGTCGGGCGCCTGAAGGGAAGAGGATAGACAGTTGGAAGCAGTCGCGCGCAATCGCTTTGTTAGAATTTCACCGCAGAAGCTTAGGCTGATCTGCGAGTTGGTGGCGGGTAAGCAGGTCGATCAGGCGCTATCGATTCTCGAGTTCACGCCCAAGAAGGGCGCGAAGATCGTATCCAAAGTATTGCTTGCGGCGATTGCGAATGCGCGCGATCAGCAAAACGTCGACGAGGATAAGCTCTTCGTCAAACGCGCGCTGGCCGATACGGGGCCGACCTGGAAGCGCTCGATGATGCGGGCGCATATGCATTCGACGCCGATTTTGAAGCGCACCAGCCATTTGACGGTAATCGTGGACGAGCAGCCGTCCTAAAGGATTCTATGGGTCAGAAGTCACATCCGCGCGGCATGCGCCTGGGCATAATCGAGGGCTGGGATTCGAAGTGGTACGCGAGCCACGATTATGCGGCGCTGCTGCATGAAGACCTGAAGCTGCGCGATTTTATTAAAAAGCGGCTCTATCACGCCGGTATCTCGCGGATCGAAATCGAGCGGATGGCCAACAAGGCCAAGATCAATATCTTCACCGCGCGGCCCGGAATCGTGATCGGCAAAAAGGGCGTCGAGATCGACAAGCTCAAGACCGACATCCAGAAAATGATGAAGGGCAAGGACGCCTTCATCAATATTCACGAAGTGCGCCGGCCCGATCTCGATCCGCAGTTGGTGGCCGAGAATATCGCGCTCCAGCTCGAGCGGCGGGTGGCGTTTCGCCGGGCGATGAAAGAGGCCGTCCTGCGCGCGATGCGGATGGGCGCGCTGGGCGTGAAAGTGCACGTCGCGGGACGGCTCGGCGGCACCGAAATCGCGCGTTCCGAATGGTATCGCGAGGGGCGCGTGCCGCTGCAGACGCTGCGTGCGGACGTCGCGTACGGATTCGCCGAGGCGCGTACGACCTACGGTATGATCGGGGTTAAAGTGTGGATTTTCCGCGGCGAGATTCTGACCCGGCAGGCCGAGGCGGCCAAGCGTGCGGGCGCCGCCGCACAACAGCAGTAAGGGTGCCGCGGTTATCGGGTGGGGCAGTTCGGAAGTGCGACAGCAGGTAGTGCGAGAGTAGGTAGTGCAAAAGTAGGGACGTGCGACCGTAGCCAGGTGCGGCTCCTGGGATGTCCGGCGGAAAGCGATGGGAATGGCCGATAGATCGATCCGGACACTGAAAAGAAGAAAAAATGCTTTCACCGAAAAAAGTTAAATATCGCAAGATCATGAAGGGGCGCGTGCGCGGCGCAGAATCGCGCGGGGTCGAACTCGCATTCGGCGATTTCGGGCTGAAGACCGTCGAGATTTGCCGGATCGACACGCGTGCGCTAGAGGCCGCTCGAATCGCGCTGACCCGCCATATCAAGCGCGGCGGGCGGGTCTGGATTCGCGTCTTTCCGGACAAGCCGTTCACCAAGAAGCCGGCCGAGACGCGCATGGGCAAGGGCAAGGGCGCGCCCGAGGGCTGGGTCGCATGCGTGCGGCCGGGGCGGATTCTGTTCGAGATGGAAGGCGTCGACCGGGTGACCGCGCTCGAGGCGATGCGCCTTGCGTCGCACAAGCTGCCGGTCAAGACGATCGTCGTGGAACGGGAGGCCGAGGCCTTTGGAGCTTAGCGAATTGCGCCAGATGAGCGCGACCGACTTGCGCATCAAGGAGCATGAGGCGCGCGAGGAAATCTTCAAGCTGCGGCTGAAGCTGCGCACCAATCAGCTCGAGAGTCGGCAGAATTATTATAACGCGCGGCGCGAGCTGGCGCGGATCCTGACGCTGATTCAGGAACAAGCGAAGGGTGTGGCGCAGACGGCGGCCGCGGGCGCGCGGACAGGCTCGAGTGCGCGGACAAGCTCGAGCGCGAGGAAAGGATAGCGATGCGGCAGCGGACTAAGCGGCGCGAGGGCATGGTCGTCTCGGCCAAGATGAATAAAACCGTGGTGGTGCAGGTCGAGCGCCTCGTCGAGCATCGCCTGTACGGCAAGCGCCTGAAGCAGCGCACGCGCCTGATGGCGCATGACGAGCAGGCCCAGTGCCATGAGGGCGATCGCGTGCTGATCATCGAATCGCGGCCGCTCTCCAAGCTCAAGCGCTGGCGCGTAAGCCGGGTCCTGCAACAGGCGGCGCGGTAGGAGGCATAAGGCACGCCATGGTGCAGACGCAAACAGTATTGACGGTGGCCGATAATTCGGGTGCGCGCAAAGTGATGTGTATCAAGGTGCTCGGCGGATCGCGCCGGCGCTACGCGACGGTCGGCGACGTGATCGTAGTTTCGGTCAAGGAAGCGATCCCCAACGGCAAGGTCAAGAAGGGCGACGTGAGCAAGGCGGTGATCGTCCGCACGCATAAGGAAGTCAGCCGCGACGACGGCAGCTATATCCGCTTCGACGACAACTCGGCCGTGCTGCTCGACGGGCAGGGCGAGCCGGTCGGCACGCGGATCTTCGGGCCGGTCGCGCGCGAGCTGCGGGCCAAGCGCTTCCTCAAGATTATTTCGCTCGCGCCCGAGGTGCTCTGATGGCCGCGCACAGGCATGTCGCGAAGTTTCGTATTCGCAAGAACGACACGGTGATGGTGGTGACGGGACGCGATCGCGGCAAGACCGGCAAGGTCCTGCGGGTGCTGCCGGAGACCGGCAAGCTGGTGGTCGAGCGCCTGAATATCGTCAAGCGCCATTCGAAGCCGCGTGGCGCGCAGAGTCCGGGTGGAATCGTTGAGAAAGAGGCGGCGATCCAGATTTCCAACGTGATGATTTTCTGCGATCGCTGCAATGCGCCGGTTCGATCCGGAATCAAGCCGGCCGCCGACGGCAGCAAGACGCGGGTGTGCCGCCGCTGCGGCGAATCGCTGGGCAATGATTGATGGCCGAGAGGAATGACTGATGGCCGACGACGAGAAAAGCGAAAAAGCGCAAAAGGGCAAGCGCGACAAGGCTGCGGGCGAAGCGAGCGAGAAGGGCTCGGAAGGCCGCGGAGAAAAGCCGGCCGGCGGGCGCAAGGCGCGTGCGCAGGCGTCCGCGGCTGCGGCTCAGGCAGCCGCCGCCGCCGAGGAGGCGACGAGTGCACCGGAACCGCCGCTGCCGGCGCGTCTGCGGCTGCGCTTCGAACAGGAGATCGTGCCGGCGCTGATGCGCGATTTGAAGATCACCAATCGGATGCGCGTGCCGACACTGGGCAAGATCGTGATCAATATGGCGCTGAGCGAGGCGCGTGAGAACGTCAAGATTCTGGATTCGGCGGCCGACGAGTTGCAGCAGATCGCCGGGCAAAAAGCCGTTACTACGCGGGCGCGCAAGGCGATTTCGAACTTCAAGCTGCGCGAGGGCATGCCGATCGGCGTGATGGTCACGCTGCGGCGCGAGCGCATGTGGGAATTTTACGATCGGCTGGTGAATATCGCGCTGCCGCGCGTGCGCGACTTTCGCGGGGTTAGCGACAAGTCCTTCGACGGACGCGGTAATTATTCGCTAGGCCTGCGCGAGCATACGATTTTCCCCGAGCTCAACCTGGACAAGATCGAGAAGGTCAAGGGGATGACGATTTCAATCACAACCACGGCCACGAGCGATTTCGAGGGATTGACCCTGCTGAAGGCGCTCGGGATGCCGTTTCGCGGCGCCGCCGATAAAGACGGCATCGCAGTGCGCGCAGCTTAGGGGACGATTTCGATGGCGAAGACCAGCTTGCGAGTTAAAGCGGCCCGCACGCCCAAGTTCAAGGTGCGCGGGTATAATCGATGCCCGCTGTGCGGACGGGCGCGCGCGTTTTATCGGCGCTTCAAAATGTGCCGGCTGTGCCTCAGGAAAAATGCGCTCAAAGGCGCATTGCCGGGCGTGGTCAAGGCCAGTTGGTAGGGGGGCGTGTGAAGTACTTTAGGCCGGCCCGGGGTTTTTTCGGGCGGATTATTCAGGAAGGGCCCGGGGAATAATTAATGTCGCAGACTGATCCGATCGCGGAATTGTTGACCCGGATTCGCAACGCGATGCATGCGCGGTACAACCAGGTCGAGCTGCCGCATTCACGCGTGCGCGAAGCGATTTGCCGGGTGCTGCTGGCCGAGGGCTTCCTCGCCGGTATCGAGACTGCGGGCGAGGGCTACAAGAAGAAACTGCTGCTGGGCCTGCGCTACTCGCCGACGCGCGAGCCGGTGATCCGCGGCCTGCAACGGGTGAGCAAGCCGAGCCTGCGCCGCTACGCGGGCGCCAAAGAGATGCCGCGGGTGAAGGGTGCGATGGGTATGCATGTGGTCTCGACGCCGCTCGGCATGATGACCGACCGCGAGGCGCGGCGGCGCAAGATCGGCGGCGAGATTCTGCTGAGGATTTGGTAAGGCAATCATGTCGCGCATAGGAAAATTACCGATCGCGCTGGACAAGGGCGTCAAGGCGACGCTGGCCGATGGCTCGCTCAAACTCGAAGGGCCCAAGGGCAAGCTCGAGACGCGGGTACATCCGGGATTTGTGATCGAGATTGACGATGCCAAGATGGTGGTGAAGCGCCCCGGTGACAGCGCCAACGAACGCGCCGTGCACGGGCTGATGCGCAAGCTTGTGGCCAACATGGCCGAGGGCGTGAGCAAGGGCTTCAAGACGGTGCTCGAGATCAACGGCGTCGGCTACCGCGCCGATGTCAAGGGCAGCCTGATCAATCTGACGCTCGGCTACTCGCATCCGATTGTCTATCAGCTACCGCCCGAGGTCACGGCCAAGGTCGAGCGGCAGGTTTTGTTGACGCTCGAGAGCGCCGACCGCCAGTTGCTGGGGTCGGTCGCCGCGGAGATTCGGGGATTGCGGCCGCCGGAGCCGTACAAGGGCAAGGGAATCAAGTACGCAACCGAGACGATTCGCCGCAAGGCCGGAAAAGCGGCGGCGGGTTCGAGCTCCGGCTGAGGAGCGGATCGGAGTAACGATGGCTGTCGAGCGATCAGAAAAACGCAAACTGCGCCAGG
Organism: Binataceae bacterium (SeqCode); assembly: GCA_050011435.1. Taxonomy (GTDB): domain Bacteria; phylum Desulfobacterota; class Binatia; order Binatales; family Binataceae; genus JADMIL01. The sequence goes on from JBEKJC010000009.1 coordinate 65,483, forward strand.
GGCGCGTGAGGCGGAAAGTGCGCGGGACCAACGAATGCCCCCGGCTCTCGGTCTTCCGGTCACTGCAACATATCTACGTCCAGGTAATTTCGGACGAGTCGGGACAGACGCTGGCATCGGCGTCGACGGCGGTGAAGGAGCTGCGCGAGGGCAGCGCGAGCCGACGCAATGTCGCCGCGGCCAAGGCCGTGGGCAAGGCGATCGCGGAGCGCTGCCGCGAGCATGGGATAAGCCATGTGGTATTCGACCGCAATGGCTTTCTATATCACGGACGAGTGAAGGCGCTGGCCGACGCGGCGCGCGAAGCCGGACTCAGGTTCTAGTATCGGACAACCGGCAGGAAGGACGCCGTGGCACAACGAATTGACCCGCAAGGGATGGATATCAAAGAGAAGGTGGTCCACATCAACCGTGTGGCCAAGGTCGTCAAGGGTGGCCGGCGCTTCAGTTTCAGCGCGCTGGTGGTAGCCGGCGATCAGAACGGATTGGTGGGCTACGGATTGGGCAAGGCCAACGAGGTGCCCGAGGCGATTCGCAAGGGTGTCGAGCGGGCCAAGAAGAGCCTGATTCGGATACCGCTGCGCGACGGCACGATACCGCATCAGGTGCTGGGCCATTTCGGCGCCGGCAAGGTGGTGCTGCGGCCGGCGGCCGAGGGCACCGGGGTAATCGCGGCCGGCGGCGTGCGCGCGGTGGTCGAATTGGCGGGCATCCGCAATATCCTGACCAAGCGGCTGGGCTCGTCGAATCCGCATAATCTGGTTCGGGCGACGCTCGAAGCGCTGCTGGAATTGCGCAGCCGCGAGGATGTCATGCGTCTGCGCGCGGTGGTCGCACCGCCGCCGGCGGCCTGAGGCGGGCGGAGGATACGATGACCGACACGACGATTCACGTGAAGCTGGTACGCAGCCCGATCGGGACCAAGATCCGCGTGCGCGAAACGCTCAAGGGTCTCGGCCTGCGCAAGCTCGGCAGCTCGCGCGTGCTCAAGGTGACGCCCGAGGTGCTCGGGATGCTGCGCAAGGTTGCGCATCTGGTGGACGAAGTTAAGGAATAGGCGGACGACTGCAAAATGAATCTCAAGGATATCAAGCCGGCCGCCGGTTCGACGAAGAAGAAAAAGCGCATCGGACGCGGGATCGGATCGGGGCATGGCAAGACCGCGGGCCGCGGCCATAAGGGGCGCGGATCGCGAGCGGGCGGCAATACGCCGGCGCGCTACGAGGGCGGTCAGATGCCGTTGTCGCGGCGCATCCCGAAGCGCGGCTTTCGCCGGTTGCAGAAAAACGAGCAGGCCCGCGAGCGCTTTACCGAAGTCAATCTCGGCAAGCTGACAGGCTTCGCCGAGGGCGCGACGATCGATCCGGCGGTGCTGGTGGATCGCGGGTTGGCGCGGGCCGGGCGTAAAATCAAGGTGCTGGGCGGCGGCGAACTGAAAATCAAGTTGTCGGTGCGCGCCCATGCTTTTTCGGGCAGCGCGCGTGAAAAAATCGCGGCGGCCGGCGGCAGCGCCGATTTGATTGAGGGCTGAGACGGCCTGAATGCTTGAAGGGTTTTCCAACGCCTCGCGCATCCCAGAACTGCGCCGCCGGCTGTTATTCACGGCGGCGATGTTGGTGGTGTATCGCATCGGTGTCGCGATTCCGACTCCCGGAATCGACGGGCAGGCGCTGGCGTCGTTCTTCGACGCGGCTTCCAGCACGCTCTTCGGCTGGGTCAATCTGTTCTCGGGCGGCGCGCTGGAGCGCTTTTCGATTTTCGCCCTGGGCATCATGCCCTATATTTCGGTAGCGATTATCCTCGACCTGATGAAAATCGGCTGGCCCTATCTCGACGAACTCTACAAAGAGGGCGAGGCCGGCCGGCGCAAGATTGCCCAATACACCCGCTACGGCACGGTGGGCCTGGCGCTGGTGCAGGGTACGATGATCGCGTTCTCGCTGGAAAAGATACAGGCGCCCGGCGGCGGCACCGTAGTCTACAACCCGGGTCTCAAGTTTATCGCGATGACGGTAATTACCGTCACCGCGGGCACCATGTTCGTGATGTGGATCGGCGAGCAGATCACCGAGCGCGGCGTCGGCAACGGAATTTCACTGATCATCATGTCGGGGATCATTGCACGCCTGCCGAGCGCGATCGGGACCACCGTACAATTCGTGCGCGAAGGCGAGATGAGCATTTTTTTGCTCCTCCTGATTTTGCTGGTGGCGTTCGGGGTGACGGCGCTGATTGTTTACGTCGAGAGCGGGCAGCGCCGGATTCCGGTGCAATACGCGCGGCGGGTGGTCGGGCGGCGGGTCTATGGCGGACAGGCGTCGCATCTGCCGCTGAAGGTGAATACGTCGGGGGTTATTCCGCCGATTTTCGCTTCGTCGATCCTGGTTTTCCCGGCGACGCTGGCGACCTTCGTGCCGTCGCTGAAATGGCTTTCGGCCTATGTTACGCCGGGCGGCTCAGTATATAATGTGGCGTACGTCGCGCTCATAATCTTCTTCTGCTACTTCTACACGGCGGTCACCTTCAATCCGGTCGACGTTGCCGACAACCTGAAGAAGTACGGTGGATTTATTCCGGGAATTCGGCCGGGACGGTTCACGGCGGAATATATAGATCGGGTGCTTTCGCGAATCACGCTGGGTGGCGCGATTTACGTAAGCGCGGTATGCGTGCTGCCGACAATACTGATTCAGCGCTTCAACGTCCCGTTTTATTTCGGCGGAACGGCGCTGCTGATCGTCGTTGGAGTATCGCTCGATACGGTAGCGCAGATCGAGACTCATCTGTTGTCGCGCAACTACGAGGGCTTCATGCGGCGCGGACGGATCAAGTCGAGGAAAGGATAGGTCGTGCGGCTAGTGCTTCTGGGCCCGCCGGGGGCCGGCAAAGGTACTCAGGCGCGGATGCTCGAAACGCGGCTGGGAGTTCCGCAGGTGGCGAGCGGCGACTTGTTGCGCAGCGCGGTGCGGAGCAAATCGGCGCTCGGGCTCGAGGCCAAGGGCTTCATGGACAAGGGCGCCCTGGTGCCCGACGAGTTGGTGCTCAAGCTGGTGGATGCGCGCTTGCGGGAGCGCGATGCGATGAAGGGGTTTATCCTTGACGGCTATCCGCGCACGGTGCCGCAGGCGGAGACGCTGGCCAGGATGCTCGACGCGCGTGGCGAGAAGCTCGACCGGGTGGTGGCGATCAGCGTGCCCGACGAGGAGATTATCAAGCGGATTTCGGGGCGGCGGACGTGCCGCAGTTGCGGCGCGATGTTCCACCTGATTTACGATCCGCCGCGCAATATGGGCCTGTGCAATTCGTGCAACGGCGAGCTCTACCAGCGCGAGGACGACGCCGAGGACACTGTGCGGATGCGCTTGCAGGTATATGCCGCCTCGACGCGGCCGCTGCTGGAGCATTACGAGCGGCTCGGGCTGCTGTCTCCGATCGGCGGAATCGGACGGACCGAGGAGATCGAGAGCCGCATCCTGGACGCGATTGGCCGAGGCACGAAAGCGGCGCCGGCGAAGAGGAAGGTTTGATCACGCTGAAAAGCCGCGACGAGATCGCCGTGATGCGTATGGCGAACCGGATCGTTGCCGAAGTGCTCGATCAACTGGTGGCTGCGGCGAAGGCAGGCGTGACGACGCTGGAACTGGATCGGCTGGCGGAGGAATTGACGCTGAAGAAGGGCGCGCGGCCGGCGTTCAAGGGTTATCGGCCGGGTGCGGTCGTCTATCGCCATAGCCTGTGCGTGTCGATCAACGAGGAGATCGTCCACGGGATTCCGAAGGCCGGGCGCAAACTGAAGCCCGGCGATATCGTGGGCCTGGATTTCGGGGTGGTCTATCAAGGCTACTTCGGTGACGCGGCGCGGACGGTGGCGATTGGCAAAGTGTCGGAGAACGCGGAACGCCTGATGAAGGTTACGCGAGAGTCGTTGTACGCAGGGATCGAACAGGCGCGCGCCGGTAATCGAATCAGCGATATCGCGCGCGCGGTGCAGCGCATCGCGGAGGATGCGGGTTTCGCGGTGGTGACGGATTTTGCGGGTCATGGAATCGGCCGCAAGTTGCATGAGGATCCGCAGGTGCCGAATTATTTTCGGCCCGGGATGCCGAACTCGCGCCTGCAGGAAGGAATGGTGCTCGCGATCGAACCGATGATCAACGAAGGCACGGCAGAGTTGGAAATTCTCGATGACGGTTGGACGGCGGTCACGGCGGACGGCAAGCTGTCGGCTCATTTCGAACATTCGATCGCGATAACCGCCGCCGGGCCGGAGATTCTGAGCGAGTTGGGCAATGTCGAAGGGTGACGCAATTGAAGTGAGCGGTACGGTGCTCGAGGCGCTGCCCAATGCGGTGTTCAGGGTGACGCTGGAAAACGGGCATCGGGTGCTCGCCCATATATCGGGCAAAATGAGGATGCATTACATCAAGATTCTCCCGGGTGACAAGGTCACGGTGGAGTTGTCGCCCTACGATCTGACGCGCGGCCGGATTACCTATCGGATGCGCTAGGGGCGTGGAGCGGGAGAGCAGGCTGGTACAATGAAGGTTCGGGCGTCGGTAAAGAAGATTTGCAAGAATTGCAAGGTGGTACGCCGCCAGGGCGTGATTCGGATTCTGTGTGCGAATCCGCGCCATAAGCAGCGCCAGGGATAGCGGGAGGATCGTTGGATGGCACGTGTAGCCGGAATCGAGCTGCCGAGAAACAAGCGCATTGAGATAGCGCTTACGTACATTTATGGGATCGGGCGGACGGCCGCGACCAAGATCCTGGCCAAGGCCAACGTGGATCCGGCGCGCAACAGCGACGATCTGACGCCGGACGAGCAGGTGCGGATTCGCCAGGTGATCGATCAGGATCATAAGGTCGAGGGCGATCTGCGGCGCGAGATGCAGCAGGCGATCAAGCGTCTGATGGACCTTGGATGCTACCGCGGCATCCGACATCGGCGCGGATTGCCGGTGCGAGGCCAGCGCACGCATACCAACGCGCGCACGCGCAAGGGTCCGCGCAAACTGGTTGCGGGCAAGAAGCAGGCGCCGCCGAAGTAGGCGCGGGGCGCATAACGAATTTCGTCTGAATCGCAGCGCGTGCAATGACGCGCGGACAGGAATTAGAGGCTGATGGCAGAAGAAACGAAAGAGACCAAGGCCGCGCCGCAAAAGGCGCCCGGCGGTGGAGCGCCACCGGCGGCAGGCACGCCCGCGGCAGGCGCAGCGGCGGCGGCCGGCGCGGCACCCGCGGCGGCACCGCGCAAACGCCGGACGCGCCGCGCGGTGCCCGAGGGCGTTGCGCATGTGCATGCGACGTTCAACAACACGATCGTGACGATTACCGATCCGCTGGGGCTGGTAGTCGCGTGGTCGAGTGCGGGTGCGGTCGGCTTCAAAGGGTCGCGCAAGGGCACGCCGTTCGCAGCGCAGATGGCGGCGGAGGCCGCGGCGCGCAAATGCTCGGAGTACGGGATGCGCAGCGTTGTCGTGCACGTCAAGGGGCCGGGCGGCGGCCGCGAATCGGCGGTGCGCGCGCTGCAGGCGACCGGGCTCGCGGTAATTTCGATCAAGGACGTGACGCCGATACCGCACAACGGATGCCGTCCGCCGAAACGGCGCCGGGTCTGATGCGGGCGCAAGAGGAACACGGTGGCTAGAAATCTTGGACCAGTATGCCGGATGTGCCGGCGCGAGGGCTTGAAGCTCTTTCTGAAGGGCGAGCGGTGCTACACCGACAAATGCGCGATCGAGCGGCGCAATTATCCGCCTGGCGCTCATGGACAGGCGCGCACGCGCTTCTCGGAATTTGCGCTGCGGCTGCGTGAAAAGCAGAAGCTCAAGCGCATCTACGGGCTGCTCGAAAAGCAATTCTCGCAGTACTTCGAGATGGCGGAGCGGATGGCCGGGATCACCGGCGAGAATCTGCTGGTGCTGCTCGAACGGCGGCTTGACAACGTGGTTTACCGGCTCGGCTTTTCTAGTTCGCTGGCGCAGGCGCGTCAGCTCGTACTGCACGGCCATATCGAGGTCGGCGGGAAAATCGTGACGATTCCGTCGTACCTGCTGGAGGTCGGCCAGGTCGTCAGTATCAACGAGAAGAGCCGGCAGAAGAAGGTAATCGTCGAAGCGATCGAACTGGCGCAGCGCCGGGGCGTGCCGTCGTGGATGGCGCTCGAGCGCGAGCAGTTCCGGGGCTCGCTGCGGTCGTTGCCGGCGCGGTCCGACCTGACGATGCCGATCAGCGAGAAACTCATCGTGGAGCATTACTCACGCTAAACCGGCCTGCGTCCGTATAATTCGCCGGGCAAAAATTTTTCCGCGGTTAAAGAACACAACTATGCAGAATGATTGGCGTGACCTGATCAAACCGAAAGCGGTCGAATTCGATGAGAAGGAGTTGTCCGCGACCTACGGGCGCTTCATCGCCGAGCCGCTCGAACGCGGCTATGGCATCACGATCGGCAACGCGTTGCGGCGGGTGCTGCTTTCCTCGCTGCCGGGTTTCGCGATTACGGCCGTGCGCATCAAGGGCGTGCTGCACGAATTCTCGACCATCCCAGGTGTGAAAGAGGATGTGACCGACATCGTGCTCAACCTCAAGGAGGTCCGCCTGAAACTCCATGAGGGCGATCAGATCACGGCGTCGCTCAAGGCCAAGGGCGAGGCGGTGGTTTCGGCGCGCGACATCACGGGCGGTCCGAGCCTCGAAATCCTGACCCCGGAACGCCATGTGGCGTCGCTCGACAAGGGCGCCGATCTCGACATGGAGCTGGTGATCAAGCGCGGCCGCGGCTACGTGCCGGGCGAGCGTTCCGATGATGACGAGGAACCGATCGGCACAATCCGGCTCGATGCGATTTTCGCACCGATCAAGAAGGTCAGCTTCGTCGTCACTAACGCGCGCGTGGGCCAGCGCACCGACTACGATCGGCTGGCGCTGGAAATCTGGACCGACGGCTCGATTTCGCCGCGCGAGGCACTGACCTATGCGTCGCGTGTGCTGCGCGATCAGATGTCGATCTTCGCGGGCGTCGAGGAAGAGGCCGAGGCCCCGGCCGAGGGCGAGCGCGCGGAGATTCGTCCGGCGTTCAACGAGTACCTCTACCGCCCGGTCGAGGGGTTGCCGATTTCGGTGCGCGCTTTCAACGGGCTGCAAAACGCCGACATCAAATACATCGGCGAGCTGGTGCAGCGCACCGAGCAGGACATGCTGAAGATCAAGAACTTCGGCCGCAAGTCGCTCAACGAAATCAAGGAAGTGTTGACCGACATGGGCCTGTCGCTCGGGATGCGGCTGGAAAACCTGCCGTCGCGCGGGGAACTCGACCGCATGTGGGAAGAGCAGGAGCGTCGCGAGTCGGCATGAGCCGTGAGTATCGCGTGGAGTTAACCGATGCGTCATCTTAACCAGGGCCGCAAGCTCAACCGTACTTCGTCTCATCGCAAGGCGTTGTTCCGCAATCTGGTGCTGAGCCTGATCGAGCATGAGCGGATCAAAACGACCGATGCCAAGGCCAAGGAACTGCGGCGCTACGCGGACCGGATGGTCACACTGGGCAAGCGCGGAGACCTCTCGGCGCGCCGGCTGGCGTTTGCCTTTATGCAGTCGCGCACCGCGGTTAAAAAGCTTTTCGACGAGATTGCGCCGCGCTTCAAGGATCGCGCGGGCGGCTACACCCGCGTCGTGAAGTTCGGAGTGCGCCGGGGCGACGCGGCGCTACTATCGATTATTGAATTCACCGGCACTGCGGAAAAGGCCGAGGCGAAGAAGCCACGCAAGAAGAAAGCCGCACGCCGCGACGGCACAGTCGAATCCCAGCGGGTAGCGGCCGCGGGCTAAACGCCGGGGGGCAGGGTTCGGAAGAGAGCAACCCCGGGCCCGGCGAAAGATTGGGAAACGCGCTTCCGTATCGGCGGGAGCGCGTTTTCATTTGGGGACGGATTTGTGCGCATCGCCGGCGAAAACAATTCCACCAACGCGACCACAGCCGCTGATGCGCGGAATATATCCGCATCAAGTCTGATGATGAGGAGCGGGACCGTCTGCTACAATGGGTTAAAGGACGGGTGAAACTGATGGCGAACGATCTGGTCCGGCCTGAGCAATTCTTCCTGAATCGATTCGGCATGAACGAGAGCGGGCTCGAGCGGATTCTGGGCAACGCGCTCGAACGCAAGGCCGATTATGCCGACCTGTTTTTCGAGTACCGTAGCGCCGAAGGGCTCGCGCTCGAAGAATCGATGGTCAACCATACGAGCAAATCCGTTTCGCATGGCGTGGGCGTGCGCGTGTGCGCCGAGGATCGCACCGGCTACGCATACTCCGACGAAGTGACCTTCGATCGTATGCGAATCGCGGCCGAGGCTGCGCGTGCGATCGCCGACAGCCGCGCCGCCCCGCATCCCGCGGTGCAGGTGGGCGGTCCGGTGTCGCGGCATCAACTCTATGAACTTGAAAGCACGCCGCTCGAGGTGCCGATCGAGGAGCGGGCCAAGCTGCTGCGGGAAATTGACGAACTCGCGCGCGCCAGCGATCCGCGCGTCCGCAACGTGATGGCGTCGTTCGCGGCCGAGCGCAAAATCGTGATGATCGTCAACAGCGACGGACAGGTCGCGGCTGACATTCAGCCGCTCTGCCGCCTCAACGTGACGGTGATCGCGGAGGACGACAAGGGCCGGCAGGTCGGCAGTTACGGCGGCGGCGGGCGGGTCGAGTGGAAATATTTCGTCGACCAGGACCGCTGGAAGCATTACACCAGGGAAGCGGTGCGCCAGGCGATCGTCAACCTTGACGCGGTCGATGCGCCGGCGGGCGAGATGGTGGTCGTGCTCGGCAACGGATGGCCCGGGATCCTGCTGCACGAGGCGATCGGCCATGGGCTCGAGGGCGACTTCAATCGCAAGGGCGTCTCGGCCTTCTCCGGCCGCATCGGAAAATCGGTGGCGAGCCCGCTGTGCACGGTAATTGACGACGGCACGATTCCGAATCGGCGCGGCAGTCTCAATGTCGACGACGAGGGCACGCCGACGTCGCGCACGGTGCTGATCGAAAAGGGAATTCTGCGCGGCTATCTGCAAGACCGTCTCAACGCGCGCCTGATGAAGACCGCGCCGACGGGCAACGGACGGCGCGAAAGTTTCGCGCACGCGCCGATGCCGCGCATGACGAACACCTTCATGTTGGCGGGAGAATCGACGCCCGAAGAAATCATCGGCTCAGTGAAGAACGGCCTCTACGCGGTCAGTTTTGGCGGCGGCCAGGTCGATATCACCAACGGCAAGTTCGTATTCTCGGCGAGCGAGGCTTACCTGATCGAAGACGGCAAGGTGACGCGGCCGGTCAAGGGCGCGACGCTGATCGGCAACGGGCCCGACGTGCTGACGCGGGTCTCGATGGTGGGCAACGACCTGGCGCTCGATTCGGGAATCGGCACCTGCGGCAAGGACGGTCAGTCGGTGCCGGTCGGAGTGGGCTTGCCGACGATTCGTATTGACGGGATTACGGTCGGCGGCACGCGCGCCTAAGGCATTAAGGAAATTATAGATGGCACAGGTTGATGCGGCGCTGGCGGAATGGGTGCTCGACGTCGCGCGGCGCAATGGCGCGACCGCGGCGGAAGTTCTATGCGTCAGCGCGGAGTCGCTTGCGGCCGGCGTGCGGCTGGGCGAAGTCGAAAAGCTCAAGAGTTCGCGCGAGCGGCGCCTGGGTATTCGCGTGTTCGTCGGACAATCCTCGGCGAACGCTTCGACCGCGGAACTGGAGCGCGACGGACTCGAAGAATTTGTCGCGCATACGGTTGGGCTCGCGCGGCTGACCGCGGCAGATCCGAGCGCAGGGCTGCCCGACGCGGCGCTGCATCCGAAGAGCTTCCCCGAACTCGAGCTGGCCGATAACGATCAGGGGATCGTGGATGCCGATACTGCGCTGGCGATCGCGCGCAGGGCGGAGCGGGCCGCGCTTTCGGCGGATGCGCGCATCAAGAATTCGGAAGGCGCGGAATTCGACTCCGGCCGCTACTACATAATGTTCGCGAACAGTCAGGGTTTCTCCGGCAATTACGAAAGCACTTCGTTTCATCTTGGCGTTGCACCAATCGCTCAAGGCGATAATGGCGCGATGCAGCAGGGATTCTGGTACACGGCCAACCGCCATTTCGCGAAGCTCGAGGAGGCGGAGGCAGTCGGCGCGATGGCGGCGAAACGCGCGCTGCGGCGGCTCGGCTCGCGCAAGATCAAGACGACTCGCGTGCCAATAGTGTTCGATCCCGACATGGCAGCGAGTCTCTTGCGGGCGCTGGCGGGCGCAGCGTCGGGACCTTCGCTCTACAAGGGCGCATCGTTCCTGGTGGGCAAGTTGGGCGAGCGGATCGCGTCGCCGCTGGTGACGATTCACGACGATGGCATCATGGTTGGCGCGTTGGGCTCGAAGCCGTTCGACGGCGAAGGCCTCGCGACCAACCGCAAGAGCCTGGTCGAGCAGGGCGTGCTCAAGACATATCTGCTCGACTCGTACTCCGCGCGCAAGTTAAAGCTGCGACCGACCGGCAATGCGGCCCGCTCCGTGGGTGACTCGCCGAGTGTCAGCCCGACGAATCTATACCTGGAGCCGGGTCGCCATTCGCCGCAGGAGATCATCGGTACGGTCAAGCAGGGACTTTACGTCACCGAGCTGATCGGCTTCGGCGTCAACGGCGTCACCGGCGATTATTCGCGCGGCGCGGGCGGCCTGTGGATCGAAAACGGCGAGCTGACCTACCCGGTGCAGGAAGTAACGATCGCAGGAAATCTGAAAGAGATGTTCCAGTCGATCGAGATGATTGGCAACGATCTGCACTGGCGCTCGGCGGTGGTCTCGCCGACCCTCAAGATTGCCGAGATGATGATCGCGGGCGCCTAGCGTCTCAGGCCCGGCAGTCGTTTCGACTCAGCCTGCGGTCGCATGGATCATTGTGATGGATTGACCATTCCCGATAATGGCGGGCGCGGTTGCCGAAGGCTGGGCGATGGTTACTTTTAAGCTTGAGGAAATTGAAAAATGGCAGTTAACGCGAACCGTCTTACGGAAAAACTTCAGGAAGCGCTGAGCCGCGCACAGAACGCCGCCGTCACCGCCCATCATCAGGCGGTCGACGTTGAGCATCTGGCGTTCGCGCTGCTGGAGGACGAGGAAGGTCTTGCCGCTTCCATCCTGAAATTGGCCGGCGCCAACCTCTCGACGGTGCGTTCGAAGCTCAGCGACGAACTACGCAAGATTCCTTCGATCAGTGGCAGCGGCTATGACGCCGGGCAGACCTACATCACGCAGCGCCTCAACCGGGTGCTCGCGCGCGCCGAACAGGAGGCCGGCAAGCTCAAGGATGAGTACGTCTCAATCGAGCATGTGATAATCGCGATGCTCGACGATCCGGGCGCGACTGCGAAGATTCTGCGCGAGGCCGGGATCACGCTCGACAAGGTTATGTCGGTGCTGCAAAAGGTGCGCGGCAGCCAGCGGGTGACCTCCGCAAATCCCGAGACGACCTACCAGGCACTGGAGCGCTACGGGCGCGATCTGACGCAGCTCGCGGCGGCCGGCAAGGTCGATCCGGTAATCGGGCGCGACGAGGAAATCCGCCGGGTGATGCAGATTCTTTCGCGCCGCACCAAGAACAATCCCGTGCTGGTGGGAGAGCCGGGCGTCGGCAAGACGGCGATCGCCGAGGGACTCGCGCAGCGGATTGTCTCGGGCGACGTGCCCGACGGCCTCAAGAATCGGAAGCTGGTTGCGCTCGACATGGGCGCGCTGATCGCCGGCGCGAAGTTCCGCGGTGAGTTTGAGGAACGCCTGAAGGCCGTGCTGAAGGAAGTGCAGGAGGCCGAGGGCGACGTAATTCTGTTTATCGACGAATTGCACACGGTGGTTGGCGCGGGCGCCGCCGAAGGCGCGATGGATGCATCGAACCTGTTGAAGCCGATGCTTGCGCGCGGCGAGTTGCATTGTATCGGTGCGACCACGCTTAACGAGTTTCGCAAATATATCGAGAAGGACGCGGCGCTGGAGCGGCGCTTCCAGCCCGTCATGGTCAATGAGCCGAGCGTCGAGGACACCATCTCGATCCTGCGCGGGCTGAAGGAGCGCTACGAGGTTCATCACGGGATTCGAATCAAGGACTCGGCGCTGGTGACCGCCGCGATGCTCTCGAAGCGCTACATCACCGACCGTTTCCTGCCCGACAAGGCGATCGACCTCGTCGATGAGGCTGCGGCGAAGCTGCGCACCGAAAAGGAATCGATGCCGGTTGAGCTCGACGAAGCCAATCGCCGGGTGATGCAACTCGAGATCGAGCGCGAGGCGCTCAAGCGCGAGACCGACGCGGCCTCGAAGGATCGCCTGGTCAAACTGGAAAAGGAACTGGCGGAGGCGCACGAACGACGCTCTACGGTACAGGCGCAATGGCAGAGCGAGAAGGGCGGCCTCGAGAAGCTTTCCAAAATCAAGAGCGAGATCGAGCAGACCCGCCGTGAGATCGAGAAGGCGAAGCGCGAGTATGACTTGAACAAGGTAGCGGAGTTGCAATACGGCAAGCTTGCGACCCTTGAAAAGGATCTGGCCGAAGCCGAAAAAATCGCCGACAAGAGCGGCGGCTCGCGGCTGATCAAGGAAGAGGTTGACGAGGAGGATATCGCCGAGATCGTCGCGCGATGGACCGGAGTGCCGGTGTCGCGCCTGATGGAAGGCGAGGTGCAGAAGCTCGCCCATCTGGAGGAACATCTGCACAAGCGCGTCATCGGACAAGACGAGGCGGTGACGGCGGTGGCCGACGCGGTCGTGCGTGCGCGTGCGGGATTGCAGGATCCCAATCGCCCGATCGGGTCGTTCATCTTCCTGGGGCCGACCGGTGTCGGCAAGACCGAACTGGCGCGGGCGCTCGCCGCGTTTCTGTTCGACGACGAAGCCGCGATGATCCGCATCGACATGTCGGAATACATGGAGAAGCATACGGTCTCGCGGCTGGTGGGCGCGCCCCCCGGCTACGTCGGCTATGACGAGGGTGGTCAATTGACCGAAGCGGTGCGGCGTCGCCCGTACTCGGTGATCCTGTTCGACGAGATCGAAAAGGCGCACGCCGACGTCTTCAACGTCCTGCTGCAACTGCTCGACGACGGGCGGCTGACGGACGGTCACGGCCGTACGGTGGACTTCAAGAACACCGTCGTCATCATGACGTCGAATCTGGCGAGTCAGTTGATACTGACGTTCAAGGGGCAGAACTACGAGAAGATGAAGGAGCAATGCCTCGAAGTGCTGCGCCAGAGCTTCCGGCCGGAGTTTCTCAACCGCGTCGATGAGATCGTCGTGTTCCATCCGCTGACGCGGGAGCAGCTGCGCCAGATCGTCGACATTCAGCTCGAACGGCTGCGCGGGCGTTTGGCCGAACGCAAAATCGAACTGGAATTGACCGACAAGGCGCGCGACTACTTCGCCGAACAAGGTTTCGATCCGGTCTATGGAGCGCGGCCGCTGCGGCGGACGATTCAGCGCGAACTCGAAACCACGCTCGGGCGCAAGCTGCTGCTGGGCGAGATTCGCGACGGCTCGCACGTGATCGTCGATACGGGACCGCACGGCTTTGAAATCAGGCCGAGCCAAAAACAGAACGCCGCGGCATGAACGGCCGTCCACGGTGAGCGAAATCGCCGCGGGCGTGAGGACCAAAGGTCCCTCCGCCCCTTTTTGTGCGTCAGCGTCCTTCGAAAATCACCCGGCTTGGCATTTCAATAGAAGCAACGCTAAAATAGCGGTGGTTGACAAATTACCAATACTAAAACTATTTTTGATGCTGCCGCGCGGCCGACGGTCACTTCGACGAAGGGAATGCGAGCTGGTCGACCGGCAAAATGGAGCTAGTTCAAACGGAAAATACCGCGAGCTTCGCCATACCGAAGTGCTCGCTCTCTGAAATGACGACCCTGCGAAAAACGATTAATCAAAGACTCACTGGATGCGGGTGTTACTTCGCCGCGTCCCTCGGCGGGATCCTGGCGCTCACCGGAGCGGCGGTTCTGATGGCGCCCGCGACGGCAATTGCGGGAGCGGCGGTAGTAGTGAAAATGACCGACAAGCCACCGATGTACATGCCGACGAAGGTCGCGATCAAGGTCGGCCAGACCGTCGAATGGGTCAACAATGCCCAGACGCTCCATGGCGTTACCACCGATCCCGACAGCGCGCAGAAGCCCGGCGACGTTGCGAGTCCGCCCGGTGCGAAGCCCATCGATTCGGGCTTTATGAAGCCGGGAAGCACATTCGATTACACGTTCACCGTGCCGGGAACCTATAAGTATGTGTGCCTGCCGCACGAGAAGGACGGGATGGTCGGTTACGTCGTCGTCAGCAAGTGAGTTGAACGTGCGGCGTGAATTGGGTGGTCCGCTTCCTTGACGTTAATTGCATGACGGGATTTGATCGCGGCGCGTCTGACAGAGTATGTTTGCGTGTCCGTCGATTAGAGGTCGGCGGATCGCACTTGCGGCGGATGAGTTTTGCCGGGTGCGTGGACCAAAAATCAAGGAACCTGGATACGTAATATAAATGAACCGGAGCCGGAATCATTCAACCGCCGAGGCACCAGCAGGCTCGAAAATGCGCGGCAGAATAGCCGCAGCCGCATCCGCGATGGCAATGATCTTCGCGAGGAACGTGCCGGCGGCGCATGCCTTTCCGTGGAGTATCGATATGTTCCGCGGAGCCGCGATTCAGCCGCTCGACATGGCGCCGCGCGTGATGCCGGATGGCGTCCTGCCGGTTGACGGCATTCATTATAATAACCATCCTGGCCAGCCCGACGGATTGCCAGGCGCCGATGATCAAGCGGTGCCGCAGATGAAGCTCGAAGCAATGACCGTGAAGATGCACAATCCGCTCACGGCCACGCCTGAAAACCTCAAACACGGCGAGCAGCTCTTCCTGTCGAACTGTTCGCCTTGCCACGGCATCGGCGGGTCGGGCGATGGAACAGTGGTTCATCTGCTCGCACACAAGCCGGCCAACCTGATGACCGGCGTGAGCAAGAACCTCCCCGACGGTTATATCTACGGCTATATCCGCAACGGTGGCATCTGGATGCCCTCGTACAACGACGCGATGACCTCGTCGGAGCGGTGGCAGGTAGTCGTTTACCTGCGCGACCTGCAGGCGCATTACCAGGGCACGCAAGCGAGCGCCGATGCGACGAGCTCGAGCACGCCTGCCAACTCATCGAGCGCGCCGGCCGCCGGCGATTCCGGAGCGGGCGGCGGCGCTGCTGGTTCCGGCGATATGCCCGGCATGAATATGTCTCACTAGTCAGACCTCATCATTCAGTGAAGGGACCGGCGCGCCGTGCAAATGCGGTGCGCCGGTTTCGTTTCGGCCAAATACGAGCGGAACCGCTGGCGATCAGGATCGTTTATATTCGCGGGGGTTCGCGCCAGCGGCTTAATCGTTCGTTAACCTGGCTTTCCCCGCCGAACGATTGGAGTGCGTGTGCGAATCATGGAGAATGGTGCGACCGTTTCGTAAGTCCGAAATCGTCGGCGGTGAGGCACGGGTACGGTGATGAAAGCGAGGCAGATCGCCCTGACGGTGGCTTTGATTCTCGCTGCCGCGACGCGCACGAATGCTCTGGATGCCGAAGCGGGTCTCGACGCGGCGCAACTCGTTGAAGTCGCGCTCGAGGTCAATCCACAGGTCAAATCGGCGCGCGCGCGCTGGGAAGCGGCGGTCCATTCGATCAAGCAGAACTATGCGCCGGCCGATCCAATCTTCAGCTACCAGAACATAGATAGTCCGACCAACGGCTTTAGCGACGCGTCGCTCCATTCGCTCCAGCTTTCTCAGGCGCTTCAATTTCCGGGTAAGGCCTTGCTGCAGGCGGAGCAGGCCCGGCAAGCGGCTGAGGTCGCGCGGCTGACTTACGAGGCGATGATTCGCGATGTCCGCGCGCAAACCGAGACCGCTTACTATCAGGCGCTGCTAGATGGTGCGCTAAGCGATTTGCAAGGCACCACCGTCGATAACCTGCATCGGGTGCTCAATGTCACTCAGGTCGCATACTCGGCCAACCAGGTGACGCAGACCGACTTTATCAGCGCGGAGTACGACCTGGCGGTCGCGCGCCAGCAGCAGGAACAATTGAGCGAGGCCGAGGCCAACGACGAGACGACGATCGATCAGTTGCTCTACCGGCGCCCGCAGGAACCGCTCAAGCTCGATCGCAAATTTGAGCTCAACCCGCTTACCGCGTCGCTCGACCATCTGATTGATCGCGCAATCGCGCTGCGCCAGGAGATCCTGGAAACGGCGCTAGCGCAGAGCAGTTCCGAGGTGGCGTTGCGGCTCGCCCGTCTTGAATACGCGCCCGACTACACGCTCGGCTTTGTCTTCGACAATTATCTGCTCGCGAGCGCAGCCCCGTCCCCAAGTCGACTACAGGACTACGGCTTCACCATCTCGTTTAACCTGCCGGTGTTCTTTTGGATCAAGCAGAACGAGGACGTCCAGCGCGCGAACTATAACCTCGAGGCCGCGCGCAACGATCTGGACTCGATCAGGAACCAGACCGCCGCGATCCTCACCACCCTCTACCGCAACGCGCAGCTCGCGTATAAGACTGCGGTGCTCTATCGCGATTCGCTGATTCCGCTGGCGCAGCAGGATTTCCAGGTTGCCCTGATAGCCTACCAGTCCGGCAAAATCGATTTTGTAACGCTTGCGAGTGCGATCCGGCGCAGCTCAGATTCGCGCGTCGCCTATTTGCAGGCGGCGAATCAATTCTTGGCCGCGCGCGTAGCGGTGGAGCAGGCCATCGGAGGACCGTTGGAAAAGTGATGCGCTGTTTTCCCGCACATCGGCGCCTCACGGAGAGCAAGCTTCATTTGATCGGCGCGGCGATTCTCGCGCTGGTTGTGAGCGCCGCCGGATGCGGAGGTCCCGCGCCGGGACACACCGCGGTCGCTACGCCCGCCCCGGCGCCGCGTTTGGTTACGCAAGGGGACAGGGTGAAGGTGCTTCAGATTTCGGGTGCGCAGATACCCGGCTTGACGATCGCCGAGGTCAGGCAGATCGAGCTGCCCGGCGTGCTCGAAGCGAGTGGACAGGTCGCCTTTGACGATCAGCGGGTCTCGACGATTGTTTCCCGCGTCGCGGGCCGGATCGAGGCGACCCGCGTTTCGCAATGGGACAACGTGCGGCGCGGCGAGCAGATCGTCGCGCTCTACAGTCCCGACTTTATGACCGCCGAGGCCGAGTACCTGCAGGCGCAGACGACGGCGAAACTGAGCGCCGTGCCGGCGTTCGCGACTTCGGCGACGGTCGCGGGCGGCGAGAATCTGAGCGCTGCGATGGTCTCGGCGGCGCGCCGCAAACTCGGATTGCTCGGCATGGACGAGGCGGATATCGCGGCGATCCGCGCACCGAATCCCACCATATGGATGAGAGCGCCGATCAGCGGCACGGTGATCGAAAACAAGGCCGTGCGCGGTGCCGCCGTTAATCCGGGCGACGTGCTGTATTCACTCGGCACGCTCAACGATGTGTGGATCGTCGCGAATATCTATGAAGACGATCTGGCGCGAGTCCATCCCGGGCAACATCTGGAGGCGGTGACGACCGCATATCCGGACCAGGTTTTCAGCGGCTTCATTTCGCGCGTCAGCCCCGGCGTTGACCCCAATACGCATACGCTGCAAATCCGCTGCGAGGTCAAGAATCCGCAGGCTCAGCTCAAGCCCGACATGCTCGCGCGCGTGCGCATCATCACTAACCGCGGCTCTGCGCTGGTCGTGCCGATGGAGTCGCTGGTGTTCGATACCAACGACTACTATGTGTACGTCGATCTGGGCGGCGGAAGATACGATCGGCGCAGGGTCGAAATCGGATCGTGGAAGGAGCAGAGCCTGGCGCGCGTGCTGTCGGGCCTCAGGGCGGGCGAGCGCGTGGTCGCAGCCGAGTCGATTCAGGTCAACGCGTTATGGCATCAGGCCAACGGCGAAAGCTCCTGAGATGGCGGCGCGGCAATGATTAAAGCGTTGATGGGCCTGGCGCTGGGCCAGCGGATCGTGGTAGTTGGCGCCGCGATTATCCTGCTTGCGGTGGGAGTCTTCGCCTTCACCCATCTCGATATCGAGGCTTATCCCGACCCGGTGCAGCCGATGGTCGAGGTGCTGACGCTGCCCAACGGGCTCAGCGCAGAGGAGGTCGAGCGGCTGGTAACCGTGCCGCTGGAATTCGGCCTTTCCGGGATGCTCGGGCTGCAGGCGACGCGTTCGATTTCGCTCTACGGGCTCTCCGACATTCGCTGCTATTTCGACTGGGACACCGATTACAATTTCGACCGCACCCAGACTATCAACCAGCTTGCCTTCGTTTCGTTGCCACAAGGGATTACGCCCGGAATCTCACCGGAGAATCCGATCGGCGAGATTTATCGCTACACCGTCGAGAGTCCCGATCATGATTTGCTCAAGGAGAAGGAGATCGAGGACTGGGTACTCGAGAAACAGATCAAGACCGTTCCGGGAGTGGTCGATGTTAGCGGCTTCGGCGGGCTGACCAAGCAATACCATGTCGACGTCGATCCGCAGAAACTGACCTATTACCAGGTGCCGCTCTCTACACTGGCGAGCGCGATTGCGAACTCCAACACCAGCGCCGGCGGCAATTATCTCGCGGTCGGCGAGCAGGCCTTTGACGTTCGCGGAGTCGGCTTCATCCAGTCACTCGATGACATTCGCAACATCGTACTTTCCGCGAGCAAGGGCACACCGATCACGGTCGCCAACGTCGCCGAGGTAAGTGTCGGCTATGCGCCGCGCCTGGGCATAGTCGGGATGAACCATCGCGGCGAGGTCGTCACCGGCATTGTGCTGATGCGAAAATATGGGGACACGCTCAAGACGCTCGCCGGCGTGCAGCACAAGGTCGATTGGCTCAACACCTCCGGCATCATGCCGCGTGGCTACAAAGTCGTCCCCTATTACGATCGGCAGGGGCTAGTGACGACGACGCTGCGGACGGTCTTCGAAAATCTGTCGATCGGCATCGTCCTGGTCTTCCTCGTGCTGATCTTCTTTCTCGGCGATATGCGCAGCGCCTCGATCACGGCGATCAACATTCCGCTCGCGCTCTGTGGCGCGTTCCTGCTGATGTGGCTGGGGAATACGCCCGCCAATCTGATTTCGCTTGGGGCGATCGACTTCGGCATCATCATCGACTCGACGGTCGTCGTGATGGAGAACATCCATCACCATTTTACGACCGAACCCGTGATGGAGGATGGCCGGACGCGGCTGAGGGTATTGGCGGCCGCACAGGAGGTCGGCGGTCCGATCCTGTTCTCGACGCTGATCTTTGTGATTGCGTTCCTGCCGCTATTCACGATGCGCGGCGTCGAGGGCGCCATCTTTTCGCCGATGTCGCACGCCTACGCCTATGCGCTCGGGACGGCGATCCTGCTGGCGGTCACACTTTCGCCGGTGCTCAGTTCGTTCGCCTTCAGGCATGGTATCAAGCTTCGCCGCGAGCGCTTGTGGGGCCTCATCAGCCGCTTCTATCACGGGCTGTTCGTGCGAATTTTGAAGTGGCCCAAGGTGACGCTGTCCGCGATCGTAATCTGTGCGCTGGCGGTGTTCGCGCTCTTTCCATTACTCGGCGGCGAGTTTTTACCCAAGCTCGAGGAGGGCAACATCTGGGCCCGCGCGACGATGCCGCTGACGATCTCGCTCGACCACGGCGCGGTGCTGGTTAACCGCATGCGCGAAGCCTTCATCTCATTTCCGGAAGTAACGACGGTGGTTTCACAATTGGGCCGCCCCGACGACGGCACCGAAACGACCGGTTTCTTCAACTGTGAGTTTTCGGTGGATCTCAAGCCGCAGGACCAGTGGCCCGCGGGGATGAGCAAGTCGCGGCTGGTGAAGGAAATCGACGATAAGCTCACGCGAGAATTTCCGGGCGTCAACTTCGGGTACTCGCAGAACATCGAGGACAACATCAACGAGGCGCTGTCGGGCGTGAAGGGATCGAACTCGGTCAAGGTCTTCGGTCCGGACCTCGAGGTTGACGAGCGCATCGCCAACCAGGTGGTCGAGGTGATGGGTGGGGTGCCGGGCATCGTCGACCTTGCGGTCTACCGATCACTCGGCCAGCCGAACCTTGTGATCACGCCGGACCGTGCGCAATGCGCGCGCTACGGGCTCAACGTCGGCGACGTTGCGGCGGTGGTGCAGGCGGCGATCGGCGGACAGGCGGTGACCCAAGTGCTCGAGGGCGATCGCCGTTTCGATCTGGTCGTGCGCTGGAAGGAGCAATTCCGATCGAGCCTCGCCGCCATCCGCGATATCCGCGTGCCGTTGCCGGGGGGAGGCCAGATACCGCTCGGCCAAGTAGCGCAGATCAACACCGCCGAGGGCGCTTCATTCATTTATCGCGAGGGGCTCGAGCGTTATGTACCGGTGCGCTTCGCCGTGCGCGGCCGCGACCTGCAGGGCGCGGTTGAGAGCGCCAAAAATACGGTTGCCGCGCAGGTGAAGCTGCCGGAAGGCGTCCATCTCGAATGGGCGGGCGAGTACGGCGAACTGCAGCAAGCCGACCGCCGCCTGATGATCGTCGTACCCTTCGCGCTGATCCTGATCGCCGGCGTGCTCTATGCTGCGACCACGTCGCTGGTTGATACCTTCGTGATCATGGCGCAGATTCCGGTCGCGTGTATGGGCGGTATTCTGGGGCTGTTTCTCACCGGCACGCCGTTCAGCGTCTCCGCCGCGGTCGGCTTCATCTCGATCTTCGGCATCGCCACGATGGATGGAATCCTGCTGAGCTTCTACATTCGTCAGCTCTGGAACGAGGGCCATCCGTTTGTCGAATCGATCATCATGGGCTCCGATCGCCGCCTGCGCGCGGCGATGATGACCGACCTCGTGGACGCGCTCGGACTGCTGCCGGCGGCGCTCTCCACGCGCATCGGTGCGCAGACGCAACGTCCACTCGCGATCGTCGTCATCGGCGGCGCGCTCGCGATCATGCTGATGACGCGCCTGCTCCAGCCGGTTCTGATCTACCTGTGCCATCGGCGGCTGCGTCTGTCGGAGACCCGTAAGACGTCGCCGATGTCGCCGCTACCCGGCGACGCCCATTTCTAGAAGTAGTATGCAGAATAGTTGAGTTTATTTGCATTCTCACTAACATGGCTCGATTGGATGAATTGAAATTGTTCACGAGTCTGCATCTGATCGACAACGCCGACCTCGACGCGGTGTCGGAGACTTGCCGCAAGCACAATCGCTACGAGTTCCAGTTCGTGATGGCGCCGCTAATGCTCAAGCAAGGCACTGCGTCGCCGGTAAATCCGCTCGCATTGTTCTAGCCATTCGGAGGCGAGCGGGCTGGAGCGCCGAGCTTCGGTCCGCCCGCCTCGTTGCTCCAGGTTTATGCAAATCCGCCGCGCTTGATCCCGACCGCAACACCAGGCGAGCCTGCGAGCCGAGCACACTAGCGCAGCGGAGCGAGCTAAGGAGTCGGCGACGTGCGCATAAAGGCTCGACTCTGCGAGGTGCGTTCAAACGCAGATCGTGGTACATCCGGCGCTGGAGGAAACCCACGATGGCGACGACATTGGAAGTTCTCGCGAGCGGCTACGGCCTGCTCGAAGGACCGCGCGTCGACGATCAGAACCGTCTCTACTTCAGCGATGTTCCCAACGGCGGAGTCTATCGGCGCAGTCCCAGCGGTGAAATCGAAACGCTGATTCCCGGACGCAAGGGCGTCGGTGGCATCGCGATTAACCAGGGCGGCGGCTTCGTTTGCTCAGGCCGTGGACTGATCTACTGGAGCGAGGCGACGCGCACCAGCCGCAACCTCTTCACCGAATGGGAAGGGCGTCCGCTCAAGGGGCTCAACGATTTGCAGCCCGACGACTACGGCAGCATCTTCGTCGGCTCGCTGGAATTCGACGCGCTCTCCGACCAGAAACCGGTACCAGGCAATCTGTTCCGCGTCGATCCCGACGGCACGGTCACCAAGCTGTGGGAGGGAATCGAGGTCACCAACGGACTCGGCTTCAGCCCCGATCGCAAGCTGCTCTATCATGCCGATTCGACCACGCAAGCGGTGTGGGCGTACGACGTGCAACCCGATCGCACGGTCAAGGATCGCCGCGTGTTCGCGAAGATTCCCGAGGGCTGGCCCGACGGACTCGCGATCGATGCCGAGGGCGGCGTGGTGGTCGCGACGGTCAAGTCGGGCGAGGTCGTGCGCTTCAAGCCCAACGGCACCATCGATTATCGCCGGAAGATCCCGGCCAAGTTCGTCACCAGCCTGACCTTCGGCGGCAAGGACTTGCAGGATCTTTACATCGTCACCGCGGACAATACCGACGACAAGGACAAGAAGGGGACGATCTTCAAGACGCGCAGCGAAATCCCGGGCCTCGCAGTGCCCAAGGCGAAATTTACCTGAGTAACTTCTGCCGGCCGCGCACGACCGCTGAGCAAGGCGCCGCGCGCGGCTTTATTTGCAACGCAGAATCGATTGGACGGTGGTGGCCGGATGCCGGCAATACTTGACGGACTGACGGTCGTCGATCTCACGCAGAACATCGCGGGGCCCTACTGCACGCAACTGCTCGGCGACTTCGGCGCGACCGTAATCAAAATCGAACGCCCCGCCGGTGGCGACGATGGGCGCCGTTTCGCGCCGCTCTGGCACGGCGAGTCCACCGTTCATCTCGCCAACAATCGCAACAAAAAAAGCATCTGCGCCGATCTCGATCATCCGCGCGGCCGTGATATCGTGCGGCGGCTATCGCGCACGGCCGACGTCTTCGTGCACTCGATGAAGCCTGGCAGCACCGAATCGCGCGGTCTCGGCTACGAAGATCTCGCAGTGGAAAACCCCCGCCTGATCTATGCGTCGATCAGCGGCTTCGGCGACTTCGGCCCGATGAAGAATCTTCCCGGCTACGATCCGCTGGGGCAGGCGTATTCGGGAATCATCAGCATGAACGGGCATCCGGGCGCGCCGCCCGCGCGCGTGGTTGTGCCGATCATCGATCAGGGATCGGGGCTGTGGCTTTTCAGCGGCGTGCTCGCCGCAATTATCGAGCGCGGCAAGACCGGCAAAGGCTCGCGCGTCCGTACCAGTCTGCTCGAGACCGGCGTGGCCTGGACGACGCTGATGATGACCAACTACATGGCGACCGGCGAGGTGCAGGGACCCGCCGGATCGACCTCGCCGGCGGCGGCGCCCTACGAGGCGTTTCAGACTTCCGATGCGTGGGTGCTGGTGGCGGCCGGCAATGATCGGCTGTTCGGGCGATTTTGCGAAGTGCTCGGACTCGCCGAAATTCCGCGCGATCCGCGCTTCGACAGCAACAGCGCGCGCGTGCCGCATCGGCTCGAATTGCACGAGATTCTCGAGCGCGAAACCCGGCGCTTCACGACCGCGAAATTGATTGAGGAACTGCAAAAGATGGGCGTGCCGGTCAGTCCGATCAACACGCTCGATCAGGTGTTTGCCGACGAGCAGGTCAACACGCTCGGGATGTTCCCGCCGGTGGCGCCGGATTTTCGCATCCCGGAAATGAAGTTCGTTGACATACCGGTCAGCATCGACGGTGAGCGATCGGTCAAGCGTCTGATGCCGCCGCGGCTCGGCGAGCATACGGAGGAAATCCTCGGTGCTGCCGGCTATTCAGCGGACGAGATCGCGTCGCTGCGCTCGGAGAAGGTCACGAACTGAAGGACACGAACTGGCTCGCTCAAGGTTCACGCCGTCATCTCAGCCGTCGCGAGTAATCCGCTGCAGGCGATCGTCAACGCGAACGCGCCGACCCGCAGCAGTGCGGCGATCGGATCGGCGGGCAGAGTTTCACCGAAGGCGGCCATCCCGCCGACGATCGGCACCAGGTTCGAAATTGCTGACGAGAGCGGCATCGCGATGATCCCGCGCGCCGAATGGAACGAATTCTGCAGGAGTATCAAGCCGGTGATATTCGCGGTGCTCGCAAAGTAGAGCCACTGATCGGCAAATACGCGGACCACCAGGGCAGTGCCCGTCTGTGCGATAAAACTATCTGCCAGCGCCTTGGTAAAGATGCTGCCGAGTCCGAAGGCGACGCCCGACGCGATTGCAGTTGCCGCACCGCTGCGGCGCAGGCGCCCAAACGCATGGGGCACCGCGGCGAGGATGATCGAGATTGCGGTTAGAGTGTAGAGCGCGTAAGCGGTCGCGTGACCCTGGACGGCGCCGCCTTCGAGCGATAGCGCCAGCATCACCATCGCGGCAGCAATGCCGCCGATGCCCGCCCATTCACGAGCGCTTGCCCGTTCATGCAGGAACAGCACCGCGAAGACGACGAACAGTCCGATCCCGGCCTGCATCATGACTGCGACCAGCGACACCGGCGCGTCGCTGAGGGCGACGAGGTAAACCGCGTAGCCAATCGCCTGCACGCCGAGGCCGGCGCTCCAGACCGGGTCGCGAATCCAGATGAAAATCGAGTGAAGCATCTTGCCCGCGTGCGCCCGTGGCAGCATCGCGGAGCGGCTCTTCATCATCAGGAGGCCGCTTGCCAACAGGACGCTGGCGACGAGGCCAAGACCGAGGGGGAGGCCAAGCGCGGGCGGCTTATCCATCGACTTCCCGCAGCGTGCCATCGGCGAGGATTTCGAGCGTGCGGCCGGCCCATTGGACCTTGTTGCTGAGCAGGCTCGCGCACCAGATGCCGGTCATGCAAAGGTCCTTGAACGGGACCAGCCAAACATCGCGGGTCAATTCGGGCAGGCGCAGAATGTTGCGCAGCATCAGCGTGGCCATCGCCAACCGCGCTATCAGGACGAGGATCAGCGCCTTGATCGCGAACGCACTCGCGCCCGACGCGACCACCAGCACGAGCGCCCAGAACGGACCGTGGATGAGGATGGTAGCGAGGCTGAGCGGACGGATCGTACGGTAGGTACGGGCCCATCGCAGTTGATGATTCCAGAAATCCGCGAAGGTTTGTTCGTGGGTGACAGTGGTGACGATCGAACTGGAGAGCGCCACCCCCCATCCGCGGTCGGCGGCGAGTTTGCCGATGTAGTAGTCGTCGGCAAGCATATCCTTGAGCACGCGGAAGCCGCCGATTGCGTCGAGTGCGGGGCGCTTGATCGCGACCGTCGCACCGAGCGCAAAGCGCACCGGTTCGATCGCCGCCGACAGCATCACCATCGGAGTGAAGTCGGTATTGACCGCGAGCGCTTCGAGCCGCGATGCGAGCGGGCCCCCGGGGCGCGCGCGATAGAGGCATGAAACGACGCCCAGTTTATCGTTTGCCGCGAGTTCACCGACCAGCCGCCGCAGATGGTCGGAATCGACGGCGATGTCCGCATCGCTCATCACGAAGAGGTCCGCATTCCCGGCGAGGTCGCCCATTTTTATCAGCTTGGCGACCTTTCGATTGGCGCAGCCGGGTTCGCCGCCAACAACCAGTTCCATTGGCCGCTGCGGATAGAGCCCGTGCAATTCAACCGGGACTTCGGCCGCGCGATCGGCGGCGTCGGCAACACCGAAGTAGTAATCGACGCGGGGGTAGTCCAGTTTGAAATAGCTGACAATCTGATCGCGCAAGCTTTGCGTAAGGCCGTGCAGCGGCTTCAGGATGGCGACGCGCGGCACGCTTGCGGGAAGCGGTGGCGCCGGCGACGAGGCGCGCATCGCGAAGCGCAGCGCGGCGATCGAGGCGGCCACGTAATAGCCGAGCGAGATTGCGACGCAGGCGGCCGCGAAGTCCGCAATGATTTTCATGAGGGAGTGCGCTGCGCCGACAGCGACCGGCAGTTGACCGCTGCGGCGCCGCTATCCTGAAAGCCGTACCTGATTCGGACCGCGGTGCGCGTCAGGCCGCCTGCGCCGAATGCTCGGCGGCGCGCGATTGCGCGCGCCGCGCCCGCATGGTGGAAAGGAACTGCTTGCCCTCACCTAGCAGGCGCTTGCATTCCTCGCGCGAGCTCACCATCTTGCGCAGCGCCTTCAAGATGTAGCGCGGACGGAAATAGAAGCTGCGATAAAAGCGCTCGACCGCCTGATAGATCTCATCGTTGGTCAGACCCGGGTACTGCACCGTGCACTTCTGGTAGCCGGACTCGTCGAGCAGCGGATCGACCGCGAGAAAACCGTTTTTGGTCACGTAGTCATACAGTTCGGTGCCGGGATAGGGCGACGCCAGCGAGACCTGGATGGTCTCGCAATCCATCTCGCGCGCGAAACGCATCGACTCTTCGATCGTCTCCTTGGTCTCGCCGGGGAGTCCCAGGATAAACGTGCCGTGAATCAGGATGCCGAGGTCGTGGCAATCTTTGGTAAAGCGGCGCGCACGATCGATGCGCACGCCCTTTTTGATGTTCTCGAGAATCTTGGCGTTGCCGCTCTCGTAACCGACGACAAAAAGCCGCAGTCCGCCGTCTTTCAGAATTTTGAGGGTCTCGTAATCGACGTTGGCGCGCGAGTTGGTTGACCAGGTGATGCCGAGCGGCTTGATCAACTGCGCGATCTTCCGCGCGCGCATCGGATCGGCGGTGAAGGTATCGTCGTCGAAAAAGAGCTCCTTCATCTTGGGGAACTTCGCCTTCAACGCGGCCACTTCCTCATAGACGTTCTCGGGGCTGCGCACGCGATACTTGTGCCCCTGGGTAACCTGTGGCCACAGGCAGAAGGTGCAACGCGCGGGGCATCCGCGACCGGTGTATAGCGAGACGTACGGATATTGGCAGTAGGGGCTGTTGTAGCGCAGGTAATCGAGGTTCTTCTCGTAAACTTCGCTGACGAAGGGCAGCTTGTCGAGTTCCTCGTTGGAAAGAATCGGGCGGTCGGGATTATGGCTGATGATGCCGTTTTTCTGATAGCTGATGCCGCCAATTTTCGACCAATCCATCCCTTGCGCGACTTCGAGCATCGAAAAGTCGAACTCTTTGCGGGCGGCGATATCAATCGATCGGCTGAGCTTGAGGGTTTCCTCCGCGCGCGCCGTCGGATGACCACCCACGAATGCGATGATGCAATTGGGATTGGCAGCCTTGATCGCCTCGGCCGTGCGCGCATCCATGCGCAGGGATGGGGTCGAAGTGTGAATCACGATGAAGTCGTAGTTCTTGGCTTCCGCGACCGTCATTTCCGGGGTGTAGTTGTGCGGCGGAGCGTCGAGCAGGCGCGCGCCCGGGATCATGCCAGCCGGATAGGCGAGCCACGTCGGGTACCAGAACGACCAGACCTCGCGCGTCGCCTGGTAGCGCGATCCCGCGCCTCCATCGAAGTCATCGTAGGAGGGGGGATTGAGAAAAAGCGTCTTCATCACATCCATGCGCAAGTCACTCCGGAGAAGCCTGTCCGAAAGGTTAGTGAGACTATATTCACGCGATCACATGAAGGCAATAATGGCCTGAAAATCGTCGCTGGTCCGTGAAATTCCGGAGGCGAATAGTTCGGAGAAGTAATCTGCGAGGCGATCAGCACCTTCGAACGCGGGTTAGGCCTCGGTAATCAATTGAAGAGGGAAATCCCATGCAGGACTCGTCTAATAGGATAGCGCTGATCACCGGCGCGAACAAAGGGATCGGGTTTGAGGTGGCACGGCGCTTGGGCATGGCAGGCTTGACCGTGATGCTCGGCGCCCGCAAGACCGGGCTTGGTCAGGCGGCAGCCGCGAAACTCCGGGCCGAGAACCTCGACGTTCGCTACGTCGAACTCGACCTCGTACGGCCGGAAACGATCGTTGCGACGGCGGCTCTAATCGCGACCGAATTCCAGCGGCTCGACGTTCTGGTGAACAACGCCGGCATCAATGACCCCGGCGACGGTCCGCCCGGCGCCGTCGATCTCAGCGTCGTCCGTCGCGTGATGGAGACCAACTTCTTCGGCACGCTCGCCGTCACACAGGCCATGCTTCCACTGCTGCGCAAGGCGACGGCCGGGCGCGTCGTGAACGTCTCCAGCGGCCTTGGCTCGCTCGCGTGGAACGCCGACCCGAACTGGGAGTACGCCCCGGTCAAGTTGCTTGGGTACAACGCCTCGAAGGCGGCGATGAACATGCTGACCGTTCAACTCGCCTACGAATTGCGCGGGACCGCAATCAAGGTGAACTCCTCGAATCCCGGTTATACGGCGACCGACCTCAATGGGCATCGAGGCCATCAGACCGTCGAGGAAGGGGCGGCCGAGACGGTGCGTCTAGCGCTGTTGCCGGCGGCCGGTCCCACCGGCGGGTTCTTTGAAACGACCGGCCCCGACCCCTGGTGATGCCTCCTCAGGGCACAGTTTGAGACCCAGGCTCGGATTCGTCGCCGGATGATACCGGTAGCTTCGTGGTGACGAACGCGAAGATGCCGGTCAGGCCGCCCAGCATCGTGCTCGCGAACCAGAGCAGGCCGAGCGCGATGGTGTCGGGTCGGGCGAGGCCCGCATATCCGAACAGAACGAGATAGGCGGCTTCCCGCACGCCGAGACCGTTGAGCGTGATCGGCAGACTCGCGAAGACATTGGCGATCGGCACGCACAGCATGAAGGTCGCGAGCGAGGTGTGGAGGCCGAGGCCGCGCGCCAGCAGATATTGGCATACGGCGAGCGTCGCCTGGAGCAAGAGCGAAAGGATAATCGCGGGAATCAGCGCGGCGGGGCGGCGCATATACGGCAGGATGGGTTCGAGAAATCCGGCGAGGCGGGCGAAGCGTCCGCCGAAACGAGGCATCAGGCCGGCGAGCAACGGCGATGCGAGCCATCCGGCGAGCGCAATGGCGCCAATCGTCACGGTGACGTGCAGCACGCTTGGCGGCAGCGTCACCGCGCGCATCGTCAGCGCGCATCCGGCGGCGAACCAGAAGAGTGCGAGCAAGCCGATCCCGCGGTCGGCGACGACCGACGCGATCGCGGCGGCGAGCCGATCGTGGCGCCGGCCGAGATACAGCGCGCGCGCCGCGTCGCCGCCGACGAGTCCGGGCACAAACAGATTCGTGAAGACGCCGACGAAGTAGTAGGCGAGGTATTCGCGAAACGGTCCGGGAATCGAGTTGAGCCGCGCGAGCAACTGCCAGCGCCACGCCGACATCACCTGGCTCGCGACGTACAGCGCGATGGCCGCGAGGAAGTAGCCGAGCCGCTCGCGCGCGAGAGCGTGAAACACGGGTCGCGCATCATAATGTCCGAGCAGCAGCGCGACCACCGCGATACCCAGGGCGGCGCGAATGGCGAACGCGCCGTATGGATTTTTGCGCGGCGCCGACCCTTCGACGAGGCCGCTCTCCGCAGGCTCGGGAGTGAACGGTTCATTCATCATGGTTCTCTACGCGATGACTCGTGTTGCAATTGCTGTGTATCCGCGGGTTGCGGGCCAGATGGCGCCGTATCGGTGCGCATGATTGCGACCTTCTTCCGATCGGACGCGATGACCTTATACGGGCCGATTATCCGCCCGAGTTGATCGAGGATGAAGCGATCGACCACGAAGACGGTCGGGCGCGGGTCGTACCAGAGTTTCAGGAGATCGGCGCGGCGAATAAAGAAATAATCCGCGGCCTCCGGGTCGTGTTCGGATCCAAAGGCGAGCTCAGTCTTTGCGCCAACGATGATCACGCGGCGCCGGCAATAGAACGGCAGCGATTGCACGTAGCGCGGATAGCATACGAGGCGCGCGTTCGGCTGGAGTCGTTCGATGGTTCGGGCGAGCTGCGCGTACGATCTGACGGGTTCGGCCATCAGGCGGCCATAACTGACCGTGATCAACGCTGCGGCCGCGGTTAGAATGAATGCGGCGAGGCCGAGCGTGTTGTGGCGCATTCGGAAGGTGACGAAGCACGCGATCCCGCCGAGTACGAAAATCGCGCCGGCGGCGTACAGCGCCGGTCGCACCATAATCGGATAAGGCGCGCGAAATTCGGCTGCGTGGATCGCGACCATAACGACCCCGGCGCCCGCGATCCCGAGCAGCGGGCCGAGTGCCGCGAGTCGGCGTGAATCGGCGCCGGCGCCGCGATCGATCGCCGTTACGAGTCCGTCGGCGATCACGATCGCCAGCGGCGGTATCGCGGGCAGGATGTACGGCACCAGCTTGGCGCTTGAGAGCGAGAACACGACGAAAACCGTGCCGCCTGCGATGAGGCAAAATCGACGCGCAGCATTCGGCGTCAGGCGCCGCCATGGAATGAACGGTACGGTGAAGGTCCACGGCGCGAAGCCCCCGATGATGATCGGGAAGTAGTAGTAGATCGGCTGGTCGTGGCTGTAATTGGCGTTGAAGAAGCGCCGGAAATGTTCACCGATAAAATAGAAGTCGAAGAAGCCCGGCTCGCGAATCGTGATTGCGACGAACCATGGCGCGGCGATCGCGGCGGTCACGATGAGACCCGGGATCGCGTGGAAGCGGCGGATCGCGCCGGGCAGATTTCCCTCGCGCCACAGGAAGATCGTCACGACGACGATCGGGATCGCGACGCCGACGGGGCCCTTCGTCAATGCGGCGAGTCCCATCGCGACATACGCCAGCCAGCACCAGCGGCCGCCGTCGCGCCAATGGAGAAAGAAGGCGTACATCGCGGTGATGATCGCGGCGGTCAGCAGCATGTCGGTAGTGAGCACCTGCGCCATCACCGCATAAATCGCGCTGGTCGCGAGGACTGCGCCGGCCATGATCGCGCGGCGCGAGCCGAAGGTCTTCGCAGCAAAAAAACCAGTCGCCGCTACGCCGAACAGCGCCGCGAAGGCGTTGACGAAGCGCGCCGCAAACTCGTTGACGCCGAGCAGCCTCATCACCAGCGTCGTGAGCCAATAGAGCAGCGGCGGCTTCTCGATGTACGGCACGTAATTGAGATGCGGGATGATAAAGTTGCGCGATGCGAGCATCTCGCGCGCAATCTCCGCGTAGCGCGCCTCGTCAGGCTCCCACAGCCCGTACGTACCGAGATGAAAGAAGAATAGAAACGCGGCGAGACCGATCACCGCAGCGAAGCCCGCCGCGATCAGGCCGGACCCGCGAGCTTCGTCGTCGGGTTGCGGCGAAATCGCGGCATCGCGCGCGGTCGCGCTATCGAACTTGGCTGGCACGGCGCTCAAGTCTAACTGGCGCAGGAGGCATCGCACCACCAGGCTCGCCTGGTGTTAATCGCCGACGGCGCCCCCGCCTTTGCGCTGATCGAAAGCGCCGCGCAAAGCCCCCGGTTTGATCCGAATCGCGCTGACCGCGCCCAGTTCGGGCACGACCTTGAGCCGGTAGCCCATCGCCGTCATTTGGCCCTTGGTCTTCACCGGCACGCTCTCCTCGACCAACACCAGATCGGGTTGGGCCTGTTCATGGATCCGCGGCTCGGCGATCGCGGCCCCGGGCTGGAGGCGAAAATCGAGCAGGTTGAGGGTTACCTGGGTCACGCCACTGATTATCGTGGGACCGCCGGAACCACCGGCCACCAAGGCTGGCCGCCCATTTTCAAGCGCGATGATCGGCGACATGCTCGAGAGCGGACGCTTGCCCGGCGCCACCTCGTTGTTTTTTTCGCCGACGATTTTGAACGCGTTAGGCACTCCCGGTGCTACGGCGAAATCGTCCATCTCGTCGTTGAGGATGAGGCCGAGCGACGGCACCATCAGCTTGGCCCCGAACACCGTATTGACCGTCGTCGTCACGTCAACCACATTGCCGGCCTTGTCAACGACCGCGAAGTTTGAGGTGCCGTGGTCATGCGCCGCCGTCGTCATCGGCGGCAGACTCGAGCGATGGAACGCGCGGTCGCGCGCTTCGGCAATATGTTTGGCCGAAAGCAGTTCCATGATCGGGACATTGACGAAAGCCGGGTCGGCGTATTGCGCGCGATCGATAAACCCCTGGCGCATCACCTCGATCAGGCGCGCGAGGTAGGGCGGGGAATCAACGCCGAGTCCCGCCACCCGCCCCGACGACAGCATCCCCAGGATTTCGAGTACCACTCCGCCCGACGATGGCGGCGGCATCGTATAAACGTCGTAGTCCCGGTATGCGAGATGGATCGGATCGCGCCACACCGGTTGATAGCTCGCGAGATCGGCGGCAGTAACGATACCGCCGCGCTCTTTGATATAGGCGGCGATGGTGTCGGCGACCGGGCCGCGATAAAAATTCGCCGCCGGGTCGTCGCCCAGCCGCTCAATCAGCGCGGCCAGGTTGCGATTGTAGATCGTCGCACCAGCGGACTCCGGTTTGCCGTCGGTGGTGAAGTACACCGTACGGAAGGCCGGGTCCGTATCAAGGAGCGGCGCCGCCATCGCGACTTCCTTGGCCAGGTGCGGACTGAGCGGAAAGCCGTCGCGCGCGAGTTTGATCGCGGGTGCCGCGTCCTCCGGGAATTTCTTCGTGCCGAAGCGCTTCACCGCGGCGTCCAGTCCCGCGATCTCACCCGGCACCGCGATCGCCAACGCTCCGGTACGCGCGAGGTCCTCGTTGGGCTTGCCGTCGCGCAGGTACATGTTCGCAGTGGCGGCCTTGGGCGCCACCTCGCGATAATCCAGCGCGTAGAGTTTTCCGGTCTTGGCCAGATAAATCAGCATGAAGCCGCCGCCGCCGATGCCGCACGAAGCGGCATTGGTCACGCCGAGCGCCAGCGAGGTCGCAACCGCCGCGTCAATCGCGTTGCCGCCATGCTGAAGAATTTCCAGCCCGGCACGTGCCGCGGGCTCGCTTTCCGCCACCACCATTTCGTGCGGCGCTTCGGCAGCAATCAGCCAGTACGGAAGCGCTGCCAGCAGGAACAGCGCGATAGTGCCGATCATCGTGCCGCGGCGCGCGTGTGCAGTAATCCATTTGGTCGAAAACGATGGCATGGATGGTGTTACTAACAGCCGAGGCGGTCCAAGAAAAGCGTCGTTTCCGCGCCGCCGCCCGCAATGTTAGATTGCTCAACGACATGTGCGTGGCTGAGCAGGTGTATCCGCGCCGGAGGAATCAGGATGAATTTCACCGATATCATTTACGAGAAGTCAGAACGCGTCGCGACCGTCACGCTCAACCGGCCCGAGCGGATGAACGCCTGGCGCGCTCAGCTCGAGCGTGAGCTACGCGCCGCGATGGGCGACGCGGAGGCCGACCCCGGCATCGGCGCAATCATCGTCACCGGCGCGGGCCGTGCGTTCTGCGCGGGCCTCGACATGGGCGCGCTCAGCAAAATCGCGTCCGACTCGAGCATCACCGAGGTGTTGGCCGAGGCCCGTGGCGGCGACGAGTTGCATCCGAATTTTCGCGGCCGCTTCGCGTGGCTGCTTGCGATGAAGACGCCGATCATCGGCGCGATCAACGGCGCTTGCGTCGGCATGGGTTTCGCCAACGCGCTGCATTACGACATCCGCATTGCCTCCGATCGCGCACGGATGGGCACGATCTTTCCGCGCCGCGGATTGGCGCTCGAACTCGGCGCAAGCTGGCTGCTGCCGCGCATCGTCGGTCTCGCCAACGCAGTCGATCTCGCAGTCACCGGCAAGCTTATCGACGGTCACGAAGCCCATCGCATCGGACTCGTAACCAAGGTGGTGCCGCACGAGGAATTGATGCCCGCGGCGCGCGCCGTCGCCAGCGAAATCGCTACGCAATGCTCGCCGCTCGGCGTCGGCCACGCGAAGCGGATGGTCTATGAGCATCTGTTTACCGACCTCACAGCCGCCTGCGTCGATGAAGACGAGACCGCGATATTGATGACGCGATCGGAGGATTTCAAGGAGGGCATCAAGGCGTTCACCGAAAAGCGCGCGCCGCGCTTTACCGGCAAATAACCCCCCGCGCGCTCGGCTCCGGCCCGGGCGGAGCCGCCTCTTCTGCAAGGTGCGCGTGATTTGCCGGTATCACCCTGAATGCGCGCACCGTCATCCTGAACGAAGTGAAGCATCTCGCGCGGTCCTCCGCGCGCCGATTATCGCGCGATCGAGCAACGCGAGCAGTCCGAAAAGTCAGGTCAAGACTGTTGGGCTGCTCGTGGCCCACCGACGGCATAGAATGCCGTGAAACCTCACGAGGTTCCAAACTTCCCATGTTGGATGAGCGCTCGCGATGCTCGGCTGGAGGGCCAGGTCGTAACGGGAAACGGGGGTCTATCACTGGTGGGGTTTTCTCAGGGCGAAGCCCGCATCTTACTAACGGGAAGTCTGAAACCTCCATGAGGTTTCAGTTTCCTGAAAGAAACTAAAGTTTTGCGTTCCGCAACAAATTTCTCTTCCCCGTCAGCCTAGGCCGCTTTGCTGGCAGGCTCGCTCGGGATCGGGCGCGGCACCATGCGGCCACCCTCCTCGTCGCCCGCGGCGCCGGCCTCCAGGTAGAGCGCGTCGCCGTTGACGCGCCACAGATCGTAGGACCCGCCCATGATATTCCACGCGGCCATCAGGCCCGTCATCATCGCGTGGTCCTGATTGTTGTACTTGTGCATCCCGTTGCGGCCGGCGAGCTGCAGATTCGGCAATTCGCGCTGCATGAAACCGCGCACGACCTCGACCGCGTCGCGATAATGGCCGTCATATACCGGATAGGCGGCGCGTTGGCGCACGACCGTACCGTCAACCACCTTGGCCGCGTCGCCGAGCCCCAGTTGCGCAAGTTCGCGCGCACCCATCGCGACCAACTCCGCGTCCGGCGTCGCCCACATCGAATCCGAGTCGAAGCAGAAGTACTCGAGACCCAGCACCGTGTAGCGCGGATCGGGCACCATCGCGGGGCTCCAGTTCTTGAAGTTCTGGATGCGCCCGACCTTGACGGTGGGCTCGTGGATGTAAATCCAGTTGTCGGGAAACATGTCGGCCTGATCGATAATCAGCGCGACCGTGATGAAATCCCGATATTTGAGACTGTTGGCCGCCGCCACAACCTCGGACGGCGCTGCCGGATCGAGCGCGCAGACCAGGTCGCGGATCGGCATCGTCGAGATGAACGTTCCACCCGCGTAGCTGCGCGCGCCGGTCGTGCCGGTCGCGCCGGTCGTGCCGGTCGTGCCGACGGAAATCACGCCCGCCGGTCCGCGCTTGATCGAAACCACGCTCTCGCCCATCTGGACGACGGCTCCGCGCTCTTCAATCTTTTTCGTCAGCGTCTCCCACATCTCGCCCGGACCGTGCGCCGGATAGCGGAAGCGGTCGATCAGCGTTTTGATCACGGGCCCGCCGCTGCGCTTGCGAAAAGTTAGCGCCCGCTTGATCAGCGCGCGCATCGAGAGGTCCTTGATCCGCTGCGCGGCCCAATCCGCGCTGATCTCGCTGCACGGGATGCCCCAGACCTTCTCGGTGTAGCTGCGAAAGAAAATCTCGTAGAGGCGGCGGCCGAAGGCGTTCACCACCCAATCCTCGAAGCTCTTGATTTTCCGCTTCGGCTTCAGCCGTGCCGCCGCGTAGCTGTACATGCACGCGATCGATTCCGCGACGCCCAGATTCTCCAGCACGTTGAGCGTTTCCAACGGATACTTGAAGAAGCGTCCGCGATAGTAAATCCGCGACAACCGACCGCGTTCGATCATGCGATCGCCGAGAATTTCGCTCCAGAGTTTCTCGATGTCCGCGTTCTTGGAAAAAAACCGATGCCCGCCGATGTCAAAGCGGAATCCCTTGTAACTCACCGTCCGCGCGATACCCCCGACGTGAGTCGGATCCTGCTCGAGCACCAGCGCCCCGCGTCCGTTGCGGGTCAGCTCCCAGGCCGCGGTCAGTCCCGCCGGTCCGGCACCGATAATTACGGTTCGATTGGCGCCGTTATCCCCGCCGGGATGGCCTAAACGCTCGAGTTTCTGAGATTCCTGCCCCATCTCATCCTGCCTCCAATATTACGCACTTTTTAATATAATCTGTTATGTTTACGTGAGGCAACACATCGCTTTACCTGCTAATACTGCCATCGGCCCCGTAAGTCCGTATCAAATGAAGTGGGTGAAACCCTTCGCCGAGCGCGACGGCCACCCGCCGACGCCTAGCTCTGCCGCTTCTGCGCCCGGACTTTTTCGCCCGTCAACATTGCGTTGAGCGCGGCGGTGTTGCGCACCGGGTAAGCCTCCGGACGCATCACGTCCTTGTACCGCTGCTCCAGCCGCGCGAGCGCTTGCAACAGACCCTCGCGCGACTCGGCCAGGGTCGGGCGGGGCTCCACGCGATGGCCCGCAACCATCTGGCGCGTGAGCATGGTGGAGACTTGCGACGGCACGGGCTTGAATTCATGGGCGACGGTGGTCGTGCCCTCGTCCTCCAATCCGATCAGATCGCCATAGAAGCCGCCGTTGGCGTTGAATGCGCGAAAGACCTGTTTGCGGCCGGGGAGGCTGAGCTTGCCCTGCGAAGTCTTGAGGCGCGGAACACCATGGTACTCGGCGAGCTTGTAGCCGGCATCGAGCGTCGGTAGGTCTCCGCCTGTGACCATCTCAGTGCCGACGCCAAACGCATCGATCGGCGCACCGGTGCGCAACAGCTCGTCGATCCGATATTCGTCGAGATTGCCGGTCGCGAAGATGGCGACCTCCTTGAGGCCGTTGTGATCGAGGATGCGGCGCGCGCGGATGCTCAAGTCCATGAGGTCGCCGCCGTCGATGCGCACGGCCTGCAGCTTCTGGCCTTTCTCTTTGAGGAGACTCGCGACACGCGCGGCGTTTTCGACTCCGCGAACGGTGTCGTAGGTATCAACCAGCAGCGTGGTCATCTGCGGGAAGAGCGCGACGAAATTCTCGAAAGCCTCGCTCTCACGGCTGTGCGCCATGATGTAGCTGTGTCCCATCGTGCCGTTCAGCGGGATACCGTAGCGGCGGCCGGCGAGCACGTTGGAGGTGCCGACGAAGCCGGCCAGGTAGCTCGAGCGCGCGGCGATCAACCCGGCATCGGCGCCGTGGCTGCGGCGCAGTCCAAAATCGATCAGGCGCCGGCCGCGCGCCGCGATCACGCAGCGTGCGGCCTTGCTCGCAACCAGCGAGGCCATTCCGATCTGGTTGAGCACCAGCGTCTCGATTAGCTGTGCCTCGATCAGCGGTGCGCGCACTTCGAGGATCGGCTCCTGCGCAAAAAATATCGTGCCCTCGGGCAGCGCGTGAACGTCGCCGGTGAAGCGCAGATTCGAAAGATAGCCGAGGAACTCGGAGCCGAAGAGCTTGAGCGAGTCGAGGTATTCGATCGCCGCCGGTCCGAAGCGAAAGTTCTCGAGCGCCTCGAGCACTCTTTCAATTCCTGCGGCGACCAGAAACCCACGCTTCGCCGGCATCCGGCGCACGCTGAGGTAAAAGCACGCCGGCTGATTGAAGCCGAGCGCAAAGTAGCTGGCCGCCATGGTCAGCTCGTACAGATCGATCATCAGCGGTGCTTCGTCGGCATCAAAGCGCAGGTCAATCGGCATCAGGATAAACCTCTCCAGCCTATCGTAGCGGCGCGGCGGTTCGCCGTCACGAGCCCGCAGGGCGCAGAAAAGATTCGTGAAACCTTTTAAAGGTTTCACTGATCTTTTTATTCCTGCGTGCCTGGGGGCGGCGCGGGCGCCAGGTGCGCCGCGCATCGGGCCGCACTCGTTCGTCACACGAATCGCGGGGATCGCGATCGCTTAGCGGGGCGGTTCGGGCGGAGCGGGAGGCTTTGGCGGCGGTGGCGCGGCCGGCGCATCCTCGCGGATTATGCGAGTCTCAGGCGAGGGATGCGCGCGCATGGTCTCGCCCATCTCGCGCAGGCGTTTGGCGACCAGAAAATTGATCGTACCGGGTTCATCGATCGCGCCGGCGCGCACGCCGGTCAAAATTTCGATGCCCTGGTCGATGGTCTCGACGGCGTAAATATGGAAGACGCCCCGCTCGACCGCGTCAACCGTCTCGAAGTCCAGCATCAGGTTGCGCAGGTTCGAGCGCGGCACCATCACACCCTGGCGCCCGGTCAGGCCGCCGGCCTTGCATACGCGGTAAAAGCCCTCGATTTTGTCATTGACGCCGCCGATGGCCTGCACGGTTCCAAATTGATCTACCGACCCGGTGACGGCCAGGTCCTGGCGAATCGGCACGCCGCCCAGGGCGGAGAGCAGAGCGTAGAGTTCGGTCGAGCTGGCGCTGTCGCCGTCGATACCCGAGTACGACTGCTCGAAGCAGATGCTGGCGGTCATCGCGATCGCGTCCTTCTGGCCGAAGCGGGCGCGCATGAAGCCGCTCAGGATCATGATGCCCTTGTCGTGGGTTGCCCCCGAGAGATGAGCCTCGCGCTCGATATTGATGACACCCGCCTGTCCGAGGGCGACCGTCACCGTCACGCGCGAAGGGCGGCCAAAGCTGTAACCGCCGACGTCGAGCACGGCCAGTCCGTTAATCTGGCCGACGCTCGCGCCGTCGCGATTGACGATGATGGTGCCGTTGGCAATCAGGCGGCGAATCTCTTCCTCGATAAAGTTCAGCCGCAGGACCCGCTCACCAAGCGCGCGATCGACGTCGACGGCGGTCACGGTGGCGGCGCTGTGTGAACGGGCGAAGTACGCGGACTCGCGCGCGAGATCGTCAATCGGCTCCATCATGCTGGCGACGCGGTCGCGATCGCCGGCGAGGCGCATGCCGAACTCGACGATGCGCTGGAGCGCGGCGCCATCGAAGCCGGGCAGGTTTTCGCGGCGGGCGAGTGCGCCGACGTGCGCCGCATAATGACCGGCGGCCTGCTGATCGGCGTTGATCACCGGGCGAATCTCGGCCTTGATCTTGAACAGCGTCGAAAACTCCTGGTCGTAGAAATAGAGCAGATTGTAGAGTTGGGCGCCGCCCATGACGATCACCTTGTTGCGGATTTCAATGGGCTCGGGCTTGAGCCCGCCGACCGCGAAAAAGGGAAACGGCTCGAAGGTCTCGGGCGTCATGCGGCCGGTCTTGAGCGTGCGCTTGAGCGTCTTCCAGACCCCCGGCTCGACCGCCGCGTCCTCGAGGTCGAAGACCAGGAAGCCGCCGTGCGCCTTCATGAAGGAGCCCGGGATGATGCGGGTGAAATTGGTGCCGGAGTGGCCCATCGGGTCGATCCAGCGCTCGATGATGCCGAAGAGATTGCGATAAGTCGGCGCATCCTCGCAGATCACCGGGGCGCCGGTGCGACCCGCATTGTCGACGAAGACGTTGACCTGGTACTCGAAGAAGCGCGCCCTGCCGTCGGGCCGCACTTCCAGTGGGAGGCCATCGGGACCGGCGGCTCCTTCCGGTGCGGCTTCGCGGAAACGATCGAGATTGCTCAGCATGTGGTCGGCGACTTCGTCAAGATAGGCACTGACGGCGGAGTTGTCGAAGTGCAGCTTGATCGCCGCGATCGACGGCGTTATCAGCCGCGCCGCGAAAGCTCGCTCGATCTGGCGAATATCACCAACCAACTCATGCATCAGCTCCTGCTGGCGCATCAGCAGGGTGCCGAGTTCGTTTTGCAGTTCGCTTTGGACCCGCCCAAGCCGCTCCTTCTCGGCGTCGGGTAGGGCGGTCATTTCCTTCTGAAGCTCTTCGGGCGATTCGGGCATCTTGCCAGCGATCAGCGGGATGAAAATTATCCGGCCACCCGGTGCGCTTTGAATCGCGAAGCCGCGTTCCTTCGCGCGGGTCTCGAAACTTCCGTAAAGCTCCTGCGCCCGGGCATTGTACTTTTCGCGCAGGGCGGTGCGCTCCTGGTCAAAATCTTCCTGGCGAAACGCTTTGGGCAATTGTTCCAGGACGAAATTGACCAACTCCTCCATCCGCGCGTGCAATTCGACGCCCTGCCCGGCGCGCAGCTTGATCGCCAGCGGAGCCTCGGGCGTGCGGAAATTGTTGACGTACACCCAATCGTCGGGGGTCGGCATAGTCGCCGCCCGCTCTTGCAGCAGGTGCAGAATCGAATCGCGCTCGGTGCGTGTGCGCAGACCGCTGACAAAAACGTTGTAGCCCGGGGCGTCAACTCCGATTCCGAGCCGAATCGCGTCGAGTGCGCGACTTTGCCCGAGGAGCTTATCGCCCTCGCCATCGCTCGAGAGCCGCAGCAGATCCGCGGAGGTCATCGGAGACGCGCCACGCAGGTCGGCCGCTTTTAGCTCGATCGGCGGAGCTGCCGGCTTGAGCGCACCCCCGTCGGGGGAATTTTCATGGTCAGTCATAGGTACCATCGCGGACTTCCGGCGGAGGTCGATTGCTGCAGTGGCTATTCAACGGTGACGCGGCGGCCGCGCTTCTTCGGCAGGACGATCACGAGCACGCCGGAATTCCATTTGGCGCTGACGGCGTCGCAGTCGACCGGCTGCACGAAATTGAAGGTATGTTCAACCATCCCGGCGCTTCCGGGGAAGCGGACGACGAGGCGCAGATCGCTGACTTCGACTTGCATGGTGTCGGGTTCGGCCCCGGCGGTCGCGACCCTCACCGCGTAATGCGGCCCGCTATCGTGGACCAGCGGCGGTTCGAGCGTCGGCCGGCGGCTGTCGCGCCAGCGAGTGATCAGGAGGTCTTCGAAAAGCTCATCGACTGCGCGGGCGAAATCGCCGAACCGGATCGGACCGCCGCCTTCGGGTGTTCTTGAAGCCACGCAGCAATTGTAATGCACGGACAGTGGCGCCGTCGAGCTAAAGAGCCAGGAGATGTGCCGAAGCAAGAAGAGCGAAACCATTGAGGAAGATTCAGGTGAAACCTTTGAAAGGTTTCAAGCGGCCCAACAGCCTCGACCTGACTTTGAGGACTGCACTTCCCACAGTGAATAGAAATTAGCCGTTCTTGCGGACGGCCTCGAGGAGACCCTGCGCGAGCGTGTAAGCACCGTTTCAAGGAGGAAGTGCCCGGCGCCGATGCCGTCACTTGCCCGGATGTCGCGCCGGGCGTATCGTTCGCTTCGTGGCCACATTCACCAAGATTCTCGCTGCGACGGACTTCTCGGACGACTCCAAATACGCACTCGAATACGCCGAGGAACTGGCCCGCAGGTTCTCCGCCGAAATCCTCGTGATGCACGTTGACCAGCCGCTCGCGCCCGTGATGGTGAGCGAATTGAGTCCGGGACTGGACGTTGGTGCGATGAATCGAATCGCGGAGGAGCAACGCCTGCTGGCGCAGCGCGAGCTGGATCGGATAACGGCGCGATTGCGCGACGCCGGGCTCAAACCACGCGGTCTGCTCAAGGTAGGTGCTCCGTTTCTGGAGATCATCAACGCGGCGCACAGCGAGGGCGTTGACCTGATCGTGCTCGGCACCCATGGCCGGAGCGGGCTGGCGCACGTCCTGATGGGCAGCGTGGCCGAGCGGGTGGTGCGCAAGGCGCATTGCCCGGTGCTGACGATCCGACATCCGGATCGCAAGTTCAAACATCCGCTGGACAAGCCGGAAAAGCTTCAATGATTGACGAGCAGCAGAACCCAAAACTTTAAGCTTTCTGAAACCTTACAAGGTTTCAGACTTCCCGTTAGTAAGATGCGGGCTTCGCCCTGCGGAAAATCCCCTTCATGGATTGATGCTCGCGATGCTCGGGTGACGTGGTGGCTAGACCGGGTGCCAGGTTGCGGGGGTGAGGCGGCGCCAGATTTCGGCGGGGACGGCGCGTATTGGCAGCCGTGCAGCCTCGGGTTGATCGACGGCTAGCCAATAGGCAGACAAGTAAGCAGTGAGCATCGCGAGGAAGCCGAACTCGTTGGCCGACAGAGCTAGATACTCCCACCAGACTAAGAGCGCATAACTCAATACCGCCATCGCGATCGCACGCCTGCTCGCCGCTCCGCGCGCCGCCACTACGGCGAGTTGCGAGAATGGGATGAGCATCAGAGTGAGGTCGTAATCCCATGCGACGGGCAGCAGGAAAACCGCGGTCGCAACCCAGAGCGAAAATATCCGCGAATCGGGATCCTCGCGCGCCGGCAGCGCCAGCGTCGCCAGCGTCGTTGCGGTGAGGACGAGTAAATCGACGACGAGCATCAGCAGGAGGCTGAGTGATCCGAGCGCGAGGCCGGCATTGGGAAACCAGGCGCGAAGCTGGCGGGAGATGAAGACCGACGCGGCGAGGTCGCGCTGGATGGTGTTCCAGGAAGCGTTACCGATAGACGGGAGCGTGCGGATAAAATCGAGGCAGTTGCTAAATCCGGCGAAGGCGAGAGTTACCGCTGCACCGAAGATCAGGGCGGCCACGGTGCAACCCAGCGCCCGCCATTTGCGGGTCAACACCAGATAGCCACTCATGACAATCGGAAAGACGCGCATGAGGGTCGCGAGCGCGAGGGCGGATCCGGCGATGGCGGCGCGATCGCGTTTAAGCGATCGCATCATCAGGACGAGGAGCAGCAATAGTATGAATTTGCTCTGGCCAAACCAGAAATGTGAGGCAACGGGTGGGTAAAGCGCGACCAAGCCAGCGAGTGTGAACTTTACCCAAATTGGCAGAGCCGAACGCGGGCCGATCAGCAGACACATCGCTGCAATCAGACAAGCCATATTCGCGCATTGCCAGATCCAATAGGCAGTATGCAGCGGAAGCAGGGTGAGCGGTCCCATGATCGCGACGAGGAAAGTAGGCGGATCGGTCGCGCGAACAATTCCGTGGATATTCAATCCGCTCAGGCGGCCCTGATCGATGACGTTGATCGAGTAGGGATTGATACCGTGGCGCAATTCCTGCGCGAGGAAATAATAGACGGCGAAATCTTCCTGAGTCGCGCGGTTGCTGCGATCGATTTGAGAAAAGAATACCGGCGCCGCGATGGCGACGACGGTCCATAACAGTGCGGGCACGCAGATGCGCACAATGACAACGATCAGGCTACGCTCGGAGGCCGCATCGGGAATGGTGTGGCTACTCTGGTTAGCGGCTTCGTCGCTCATTTCCCAGGCCAGTCGTGGCGGGCATCATCCGGTTGGTGTTCGGCCGCTTCGCGCTGACGATTTATTCGAGGGCGCGGGCGGCCTCGAGGAGGCATCGCTCAGTGGCGGGCCAATCGATGCAGGGATCGGTGACGGAAACGCCATATTTCAGCGCGGCGCGATCCTTGGAGAGCGGCTGATTGCCAGCGCCGATATTGCTTTCGACCATCACGCCCATAATCGCGCGATTGCCCGAGCGCATCTGATCGACCAATGCGGCCAGAACGACCAGTTGGCGCGTGTAGTCTTTCGAGGTCTGGGCGTGCGAGCAATCGACCATCACGCGCGGTTCGAGGCCGGCCTTGGCGAGCAGGCGCTGACATTCCTCGATACTGGTGGCGTCGTAGTTCGAAGTTTTGCCGCCGCGCAGGACCACGTGAGTATCAGGATTGCCCGAGGTGCGGATGATCGCGGTGACGCCGTCCTGATTGATGCCGAGGAAGGAGTGCGGGCGGCGCGCGGACTCGATCGCGTTGACGGCGATCTGCAGATTGCCCTCGGTGGTATTCTTGAAGCCGACCGGCATCGAAAGTCCGCTGGCCATTTCGCGATGAGTTTGCGACTCGGTGGTGCGCGCGCCGATAGCGGCCCAGGAGACGAGGTCGGCGATGTATTGCGGCGTGATGGGATCGAGCATCTCGGTGCCGGCCGGCAGGCCGAGGCGATTGATATCGATGAGAAGTTGGCGCGCGATCCGCAGGCCGGCTTCCATATCGCAACTGTCGTCCATGTGCGGGTCGTTGATGAGCCCCTTCCATCCGACGGTGGTGCGCGGCTTTTCGAAATACACGCGCATCACGAGGAAGAGCCGATGCGCGACCAGCGGACGCAGCCTGGCGAGGCGCTCGGCGTAATCGAGGGCGGCGGCGGGGTCATGAATCGAGCAGGGAC
This sequence comes from Binataceae bacterium (SeqCode), assembly GCA_050011435.1. Classification (GTDB taxonomy): domain Bacteria; phylum Desulfobacterota; class Binatia; order Binatales; family Binataceae; genus JADMIL01. The sequence goes on from JBEKJC010000009.1 coordinate 109,177, forward strand.
CGACGAGACAGAGCAGGCGCGGGTCGGTGCCGCTCAAGATCTCGCGGACGGTGCGGCGCGCGTCGACGACCGTCTGGGCGATGGCCTCGTCAACGCGGAGCTCTTCCTTGAGCACGCGGGGAGCGATGAGCTCCTTGGTGGTAACTACGTGTAAATCCTGAATTTGTCGAATGGCCACAGCCCGTTGAGATTAGCGGAAACGGCAGGATTGCCCAAGGGAGGTGCGAAGCGTTTCGGGTCGAAATTCTAAAACCACATTCTATGTTCGTCGATTGGGTATTTGATAGAATTGCGTCGTTTTGGAGGGCGAGGGTTGTGCATAGTCTCGATCGGTTTGTCGGCCGTGATTAACGCGCTGGCTGGGGCGGGCCGCTGTTGCGGTAGGCGGCGAGCTTGTCCAAGGGAACCGGATAAAGCAGCACCCCGCCGACACGGATTGGTTCGGCGCCCAGGGTAGCGAACATCGAGTGAACGGCCGCCTTTTCTTTGGCGCTGAACGGCGTGAGCATGGAGGACTGAAGACGCCCGTCCATGGCCGTAAGCCACTGTCGATTGCCCTCGTCAGCGATGATCACGGTGTTCACGTTCTTCTGCGCAAGGAAAGTCTTAACTGCGAGGTCCGAATCCGGAATCGCGGCCAGAGTGTAAAATTCTTTCACCGCGAGGTAGTGCTCATATTCCGGCGGTACTGCGGGCAGAACGCCGACGTATCCTCCGGCCATCCGGAAATACATCCCGGACATAGCCAGCCAGATATCGCTATCGCCCTCGACACCGTAGGGCAGAATCAGCACGGTAGCTCCCGGCGCAATATATTTGCGGTAAAGGCCCTTGGCGAAGAAGGGGGGCGCGCTGAGCGGTCTGGTCCAGAAAGCGGCGCTCGGGTTGGGCAGGAAGAACAGGATGAGTGCGGCGGCACCGATAAGCGCGTTTCTCGGCTGCCGCGAGCGATCTTCCAGCCATAGAGTGACGATCACGGCAAGCACCAGAAAGGTGAAGAGCGAGACCCGCGCTGGCTCGGCCTTGTCAAACAGCGGCAGCCGCGCAATCAGCCGCCACGGCATCGGCACATGTCCTGCGCCGGCCACGAATACCGAGGGTCCGAGTGACGCGATGGCCGCGATCAGGAACAGAGCGATCAGCAGCCGCGTCCTTGGCAGATGCCATTGCGACCGCGCGTATCCGTACACGACAATCATCGCGACCGGCCCGAGGTACGCGCTCGCCCCGTATTCATTGACGCCCCCGCAAAACGCCTCGGTGATCCTCGACGAGCCGAAAAAGTAGAAGGGCGATGGAATGAGCATGTTGTAGGTATTTGCGGAGGCCAGTGACGCCATGCCTGAGGGCAAACTCGGCATTGAACCAGCGAAAAAACAGTATAAGTAAGGGCTGGCCACAAGGGCCGCCAGCAGGTACGCAGCGGCAATGGGTGCGGCAAGTGCGGTAATGTGCGCCCGCGCTGATTGATCTGCGAACGACCATCCCAGGGCGAGCGCAACACCCCCGAAAAGTGTCATGGTTGCGAGGACTTCCAGGAACGATCCAATCTGCCCAATCAACACCAGCGCCAGCAAAATCGCCAAGCGGGGCGCGCTGATCAGCCCGTTGATCCGGCGGAGGGCCAGAAAAACCGCGAGGGGCGGGAAGAAAGCCATGGTGAGATCCAATTGGCCCGACATGTGGGTCAGCATGAAGGCCGAAAAGCCATAAACATAACCGCCGGCTAGGGCCGGCCAAAAGCGTCCGCAGATCAGGCGGCAAAGCAGGAAGGCGGTCCAGGCCGAGAATGCGGGACAGAGCAGCATCGAGATGTTGTAAGCGGCGACCGGTCCGGCCCCTAGCGTAATCGGCGAAGCGAGGATTCCAGCCAGCGGTACGAAGGTGGTCCACGCGAGATTGAATCCGTGGGGCGTCCAGATGCTGTGCGTGATGAACGGGTTGAGATGGTTGAGTGCGGCGTAGGGCCACCACGCCAGAAAGAATATGAAGTTTGCCGGGTCCGGGCCGATGCCGATCAACCGGTCGGAGAAGTGGCCAATGAGGCCGTGGCCGAAGAAGAGCGTCGACAGAGCGAGGTAGATCGCCAACGCGAACCAGCCGGAGTGCTTAGATGCGCAAATAATCTTTGACTCGGGATTCATCGGAGAAGGCCGCACCTCGGAGGAGCCCGCTGCGGCTAGTGAGCCGTAGCCAAATTGTCGATTTGTAGCAAGGCGCCGTCCGGCGGCGGGCGTGCGATGAGGGTTTGGGGGCGCATACTTGCGGACCTCGCGCGGTAGGAATAAGCCCATCGAAGGACGAGTAATTGGTGAGTATTGCGATGAGGCGCGAAGAGATCAGCGATGGAAGCCAGGAAGGCCGGGCGCCCAGGACAGACTCCGTCTGCCGAATCCGCTGAACCCGCGCCGGCGGCGGTGAGCGCGCCGCCATGGTATCGGCGCGTGGCGTTTTGGCGTGCGATTGCGGGAATGACCTTCGCATTGGCGATTGCGTGCGCGATCGTCGCGGCGGAGTTTTCCTCGGCATTAATCGAGCGCTCCCGGCATTACCATAGGCGTCTGCGGCAGCTCTCTTCGAATATCGCGGCAATGCGCGGCAAGATTGCCGACGCCGATCGGGAGATCGCCGGCATGCGCACCGCGGCCGAAGTTGACGACGGCTTGAGGCGGATCATTGCGGCGCCGGATTCGCGGTTGATCAGGCTGGAAGCGATCGGCCGCGCGAGCGCGCCCAACGGCGTAATCGCATTCAGCCCGGGTCTGCGGCGCGCGGCGATCGAAATCGGCGGCCTGCCGGTGGTGTCGGGCGGGAGCGCGTACACGATCTGGTGGGAATGCGGCAAGCGCGGGCCGCTGAAGGCGGCGCGCATCGGCCTCGGGGCAACGGACAAGGCCGCACTGGTGATTGCGATGCCGTCCGCCAGTGAGATCATCGAGGGAGCGATCGTGACGACGGACTCGCAAGCGGCGAGCGCGAAGCCGTCGGGCGATATCGTGCTCAAAGGCGCGGTTGTGCATACGCCCAGTATCTGGAGGCGGTGAGGCGCAACGGGAGCTGGTCGGCGAGTGCGAGCTGAATCAAGATAGCCGTTGTGTGCGTATGGGTTTCGCCGAGTCGGTGAAAATATTTTCACGCAGGTACTTGCGCTCATCGCGAGCTTCGGGCAGATTGCTCCCTCACGGTTGAGTCTGCGCGCACGGTCGGTTCTTCCGAAAACACCAGGCCGAAAATCCGCAAGACGCTGAGGCGGCGCCAGAGCCTGTGGAGAAAAATCCACGGAAATGAGGGACCGCCGATTGACAGCGTGATTGGCGCACAGTAACCTTAGAGTTTGCCCCTAGAGGGCGCGGGTCTTTGAAAACTGAATAGTAGTGCAAGCCTTTAATCGGGCGGCGGGGGATCGGAATAGATCCAAGGCCCGTCCGATTCCTTGGTTTTTTTTAAGCGGTCAGTCCATCGTTGCGGACGCTTTAGCCGCGTCCCCAACGGTGTGAGAATGAGCTATAATGGAGAGTTTGATCCTGGCTCAGAACGAACGCTGGCGGCGTGCCTGAGACATGCAAGTCGTGGGAGAAAGTCGGGGCAACCCGGCGAGTAAACCGGCGCACGGGTGAGTAACACGTGGACAACCTGCCCTGGAGACTGGGATAACCCGTCGAAAGACGGACTAATACCGGATAAGACCACGAGGGGTTCGCCCCTTGGGGTAAAAGGTGGCCTCTGCTTTTGCAAGCTAATACTTCAGGAAGGGTCCGCGTCCTATCAGCTAGTTGGTGAGGTGACGGCTCACCAAGGCGAAGACGGGTAGCTGGTCTGAGAGGATGGTCAGCCACACTGGGACTGAGACACGGCCCAGAGTCCTACGGGATGCAGCAGTCAGGAATATTGCGCAATGGAGGAAACTCTGACGCAGCGA
>JBEKJC010000010.1:0-106932 GCA_050011435.1 Binataceae bacterium (SeqCode)
ACGTTCATGGCGGCAGCGGTCTATTCGTTCTGATCGCACCTGATAGAGGGTCGAGCTGAGGCGCGGCGGGCCCGAGCAATTCGGGCCCGCCCGCCAATTTCCAGATCGCGACGTGCGGCCCATTACCTGGAGATTAAATGCGGATCAAGTACTTGAATCGCGGCCGGTGGAATGGCGGAATTTATCCAGCGGGTTTCGCCGCGGAACTCGCTTTGAGGATTTATCTCAGGAGGAGGATTTGTGATGGCTGCGCCCAGGAAACCGAAAACAGCGGGCGTGCGAACGGCAAAGAGCAACGCCGCCGCAAGCAGCGGTGCCCCGAAAACCCCGGTGGTCGTGACCGCGCCGGCGTCGAATGGAAACGGCAGCGCAACTCCCAGCGCCGAGATGATCCGGCTGCGCGCCTACGAGGTTTTCATGGCGCGCGGCGACAACCCGGGCGACGAACTGTCGGACTGGTTGACCGCCGAGCGCGAGATCATCAAGAAGTTCGCGTCTCACGGCTGATCGTTCGCGCCGCGTGCGGCGCCGATTCGGCAAGCTTTATCAGTTTACCAGCCCGGCTTTCGCCGCCCGGCACGAACGCGTGGAATGACCTCCGCGCCGGTCGCGCGCGGGCCGCTTCGGGTGCGCCGCCTGCGGGTGCTCGCGAGTTGCCGTGGCGGCGAGCATAGATCCGCCTGTGGAAGCGTCGCGTCCCTGCGCGCCGGAGCACAATCCGGCCTTCGACCTCGCGCTGCACACCGAGGCCGGCACCAAGCGCGAAGGCAATGAGGACTCATGCGGACAACTGGTCGAGAACGGCAGCACGGTGGTCTTTGTGGTTGCCGACGGGGTCGGCGGCTACGAGGGCGGCGAGATCGCGAGTGCGATGGCGGTGGAGACCACGCTCGAGGCATTTCGCGCCAGTTCGCCGGATCTGGGCGCACCGAAACGGCTCCATCGCGCACTGCAGCAGGCCAATATCGAGATTCACAATCGCGCGTTGACGGTGCCTGAATTACGCCGGATGGCGACCACCGCGACCGCCGTCGCTGTCAGTCTCAACGAGGGCATGCTCTACGGCGTGCATTGCGGCGATTGCCGGTTGTATCTCGTCCGCGATCGCAAGATTGAGCAGCTTACGCGTGACCACACGGTGATCGGCGAGCGCGTCAGGATGGGTTTGATCAGTGCCGAGCGCGCGCGGAATCATCCCGATCGCTCGGCCCTCAGCCGCGCTATCGGCCAAGACCTGATTCCCTCGATCGATCGCCTCACGACGCCGTTGCAGCAACACGATCGCCTGATTCTGTGCAGCGACGGCCTCTGGTCGGTACTCCCGGACGTCGAAATCGAGGGACTCACGCGCGAGTGCGATGCTGCGACGGCGTGTCGGCGGCTGATCGATACCGCCAACGCCCGCGGCACGCCGGATAACCTTACCGCCGCCGTATTCACTCTGCTGATCGAGAGCCCGAACGTCGCGGTGCGGCGTGGATGGCGCGAGCGCATCGCGGGAATGTTCGGCCGGGGCAACTGATGGCGGCGCGCCGGTATAACCACGTGCATAGCGTGCCGCGGCCGATTTTCGGGCCCGCGGCCAATGCGCATTTGATTCGCTGCGCGGCCGGATGTTAACGTCCGGCGCGGATTCGGCGGACAATTTTATATGCGCGAGGTCAACGTCGGCGACAAGCTCGACCAGTATGAACTGACGGAGCTGATCGCCCGGAGCGGAATGGCCTCGATTTTCAAGGCGGTTGACAAGATCAACGGCCAGACCGTCGCGATCAAAATCCCATACGTACAGTTCGAGAGCGACGTGGTCTTCTACGGACGCTTCCAGCGCGAGGAGGAGGTCGTCCGCCGCCTCGACCATCCGAACATCATCAAGGTGTACACGCCGCAGCGCAAAAGCCGCATGTACATCGCGATGGAGTACGTGGAGGGAATTTCGCTCCGCGTCGAGCTGCGCGACAAGCGCCCCTTCGCGACCGATCACGCGCTCGACTACGCCCGCCAGATTTGCGGCGCACTGGTTTACATGCACGGGCAGCGCGTTGTCCATCGGGATCTGAAGCCCGAAAATATCCTGATCATGGCCACCGGTCTGCTCAAGATCATGGACTTCGGCATCGCGCTGGACGAAGAGGCGCGCCGCCTCACCTGGTCGGGCCTCTCGTCCACCATCGGGACGCCCGATTACATGGCGCCCGAGCAGATCAGCGGAAGGCGCGGCGACGCCCGCACTGATATCTACGCTTTGGGCACAATACTCTACGAAATGTTAACCGGCGAACTACCGTACAAGAGCGACAACGTGTACGACATGATGCGGGCGAAGGCCAACGACGACCCGCAGCCGCCCACCCATTACCGGCTCGACCTCGATCCGCATCTTGAGGAGATCATCCTGCACGCGATTGGGCGCGTGCCCCGTGATCGCTACGCGAGCGCCGCGGAGATGTTGCGCGACCTCGAGGATCCCGCGCAAGTCGAAATCACCGGACGCGCCGCGAGCCTGCATCCGCGCAGCCAGCGTGGCCTGAAATTTCGCAGCGTCCTCTGGACCGCCCTGTTCTTCGGCTCGCTCGCCGGCGTATTCGCATTTCTGATCTGGCTGGCCAACCGCTATCCGGCGACGCCGCATCAGACCCAACGCTCATATCGGGGGCAAATCAAATGATTGCGCGAAACCAAACGGGCCCGCCGCCGCGGCTCTATCGCCGGCCATTTGCGCCGCGCGCCATTGCGATCCTGGGGGCGATGCTCGCGCTAATCGCGATGCGCACGCAAGCCTGGGCCGACGACGCCGCAATCAAACTCGTATGGCAGCAGATTTCGCAGTCGCTCAACCTGGCCTGGGTGTTGGTGTGCGGCTTCCTCGTGATGTTCATGCAGGTCGGCTTCGCGATGCTCGAGACCGGTTTCACGCGCGCCAAGAACGCCGTGAACACCATGGCGATGAATCTCATCATCTACCCGGTGGGGCTGTTCGGCTTCTGGATCGTCGGCTACGCCCTGATGATGGGCGGCGTGAGCAACTGGCCGTCGCTCGGAGTCTCGGCCATTGCGCATCGCGAACTGTCGATCGCGATCGGCGGCCACCAATATGGCCTGATCGGTTGCGCGAAATTCGCGCTGGTGAGCGTAACTCACGATCCTGGCAGCCTCGCGATGTTCCTGTTCGCGGTGGTCTTCATGGATACCGCCGCCACGATTCCCACCGGCGCGCTGGCCGAGCGCTGGAAATTCTCGGCCTTCTTCGTTTACGGCCTCTTCATGTCGATGTTGCTCTACCCGCTCTTCGGCAACTGGGTGTGGGGCGGTGGTTGGCTCTCGCAACTCGGCATGAACCTGGGCCTCGGCCATGGCGACGTCGATTTCGCCGGGTCGTCGGTGGTGCACATGACCGGCGGGATAGCGGCGTTGGCCGGCGCGATCACGCTCGGACCGCGCATCGGCAAGTTTCGCCGCGACGGCGCCATTGGACTGCTGCCCGGCCATAACATTCCGATGGCCGTGGTCGGCACGTTCATCCTCGCCTTCGGATGGTTCGGCTTCAACACCGGATCGACGCTCGCCGCTTCCGACACGCGTATCGGGATCATAGCCGTCAACACCATGTTGGCGTCGGCCGGTGGCGCGCTCTCGGCGCTGCTTTATCTCTGGCATCGCTACCACAAACCCGACGTCGCAATAGCCTGTAACGGCTTGCTCGGCGGACTCGTATCGATCACTGCGCCATGTGCGTTCGTCTCCCCGGCCGCGGCTGTGCTGATCGGCGTAATCGGCGGCCTCATCGTGGTCGCGAGCGTGCTCGTGATCGAACGGCAATTTCGCATCGACGATCCGGTTGGTGCGATCTCGGTGCACGGCGTATGCGGAGTCTGGGGCGCGCTCGCGCTCGGGCTGTTCGCCGACGGTACCTATGGCGACGGCTGGAACGGCGTGGCGGGTCCTGTGCGCGGGCTGCTCTACGGCGACAGCGGTCAGTTTGCCGCGCAACTGATTGGCGTCGTCGTGAATATCGTGGTGGTGTTTGGGCTGGCGTGGGCGTTTTTCCGAGTGGTCGAACGCACCATCGGTAATCGCGTGCCGGCCGAGGTCGAATGGAGCGGGCTCGACGCGCTGGAGATGGGCAGCGAAGCCTATCCGAGTTGAACCGCCGCTGAACGCGGTCATGAAGAGAATTAAGCGCTGTGTACAACCCATTGATGGACGCATTTCGTCGGTTGCGTGCGCTCGGGATTGCGAGGCATCCCGAGCTAACTGACGTGCGAACTGCGAAAGATCAATGGAGACGGACCCGTGGCATGCGGCTCGGGCGATACTGCGTTGGCGCTTTCATCCTTGCCATACTTGCAATTCTTTTCAGCAACAGTTTTTTAGAACAAAACCCTTTTCTTGCAGCAGTGCTGGTTGCGGCGTTTGTGCTTCTCGTTATCTACGGAGGGATTCTCAAATTTCGACAGGGTGGGTGAAAGGCTTTCCAAAAAATACAGGAGGTAGCAATCACGGTCCTCGCTTTGAAGGACCGAAAGCATCACGAACCAGCTAAAATTAAGGCAAACCGCCCTGAATATCTAATTGTGTGAGGATTGGGCCGATCAAATTTCACCTAAACGTCTTTTTTCTTGTTGATTGGCCTTAGAATCCCTTGACTAGCTTATCGATGGCGGCTAGTTTAACGGGCCCACAGCCGAGGTTTGCCTTATGAAGTTAGGTAACGAGGCCTTCGAGCCCGACGCCATAGATTTGCAGATTATCGCGATCCTCCAGGACCACGGCCGCATGCCGCTGGTCAAGCTGGGCGAGCAGGTCGGGCTCTCGTCGCCGTCGGTTATCGAGCGCGTCAAAAAGCTCGAGGATGGCGGTGTCATCACGGGTTATCACGCCTCGGTGGATGCGCGTCAGTTGGGCAAGGATGTGACCGCGTTCATCGGCGTATCGATTGGACATCCGCGCACGATTGGGCTGTTCGAAGACGCAGTCGAACGGCTCGAGGAAGTGCTCGAATGCCATCACATAACCGGCGAACACACGGTGCTGTTGAAAGTTAAGACCGGCAGCACCGCGACGCTGGAGGAGTTGATCAAGACGATCCGGACAATCGACGGGGTGGCGCGGACAGAGACGATGGTGGTGTTGTCGACGCATACGGAGCGCACGCAGATAGCGGTCAGCAATAGCAAGGAACCGACCGACGCCGGCAATGGCAAACGCCATCGCCACGTCGCCCGGGGCGCAGCATCCGACAGCAGAAGGGCATGACTATGATGCATCACCACCGCGGCATTCCATCGCGCCAGGGCCTCTACGATCCCGCTCACGAACACGATTCATGCGGCACCGGATTCGTCGTTAACATCAAGGGCGAGAAGTCGCACGACATTCTGCAAAAGGGCCTCGAGGTACTCCGCAACCTCGAGCATCGCGGCGCCTGCGGATGCGATCCGCTGACGGGCGACGGCGCTGGTCTGCTGATGCAGATTCCCGATGAGTTCCTGCGCAAGGAATGCGCGGCGCTGCGCTTCACGCTGCCGGCGCCGGGCGAGTACGGCGTCGGCATGGTCTTCATGCCGCTCGACGTGGCCAAGCGCAACGCCTGCGAGGAGATCTTCGAGCGCGTCGTACACGAGGAAGGGCAGTACGTCCTGGGATGGCGCACGGTGCCGGTGGACGAGTCCCAATGCGGCGAAATCGCGCGCCAGGGCCTGCCCTCGATTCGCCAGATCTTCATCAGGCGCGGCGCGGATATCGGCGACGAGGAAACGCTCGAGCGCAAGCTCTACGTCATCCGCAAGCGCGTGACCAACGAAGGCGCCGAGGTGCGCCTCGGCGACGGCGAACTGTTCTACGTGTGCAGCCTCTCCAGCTCGACCCTCGTGTACAAGGGCCAGCTCATCTCGTACCAGATTCCGGAGTTCTATCCCGACCTGAAAGATCCCTTGATGAAGACCGCGCTCGCGATGGTCCATCAGCGCTTCTCGACCAATACTTTTCCGAGTTGGGATCGCGCGCATCCCTATCGTTTTCTTTCACACAACGGCGAAATCAACACGCTGCGCGGCAACATCAACTGGATGCACGCCCGCGAAAAGCAGTTTATGTCGCCGCTGTTCGGCGAAGACATCAAGAAGGTGTTGCCGATCGTCGAGCCCAACGGCAGCGACTCTGCCATATTCGACAATTGCCTCGAACTGCTGGTGCGCACCGGGCGTCCATTGGCTCATGCGGTCATGATGATGATCCCCGAGGCGTGGCAGAACGATCCGCTGATGAGCGACGCCAAGCGCGCCTTCTACCAGTACCACTCGTGCATGATGGAGCCGTGGGACGGCCCCGCGTCGATCACCTTCACCGACGGCCGCCGCATCGGCGCCGTGCTCGATCGCAACGGCCTGCGCCCCTCGCGTTACTGGGTGACCAAGGACGGGCTGGTCGTGATGGCTTCGGAAGCCGGGGTGCTCGATCTGCCTCAGGATCAGATCGTGTCCAAGGGGCGGCTGCAGCCGGGCCGCATGTTCTTCGTTGACACCGCCGAAGGCCGGATCGTCCAGGACGAGGAGATCAAGGAAGGCTTCGCCCTGCGCAAGCCCTACCGCAACTGGCTCTCCGACGGCATGATCGATCTCGCGGACCTGCCGCCGCCGTCGTCGCCGCCACCGGTCAACGGCTTCGAGCCGTTCGATTTGCTCAAGCAGCAACAGGCCTTCGGCTACACCATCGAGGATTTGAAGATGATCCTCGCACCGATGGCCGCCAACGGGCAGGAGCCAGTCGGTTCGATGGGTACCGATACGCCCCTCGCGGTGCTGTCTGACAAGTCGCCACTGCTGTTCAACTACTTCAAGCAACTGTTCGCGCAGGTGACGAATCCGCCGGTCGATTCGATTCGCGAAGAGATGGTGATGTCGGCGGAGACGACGATCGGCTCCGAGGAGAACCTGTTCGAGGAAACTCCGCTGCATTGCCGGCAGTTGCGCCTCAAGCAGCCGATTCTCACCAACGCGCAGCTCGAACAGATCAAACAATTGGCGCAGCCCGGCTTTGCCACCGCGACGCTCTCGACGCTGTTCGCCGTGGCCGACGGCGAACAGGGACTTCGCGCTGCGCTCGACGAACTCTGCCAGCAAGCTTCCGCAGCCATCGAGCAGGGCTACACCATCATCGTGCTCTCGGACCGCGGCGTGAATGCCGAATGGGCTCCCATACCCAGCCTGCTGGCGACCGCCGCCGTGCATCATCATCTGATTCGCGAGGGCACGCGCACGCGCTGCGGCCTCGTGGTCGAATCCGGCGAGCCGCGCGAGGTCATGCACCTGTGCCTGCTGATCGGCTACGGCGCCGGCGCGGTGAATCCCTATCTCGCATACGCAACGCTCGGCGGCATGATTCACGACGGCCAGCTCACGGACGTCACCGAGGAAGAGGCGGTCGAGCATTTCATCAAGGCGGGCACCAAGAGCCTCACCAAGGTCGCCTCGAAGATGGGGATCTCGACGGTCCAGAGCTATCGCGGCGCGCAAATTTTCGAGGCCATCGGCCTTAACCGCGAAGTCATCGAGAAGTACTTCACCTGGACTGCGTCGCGTGTCGGCGGCGTGGGACTCGATGCGATCGCGCGCGAGTCGGCCAATCGCCATAGATTGGCCTTCGCGGCCGATCCCAATCTCGACGGCGAACTCGAAGTCGGCGGCCAGTACCAATGGCGGCGGCGCGGCGAGTTCCACATGTACAACCCCAACACCATCGCCAAGCTGCAGCACGCCGTACGCTCGGGCAACTACCGTCTGTTCAAGGAGTACTCGCGGCTGGTCGACGAGCACAGCCGCAACCAAGCCACGCTGCGCAGCCTGCTGAAGTTCAAGCCCAACCGCCCGCCGGTGCCGATCGAGGAAGTCGAACCGGCCGCGCAAATCGTCAAGCGCTTCAAGACCGGCGCGATGTCGTTCGGCTCGATCGGCAAGGAGGCGCACGAGAACCTCGCGATCGCGATGAATCGCCTTGGCGGCAAGAGCAACACCGGCGAGGGCGGCGAGGACCCCGAGCGCTTCCAGCGCGACCCCAACGGCGACTGGCGGCGCAGCGCGATCAAGCAGGTCGCCTCGGCGCGCTTCGGCGTCACCAGCAATTACCTCGTCAATGCCGACGAGTTGCAAATCAAGATGGCGCAGGGCGCGAAACCCGGCGAGGGCGGTCAGCTCCCCGGCCACAAGGTCGACGACTACATTGCGAAGATTCGCTACTCGACTCCGGGCGTAGGCTTAATTTCCCCGCCCCCGCATCACGATATCTATTCGATCGAGGATCTCGCCCAACTCATCCACGACCTCAAGAACTCCAATGACCGCGCGCGCATCAGCGTCAAGCTGGTGGCCGAGGTCGGCGTCGGCACCATCGCGGCGGGCGTCGCCAAGGCCAAGGCCGACGTCGTTCTGATCAGCGGCTACGATGGCGGCACCGGCGCGTCACCGCTCCAATCGATCAAGCACGCGGGCATCCCGTGGGAATTGGGCCTCGCCGAGACTCAGCAAATCCTCGTGATGAACAACCTGCGCGGGCGCATCTACGTCGAGACCGACGGGCAGCTCAAGACCGGTCGCGATGTGGCGATTGCGGCGATGCTCGGTGCGGAGGAGTTCGGCTTCGCCAGCGCCGCGCTGGTCGCCTCGGGCTGCATCATGATGCGCGTGTGCCATCTGAATACCTGTCCGGTCGGCATCGCGACGCAGGATCCTGAGCTGCGCAAGAAGTTCGAAGGCAAGCCCGAGCACGTCGTCAACCTGATGATGTTCATCGCCGAGGAAGTGCGCGAGCACATGGCGCAGTTGGGTTTCCGCACGATCGACGAGATGGTGGGGCGGGTCGAATGCCTCGACTCGAACGAAGCGATCGAGCATTGGAAGGCGCGTCACGTTGACCTGAGTTCGATCCTGCACAAGCCCGACGTTCCGGCCGACTGGCCGCTCCATCGCGTCGAGCCGCAGGACCACGGCCTCGCTAAGGCGCTCGACCGGCAATTAATCGAGTTGTGCAAGGACGCGCTCGAACATCAGAAGCCGGTCGAAGTGCATCTGCCTATTCGCAACGTGAATCGCACCGTCGGCACGATGCTTTCCGCGGAGGTCTCGCGCCGTTATGGCGAGCACGCGTTGCTGCCCTATACGATCCAGGCCCATTTCAAGGGTACGGCGGGACAGAGTTTTGGCGCATGGCTCGCGGCCGGCGTCGCGCTCTATCTCGAGGGCGATGCGAATGACTATTTCGGCAAAGGCCTGTCCGGAGGCTTTATCGCCGTGCGGCCGCCCAGCGAAGCGACCTTCAAGGCGGAGGAGAACATCATTATCGGCAACGTCGCTCTGTACGGTGCGACTGGCGGCGAGGTCTTCGTGCGCGGAATGGCGGGCGAGCGTTTCGCCGTGCGCAACAGCGGCGCCACCGCGATCGTCGAAGGCGTCGGCGACCACGGCTGCGAGTATATGACGCGCGGCACCGTCGTCGTGCTGGGCAAGACGGGTCGCAACTTTGCCGCAGGTATGAGCGGCGGAGTGGCGTACGTACTCGACGAGGACGGCACCTTCAAGTCGCGCTGCAACATGGGCATGGTCGAGTTGCACGACCTGGTCGACGCGGCCGAAGCGAGCCAGATTCACGCACTGCTGGTGCGGCATCACCAGTACACCGGCAGCACCGTCGCGCGCCGCATTCTCGATAGTTGGGACGACTACGCGCGCAAGTTCGTCAAGGTAATGCCGACTGAGTATCGGCGCGTGCTCGAGCGCCAGCTCAATATGCAGTCGGACATGGCGCGGCTCGCGGCGGTCTAGATATCCGGCATAGACGCGCGCGTTTGGGAGTCGCGGCACGAATTCCCAGGGGGTAGGAGATGGCGGGGCCGGTCGGGTCAGACGCGGCGTATGGCGCGCTCGAGGCCGTGCGCATGCGAATAGCTAGATGAGTACTTAGTCAGGAGAATGGGTTTCGATGGGTAAAATTACGGGCTTCATGGAGATCGGACGTGAGACCTCGCCCCGGCGGCCGCCGCGCGAGCGCGTCAAGGACTGGCACGAGTACGAACTCAAGTTGCCCGAAGAGAAATTGCGCGAACAGGGCGCCCGTTGCATGGATTGCGGCATCCCCTTCTGCCACAAAGGTTGTCCGCTCGGCAACATAATTCCCGATTGGAACGATCTGGTCTATCGCGGACGCTGGCGCGAGGCCATCGACCGGCTCCATTGGACCAATAATTTTCCTGAATTTACCGGGCGCGTCTGTCCGGCGCCGTGCGAGGAAGCCTGCGTCCTCAATATCAACAACGATCCTGTCACGATTAAACAGATCGAAAAAAATATCATCGACCACGCCTGGGCCGAGGGCTGGGTCGCGCCGCAGCGCAATTCGCGCAAAACTGGCAAGAGCGTCGCGGTGGTAGGCTCGGGGCCTTCAGGCATGGCCTGCGCGCAGCAGTTGGCGCGCGCCGGACACGCGGTCACGCTCTATGAAAGATCGGATCGCATCGGCGGGCTCCTGATGTACGGGATTCCCGACTTCAAGCTCGAGAAGTGGCAGGTCAATCGCCGCGTCGAGCAGATGAAGGTCGAGGGCGTCGAATTCGTCACCAGTTGCCGTGTCGGCACCGATCTCCACGCCGACGAACTGCGCGCGAAGCACGACGCGATCGTGCTTACGATCGGCTCGACCAAGCCGCGCGATCTGCCGGTGCCGGGACGCGATCTCAGGGGAATTCATTTCGCCATGGATTTCCTGCCGCAGCAGAACAAGCGCAACGCCGGCGACACGATTCCACGCGAGATCTCGATCGTCGCCAAGGATCGCCGCGTCGTCATCCTCGGCGGCGGCGACACCGGCTCCGACTGCCTCGGCACCTCCAACCGCCAGGGGGCGCGCGAGGTACATCAGTTCGAGCTCCTGCCGATGCCTCCCGATCGCCGCACGGCCGAGATGCCGTGGCCGGACTGGCCGATGATCCTGCGCACCTCGACCTCGCACGAGGAAGGTGTCAAGCGCGATTGGAGCATCAACACCAAATCTTTCTCTGGCGAAAACGGCCAGGTCAAAAAACTGCACGGCGTGCGCATCAACTGGAAACGCGACGAAGGCCGCATGGTAATGGAAGAGGTCGCCGGCAGCGAATTCGAAATCGAATGCGATCTCGTGTTGCTCGCGCTCGGCTTCCTCGGACCTGAACCCGACGGCATCATCGCCGAGCTTGGTCTCAAGCTCGACCAGCGCGGCAACATCGCCTGCGACAACTATCACGCGAGTGCGCCCGACGTCTTCGCGGCCGGCGACTCGCGCCGCGGTCAGTCGCTGGTGGTCTGGGCCATCTGGGAAGGACGCGAATGCGCGCGTGCCGTTGACGCCTACCTCATGGGCGAGACGTTCTTACCGACGAGTCCGGACCTCTAACGAGTACGCCGCGATGATCGCATATCTGGACACCGGCGTCTTCGATCATCTCTACAAAAAAATCGGGTGTACCAGCGCGGACATCGCGCAACTACGCAAAGCAGTCTATGGGCGCGGCCTCTCGATGCCGATCGGCGTCCACGTCCTCGAACAGCTTCTGCTCGATCGGCGAGCCTCGCCGCAGGAACTCGTCGCGCGCGTAAAGCTGACGCTGTCGCTCGCCAGCATCCGCCGAATGGTCAAGCCGTGCGATCAGCTAGTCGCCGACGATATCCGCAGCTATGCCGCCACCGGACAGCCCGACCGTCCGCTCGTTAACGCTCAAATCCAGAATGCGATCACACAGGGGATCGCCGAACTAATCGAGAGCGACGGCGAAGAATTCTCCGAAGAAATCACTGCAGCCCTCGAAGAGACCCGGCAATGCAAGGAGCGCTTTCTTCAAGCGATGAAGGTATCCCGACAACAGCTCGCCGCCCTGATCGAAACACTCCCTTCGAGCATCGGCTTCGAGGATTTCTTCGAGCGCTCAGCCGTCCCGACGGTCGAGCGGTTCGCCCGGCGTGCGGGCGCGCTCGAGAGCTGCCGCGAGCGCGGCATCGCAGGGTTGCTCGAAATCAAAAGCGTCCACGCAGCCGTCGGACTCGCGCAGTCTTTCTTCTATGGCCAGACCTTTGAGGGTTGGGCGCCCGCATCTGACGATTCAATCGATTTCCTTCACGTTCCCTGTGCGGCGGCGAGTGCCGAAATCTTCGTCACCACCGATCCCCGCTTGCGCGCGGCCGTCGAGCGCGTCGCGCTCGACGGCCTTCGCGCGATGAGCCTCGCCGAGTTCCTCGCGGCCTGCGGCCGCGCGGAACCGGCACCCTGACACAGCATCGGGGCGGGACGGCTTACGCCGTCGCGCCCCGATGCTGTCCCCCCCGCCCCTCGCTCAGCGCCGCAGCTTCATTGCGTCGAGCTTGCGCACTAGCCAATCCATCCGGTCGTAGCCCCAGAAACGCTCGCCATCGATCACGAACGTCGGCACCCCAAAAACCATGTCGCGCTCCGCTTCCGCGAAGCCACGCTTCAGGCGCGGCTTCGCTTCCGCATTCTCGTCGCCGATATAGCTCAAAAACTTGTCGGTCGCGCCGCCCACTTCGCTGAGAATCGCGGCGAGCGCATCAACGCTTTCCACATCGAGTTCATGCCTCCAGAATCGCTCGAACACACGATCGGCGTAGGGCCTGAATAATCCCTGGTCCTCGGCGCACATGCCGCCATAAAAGGCGAAGCGCGCGCTGTATATTTTCTTCGGCGGATAAATAGTCAGGCCGCGCTCTTGCGCGAAGCGCCGCGCATCCAAATAGAGATAACGCACCTTCAAGGCATCGCGATGCGAGCGCGTCGGCGTATCCCCATACACCTGCCGGATATTCACTCCGTACGGTATGAATCGCAAGTGTACGCGATGCGTCCGTTCGAGCGCGTACGCGGGTTCCATCGCCAAATACGTGAATGGGCTGGTATAGGCAAAGTAGAATTTGAGTTCGGTAGTGGTATCGTCGATCGCCATCAGACTGAGTATTTCTTCGCCAAGGCTTCCATCTCGGGTACGCCCAGCGTTGCTATCAGCTCACCGAACAGATGTCCTGTGATCGGGATGTCGAGTACTCCCGTCTCCTTGAGTTGACGCATCGCGTCGCGAATACTCACATAGGCCGCCATCAGCGTCCCTGTATGGATAGTCAACTTGAATCCATGTCGCGCGAGGTCGGCGACCGGCAGCAATGAGCCGTTATATAGCAGCGGCAGGTCGCCGAGTTCCGCGACGTAACGCTTGAGGTCGTCGACCGTGCGGATACCATCGACGAAAATCAGGTCGGCCCCCGCCGCCCGATATGCTCGCGCTCGCCGCGCGACGTCCTCCCAGCCGTTGACGGCGAGCGCGTCGGTGCGCGCGATAATCACGAAGTTCGGATCGCGTCGCGCGTCGCACGCTGCCCGCACCTTCGGCACCATCTCTTCCATCGGGATTACCTGTTTGCCCGCCAGAAAACCGCAGCGCTTCGGAAACACCTGATCCTCTATATGCAGCGCGGCGGCCCCCGCCTCCTCGTATTCGCGCACGGTGCGCCAGACGTTGACCGGATTCCCGTAGCCGGTATCGGCATCGCAAATCACCGGCAGGTTGACCGCGTGCGAGATCGCCCGCACGTTCTGCACCATCTCGGTCATCGTCAGCAGCCCGAGATCCGGGTAACCGCGCGCGGCCGCCGTGCCGAATCCGGTCATATAGACCGCCTTGAATCCCGTCCGTTCCGCGATCTTGGCCTGGAGGCCATCGTAAACGAAGGGCGCCAGCACCATCTCGGGCCCGTTCAGTAGTTCGCGCAACCGCGCCGTCGTCTGCATCATGATGCCTCACTCCCAATATCATGGCCGCTCAATGCAGGTTGCTACCGGTTCAGCTTGAGGGAGACTGGCCCGGTACCAGCCAATTGAATCGATTCCCACACCAACGCGCGATCACCGCGCCGCCCCGACCCTAGGTCTCAACGCTCGAAAGTGTCAACCCAATCGCGATTAGTAAATAGAGAGATATTTCGCCCCGACTTAGCGCTGATGTTCCACGACGAACTCATTGACATGGGCGTACCGTCACCGCCGTCACTTACAGATGCCAGCGCGCAGTGTATGCTTTGCAAATCGTGTCCAACATAGCGTCGTATTCCATCTGCACGTCGATACCGAGGCTCCGCGGATCCTCTGGCTTGGGAATATACGGTGGGTTCACATTGTCGATAAAGGCAGGAACTAGGAGTACATAGTCGTACCCGACGACATGGGTATGACCGGGCGAGCGAGTTGGAAGTTGACGAAATTTCTCGACGGTCTTCGCAGAATCGCTCGCTCGATTGATACTCACCGCCCACGCGAATTGTTCCCAGAGGGTTTGGTCGCCGGATGACAGGCGCGGCAATAGCTGTTCGTTGAACTCTGCGAGGTTTGTTTTATAAAAAGGCTTGACTCTGTCCGGTATATTCAGAACCCGGTCGGCAACGCCGATAATAACGGTGGCGACAAGAACGGCTTCGGCTTTAGCGTGATGCAGCACTTGTAGGGCTTCGTTTAGATCGTCGAACCGTGCGTATTGGTTGCGATGCGCGGTCATAACCGACTTGTTTTCGACGCAGAAACGCAGCTTTTCAAGGTTCGGCTTCCCGGAGGCGTCGGCTTCGCCAACAAGAAGATCAATCTTCCGGTTACGAGCGCCAGGAGTGCGGACATTTAACCACGAAGTGATCGTGCCTGCTGCGTAGTCAGATCCAAACGGAGCGCATCGTCCTCGTAAATCATTCAGGATCTCTTCGCTGACAACGTCAGAATGCCCCTCAAGACGTTGATTGTGAAAGCCCCTAAGCTTTATTTGATCAATAACCTCGTCGAAAGCCGTTGTCATCGCGGAGCAAGTCTTTCGGAATCGACAAGTAACGGCAATTGCGTATGCGAAGGAGAGACTGGTTTGCGACGCCGTGCGGTATCGGCATCGCCTTTAAGACGTTGCTTTGCAGCCGAAGGAAACCGCTTGCCGCTCTCTGGCAATGTTCAGCCAGCCACCGCGCGGCCTCCGGTGAGTTTAGATAGGTGCATAGTCGTTCGATGATCGCCACATCTGACGGGACGATGTAGTACACGGAGTGACGGGGGACCACTGAACCCTCACGGTCGATCCAAAAATGCGGTCTTTCCGTGATGTCCTTGCATAGAATCTTTGGCCTCAGAATCTCCGGCAGCGGCGGTGTCTCGTGGAAAGCGTACCACGGCTTTCGACGCACGCATGTACGTTTCGTCAGACGTCCTCGCATTCGCGATAAGTAATGACCAAGGGCGCCCAGCTCTTGCTCAGCGAGTAAATAGCCTTTTTCGCAGTATGGAATGAGCATCGCGTATTCAGAACGGCGGTCTAATGCGCCCGGCTTCGTCAACTCACGTCCGGCAATTGTCGGCCTGGCAAACGCAGCCAGTTCGGGCTCCAGCGAATCTGTTCGGTGAACGAATACATCATCGGCGCCAGTGGCGACGCCGCAGCTCACCCTGACGCAGATGTCTCGTAACCTTGCAGTATCAGCTCGTTCGTCACTGACCCCACCAATGATCGGCATCCACGACGACGCACTATCGAGCCGGCAACTCCGCTGCGTTCCATCACGCATTCCGATCAGGGTGGCGTCAGTGGGCGGGCGATTAGCGACTGTCGTTATCGTTGGGTACGTGACGAGACCCTCGAAAGCTTGCTCGTCCATCAGCTCGATTTGTTCGATTTGGACTCCGCTCAACAATCGTCTGAGCGGTGCGGCCGTTTCGACAAATAGAAATTTCTCTGGCGTAATAAACACCAGCCGCCCACCGGGTTTCAGGCTCTTCAGAGCACGCTCGAAGAAAAGCAGGTAAAGATCGAAACGTCCCCGTGCAGTCTCATACGTGGCACGGTACTCGCGTTTTTCGTTCTCGGAGAAGTTGTAAATTGAAACGTAAGGCGGGTTTCCGATTATAAAGTCAAACGGTTCAATTGAACCGGTCAGAAAGTCGTCGCCCCGTATCTCGGCATGGTCAACCCCGAGAAAATTTGCTCTCGCCTGACCTGCACGGCCCGGCTCAGATTCGACACCCACCATTTTCGGCGTCGCGATGCCGTTTCTCCGGCACCAGCGCGTGACGCCAGAGAGGAACACCCCGGTTCCGCATCCGGGATCGAGTAAGTTCTCAAATGCATCCGGCGACCTACCCCGGAATAGGCGGGCCACCATGTGATCGACGATCGCTGGCGGTGTCTGGACGAACCCTCTCACAACAGCCTCACCCGCTTTGTACCTATTACTATTCTGAGGTGCAGTCCAGTTGCGGATCCCTAAAACCGTTGCTTCGCGACGGACGGATCGAATTGGTAGCCGGAAAAATTAAAAAAGGCGTCCACCGCGATGGACGCTTATTAGTCGCGGGCCGACACGGGGCTGCCGACAACTACCGTCGCCCGCCGGCGCGATCCGGCCGCCGGTTTCGCCGGGCGACGGTTTCGCTCTATCTCGTTGAGATTTTACACTAGAAGCTATTCATCGCGAATCCTCGATACCGAAGTCGTCGCACAGATCGAGCATCGTGATTGCGACGCGTTCGTGGAGATCGAGGTTGAGCAAACCGGAGGTGCGGCGCAGCAAACGATACCAATGCTTGAGATCGTTCTGACTGGAGCTTCCATTTTGAATCTGGAATTAAAAACGAAAGAAAACGCCAACGCCGACCTGGTCGCGATATTTGCGGCTTGGATTACGATCACGGGCACTTTCCGCTGAGGGAGCTGACCACTTTCGCGGTGCCGGAGCCCGGCTTGCAAGTCGGCGCGTGTACTCCGTCGTAGGTGGCGACGCCGCCCTTTGTCGTCGTTAAGGTTACGGAATCACCCGCGGTGACGCATTCTCCGTCAGACATCGAACCGTCGCCGGAAGATATTGCAACGACCTTGCAGTCGGCGGAGGCCTGAGCAGTTGCTTCGCCCTCGCCCGATGAGGTCGCCTGGGTGCTACCGCCGGTGCACAGCGCGGTCGCACCGCTGTGGGTGTTTTTAGCCGATGCGGTTGCGGAGCATCCTGATGCCTCCGCGAGCGCGTTGCCGTTGGAGCCGGTTGCTTTAGCCGTGCCGCCGGAATCGCTGGTTGCCTCAGAACCGCTACCGTTAGTCGCGGTCACTACGGCAGAGCTTGAATTGTCAGCAGTGGCATCAGCTCCGGCATGGCTTTTCGCGGTTGCGGTAGCCGTGCTGCCGTGATCGGCAGTAGCCTGAGCCGTGCTGTCAACCGTGGCTAGAGATGTTGCCTTGCCACTGTTATGGGCGGTTGCGAAAGACTCGAACTTTCCCACCGTCTTCGCCTTCGCCACTCCTCCGGTGTCCGCGTCGGCGTCACAAGTGCCTCCGTCTGTGCCAGTCAACTTCTTGTCACCTGCCGAGTTCGATACGCACGACACGACCGCTGCTTTCGCGATGGTGCCGGTCCCTGCGGCAATCAGGAGAGTCGCAATCGCGGCCACGAATACTCGCGCCTGGTTCATCGTATTTTTCTCACTTAGCGGTGTCGTACCTTCGGTAAAGCGGGCCAAGATATAAGCATTCGCACCCATGCGTCGCGTCGTAACACTGGTCAGGCGCGGCCAAACAGGACACGGCAATTTCCTTCTGAATTCGCCTGGCAGAACCGCCTTCCTCGGCATGGTTTTATGTAAATAGCGTGGTGGACGCTTATTAGTCGCGGCGGACACGGGCACGCCGACAACTGCCGTCGCCCGCCGGCGCGATCCGGCCGCCGATTTCGCCGGGCGACGGTATTCGGTCTATCTCGTTGAACTATGAACCGGCGCTGGCGCCGCCGATGGGGCCTGATTCACTGGACCGGCCGCATCGTCGCTTGTCTCCGCCATCGGCGCTTTCGCCGCCAGCAACTGCAACGCCTGTCCGAGGTCGAGTTCGCTATACTTGGGATTGGCGTAGAGCGTGTCCAGTTTCTTGACCGTCTGATCCGGCGTCAAATCGGCTGTCGAAAGCTCGTCCGAGAGTTGCTTGATGATCTTGTTCGCGCCGCGCCAATGGAACAGATCCGCCGCGATACTCAAGGAGTCGAGTTTGCCCGCACTGACCTGCATCGCGTCGCCGTAGCCATTGATATAGCCAGTCTTGGCGCCGTTGTTGAGCTTATTCCAGAAGACCCCGTTATGGTCAAAACTTTGCGCCGCAAATCCCGCCCCACAACTGGCCACGAAACCAACCACCACGCCCGCAATGAATTTTTTCATTTTACTGATGCGCCCCTCCGAGGCTGCATCGGAACTTCAAGTGATATATCAAATTTTAACAGAATGTTAAATACTAGCGAGCGAGCCTCTAACCCGTTCCTGAGTCGATTAAACGTGGCGGTGCGGCACGGCATTGAACCGCCCGGTGCGCCGATGCCATCATTCAGGGGTAGGCGCTCATTCGGTTGCAAATGTCCATCTACGATGAGGTCCTCTCGTTCATCAATGACCCGCGCGCGGCGCTCTTCGAGCCTCTGGCGCTGGCGGTCTTTCGCTATCAATTCGAAAATGTGCCGGTCTATCGGCAATTCTGCATAGCCCGGGGCGTATCGCCGCAAACCGTAAACTCTCTCAGTGAAATCCCAGCCGCCAGCACCGTCGCTTTCAAATATGCCGACGTCCGCGGCCCCGCCGAGGCCGTCTCTCCCGCGGCGCTTACTTTCACTACGAGCGGCACGACCAAAGGTTTCACCGAACGCGGCCGCCATCACGTTCCGCGCCCCGAAATCTATCGCGCCTCCGCCCTCGCCCACCTGCGACGCATGCTCTTCCCGGATGGGCGCCGATTAGCGATGCTGGCGTTGCATCCCACCGCCGATCGAATGCCGGAGTCATCGCTCTCGACCATGGTGACCTGGTGTATCGAGGAGTTCGGCACCGGCGCGATGGTCTGCGCCGCCACGCGGGCGAGTGTCGATACGGCTGCCGCTATCCAATTCCTCGAC
The DNA here is from genome assembly GCA_050011435.1 of Binataceae bacterium (SeqCode). GTDB lineage: Bacteria > Desulfobacterota > Binatia > Binatales > Binataceae > JADMIL01. The sequence continues at coordinate 18,972 of JBEKJC010000010.1, forward strand.
GACGCCCAGGCGCGCCGCGAGGCGGTCTGCATCCTCGGGACGACGGCGGCATCCGCCACCCTGTTTGAGGCCGTTGCGCGGCGCGGCCGAACCATCAGACTCGCCGCGGGCTCGCGTCTGATGGATACCGGCGGGGCCAAGGGACAGGCGATCCCGCTCACGGCTGTCGAGCTCGTCGAGCGCGCGAACCAGATCCTTGGAATCGACCCGGCGCTCGCAATCAATGAGTATGGGATGACCGAGATGTGCTCGCAACTTTACGACGCGACCCCGTTCAACTCCCGCCTCGACCCGAATCCGGTTCACGCCCTGAATCTCGATTGCTTCCGAGTGAAACTGGCGCCGCCGTGGCTGCGTCCAACGGCTCTCGACCCGGTGACGTTGCACCCGCTCGGCGATGGGCGGGTCGGGCTTCTGGCTTTCTTTGATCTCGCCAACGTCGGTTCAATTTCTGCCCTGATGACTGAAGATTTCGGAATGGTACGGGGCGAAGCGGTTGCAATCCTCGGTCGATCTGCCGCCGGCGGTGCACGCGGATGCGCCTTGAGTATCGACGAATTTGCCGGTCGCGAGGTTATCGCACGATCCTGGCGGCCGCAATGAAGTCCTATGGCGAGCTTTCTAACTGAAATAGATACTATAACCTATTTACGCATGAATTCTGACTTCGGTAACCTGACAACTTCGCCGCTTGATTCGCCGGTGAAGCTTTTCCCGCTTGCGGCCGGCCTGCGCGTCGCGATCGAGCGGCCGTTGACGCCGTCGCGCATCGCGGCCGTGCTCGCCGAAGCCTGCGCGCACTGGCGCAACCGGGACTTCGCGCCGCGCCGCGAGACCGTCGCCGCGATTGCCGCCGCATGGGGCTGGAGCGAGCCGCTGCTCGACCAATCGATCGACGCGCTCTTGGCGCCCTTCAATGTCGATGCGCTTGAAAATTTGGCCCGGCACGCGCCGCGTCGGAGCGACTTGGTGGGCCTTATAATGCCGGGAAATATCCCGGGCGCCGGACTCCATGAGATTGCGATCGGCTTGATCGCCGGCTGCGCGCTGATGGTTAAGACGGCCACCGCGGAACCGATCTTTTTCGCGCGATTTGCGCACACGCTGCGCGAGGTCGACGGCGACGTTGGCGCGCGCCTCGCGGTGGTCAACTGGAGTCGCGAGTGTAGCGAACTCACGGCCGCATTGCGGGCGAATTGCGACTGGATCGCGGCGTTCGGCGGCGATGAGACGATCGCGCAACTTGCGTCGACGGAACGTCCGGGTGCGTTGAAGGAAACTGGCGCGGGCAGACTGGCGGCGGGCTTCGGCAGCCGCGTCAGTGGCGCCATCGTCGCGGCCGAGATGGCTGCAGGAGCGATCGCGGCGGCGACCACCGACGCGATCGCGCGCGACCTTAGCTTGTTCGAGCAGCAGGGCTGTCTCTCACCACATCATATATTCGTGGAAGCGTCGGATGGCGGTTCGGCACGCGAGTTCGCGCGCCAACTCGCCGCCGCGCTCGAGCGATGTGCCGCGCGGATGCCACCGCCACGACGCTACTCGCTGGAGGCGGCGGCCTCCCTGCGGCGGGTGCGCGAGAGCGCGCGCTGGCGCGCAATCGGCGGCGACGCGATTGCGATGTGGGAGGGCGCCGATCTCGAATGGACGGTGGTTTATGACGAAACGGCCGTCTTCACGCAGTCGCCCGGCTATCGTACCGTAACCGTGTCGCCGATCGTCGATCTCGATGACCTGAGCCGGCGTTTGCAGCCGGTCGCGGGACGAATCGAGGCGTTTGCGATCGCGGCGCCGGCAGCCAGGCGCGAACGCATGCGAGTATTCATGGCCGCGCTCGATGTCAGTTATGTATGCGAACCCGGAGCGATGCAGTCGCCGCCGCTCGATTGGAGCCACGGAGGCGGTGCGTTCTTGCGCGCGCTCACAACTTCACGATGAGCGCCGCGCGCCACAACTTCCTGCACCACCTGGCACAGACTTCCGAGGCGCCGATCGGCCTCGAAATCGACCATGCCGAAGGTTCGTGGATTTATACGACCGACGGCCGCCGCTATCTCGACTTTATCGCCGGTATTGGCGTGAGCGCGCTCGGTCACGGCAATACGGCGGTGCTCTCGGCGATCGCAGCTCAGGCGCGGCGTCATCTGCACGTGATGGTTTATGGCGAATACGTGATCGAGGTGCAGGCGCGGCTGGCCGCACGGCTGGCCGAACTGCTGCCCGCCGGCCTCGGGCGAATCTACTTCACCAACAGCGGCGCCGAGGCGATCGAGGGCGCGCTCAAGACGGCGCGCAAACATACCGGACGTGCCGGCGTGGTCGCGTTCGACGGTGCGTATCACGGCGACACGATGGCGGCACTTGCGCTGATGGGCAACCCCGCGTTTCGAGCGCCCTTCGAGCCGCTGCCGGGTCCGGTGTGCCATATACCTTATAATGACGTGGAAGCGCTCGCCGCGATCGATGAGACGATCGCGGCGGTGGTGATTGAGCCGGTGCAGGCCGAAGGCGGGGTAAGGATTCCCGATCATGCGTTTATAGCGGCGTTGCGCGAGCGCTGCGACCGCGTCGGCGCGGTACTGATCTTTGATGAGGTGCTGACCGGCTTCGGACGCACCGGGCGGCTGTTTGCGCTGGAGCATTTCGGCGTCGTCCCGGATATTGTGGTACTGGCCAAAGCGCTGGGCGGCGGGTTGCCGTTGGGTGCGTTTTGCGGGAGCGACGAGCTGATCGGCAAGCTCTCGCGCAATCCGCCGTTGGGACACATCACGACCTTCGGCGGTCATCCGCTGTCGTGCGCGGCCGGGCTCGCGGCGCTGGAGGAGATGCTCGATGGGCGCTGGTGGGAAGCGGCGCAGCGCGCGGGCGAGCGGATTCGCATCGGTCTGAGCGGGTTTGGCGCGGACGAAATTGTGGCGGTGCGCGGCCTCGGCCTGCTGGTCGGTATCGAATTTGCCGAGTCTGCGCTGGCACATCGGTTTGTCGCTGAAACCATAGCGCGGGGCGTTATCGTGAACTGGACGCTCAATGCTGACCGGGTGGTAAGATTGGCACCGCCACTAACAATTGGCGCAGCCGAGATTGAATTTGGGCTCGAAGCAATGCGCGCCGCTCTTGAAGCGGTTCGCGGGGGCGCGTAGGGGTTATAATTAGTGGGGGCGGTCGCATCATCGAGAAGCGGCGCCGCAGGTTCCCGCAAAGCGGGTGGGGGACCGTCAGCGGCAGCAGCAGCACGTCCGCCGCGCGTTACACCGCGTCAAATCGAGGAGCAGTTCGACGACAACCTCGAGGCCATCGACATCCTCAAGAAGTCGGGGCCGGTCGGGATATTCTTCCTCATTGCCTACATCATTATTGATTGGCGTACGCGTACGAATCACGGCGCGAATGAGCATGCGCTACTGGTCTCGCCGTATCACTGGTTGGCGCTAGCGACCGTACTACTCTTCTTTGGCCTGACGTGGCTGCCGGGATTTCGCGCACATTGGCGCGGCTGGTCGCTGGTAACCTGTATCGCGATGATCGTGCTGGTAATCCGGATCAGCGCGATTACGAACGACGGCGAGACCCGTTACATCACGATCATCCTGTGCCCGTTCGCGACGGCGGCATTTGTTATCTGGGGCTGGCGTTGGCAGTTATCGCTAATTCTCGCGTGCTTTTTGCTGGAGACACTGGCCGAGTTGTTAGTGCCGATCGCGCCGCGCTTCGATATTCATCGGATGCTCGGCCTGGTCGCCGCTTTGACACTGTCGCAATTCACCGCGGTCTTCCTTGATCGCTACCGGCGCAGGCTGCGCCGCCAGTTGATGCAATTGGCCGAGGCGGCGGCGTTTCGCGAAACCCAGATTGCGACGATGACACACGACATCCGCAATCCGTTGGCGACGCTGGTGGGCCTGGTCACGCTGCTGGTTGAAGACGAGCTCGACGACAAGGAACGCAGCAACCTGCTCGCGCGCGTTTGGTCGACGACGACCTCGATGGACCTGCTGGTCAAGAACGTGCTCGACCTGTACCTGCTCGAAGAACAGCGCTTGCGGCCCAACTGGCGCGTGGTTGACGCTAATTCGGTGGTCGCCGAGACAGCAGAGCATTGCAATATCGAGGCGCGGCTCAAGGGCTTGCGGCTGCGGGTCGATCTTGGCGGACTGCCCAAGGCGAATCTGGACCCGCTGCACCTCGAACGAATTATTGCGAACCTGCTGACCAGCGCGGTACGGCGAACGCCGGCCGGCGAAGTCCGGATGCAGACCTCACAGCGCGGTGAGTGGATCGTGATCGAGGTCAGCGACACTGGACCCGAGGCGACGCCGAACGAAATCGAAGCGATTTTTTCGCGGCCCAATCTGGCAGTCGAGGGTGCGAGATCTTCGGCGCTCGGGCGCTATATCGCGCACGCGCTGGTCGAAGCCGACGGCGGCAAGATCCAGGCGCGGGTGGAGGACGGCTGGGGTCTGAACCTGATCGTTCAATTGCCGATCGATCCGCCATCGCGATGATTCCGCGTTTGCGATAACCGGCAGAACCTGACTTTACCGATGCAGCCGGATCCGACCAGCAGTGCGCGTCGCCGGCATCGGAAGGCTCGCCCTGATGATCCGCCACCCTTTGCGATTCGCGGTGCGCGGCTTCCCAAGCGATGCGATCTGACTACAATACGCAAATACGCGAACCAGCCTTTTGAGCGGTTAGCAACAGGGGACAACTATGGTTGCGGCCACGGTCGCCACCCACATCCCGGTCGAGGAAGCGAAGCATCAGCACAAATGGCTGATCGCTGTCGCGGTGATGCTCGGCACCACGCTTGAGGTGCTCGACAGCTCGATCGTCAACGTCTCGCTGCCGCACATGCAGGGCACATTTTCCGCTAGCGTCGACGAAATCGCATGGGTGCTGACCAGCTACCTAGTCGCCAACGGCATCATGATTCCGATGACCGGATGGATATCCTCCCGCATCGGCCGCAAGCGCTATTTTCTAACCTCGGTGTTTCTTTTCGTGGTGGCCTCCGGGCTGTGCGGCGCCGCGGGTTCGCTCGCGCAGATGGTGGTCTGTCGTCTATTCCAGGGGGCAGCCGGCGCCGCGATGCTGCCGTCGTCGCAAGCCATCCTGATGGAAACCTTTCCGCCCGAGGAGCAGCAGCTCGCGATGGCGACGTGGGGCGTGGGCCTCATGTGCGCGCCGATTCTCGGCCCCACGCTCGGCGGTTGGATCACCGATAACTGGGACTGGCGCTGGAATTTTTACATCAATTTGCCGATCGGCGCGATCGCCTTCGCGATGGTCTCCGTCTTCGTGCACGACCCGTCTTACATGAAGAACCGCACTGCCGGCCGCCGCGTCGATTACCTCGGCATCGGCTTTCTCGCGGTATGGTTGGGACTGTTGCAGATCGTTGTTGACCGCGGCCAGCGTGCCGATTGGTTCAGCTCGGCCTGGGTGGTGTGGGCGACCGCGGCCTCGTTGCTTGCGATGGTCCTGCTGATCGTCCATGAACTGCGCTTCAGCGATCCGATACTGCAATTGCGCATACTGAAGATTCGGCTCTTTTCTATCGCCTTGTTCCTGGTGGTCGTGCTCAGCTTCGTGCTCTTCGGCACCGGCCTGCTTAATCCCATTTTCCTGCAGGAGTTCATGGGCTACACGGCCTGGCGGGCCGGCCTGATCATGGCGCCACGCGCGATGGCCGCGATGACCTCGATGATGATCGCGGGGCAGGTCTCGCGCGCCGGCTTCGACAACAAGCGGCTCATCGGAGTGAGCTTCGCGCTGATGACGATGGGCCTGTGGTCGATGGCACGCTGGGATCTCGATGTCGGCATGTGGCAGGTAATCTGGCCTGGCATCGTCCTCGGCTCGGGCCTCGGCCTATGCTTCCCGATCCTTTCGGCGGCGGCGCTTTCGTGCGTCGAGCGGGAACGGATGGGCTACGCCGCGAGCCTGTACAACATGATGCGCAATACCGGGGCCGCCGTCGGCATCGCGTTCATGACCAACACACTAATCCGCAACCAGCAGATTCATCAGTCGCACCTGGTGGAGCATTTTTCGATTTTCGATGCCTGGCGTCTGAGCGCAACCGCCCCACACGGACCGGGCGCGCCGCTATTCCACTACCTTCCGCAAATTATCAGCGGCCAGAAGCAGGGCCTCGGCCTGGTTTACGGGCTCATCCAGGCGCAGTCTTCGATTCTCGCCTTCAACGATATCTACCGAGTGCTGGCCGCACTGACGCTGCTGATGATCCCGTCATTCCTGCTCTTCAGAGGCGCCCGTCCAGCGGCTGGCGGCGGCTCCGCGATGCATTGATTGGCCGCGCGGCGGGAATCGAACTGAAGAGCCCACCCGTCAATCGCTCTCACTCATCATCGCGAAGGCCCGCTCGAAGATCGCAAGCGCCGGCTGGTCGAAGAGCACGATTTCGACGCGCTTGAGCGTGGTTTCAGAACGTAGATGGTCGCGAATTTCCGCGAGCATCACCGCGGCGCAACGCTCCATCGGAAAGCCCGCGATGCCGGTGCCGATCGCCGGAAACGCGATCGACTCGAGCTGATTCTCTTTCGCGCGAAGCAGTGAATTGCGCGTCGATTTCCGCAATCCCGCTTCTTCCGTAATGCCGCCCAACTCCATGCTTGCGGCGTGAATCACGTGGCGGGCCGGCAAATTGCCGCCTTTGGTAATCGCCGCCTCGCCGATCCGGATTGGCCCGATGCGCCGGCATTCCTCCTGGATCGACGGTCCACCTTTGGCGCGAATCGCACCGGCGACGCCGCCGCCAAGAATCAAATCGCTGTTCGCTGCGTTGACGATCGCATCAACCTTCGCGGTGGTGAGATCGCCCGGCCGAATCGTTACCTTTGCACGCCATGATTGCATCAACGTCGACGCTCCTTGTGGTTAAATCGATTGATACCCGAAGGCCTCGTCCTCCGACAGCTAGCCGTATTCGCCTCTGCTATTATTCGCCTCGCCGCGGATGAGCCCAAGAATGCTGAGCAGTGAGGAACACGGGAACCGGGAATCCACCCGCATCGTCGCTACCGTGAATGCGATCGCGGGCACCGCGCTATTTTGCCTGATCGCCCTTGGCGGATGCGCGAAACCGGCGCCGCTCGCACCGCCCGGTTATCTGCAGGTCGATCTGCCGGCCGCGCCGACCGCGATCGATCCACGCATCACCGCCGACGCGATCTCGTCACGCGTCGCGGAACTGATTTATAATTCGCTCGTCCGCATCGACCGCAACGGCGAGTTTGTTGGCGATCTTGCCGAGAGCCTCGAACGCCCTGCGCCGACCGAGATAGTCTTCCATTTGCGCCGCAACGTCCGCTTCAGCGACGGCCGTCCGTTTTCCGCACGCGACGTCAAATTCACCTACGAATCGATCCTCGATCCGGCCACGCTCTCGGTCAAACGCGCCGGGCTGGCCGAGTTGGCGTCAGTGACTATCGCCGATGACTACACACTAACGATGACGACGCGGCGCCCGTCCGCGCCGGCGCTTGCGATGGCGACTATCGGTATCGTGCCCTATGGATCGCCCATTCCGGGGGAGGGCGCTACGCCGCCCGGGACAGGACCCTTCCGGTTGGTCCGGCTCGCTCACGACGAAGCGGTGATTCTCGCTCGCAACCCATATAGTCAGTCCGCGGCGAACGCCGTGCTCGGCCTCGCCCTAAAAGTAGTTCCCGATCCGACCGTGCGCGTGCTCGAGCTTACGGAGGGCAATTGCCGGTTTGCCGAAAACGATGCGCTTCAACCAGAATTGATACCCTATCTCGCGGCGCAGCCCCATCTGCGCATAGTCAGATCGCCAGGCAGCACCTATCATTACCTGGTCTTCAACTTCCGCGATGAGCGCTTGCGCGATCTTCGCGTCCGCCGTGCGATCGCATACGCAATCGATCGCGAAGCGATCGTGGCATCGATGATTCGCGGCAAAGCCCGCGTCGCAAGCGGCGTGCTTGCGCCGGAAAATTGGGCCTACGCCGGTGATGTAACGCACTATCCGTACGATGCGGCGAAAGCACGCGGCCTGATTGAGGCGGCGGGCTATTCGGCGCGCGCCCAGCCGCTCAGGCTGACCTACATGACCACGCCCGAGGGTCGCCGCCTGGCCGAAGTGCTGCAAGCGATGCTGCTGCGAGTTGGCATCGGGCTCGATATTCACACCAACGAATGGGCGACGTTCTATAGTGACTTGCGCAACGGCAACTTCGATATGGCTTCGAGCCAGTGGGTGGGAATCGGCGATCCGCATCAGTACTACGAAATATTCGACTCCCACATGACACCCGGCGCGGGCGGCAGCAATCGCGGTGACTATTCGAATTCACGCATGGACCAACTGGTCGAGGCCGGCGATGCGACGATCGATCCCGTCGCGCGGCGAGCAATTTACCGCGACGTGCAGCGGTTGGCGGCCGACGATTTACCCTACGTATCACTCTGGTGGGACGATAACGTCGCGGCGTACGATCGCCGTCTCACCGGCTTCGCACCCTATCCCAACGGCAGCCTGATTTCGCTCGCGACGGCGGAGTTTCCCTCCGTGAGCCGCGCGCCCCGGCCCACTCCGTGATGCGCCGGCTTTTGCGCCGGCTCGCCGCGCTGGTGCCGGTCGCATTGGGCGTCGCGACGCTGACCTTTGCGCTGATCCATCTGGTTCCCGGCGATCCGGTCTCCGCGATGCTCGGTGACTATACGGCGCCGGCGGACGTCGCGCGGATGCGCCGCGACTTGAAGCTCGATCTGCCGTTATGGAAACAATACGGCGATTTTCTATCAGGATTGGCGCATGGCGATCTCGGCCAGTCCATCTCTCAGCATGAGCCGGTTGCGCAACTCATTCGCGAGCACTATCCGGCGACCCTCGAGCTGGCGGCTGCGGGGCTCGCGGTCGCGATTATCATTGCGTTTCCACTCGGAATAATCGCCGGAGCTGATGCCGGTGGTCCTGGCGATCTCGCTGCGATGGGTTTCGCGATTCTGGGAATCTCGGTTCCGCATATTTATCTCGGTCCGTTGCTGATGATTGTTTTTTCGCTCGACCTCGGCTGGCTGCCGCTCACCGGCCGTGGCGGATTGGCTCATCTGGTATTGCCGGCCGTGACGATGGGCACCGCCCTGGCCGCGATCCTCGCGCGGATGCTGCGGCAAAGCCTGGTGCAGGAGATCGGCGCGGATTACATGCGCACCGCGCGCAGCATGGGCCTCAGCGAAAGCGCCGCCCTGATTCGTCACGGCCTGCGCAATGCGCTCACGCCCGTTATCACGCTGATCGGACTGGAGGCGGGCGCCCTGCTGACCGGCTCGATCGTTACCGAGATGATCTTCTCGTGGCCGGGACTCGGGCGGCTTCTGATGACCGCGATCAACAATCGCGATTATCCCTTGGTCGAAGGTTGCGTATTGACCTTCGCGCTCAGCTACGTCTTCGTGAACCTGATTACTGACTTCGTATATAGCGCCGTCGATCCGCGTATACGACTCGGTTGACGATGAATCGTCGTAACCCCTCACTGACAATCGGAGCGGCCCTGGTCGCGATTCTGACGCTGTCGGCGATTATCGGTCCGCTCGCGCTAAGCACCGATCCACTCGCAATTGATCTCGGTCGTGCGCTTGCGGCTCCCAGCCGAAGCCATTGGCTCGGATGCGATGCTCTCGGACGCGATCTGTTTGCCCGCATCATTTGGGGCGCTCGGCTCTCGCTCGGGGTCTCGACGACGGTCGTCGCGATCTCTCTCGCAGTCGGAGGCTTGATTGGCGGAGCCGCGGCCCTCGCAGGCGGTTGGGTCGACGGCCTCGTGATGCGTGGAGTCGATATCGTGATGGCGTTTCCGGGATTTCTGCTCGCGATCGCACTTGCCGCGATCCTGGGGCCCGGACTGGTTGACCTGGTGATCGCACTGACCGCGATGGGCTGGACTGGCTATGCGCGATTGGTTCGAGGGGAGGTGCTATCGCTGCGCGAACGCGAATATGTCGAGGGGGCACGGGCGCTCGGCGCACGGCCTGCACGATTACTCTTGCAGCACATCGTGCCGGCGCTCGCGGGGCCCGTCACGGTGCAGGCGACGTTCGGTATCGGCGGGATCATCATCGCCGAAGCAGCGCTCTCGTTCCTGGGACTCGGCGCGCGGCCGCCCACGCCAAGCTGGGGCAATATGCTCGACGCGGGGCGCACTTTCATCCTCGTGGCTCCACATCTTACGACCGCCCCCGGAGTCGCAATCGGACTGTCGGTACTTGGCTTCAACCTGCTAGGCGACGGCCTCGCGCAACTTATCGGCCGCCGCCGCTAATGTGCGGAGGGCTCAAACCTCAGTCGTAACGCGGGCGGCGCCGGGCTCAAGATGTGAACGATGATGCTCGCTCGTCGTTGCCGTTTTACCACCGGAACCTCGGCCGGTGGAGGAGCATCGCTCAGCAATGAAGACGGAAGAATCGCTGGATTGACTATTATCGCGCGCCGCGTTTCAATTCGGACAGGCTCTTCGAATAAGGCGGATAAGCAATGCCGCGCTCCGTGATAATCGCCGTTACGAGTTCGGCCGGGGTTACATCGAAGGCGGGATTGAAGATACCGACACCCTTGGGTGTCACCTGCTTTCCGGCGAACTCGCTAATCTCCTTCGGCGAACGCTGTTCAATCGGAATCTGCGCACCGCTCGCGCAATCGAGGTCGATCGAGGAAAGAGGCGCTGCAACATAGAAAGGCACGTTATGCCGCCGCGCCAGCACCGCCAGTGGATAAGTGCCGATTTTGTTCGCGACGTCGCCGTTGGCCGCGGTCCGATCGGTGCCGACGATTACGCAGTCCACCCGTCCGCTGCTGAGTAAACTTCCGGCCATGTTGTCGGCGATTACAGTGACCGGAATGCGATCCTTATGCAGTTCCCATGCGGTCAGCCGCGCACCCTGGAGGAAAGGCCGGGTCTCGTCGGCAAATACCTCGATCTTTTTGCCCGCGTCGCGAGCGGCGCGAATGACGCCGAGGGCGGTGCCATAGCCGGCCGTCGCGAGGGCTCCGGCGTTACAGTGCGTCAACACGGTCGCGCTCTTTCCGATCAGCACCGCGCCATGATTTCCCAGTGCGCGATTCGCCGCGATGTCCTCGTCGTGAATCGCGATCGCTTCCGCACGCATCCGGCGAAAGAGCGCAGGAGCGCTGAGTTCGAGGTTGGCCTCAAGCACCGCGCGCATCCGCTCCAGCGCCCACGCGAGGTTCACCGCAGTCGGGCGGGTCGCCCGCAGAGTATTGGCGACCGTCTCGAAGCGCACTTGAGCGCGCTTTCCCGCGTAGCCCTTAAATCCCAGTGCCGCACCCATCGCGGCGGCAACGCCGATAGCCGGTGCGCCGCGAATTACCATCGTGCGGATCGCCTTGGCCACGCCGCGATAGTCACGATAGGTGCGGATCACCTCGCGGTTAGGCAGCAGGCGCTGATCGATCATCCGCACGCTGTCGGCGCGCCATTCAATAGTCTTCACGGCCACGCTGGTTGATTCTCCGCGGAAATATCGCGTCGCCCGGGACTGCCGCTTCCGGAGTGCGGCGCAGGGGCCAACGATCTGACCGAAATTGCAAGGACCGGCGGCGCTAACGGGATCGCCGTTGGCACTGCCATAATCCGGGCGGGTTTCAGAATACTATCTAGGGCGAGGTTGTTGCGCTTAGACTCGTTCGTAGAGCCCGCGTGCCTTGCGCTTTACCGTTCCCGCTTCAATCCAGCGCGTGATCGCGGCGAAGATCTCGGACGGGCGCTTGCCCTTGATTCCACGGATGTCGCGGATATGGATCGCCTTGAACTGTTTCGGCAGTTGCTCCAAGATGGCGCGCCAGTTAACCCGCCCGCCGCGCTTTCTGCCTGAAGCAGTAACCGGAGCCTTGGCCGCGGCCGCGACGCGCGTTGCGCCAGTTCCGGTGAGCCGTCCCCAGTTACTTTCCTGGTTTTTCAGGTGCAGCAGTTCTTGTTCCTTTGCGCGGATTTCCTTTCGCAGACTGATTAGGATCACCTGGGCCTGCTTCTGAACCTGACGCAATGCCGAACTCACTCCAGCTTTATTTTTCCTACGGGGCATTCCATACTCTCCTTCCAGAACATAGAAACTAAATTCTAAGGCTACACAATCAATTCCGTCAAAACAAGTAGATTTGCGACAACTGACACTACTCAGATTATTACCCCGCCGAAACTGTATTGTTGCCTTCGCCCCTACAGAGACAAACCCATCCGCTGCGCCTGCTGCGAATGAACCTCAAGCAGGGCACTTATGCGATTTGCCGCGCATATCGGGAGCATACCGACAGACTCTCTCTCGATGACTCACTTCGCACGTAGAGCCGCTATCGTACGTTCGATACATATTGGATTAGGAATGAACGATAGCAGCCCGATTGCAATTAACAGTCCCCGAGATGAATCATTATGCCTTGACTGCATTGCGATATGCGTACTTGTGCGTCGCCGAAGGCGAATCCGAATGTATGAAGAATCGAATGGTTTTGCGATTCGAACGGCTGTGTCGACTTGGAAAATTGGCACCTCGATTATATTTATTATTTCACCTCGATAAATAATTTCTTCGCGTGATGGTGAACTCAACTTCAACACCGCAGTCGCATGGCGCGGGTCTGGATCGACCGCCACGGCATGCAGCGCTCGAGGTGCGCGGCCTCGTTCCCGATCGCCTGGGAGCCCCGTGCGCGTCAGAAGAAACCTGCGGCGAAGTAGCGCTGTATAAAAAAATCACGGCCGCCATCGAAGCGAACGACGTTTTAGAAGCAGCAGATCGTGCGATATTGCTCCACAAGGCCTTTCATTCCTGCTCGATATGATCCTAGCTACTACTTGAGGCCAAAAGCCTCAGCGCTATGTTTCTATAGCTTTGGGTGCTATAAGAACCGCATGTTGGGGTCCGACGCGGAATGCGCACCGTGAGTCAGGCCGATTGATCATGGCTTCAGTACTGCCACTGCCGGCCACCATTACGGAGCATACGAAATTGCTCACTTGAAGGTGGGTCATTGAGGTCCCCGAGGAGAGGTTAATGGGCCGCAGACTGTATGTTGGGAACCTGGCTTGGACTGTCACCGATCAAGATCTGCATGACGCCTTCTCGGAAGCCGGAGCAGTCGATAGCTCACAGGTAATCATGGATCGCGCGACGAATCGTTCGCGTGGCTTCGGCTTCGTCGAAATGGCGACGGACGAGGCCGCGGAGACCGCGATCAAGACGCTCAATGGACGCGAGATCAAGGGCCGTCCGATTCGCGTCAACGAGGCGCAAGCCCGGACCGGCGGTGGCAGTCGCGGGTCTGATCGCGATCGCGACTACTAGCCCGCAGCTTGATAGCGCGCCGGCGGCGACGCTCACAGCTTTCCGGTGCGCAAAACTCTCTGCTACCATCTTGCGTGCCGGGTTTAACCCGTAGCACCAGCGGGAACCTCTGCGCTGCCGATCCTCGAACTGTCTTCGCACATCAATGGCCCGGCATTTGACCGGCGGCCCGCCCGCTCCCTTCCAAATAATGTCCAGATTGTCCCAAGAAACGAGGACCGAACGGATTACTCCGCTCGGCCCTCCACCAACCGGGAAAAGGGGGGGCAAACCCCGGTTAGCAAGCTCTATTGTACGCAGCTTTAAGTGACTTGCAAGAGGTCTCCTGACGTAAATTAGTGGCAACCGTTCACGCGCTTGCTTAATCTGGGCACAACGTTTCGCGAAACTCAACCTCTTTGTTTTATCCCTCCATCACTGGACTGCCAGTTAGCAAACGCTGTCTGTCAGTCAGCAGCGGCCGCCTCTGTTACGGCGAGGTTACGCCGCTCGAGGACCGCTTTGAGCAGATGCGGAGGTGACATTGGCAGCTCGGTCATCCGCACGCCGATTGCACGGTAAATCGCATTGGCTACCGCCGCCATCGGTGGCACGATTCCGACTTCACCGACGCCGCGCACGCCCAGCGGATGATTCGGATTCGCGACCTCCACGATCAGCGCCTCGATCATTGGCAGGTCCAGGCAAGTAGGCATGCGGTAGTCGAGCAGGCCCGAGTTTCTCAGGACACCCTTCTGGTCGTAGAAGTATTCCTCGTTAAGCGCCCAGCCGATACCCTGCGCCATCGCGCCCTGCATCTGGCCCTCGACGTAACTTGGATGGAGCGCGCGCCCGACGTCCTGCGCGATGGTGCAGCGCAGGATGCGCACCTTGGCGGTATCGGGATCCACCTCCACGTCAACGCATACGGTGGCGAACGCATTGCCGACGGCTCCGATTGCGCCGGCATTAAGCGCCGCCCGTCCAGTGACCGGACCGCCCGTGCGCGCGAGACGTGAAGCTAACTGCTTGAGCGTCAGCGGCGGCACGCCGTTGCCGATAGCGTTAAAGGTCCTGTTGTTGAAGGAAACTTCCTCGGGTTTTTTCTCCCACAATTTAGCTGCGCGGGCCTTCAGTTGAGTCAGTGCGTCGTGGGCCGCCTCGTAAACCGCCATGCCGGTGGCGAGCGCGATGCGGCTGCCGCCGGTCACGTCGGTGTGGCCGGTCGCGTCGGTGTCGGTGACGAGCGCGCGCACGTCGTCCATCTCGACGCCGAGGACCTCAGCCGCGATCATCGCCTGCACCGCGCGGGTGCCACCGATATCCACCGAGCCGGTGACGACGCTGACGGTGCCGTCGGTGTGGATATTCACGGTGGCGGAGGATTGCAGTCCGCCGTTGAACCAAAAGCCCGCAGCAACGCCGCGCCCGCGATTGGGGCCTTCGATCTTCGAGCGGTAATGGTCGCTGTCGCGAATCGCTTCAATGGTCTCGACAAAGCCGATTTTCTTGAACGGCGGCCCAGCCGGTTGCGGCGTGCCTTCGTGCGCCGCGTTACGGATGCGGAACTCGAGTGGATCGATGCCGCATTTTTCGGCGAGTTCATCGATGACAGTCTCGCAGGCGAAAGCGGAGGCGGGCGATCCGGGCGCGCGATACGCAGCGACCTTCGGCCGATTGACTACTACGTCGAAGGAATCAATGCGCAGATTCTCGAGGACATAAGGTCCGAGTGTGCACATCGCGCCGGGTGCAAACGGCGAGCCCGGAAATGCGCCGGCCTCATACGCGAGCCACACCTCAGCCGCGGTGATCTTGCCGTCGCGGGTGGCGCCCATTTTGACTTTCATCTTGGTGCCGGAGGTCGGCCCGGTCGCACGAAGGACTTCACCGCGAGTCATCACCATCTTGACCGGGCGCCCGCTCTTTTTGGAAAGCAAGGCCGCGACCGGTTCGAGGTAGACGGTGGTCTTGCCGCCGAAGCCGCCGCCGATCTCCGCCGGCACGACGCGGATGGTCCCCTCGGGAATACACAGTACACTCGAGGTCAACGTCCGCACGTTGAATGAACCCTGCGTAGAGCAATAGATAGTCACATGCCCGTCGGGGCTCCAAAGCGCGAGCGCGTTTTGCGGCTCGATATAGCCTTGATGGACAGCGGCGGTAGTGAACTCGCGCTCGACTATGAAATCGGCGCTGCGAAAGCCGGCCGCAAGGTCGCCGCGTTCGAAGCGGATATGGCCGGGGACGTTGGACGCGCGGTCGGGACCTTCGAGGCTGCCGGGGTCGGTGCGGTGCTCCATCAGCTTGGTGCGCAGTTCCTCGAGGAGGATCGGCGCGTCTGGCTTCATCGCCTCTTCGGCGGTCATGACCGGTTGGAGCACTTCGTACTCGACCTCGATCAGTTCGAGCGCTTCCTGCGCGATGTGGCGGCTGGTCGCGGCGACGGCGGCAACCGCGTGGCCGTCGTAAAGGACCTTTTCGCGCGCCATTATGTTGAGCGAGAGGTAGTGAGTATTGACGGTCAGCTCGCCCACCTGCGCCATCACGCCCTTGACCTCGGGGAAGTCTTCGGCAGTGACTATTGCTTTCACGCCCGGATGCTTGAGCGCCTTTGTGATGTCGATGGACTTGATGCGCGCGTGCGCATACGGGCTGCGCAGGACGCAACCGTGGAGCATCCCGGGCAAGGCATAATCGGCGCCGTAGAGCGCGCGGCCGGTGACCTTGTCAACGCCGTCTGGCCGAATTGGCCGCGAGCCGATTACTCTGAAACTTCCATTCGGACTGGACTGAGACATGGTAAACCTCCGAATTGACTCGCAAGCGGCGAGGTTGAATCAGCGAGCAGGCCGTGGGACTGATTAGCCGCCGCCGATCGCCGGGAGGAAGAAAACTTCGCTCGATTCGCGCACGGGTTCAAGCACGCCGGCGGTGCCCATGTCACCATCGATTGAGACCGCGACCGAGGGTTTGACTTCGCCGTCTTCGATTAATTGTTCGCGCAAGCCGGGGAACTGGCGTTCGAGGTCATCGACCAGTTGGCCCAGATTGCGGCCGTTTGCGGTAACGCGATCTTTGCCGTCGGTAAATTTGCGGAGCAGGGCGGGAATTACGACCGTTGCCATTTTGAGGAAGAGGCCGGATCCCGCAGGATCCGGCCCCGGTAGAACCAGTATATCAGTCGGCGGCGGCCGCTTGGGAATCGCTCGCGGCGCGCTTTTTCAGAATCGCCTTCATCAGGCGCGGCGGTGACATCGGCAGTTCCAACATGCGGACGCCGGTGGCACGATAGATGGCGTTGGCGATCGCCGCTGGCGGCGGCACGATCGGAATCTCACCGACCCCGCGGATCCCCAACGGATGGCCCGGCGTGGGGACCTCGATCATGATGGTTTCCAGCTCGGGCAGGTCGAGGCAGGTCGGCATGCGGTAGTCGAGCAACCCGGTATTACGCAGGATGCCCTTGTCGTCGTAAACATATTCCTCGTTGAGCGCCCAGCCGATGCCCTGAGCGGTGCCGCCCTGCATCTGGCCCTCGACGTACGCGGGATGAATCGCCTTACCCACGTCCTGCGCCACGGTGACGCGCAGGATTTCAACCTTGCCGGTATCCGGATCGACTTCGACGTCGATCAGCGTGGTGGCGAAAGAAGGTCCGACGCCGCGCGCATTGACGGTCGCCCGACCGATGATGGGTCCGCCGGTGCGGGCCAGGCGCGGTGCGAGTTGCTTGAGCGTCATCGGCTTGACGCCGTTGCCCGAGGCCGGGCTGAAGAGGCCGTCGGCAAACACGACTTCCTCGGGTTTCTTCTCCCAGGTCTTGGCGACGCGCTCCTTGAGTTGGCGCAACGCGTCATGTGCGGCGTCATACACCGCCCATCCGGTGGCGAACGCGGTGCGGCTGCCAGCGGTGACATCGGTATGGCCAATCGAATCGGTGTCGGCGACGATCGGGCGAACGTCATTGACGTCCGCGCCGAGCACCTCCGCCGCGATCATGGCCTGCGCCGCGCGCGTGCCGCCGATATCGACCGATCCGGTGACCACGCTGATGGTGCCGTCGGTGTGGATATTAACCGTGGCCGACGACTGCAGGCCGACGTTGAACCAGAAGCCGGAAGCGACGCCGCGTCCGCGGTTGGGGCCGGTCAGCTTCGACTTGTAATGCGCGCTCTTCTTGATCGCCTCGAGGGTTTCGACGAGGCCGATGCGCTTGAACGGAGGTCCGACGGTCTGCGGCGTGCCTTCTTTGGAAGCGTTGATGAGGCGAAAGTCGAGCGGGTCGATACCGCATTTCTCGGCTAGTTCGTCGATTACCGTCTCCGACGCCATCGCGGCGTTGGTCGCGCCCGGAGCGCGATAGGCCGCGGTCTTGGGCCGGTTGACGACGACGTCGTAGGCGTCGATCAGGATATTCGGAATGTTGTAGGGCGTGACGATCGTCATCGCGCCGGCGCCGACGGGCGAACCCGGATAGGCCCCGGCTTCGTAGGCGAGCCAGCACTCTGCGGCGACGAGCTTTCCGTCCTTGGTCGCGCCCATTTTGCAGCGGATAGTAGAGCCGGAGGTCGGTCCGGTCGCGCGCAGAACTTCGCCGCGGGTCATCACGAGCTTGACCGGATGACCGGTGATCTTCGAGAGCAGCACCGAAAGCGGCTCAAGGTAAACGGTGGTCTTGCCGCCGAAGCCGCCGCCGATCTCGGCCGGCACGACTTTGATCTTGCCCTCGGGAATGCCGAGCACCGCCGAGCACAGCGAGCGCACCACGAATGGGCCCTGCGTCGAACAATAGATGGTCGCGTGGCCGTCGGCGTTGTAGATGCCGACCGCGTTGTGGGGCTCAATATACCCCTGATGGACCATCGCAGTCTTGAACTCGCGCTCGATGACGAAGTCCGCCTGCTTGAAACCTTCACTCACGTCGCCACGTTTGAACTGCATGTGTGTGGCGACGTTGGTTTCCTTGTCAGCGCCGTCTTCCTTGTTGCGCAGGGTCGGCAGCAGGACCGGAGCCCCCGGCTTCATCGCGTCCTCGACGCTCATCACCGGCGGCAGGATTTCATAGTCGACCTCGATCAGACGCAGCGCCTCTTCGGCGATATGCGGGTTGGTCGCGGCGACGGCGGCGATCGCATGGCCGTCATAGAGCGCCTTGCCCCGTGCGAGGATGGTGGCCGACAGGTGCGCGAGGTTGATCGCCTGCTCGCCGGCCGCTTCCATCTTGTCGGCCAGTTCGGGCAGATCGGCCGAAGTCACGACCGCCTTGACGCCGGGCAGCGCCGCCGCCTTTTCGACATTGATCGATTTAATCAGGGCATGGGCGTGCGGGCTGCGGAGCACCTTGCCGAAGAGCATTCCGGGGAAAGTGTAGTCGGCCCCGTATTTGGCGCGACCGGTGACCTTGTCAACGCCGTCGGGGCGAACCGGACGGGTGCCGATGACTTTGTAATCATGACCGTTCGTTGAAGCTGCCATTTACTTCACCTCTTCTCCCTTTCCCAGCATGTCGCGGGTGGCTTCCGATGCTGCTTTGCGGGGAACCTTGCCATGATGACTGGTACCCACGCCGTCCGCGACGTGTTTCGCCGCGTCGATGACCGCCTTCACGATCTTGTCATAGCCGGTGCAACGGCAGAGATTGCCCGCCAATGCGTAGCGGATGTCGGCTTCGGTCGGCTGCGGATTGTGATCCAGCAGGGCCTTGGCCGACATCAGAAATCCCGGCGTGCAGATGCCGCACTGCAGGCTCGCGTGTTCGAGAAACTTCTCCTGCAGGACGTGCAGGGTGGCGCCGGTGGCGAGCCCCTCGACGGTGGTGATGTTCTTGCCTGCGGCCTCAACGCCGAGCATCAGGCATGAGCATACCGGGCGGCCGTCGATTATTACGGTGCATGCACCGCAGTCGCCTGTGAGGCAGCCTTCCTTGCTACCGGTCAGGTCGAGCTCATCGCGCAGGACTTCGAGGAGGCTCTGGCGGGGCTCACACAGGAGTTCGACGGGATCGCCGTTGATAACCGCTTCGACAATTACTTTCTTTACCATGATAGATGCCGCTTGCTTTCCAATTGTTAGCGTTGTTCGCTCTGACGCGCGCGATCCGCCGCGATTGTGAGTACCCGGCGGGTCAGCACGCCGACTATATGGCGCCGAAACTCGGCCGTCCCGCGCATGTCGTCGATCGGTGTGGCGACAGAGATCGCCAGGCGCCCCGCATTTTCGATCGCCGCGGCGTCGAGCTTTTTGCCGATGAGCGACTTGGAGGCCTCGGCCGCGAAGATCGGCGTCGGTCCCACAGCACCGAGCGCGATACGCGCGTCGACCGCGCGATCATCGCCGAGATCGAGCGTCAGCGCAGCGCCCACACCGACTACCGCGATATCCATCTCGTTGCGCGGGATGAAGCGCAGGTAGGCGTCGGACGAATGTTTGGCCGGCGTGTCGATCAGGAATTCGACGAGCAAATCACCAGGCTGCAACACGGTGCGGCCGGGAGCGGTGATGAAGGTCTCGACCGGCACCGTGCGTTCGCCGCCGGGACCGACGATGCGAGCCTTGGCGCCGAGAGCGATCAGCGCGGGAGTGGCGTCGCCCGCCGGCGATCCGTTGCAAAGATTACCGCCGACACTGGCGCGGCTTTGAATCTGGAGCGAGCCGATCAGATGGGCCGCCTCGGTCAGACCGGGATAGTACTTGCGCATGTCGGCGTTTTCATGGATCTCGATGCACGAGACCGCGGCGCCGAGGTGGAGTCCGTCCTGCAGACTGAACGAGATGCGATGCAACTCGGGAATCTGCTTGACGTCCACCACGAATTCGGGACGCCGCGTGCCCGCGCGCAATTGAATGATGAGGTCGGTGCCGCCGCTGAGCGGCCGCGCCTTTTCGCCATGTGCGGCGAGCAGCTTTACCGCCTCGGCGATGGTTTTAGGGGATTCGTAATTAATCGCGTGCAAGGCCGCAAAACCTCCAAGTCGGGCGATGGTTCGATCGCCGCTTCATTTCAAACGCGCACTCTAGCGCAAAGGGCCGCGAAAAGGCCAACGTCCGCGGAGACCTCACCCGCGCTTGCTGCGCGAGCTTGCCCTCTCCTTGGACAGGTAGAGGCCTCAGGGGATTTTCCAATGGTTCCTGCCCGCCGAACGCAAAGCATTCAGCGGCCTCTCCCCTCGGGGGGCTTTGCCTCATAATACCTACCTGCCCCATAAACCGCGAAGCTGCCCCAAAAAGATAATGCGCGGAGCGGTTTCCCCATCATTGTTGTTTTGGTTGGTTTGGGGGATTCTCGTGATATTTTGTGTTCAAGAAGGGGCACATGTGGGCTTGATCAGATTTATAAGCCCACCAGCGACAGAAGGGCCTGACGTCCACTTCATCAGTCCCGTCAGGATTCTGAAATCCTGTTCGATACTTAAAATCCCCGACAGCATACAGTTTCTCGGTTCCATTAAGGAACGCCTGCCAGTCGGATGGCGACAAGGCGTCATTACTGCTCAGCGGTTCAGGCAATTGATCTCCGTATTCAAGATTGGGTGGCATATCAAATTCGCCGACGCCAGCGAGTTGAACTGTCTGCACAAGAGTCGGATCCTGCTGAGCCATCTCGAAAACGCCGCCAAAGAAAAAATTCAGCGCGGGCAGATTGCCCGTATTCACAAACTGGACGGTGCCTGTGATTTTGCTTCCGACCGTGAGCGGGTCGTACTTGATTTGGTTGACAAAAACATTGGGACTTTGGGCGATTTTCAACGCTTGTTGAGTTTGCATGTTAGCAACGAGCATTGCACGCCACTGATTGTAGGCAACGATCCCATAAAAAACGACTGCGCCCAAGGTCAGAGCCTCAACGATAATCTTCGCCCGCTCGCGGATTCGTTGCTCGCGGTGCTCGGTCTTGTCGCCATCGTTTACGGTTATTGGACCATCAATTTTTACCCTTGCTGGATAAAGGGTGTTGCGATTTTGATTGCCGGGATTGGAATTTTTGCCTGTGGGATTAACGGTCTGTTGAGTTGGGGTGCTGGTATTCTTTGAGGGTCTTCTGTGCGCCATCTGGCTCCCCTTGGTCGAATTAATTCATCAAAAACTGCGGCGTTACACCTAACTCAAACATCGCATGAATCAGGCAACAAATATTGTGCGCCAACGCTTTCAACAGCACTTCGTTGATCTGTGCAGTCAGCGTCTTACTGCGAACCGAATCACCAAACACGCGCTTGATCGAGGAGAAGGTCGATTCGACGTTCGACCGCTTGTGATAGGCCTTGAGAAATTCATCGCGGTTCAGGATGAAGTAGGCGAACAGCCGATTCCACGTTTGAGATGGCGAAGTCCCCTTCGCGTAGCTCTTGAACGGGATGAACGGCTCGGCACCTTTGCTGACAGTCAACTCAAGATTCGCATAGGAACTATAAGCCTTATCGCCCATTACGCGGGCAACATTAAAGTGCTCGGCAGTTTGACCGATCAGCGGCGCAAAGAACGGCGAATCTTGGGTGTTCTTTTGGGTCGCCTCGATAGCCGTGATGACGTTGGTTTTAACGCCACACACTGCATGAACCTTGACCCAATCGTGCTGGCGCTGGACCTTGTGCGCACCATACTTCTCTTGCTGCCAGAGTCCCACAAGCTGCGTGCTGGTAAAGCCAGTCGAATCAATCGCAAACTCGGTTTCGACGGTCTTGAGCGGAAGCGCGGCGTTCGTAACCAATTCTCGGATGATCGGAGTAACGGACTCGGATTCGAGGCACCGGAACAACGAGTTATAGTGCGGAGCGCAGGTGATAAGCCCCTTAGCCTGAGCGTCCCGAACATCGGTCATAAAGCGCCGCGCGCTAGCCGTGCTGTAAACCTTGAAAGCGGCGCAGAAGATCATATCGTGGAGAGGCAATCGCGGGCGTCCGCGTGTCTGTTCCGGCTCTGGAATGTTCGCGCACAGATCGCGGAGCAAGTTCAAGAACATTTCTTTCTCATTGACCTGAGCAGCGTTGTACGCGGGCCAATTCTGCGCATAGGTGACGCGGACGGCGGCTGTCTCTTTAACCGTCGTGCTGTCGCGGTTGATAGTGGTTTCACGGAAGAGGACGTATTGCACGGCGAAAACGTGTTTGCACGGGAGTTGGCGCAACTCGAAGTCGGGGCAGGTGCAAAATTTGCCCTCTTTCGTGATGGTGACCGCGTAGCGTCCCTTGTCGGATTGCGACGGCACGATCCATGTGCCGCGATCCCGTTGGGTGATTTTTGCGGTCGCTGCGATTTGCTGTCCTCGTTCTTGCCGTGCGTCCATGTCCGTACTCCTGCTCTTTGGTATATACTAATCGTATATCCAAACAGGGGTACTTGTCAATACCGCTCGTATATATTATTAGTAGATATGAGAGGTGTGGCGCGATGGCGAAAGAGAAAGATATCGGGATGGTCAAGCTGGACGGATGCCGGTGCCGATGCGGGCACGAATGGTTGCCGCGAAACGGCGAACGTCCATCCGTGTGCCCTAAATGCAAGTCGCCAAGGTGGGATAAGCCGAAACAGATGGCGACTCGTTGAAATTTGTCAGGCAAGGTCGTTGTATGGTTTAATTAAATTGGTGGGGGTGGCCGGCTTCGCTCCGGCGACGCGAGACTTTGCAGGCCCCCGCTCTACTGGGCTGAGCTACACCCCCACCGATTCTTCCTCAGAACGGAATATCTTCATCGTCGTCAGATGGCTGTCTGTCTGGCGGCGAAGTCACAACAACCGGCACATCTGCACTGGGGATCGCCGACACGGGCGCCTCGCCACGAGCAACTTTGTTGACCAAATCCCAGCATTCGCGGAGATTGCGGAAGCTCGTAGACGACTCACTCTGGGGATTGAAACACCATTTGCCGTCCTCACCCCTGTTCCCTTTCCAAAAAAAGCCGTGCTGCCGAATCAGCTTCCAAAGAAGCTGTTCTTCGTGGTTCAGCAACTCGGGGTAACGAAAGGCCAATTTGACGAAACGCTCGGGCGCATCAACATCCCACAGTTCCGAGGCCGCTGTTCCGATGCTCGTCGTATAGTTGTTTCCCCTATCGTCATAGTGCTCACCGATCGTCACGGTTTTGAGGGCCTCTTCGATTGCCCACTCGATAAAACTCGACAGCGTGCGCCGTTGTTTCCGGCCAGCCAGGTCCGCCAAGTAGCGCAGTTTAGGATCGAGTCTGACCGTGACGGTTTCAGACCGAACCTTGCCGCCTCTACCGATTCTCACCCGCGCTCCGCTTTCGCTACCCATCGCCAAAAACGCAGAGTCCATTGTGTTCGCACTCCATCCGAAAGAGTCCTTAAAGTTCTGAGATTATCTAGGCAGAAATCGTATGCGGTTTCAATACGAACTCAGCACACGTCTTCGATAATCCTGTGGACAGATTCGATGTACGCGAAACCCAATGTTGTGTGGAGATTGAGAAATGACCAGAAACATTGAAGTTTTGCCCGATGGGCGAATGACAACGGGCCGCCGCTACGTTGGGCTGTCGATAAAAACGCTTGCGATGAAAAGATGTGACGGGACTGGTCCGAAGTTCGTGAAGCGCGGGCGTATCTTTTACTACCGCGAAGATTTGGACAAATGGCTGCGCGCAGCCCGATTCAGCCGGACAAATGAATCTTCGTTGACCGGACAATCCTAGTGCTATATACTAGTGGTATATCTTAACCGTGGAGTGTGGTTATGTCTGACGAAGACGTTCGCAAGGAATTTTTGAAGAAAACAGAAAAATTAGATGCCATAGCGGAAATGTGGCGCAAGAGAGCCGAGGCGGGGCAATTATCCAGAACCGACTTTAAAGAGGCAATGAAGGTCGCATCAATGGCGATATCAGATTGCGTGTCCGAAATGGAAAACCGCGATGAGTCGTCGCGGCTTAGCGCGCGTACATTGTCAGTGATAACAGAGACCCTCCGAGCTACACACATTCATCGATGAATTAATTCTTCTGCTCGTGATACTGGACCGTTCTTAACTGCCCCAAAAATCAGACGACTGTCACCAAAAAGATGGGAATAAGGGGCTTTCTAGGGCAAAGCCCCCCTCGGGGAGAGGCGCCTTCGAATAAGCGCAGCGAGGATTCTGCTTACTCTTTAAAACCGTGCCGGGCGACGACGCCGGCGGCCGCGCGCGACAGAATCGGTGGATGCGTGCCCATCCGCTCGAAGCGCGGGTCGGTGGTCTGGCCGCGCACGAAGCGCACGTAAATCTGCTGCAGCACAGTGGCGGTCTTCCACAGGCCCCACGCGCGATAGTAATCGACGTAGGTCAGGTCGCGGCCGCTGCGCCGCGCATAGAGCTGGGCGAGTTCGTCGCGGGTCATGAAACCGGGCCGCGCGGTATGCGCATAGCCTTCGCTCATCGCCAGCAGATCCTCGGGGTCGCTTGCCTCGCGCCAATAATTGAGCGAGGTGCCGAGGTCGATCATCGGATCGCCGACGGTGGACATCTCCCAGTCGAAAACGCCGACGATCTTGCCGCTGTTGTCGGGCGCGAACATGACGTTGTGCAGGTAGAAATCGTTATGCAGCAGGGCCGGCGGCTGCGCCGGCGGCAGGTTATCGAGAAACCAGGCGCCGAGCTTGTTCATCAGCGGGAGTTCAGCGGTCTTGGCCTTTTCCCAGCGATCCATCCAGCCGGTTATCTGGCGGCGCACGAAGCCGTCGGGACGGCCGAGTCCGCCGAGACCGAGCTTTTCGTAATCGACCGAATGGAGATCGGCGAGCGCCTCGATGAAGTGCTCGGACATCGCGCGGAACGTTTCGGGCGTCTGCGTGAGGCCCGACGGCAGCGGGCGCCGATTGGGGATGACGAAGCCGCTGCGACGCTGCATCACGAAAAACGGGGCGCCGATAATCGACTTGTCCTCGCATAGCAGGATCGCACGCGGAGCCGGCTCGTAGGCTTCCCACAGACGCGACAGCACGCGGTACTCGCGCGCCATATCATGAGCGGAGGGCGGCAGCGGTCCGAACGGCGGACGCCGCACCACCCATTCGTGCGCGCCGAAGCGCAGCAGGTAGGTAAGGTTCGAATGGCCGCCGTGGAACTGCAATACCTCGAGCGGCTGGTCGGCGTGCGCTACTTGATGTTCGCGCAGGTAGGCGACGAGCCCGGGCCAGTCGAGTTGCTCCTCGTCGCGGACCTCGCCGTACTCGGGAAGCGGTTGGTTTATGTCTTCCATTTCCTCTGTCATGCCAGACCCCGAAAGGCGCGCGTGCACCGAGCCCGATTGCAGTCAGTCCGCGGTTAATCTCACAGAGGCGACGCGGGCGACTGCGGCCGCTAGTTCTTCCATTTGCGGCATTCGCGCCGCGCGATCGTCATGCGATGGACTTCGTCGGGCCCGTCGACGATACGCATCGAGCGGTTCTCGCGCCAAAAGCGCGCGATCGGCAGGTCGTCGCTCATGCCCAGCGCGCCGTGGAGCTGAATCGCGCGGTCGAGCACGCTCATCACCATGTTGGCGGCCTGCACCTTGATCATCGCGATTTCCTGACGCGCCTCGCGCTTGCCGACAGTATCGATCTTCCACGCCGCATGCATCACGGCGAGCCGCGTGGAGTCGATCTCGATGCGCGAATCGGCGATCCATTGCTGCACGTTGGCCTTGTCGGCGAGCAGGCTGCCGTGGGTGAAGCGGGTGTTGGCGCGCTTGCACATAAGTTCGAGCGCGCGCTCGGCCACGCCGATGTTGCGCATGCAATGATGGATGCGGCCGGGACCGAGGCGCGCCTGCGCAATCTTGAAGCCGTCGCCCTCCTTGCCGAGGACGTTGGTCACCGGCACGCGGCAATCCTTATAGATGATCTCACAATGGCCGCCGCCCCCCGCATGCCCCATCACCGGCACCGCGCGCACCAGGTTAAAGCCGGGCGTATCGGTGGGCACGATGATCATGCTCGCGCGTTTATGCGGCTCGGCGTCGGGATCGGTCACGACCATCGCGATCGCGAAGCTCGAACCGATGCCGTTGGACGTGAACCATTTGTGGCCGTTGATATTGTAGTAATCGCCTTCGCGGGTCGCGCGAGTTGCGAGCTGGGTCGGATCGGAGCCCGCGGTCTCGGGCTCGGTCATCGAAAAGCAGGTGCGCATTTCGCCCGCAAGGCAAGGCTCGAGCCACGCCTTTTTCTGCGCGGGGGTGGCGAAGTCTTCGAGAATTTCCATGTTACCAGTATCGGGCGCCATACAGTTGAAGGCGCGCGAGCCGATCGGGCTGCGTCCCATGAGTTCGGACAGCGGCGCATATTCGGAGACCTTCAGCCCCTTGCCGTGCACCTCGTCGGGCAGGAACAGGTTCCACAAGCCGGCCGCCTTGGCCTTGGCGCGGACCTCCTTGAGCACCTGCGGCTCGGTATGCTCCTTGCCCGGCACGCTCATCTCCTGCTCCACCTGATGTTCGATCGGGTAAACATATTGATTCATGAAGTCCGAGACCTTTTTCTGCAGATCCTGGACCTTGGGCGAAAGTGCGAAATCCATTTAGTTCCTCGCGCGCGATTGATGCGGGCGCCGTCACGGCCCGTCGTACCTAGATAATCCAACGCGGCACTGAATAGAAGCGTCGCGTTGCGACAGCGGCGCCGCGCGGCAGGTAATGAGCCTCCCCCAGCGTAGATCAGCACGGCCAATGGGTTTTATCTTTCGCCACCAATCTGCTAGATGCAGCGGCAAAGTAGTGCGGTGCGTGCCGCCGGAGGCGAGAATATGGACCTGGCCAAGCAGAGTGTGGACGTTGGCATTTTTACCAACAACCTTGAGAGCATGCAGGAATTTTACGGCAAGACGCTGGGGTTGCCGTTCGAATCCGTGATGCCGGTGGGCGGCGGAATCAAGCAATACCGCTACTTGGCGAATGGCTCGGTAATCAAGCTGATGCATACGACGGAACCGCTGTCGCGGCGGCATCCGGGCGGTTACGAAACCATCATGATCGCCTCGTCTACCGCGAAAATCCCGCGCTTCCTGCCGGATCCGGACCACAATTCGGTTGAAGTTATTCCAACCGGCCACGATGACATTACCCAGCTCGAGATTCGCGTCGGCGTGATCGATCCCGACGCCTTCGCCACCTTCTATACTCAGGCGCTCGGCGCTATCGCGATCGGCGGCAACCGTTTCAAGATTGGCGATACGATCGTCGCGGTCTTCCACGAGCCCGAAACCAAAAAGGTGGCGCTGCTGCCGTTCGCCAATGCGCTTGAAGTGGTCAAGGGCATGGCCGGGCTCGGGATTCGATACATCACGTTGGGCGTGAAGGATTGTGGCGCAGCGTTTGCGGCGCTCAAGCAGGCAGGAGCGGCCGAAGCGCTCGCGCCGGTCAATTTCGGCACGGTCGCGCGGATTGCCTTCGTGCGCGACCCCGACGGCAACTTTATCGAGTTGGCACAGCGCCCCGCCCCGGCGGCTTGAGGCGAAGGGCAGCCGGCACACACCGGCTTGATGGACTATGGCGAAACGTTCACCGCCACAAGTAGCGAAGCGCTTTAGCTATTACACTGAGAGGTAAGATCGATGGGTACAGCCGAAAACAAGGAAACCGTCCGCAAGATGGGCGAGGCAAAGGGCCTCGAGCAGATGCTGGCCACTATGAGCGACGACGTCCGCTGGACCATTATCGGGACCACCAAATACTCGCTCACCATGAACGGCAAGCAGGAAATCACTAACAAGCTGCTGCATCCGATTTTTGCGGAGTTGGAAAGCATGGGGACCAACCATGTCGACAACGTTATCGCTGAGGGAGATTACGTGGTGGTGCAGCAGCATGCGAGCGGGCGCAAGACCAAGACCGGCAATCCGTACAACAATACCTATTGCATGGTCTTCAAGCTAATCGGCGGCAAGATTAAAGAGATCACGGAGTATCTCGATACCGAACTGGTCACGGCGGCGTTCGGCCGTTGAAAGCGGGTTTGCATCAGCCGCCTGAAGTTAGATAAGGCGGACGACACCCTCCGCGAACTGCATTCGACTGAAATAGGGCTCGCGTTTTGACGCGAGCCCTATTCTATTTCAACTGAGTAATGTGGAAGGCGCCGGAATGCGGCGCCGTGAAGGTTAGGCCCAGCGGGAGCGCTGGCGTTTGCGCGGCGCACGACTGCCGGTTGTCCGAAAGACTTTGACCGGCTTGGGCGCCGAAATCTCAGGCTGTTCGATGCCCTCGACCGATTCGCGATCGAGCGTGATCCCCAAGGCGCGCTCGATGCGTCCCAGGTTCACCCGATCGTCCGGCGTCACCATGCTGATGGCGCAGCCTTCGCGGCCCATCCGCGCGGTGCGTCCGATGCGATGGATGTAATTATCCGGTTCGTCGGGCAGGTCGAAATTGATGACGTGCGAGACGCCCTGGATATCCAGTCCGCGGGCCGCCACGTCGGTCGCGACCATCACGCGGAAGGTGCCCTTGCGAAAACCGGCGAGCGCCGCGTTGCGCTGGCCTTGCGAGCGGTCGCCGTGAATCGGCACCGCGTGGATACCTTCGCGCGTCAGCATCTTGGCCACGCGATCGGTGCGGTCGCGCGTGCGGGTGAAGACGATCGCGCTTTCGACTTCCGGCCGTTTGAGCAGGGCCAGCAGCAATTCGCCCTTCTGGCTCATCCCGACCGGGCAGATCATCTGGCTGATCGAGGAAGGCGGCGCGGCCTTGTCTCCTATACTGATACGCTCGGGATGGACCAGGAATTCGCGCGCCATGCGTGCAGCCGCCCCTTCCATCGTGGCCGAGAACATCAGCGTCTGGCGCTTGGTCGGCACCATTTTAATGATGCGGCGTAATTGCGGCATGAAGCCCATGTCGAGCAGACGGTCGGCTTCGTCGATGACGACGATCTTGATCCGATCGAGCGAAGTGGTGCCGCGCTCGACGTGATCGATCAGCCGGCCCGGACATACGATGAGGACGTGGGCGCCCTTGCGCAGGTCGTCTATCTGGCGGCGCATCGATTCGCCACCGACGACCAGTACGGCCTTGAGTCGGGTATTACGCGCGAGAATCATAAACTCGCGCAGCACCTGCGCCGCTAGCTCACGCGTCGGTTCGATGATCAGCGCAGCCGGGCCCTGCGGCGGTTCACGATGCAGCCGGTCGATCAGCGGAATCAGAAAGGCCGCGGTCTTGCCGCTGCCAGTCTCGGCGGTCGCGACGACGTCGTGACCACTCATGATTACCGGGATCGCGCTGCTCTGTATCGGCGTCGGGTGATGATGGCCGCGGTCACGGATGGAACGATGTATCTCAGGGGATAGTTCGAAGGCGGAAAACGACAATGTGTCCTACGTGGGAAGTCGTGGTATTTCGGGCGACACCCTTGCCGCGCCGTTTAGTATGGTTGAGGGGGAAAAGCGCTCGTGAATCCCGAGCTGCGTGTCAATCATAAAGACTTCTGGTACTTAAACGTATATGTTCTGAGCGGCCAAAGCAATCCCCATCCACTTATGCGGCGCGCCCGCGTCTGTCGGCTTGGAGTGCATGCGCGAGCGCCGCGGCAAATCCGGCGGCCATCTCGCGCCGCAAAGCAGCAATCGTCACCCGCACCCCAGGCGCACTCTCGACGCGAAAGCGCTCACCCGGCGCGACCGCCCATCCCGCCGCCATCAGCGCCTGAATCGTCGCGCTCTCTTCGGCCACCGGAATCCAGATGTTAAGCCCGGAGCGCCCATGCGCACGGATTCCATGACTGGCGAGCGCGTCGATCAGCGCCGCGCGCCGCGCCGCATACTTCTTTGCCGCCCTTCGAATGAGCTTCTGCGTATCAGCATCATCGAGCAACTCTGCCACCAATTGCTGCAGGAGATGACTCACCCAGCCGGTGCCTAGCCGTTGGCGCCCGGTGACCCGCGAAATCGTGAGCGCATCGCCGGCGATCATCGCGAGTCGTAAATCAGGGCCCAAGAATTTCGATACCGATCGCACGACCGCCCATCGTGCATGCGCTTCATTGCCGAGCGTGAAGGCGCCAGCGCCGGCGATCGGCCCGGCGTGGTCGTCATGGATTAGCAGAACCTCAGGATATCTCTGGATCAGCGCTCGCAACTCAGCCGTGCGATCGGCGTCGAGTGTGGCCCCGGTCGGGTTTTGCGCGCATGGCGTTATGACGATCGCTTGCACGCCGGCTTTGAGCACGCGCGCCAGGTCCGCCGGCACCATGCCCCGATCGTCCACCCGCACCGGCCGCGGCAGCAGCCCGAGTGCGCGCGCTAGATCGAACACGTCAGGATAGCCGGGGTCTTCGACCGCGACGCGATCGCCCGGCCGCAGATGGGAGGCGAAGAGCCGCTCGATCGCGTCGAAGGCGCCACCTACGACCGCGATATCCCGCGCCGCAATTCCGTCGGCCTCGAACATTCGCGTGGCAGCGCGGATCAGGTCGGGCCGATTTGGCGCCATGCCGTACAGGCGCGGCGAATACTTTATGCCGCCGACCGCCGTTGCGAGGTCGGGGAGCAAGGCCGGGTCGGGATTGCCGAGCGCGAGGTTGTGCACGTTGCCGGGGACGATCGGAGCGCCGCGTCCGGCGACGGGCGGCATGAAGCTGACGGTCGTGCCGCGCCGGCCGTCGCCGGCGATCAAGCCGCGCGTGCGCAGTGCGGCAAAGGCTGCGGCGACCGTCGCGGGGCTGAGCTTGAGCGTCGCGGCCAGCGCACGCACAGTCGGCAAGCGCTC
The DNA here is from genome assembly GCA_050011435.1 of Binataceae bacterium (SeqCode). Lineage (GTDB taxonomy): Bacteria > Desulfobacterota > Binatia > Binatales > Binataceae > JADMIL01. The sequence goes on from JBEKJC010000010.1 coordinate 49,979, forward strand.
GCCGGGGTGCAATGCCGCGGCCATGATCCCGCGCTCGATACTGGCGGCGAGTTGGTTTGCGCTGGAGCCGGTAATTGAGTATTGTCTTATCACGTTAATAGTTTTGTACTGTAACAAAAATGAGCGAACACGGCAAACCGGTAAGTAGAGATCAAGCGCAGCAAGAAACCGCAGCGGAGCGTATCGAGCCCACCGTCCGCACAAAGATCAATCGCTACCCTGCGCGCGGGAATTACGATCGCAACGCGGTCGAGGCGATTCTCGACGAGGCGATGGTCTGCCACGTCGGCTTCGCGATTGACGGGCAGCCCTACGTGATGCCGACGATTCACGCTCGCGATGGCGCCCGGATTTTCATCCACGGTTCACCGATGAGCCGGATGCTGCGAACGGCGGCGGCGGGCGTGCCGCTATGCCTGACCGTCACGCTGCACGACGGTATCGTGCTGGCGCGCTCCGCCTTCCATCATTCGATGAATTATCGCTCGGTGGTGGTGATCGGCAGGGCGCATGAAGTGAGGGCAACGACGGCGAAGCTGGCTGCTATGCGTGCGCTGGTCGATCACCTGATGCCGGGCCGCTGGGAGGACGCGCGGCAACCTTCCGCGGGCGAAATCGCCGGCACATTGATTCTCGAATTGCCGCTTACCGAGGCCTCGGCCAAGGTCCGTACCGGTGGTCCGCTCGATTCGGAAGAGGATTACAAGCTGTCGGTATGGGCCGGGGTGGTACCGTTGACGCTCGCGCCCGGTGCGCCACAACGCGACGAGCGCCTGCCCGGCGGGATCGAGCTGCCTGATTACGTGCGCCGCTGGCGCCGGCTTTCAAGCTAGTCGACGGCGAGGAATCTCAGGCCTTGCGCTTGGGCGGCGCCGCGGGCGGTGCTTCGTCGAGTTCCCCATCATCGGCGTCGGCTGCGGCCTGGTTGAGCGGAATCGGCTTCGCGGCGAGCTTGACGCGCAGCTTCCCTTCGATTTCGTCGGCGATGTGCGGATTCGCCTTCAGCAGGTCGCGCGCATTTTCGCGTCCCTGCCCGATACGCTCACCCCCGTATGAGTACCACGCGCCGAGCTTCTCGATAATGTTGTGCTCGGACGCCATGTCCACCAGCTCGCCCTCCTTCGAGATGCCCGAGCCATACAAAATGTCGAATTCGGCTTCGCGAAAAGGCGGCGCAACCTTGTTCTTGACTACTTTGACCTTGGTGCGCGATCCGATTACCTCGGTGCTGCTCTTGATCGTCCCGATGCGGCGAATGTCGATGCGGACCGAGGAATAGAATTTGAGCGCATTGCCGCCGGTGGTAGTCTCGGGATTCCCAAACATCACGCCGATTTTCATCCGAATCTGGTTGATGAAGACCACCACCGTGCGCGAGCGCGAGATGATCGACGTGAGCTTGCGCAGCGCCTGCGACATCAGCCGCGCCTGCAGGCCCATCTGCGGCTCGCCCATCTCGCCTTCAATTTCCGCGCGCGGCACCAGCGCGGCCACCGAATCGATTACCAGCACGTCGATCGCGCCCGATTGCACCAGCGTCTCGGCGATTTCGAGCGCCTGCTCGCCGTTGTCGGGTTGCGAGATGAGCAGGTCTTCGACGACCACCCCGAGCTTGCGCGCGTAGCCTGCGTCCAGTGCGTGTTCGGCGTCGATAAAGGCGCCGATGCCGCCGAGCTTTTGCGCCTCGGCGATACACTCGAGCGCGAGCGTGGTTTTGCCCGAAGACTCCGGGCCGTAAATCTCGACCACCCGTCCGCGCGGCAGTCCGCCCACGCCGAGCGCAAGATCGAGTCCCAGCGAGCCGGTCGGAATCACGGCGATATCGCCCGCGATTGCCTGCTCACCGAGCTTCATGATGGAGCCCTTGCCGAACTGTTTTTCGATTTGGCTGAGCGCCAAATCCAATGCCTTGGTCTTGATTTCCTGCGCCATCGACGCCCCCGCACTGCGGGCCTTGAGAGTACCCGCGCAAAATCTTGCCACAAATTACGCACAATAGCGCTAGGGGCTGGTCAGGCTTGCCCACAGTGATGGCGGAATCCTGCGTCGATTCCACCGCCGATCGACCTCGCCGAGCGCCGTGCCACCGATCTCCGGTGGTTCGTCGCGAACTACGATCCGCCGCCGAAGGGATAGCGCGCCAGCTCCTCGTAGCGCGCCGCGTCAACCGCCAGCATACTTCGGTAGAGTATCATCGATTGCGCCGCGCTATGACCAAAATCGCGCTCCGCCGCCGCCTCAATCGCCGGGCGTATCGCACTCCATCCGCCGAGGCCGCGGACCCGGCCAATCGTCAGATGAGGCGAGTAGGCGCGGCGTTCCGGCGCCAGTCCCGACTCGATCGCGCCGCGCTCGATCCTGCTCGCCAACGCGATCAATTCCGTGCTCTCCAGCCCGGCCCAGACGACCCGAGGCCGCGTCAGGTCAGGAAATGCGCCGGTGCCGCGAACGCGAATGGTAAAGCTCCTGGTTGACGCCGCGATTCTTATGAGCGCGCAATCGAGCCGCTCGAGCGTTTCCGCTTCCACCCGGTCGCCGAGAAAACGCAAGGTGAGGTGAAGGTTGGCGCGCCGCACCCAGCGAACGGCGCCGCACGAATTGCCCGCCGGCCCCAGCGCTTCGATAAAATCCGCCACCGCGCGCTTCACGTCAGCCGACAACCGGAGCGCGACGAAAGCGCGAATCCGATCGGGCATCATGATCGCGCAGGCCTCATCTGCGTAAACCCGCGGCGGAAATCGTCATGCCGAGGTGTGAAACTCGCGCTGCCGCGCGCTAATGTTGATGCACCAGCGCGTGCTCGACCAACGCCAGCCGATCGTTGCCGAAGTACATGTCGCCCTCGACGAACATCGTGGGCGATCCGAAGCCGCCGCGCTCGATCAGTTCGTCGGTGTTGGCCTTGAGCTTTTCCTTGTACTCGGGCAGTGCGATTTTGCGAAAGTATTCCGCGTCGTCGAGCCCGGTCTCGCGCACGATATCGCGCAGCACTTCGTCCTTGCTGATGTCGCGATTGCCGCCCCAGTAGGTCTCGAACACCTTGCGCGAGTATAACGAAATCTTACCGTGTTCCTGCGCGACGAAGGCCCCGCGCATCGCTTTGACCGAATTGACCGGGAAAATCACCAGCGCCGCCGGGTCCGTTATTTTGAGCTTGTACAGATGCGCCCAGTCCTGCAGGTCCTTCTTGTAGTAGCGCGCTTTGACCTTCACCGGCCGCTCGCGCGACTCATAGACCGACGGATTCACCGTATTGAAAACGCCGCCGACCAGGATCGGCCGCCACACCAGGTCCGCACCGTGGCGCTGCGCGACTTCCTCGATCTTCGTAAACGCCAGATAGGTCCACGGACTCGAACAGTCGTAAAAGAACTCGAGCTTCTTGGCCATCGCAAACGCCCCCATCACAGGAAAGTCGGTCGCGCTGAAAATAGCACAACGGGTGGCCGATCGGGTAAGCGCGCGGGTTGCGCGTAGTGTGGCAATTTCATTATTTCCGAGCGCCCGCGGGCGGCGGTGCGCCGGTTACTTCGATCAGGTCGGCATACACGTTGCCGAAAAAAACCGATGCCGAAATCCGCACCGGCAGATGGCGTGCGTCGTCCGTCACCCAGACCGTGGTCTCCCGCGTCTGGCTGCGGAAACTGCCCTCGCTCAGCCACAACACCCAAGGCTGGATCTTGAGCGTGTCGAAGGTGCCGAGCGCGGTCGTGATACGTTCGCGCGCGATCACCTTGAAGGCGAACACGTAGCGATTGCCGCCGCTGAAGACGTCGAAGTTCAGGCTCTCGCCGGGCCGCAACGGTTGCGACAGCGCCATCATCGCGCCCGAAAACGGACCCAACGGATCGCCGCCGCTGAAGCGTCTCGTGGTGATTTTGCCGTGCCTGCTGGTCTTGATCGCAGTCACCAGCCGCTGGCTCCGATCGAAGCTCACGCGCCATTGATCCAGCCGCTGCTTCTCGTGCTGGACAATGTAAATGTCGTGCGGACGGAGCGAGGCGTAGTCGAAATTCTCGCGGAAGACGTCGCGCATCCGGTACACGATGTCGACCACTGCGCTCGTATTGAGCCACATCACTCCGGTCCACCAATGCGGATTAGCCTTGCTGTGCGCGATCAGGATTCGCGCGTCGGCCGCCGGCACTCCCATCCAGGAGGCCCGGTAAACTAGCGTTTCGCCGTCATGAAACGGAATCGGCCCCGGCGCGTAACTTGGAATATCAAGATTGCTCGGCAATGCGAGCGGCGCGGGCGTCGGCATCACCCGTGGATGCGCTTGTGCCGATGCGGGCGGATGAAGTTTCGCTGCGGGCTGCTGTCCGTGTGCGCAAAGCGCCGCCATCGCGAGCGCGAGACAGAATGCCCCGAGATTTATCGCGATCGCACCGCAACGGCGGCGGCGCAGACGCGCGGACCGGGGACGGGGCGTGCGCGGGATGTTGTGCAGGTTCAAGATGGAATACACTGTGGGCGTCAATTCTGCCCAATTGTGGAGGGCGTTGGAATGTCGAAAGCCCGTTTAATTCTGGCGACCGCGTTGGTCGCGATCGCAATGCTGCTCCCGCAGACGGCACGCGCGCAGCAAATCGGCCGCCCGGGTCCGTTTGGCAACCAGATGTCGCTGCAGGGGCTGGATCAAGCCGGCCCGGGCAGCCTGAAGCACAGCGGCAAATCGGCCGACGAGGCGATTCGCGACGCCAAACGCAAGTTCAACGACGCCGATCCGCGCGTCCGCGTGCAGGGCCTCGAGGGACTCCGCTACGTCGACAGCAAGGACGCCAACGAAATCCTCTTTCGCGGAATTTCCGATCCCGACGTGCGCGTGCGCATCAAGGCGATCGATGTGCTCGGGGCGCGCGGCGTTTCCGACGCCGTTCCGATCATGTCGCAGGAACTCTTTCTGCGGGAGACCCCGGCAGTCGAAAAGCTGCACTTGGTGGCGGCGCTCGGCCGTATTGGCGATCAACGCGGCGCGATGCCGATCGTCAATTACCTGAAGCAGACCGACAATTCCGCCAGCCGCGGCACCGCGGTTTACGCAATCGGCGAAATCGGCGATCCTGCCGCCAACGATACGCTGATCCAGATCGTCTCGAACGATCCGAGCCCGATGGTGCGTAAGCTTGCGCGCGAGGCGATTGAGAAAATCGACGGCGAGCTGCCCAACCGTCATCAGGAAGTCGTCGAGCAGGAAAAGCAAAAGGCCGACGTGGCGACCGACGAGAAGCTCTCCAAGCTGCGCGCGATCGACGCTGAAATACAGTCCAAGCAGTACTAACCCGCAGGTTCTCGATCCCCGGCCGGCGGGCAGTTGCGCGTAAGCGAAAGATAATCAGATCGATTGAGTCTATGCGGTCAAGGCGCGGGCCTCAGGTCTTGATCAAACCGCGGGTGTTGTCGCTGGCGGGCCGGTAACGCGGAAACACCCTGTCGATCTGATTCGCCGGCAGCCCCATGTGGGCACCGAGCACGCGCGCGATCGGCTCGCGAAAATCCGTCGTCACCGCAACGTCGCGCTCCTCGTACAATTCCCCTGGCGCGAGCCCCCTCCATTGCGTATAAATCCGCCGGCCGCGCACCGGTCCGCCCATCACCCACATGACGTTGCCGTGGCCATGATCGGTGCCGCCGTTGCCGTTCTCACGTACCGTGCGGCCGAACTCCGAAATCACCAGAATTACGGTGTCGTTGTACGCCGAACCGAGGTCCGTGACGAAGCTCGCGAGCCCGTCGCCGAGCGGCTTCAGATGATTCGCGAGTTGGCCCTTGGCCGCGCCCTGGTCGATATGCGTGTCCCATCCACCGAGCGCGAGAAACGCGAGCCGGATACTCGGGTCGCGCGCAATCAGCCGCGCGAGGCGTCCGGTATCGTTTGAAAATCCGTTGGGCGGCGGCGCGCCGTTGTCGGCCGCGGTCATGTCCTGCTGCAACTCGGTGTGCAGTTTGGTGCGCGCTACGCGGCCTTCCCGATAGGTGCGGCTGAGCGCGTCGTCGCCGCTGTAAAGGCGGTCGAAGGATTCTTCGATCTTGGGATTATTCATCGGCAGTGGCCGTGCCGCCGCGCGCCCAAGCGGGATATTCGCGACCGGCAGCGGGCCCGACAGAATCCGCGGCACCGTCGGCCCCAGGCTCACCGCCTCGGTCGGGCCATGCGCTCCCGGCAGCGCCGCCATCACGCGGTTCATCCACCCGTCGCCGGTGCTCTTGACCCCGGGGGTGCCGCTTTCCATATAGTCCTGGGCGTCGAAATGCGATCGCGTCGGGTCGGGCGACCCGCAGGCGTGGACGAAGGCCAGCGTGCCGTCCTTCCACATCGGCATCAATGAGGCCAGCGCCGGGTTGAGTCCAAAATGGCCGTCGAGATCGATCGCCGCGCCATCGCCCCCGCCGCGCGCGATCGCGATCGTGGGGCGCTCTTCGTAGTATTGCGAGTCGCCGTATGGGATTACCAGATTGAGACCGTCAACCGCGCCCCGCATAAATACGACTACCAGCCGCTTGCGGCTCGAGTCGCCCGCCAGCGCGCGCGCCGCCCACGCCTGCGGTCCAATCATTACTACTCCGGCGGCAGCGAGTATCGCGGCGCGGCGAATGAACTGGCGCCGGTCGATCGTTCCGTTTGCCGGCATGCCTCGACCGTCGCACTCGCTTTGATTAGTCACTCGCATACTTGTCGCCTTGCGCCCATCAGCGCAGCATGAACTCCGGACTGCCCAGTATGAGCGGAGACCGCAGTGGCGCCGGCGCCGCTTCAACGGCCTCCGCTGTGCGCGTTGAAAATCGGTCGCCGAGCGTCGTCGCGAGCTCCACAGGATCGGGCGGAGCCATCTTGCCGTCGAACTTTATCGGCCGAACTTCACCCGTCTTTTTGAATCCGGCGAGGCCGCCGAAATCGCCGTCGGGCCGCCGGTCGAGCGGCAACCGGCCTGCTCCCAGAGCGGTCGCGAAGCTTAGCCGCAGCATCATCGCGTCCGGATTCAGCCACGCCGCGCGGGTGTTCTTGTAGCCATCAGGGGTCTGACAGCCGTAGAGCGGCATTCCGAGTTGCGCCATCGTCCCGGCCAACGGAAGGATGTTCACCACCGGCGCACCGGTCGCCCGCACCGCGGAAATCACATACTCATACGGAGTCTTGAACTTGCTATTGTAGTTCCGCTGATCCCGGAACTCGCCGCTCGCGAACTGCGTCGCCAACACTTCGCGAATATCGCCGTCGGTCGCCAGATAACGATTAGCCATTCGCGCGACCAGCGCGGGCGGCGGATCGTCCGCGACGAAGTATTGCGCAAGCTGGTAACTCAGATGATTCGCCGTCACCGGACTGCGCGCGAGCAGGTCGAGCGCGTGCTCGCCCTGCTCGATTCCGCCGCCGGAGATAGGGTGTTCGAGAAGAGTCTGTCCGGCGAAATCATGACGGCTCGCGTCGAAGAAAAATCCGTATTGGCCGATTACTCCGTTCGCGCGCTGTTGGTGCTCGGGGTTGCGCCGGCGCCACCGCCGGAACGCGAAGGGGCCGAAGAAACCACCCGCACGCGACGGGAAATCGCCCGCCGGGAAATTCCGCCGCGCGCGCATCTGCGCGCCACGCTTCACCAGGCCCCATCCAGTGAGTATGTGCGCGAGCGCGATTACGTCGTTCTGGGTATAGCCGCCGTTGACGCCGAGAGTATGCAGCTCCATCAACTCGCGCGCGTAGTTCTCATTGATACCGTCGAACTTGCCGTGCCTGCCGGGTGCATTCGGCGCGGTGTTCTGCCAGTTGTCGAGATAAAACAACATCGCCGGATGTTTCGCGGTCGCTCCCAGCAGGTCGCGAAAACGGCCCATCGCATGCGGCCGAATCGCCTCTTCCTCGAAGGCGCCGCTCCAGATGCTGCACAAGCCCTTGCCGGCGAATACGTTGAAGTGATTGAACCAGAAAGCGGCCATTGCTTCGTGCAGTTGGCGCGTCCCATAAACGGCGCGCACGATGCGCGCCTCGACCGCCTCCGTGATCACCTGGCGGGCCTCGCGCCGCGCCGCCTTGCGCGCGTCCGGGTCGTCTTTGGCCGCCTGCCGCAGCGGTTGCTGGAATTCCACGAATAGCTCGACCGGCGTCATCCGCAGCGTGCGCAGCGCGCCGATGCGACGAGTGAGATCGTCCGGCTCGGGAATCGACTCCGGACTGAGCTGCTGCGCGATGTAGCGATCGACGCCCATCCGCCCCACCGTCGCGACGTCGCCGGGTCGCGGCCCGAAGCCGATTCGATTGAGCGCATGCAGGGATTGCTGTGCGCTGGTCATGTCGCCCGCCTCAAACATCGCCTTCTTCAATGATTGACGAGCAGCCCAACAGTCTTGACCTGACTTTTCGGACTGCTCGCGTTGCTCGGTAGGCGGCCAGTCGCGCGGCCTGTCCTCGGCTGTAACACGATTGTCCTAGTAATTATCCAAGCGCTCGGCGTGGCGCCGCGATCCAGAGCCAACAGGCGCCTGTCCAAGTGTCGGGGCCGCCTTTAGGTAGTAGTATACTCCTTCTGGGAGTTGCACGCGCGGCTTCCCTAGTGAGTATCCACGGGCTCATCGTGACGCCGGTCCCAGCGCCGCTCAGAGCGATTGTAAACGTGTTCGCGATGCATGAAGCGGTCGGGATGCCGCCGGAACGCCATCGCCGCGTGCGGATGGGCGTGCAGGTATTCGCGCAGCTCCGGATGACTCGCCATGTAGGCCGGGTCGTCGATCAGGTGCGGATCGTGGCTGAGTTGCGTGCGCACTTCCGGATGCCTGTCGAGGTAGCTGTCGAAGCCCTCGACGTAGCGGTGATGCTCGCCGTATTCGGTGTTTACCGGCGCGGTCTGCGCCATCGCGACCGGTGTCATCAATGGGGTAGCCAGGGCGGTGCTGAACAAGGCTGCGGAAATTATCGTCAAAGTGCGTTTCATCGTCGTGCGGTGCCTCCTGCATGATGGTACGCACGCGCGCGCCGGCGGTTTCAATCCGTCGTGTTATGCTTCACCGCCGCAACACGGTTGCACCTGAGGAAAGAAACGCTATCGTAACGCTGACGATGGCACGCGGCCGGCGAAAATATCCCCAGCAGATCGGCGGTGCCCTGCAGGACATCCTCTCGCGAATCGACAACGAGGGTCATTTCGAGATCGTGCGCCTGGTGCGCCTATGGCCCGAGGTGGTCGGCGAGATGATTGCGCGGCGCACGGAGGTCACCGGACTCAAGTTTCACACCGCGGTGGTGAAGGTTTCCGGCGCGATGTGGATTCAGGAGCTCAACCTGATGAAGCGTCAGATCCTGGAGCGGCTCCGCGTCACGATGGGCAATGACGCCGTGCGCGATCTGCGCTTCGTCAGCGGCCGCCTGAGCCGGCGCGAGCGTCCGAAATTGCGTGCGGTGCCGCGCGAAACCCGCCGCTCGATCGAACTGCCCGAGCTGAAGGATCCCGAACTAAGACGCGCCTTTGAAAGCCTGATCGAGGCCTGGGGCCGCTCCTCGCGCTGACCGCGCCCGCAGCAGGAAAATATCGCACCTCCGAAAGGGCGTCGGCTGCAATTCTTTCGGCAATAATTTCGGCTTGTCTCAATTTGGCAGCGGCTGGCATTGAGGCCGCTGCACGCGACTCCGTGCCGCTTCGGATGTTGTGGTTAATTATGAGCATTGCTTATGACTGTGAAGACCGAATCTTGCGGATTCTTATGCAGGCGAAGATCTGTTGAAAACTTATCAACAACCTAATAGGTTGTTATCCACAAGCTCATCAACACTACATGTAGGGGTTATACCCTTGACAACTAGCTGCCGGAGTAATAATTCCGTCATGCACGGGCATGGCAAATTCTGTTTGATTGATAGCTGACTCGAAGATACTTGCCATGCGGCAGGTAAATGGCTCAGGCAGGCGGGGTGTGGAGTGGGGTGGTGCGGGAGAGGAAAGTAATGGCGAAGAGCATAGAAAAGCCAGAAACGCATACTACCGATAGTCTTCGCATTCCCGATGCGACCCCCACGCGGATCGGTGGCGTTGCGCTCGACCGTTACTTCACTCGCCCCGGCGCCGATCCAATGGCCGAGGTCGATTGGGACCTGCGTGCCGCGGTGATTTCCGGGGAGGACGGCCGCGTCGTCTTCGAGCAACGCGACGTCGAGGTGCCCCGTGCCTGGTCGCAAACCGCCACCAACGTCGTCGTCTCCAAGTATTTTCGCGGGCCGCTCGGCAGCCCCAAGCGCGAAACCAGCGTGCGCCAGCTCGTCGGACGGGTGGTCGATACGATCGCGTCGTGGGGCGACAAGCAGCGCTACTTCACCGGCGACGCCGAGCGCGACACTTTCAAGGCCGAACTCACCTACCTGCTCATCAACCAGATGGCGGCCTTCAACAGCCCGGTCTATTTCAACGTCGGCATCGAGGCCAAGCCGCAATGCTCGGCCTGCTTCATCCTGAAGGTTGACGACAACATGGACTCGATCCTGAACTGGTACCGCAACGAGGGCATGATCTTCAAAGGCGGCTCGGGTTCGGGCGTGAATCTCTCGGCACTGCGCTCCCAGCGCGAAAAACTCTCAGCCGGCGGCACCGCGTCGGGCCCGCTCTCCTTCATGAAGGCCGCCGACGCCTCGGCCGGCGTGATCAAGTCGGGTGGCAAGACCCGGCGCGCCGCCAAGATGGTGGTGCTCAACGCCGACCATCCGGACATCGTCGACTTCATCAAGTGCAAGGTCGAGGAGGAGAAGAAGGCGTGGGCGCTGATCGAGGCGGGCTACGATGCGTCGCTCGACGGCCCCGCCTACGGCTCGGTCTTTTTTCAGAACGCCAATAACTCCGTGCGCGCGACCGACAAGTTCATGGAGGCGATCGTCAACGACGCCAACTGGCAGACGCACTTCGTGACCAGCGGCGAGGTCGCCGAAGAGCGCCGCGCGCGCGAAATCCTGCGGCAGATTGCCGAGGCGACGTGGGCCTGCGGCGATCCGGGGATGCAGTTCGATACCACCATCAATGAGTGGCACACCTGCCCCAACAGCGGCCGCATCAACGCCTCGAATCCGTGCAGCGAGTACATGCACCTGGATAACTCGGCCTGCAATCTCGCCTCGCTCAACCTGCTCAAGTTCCTCGACGATCGCGGCGAGTTCGACGTCAAAGCCTTTCGCCACGCCGTTGACGTGATGATCACGGCGCAGGATATCCTGGTCGATAACTCCTCGTATCCGACCGAAGAGATCACCAAAAATGCGCATGCCTTCCGCGAGTTGGGCCTCGGCTACGCCAACCTCGGCGCGACGCTGATGGCGCTCGGGATGCCCTACGATTCCGACCAGGGCCGCAACTACGCCGCCGCTATCACTGCCCTGATGACCGGCGAGGCTTATCTGCAATCGGCGCGCGTGGCCGAGACGATGAATCCGTTCGAGGGCTACGCGCCCAACCGCGAACCGATGCTCGGCGTGATCGAACACCATCGCAAATGCGCCTACGACCTCGACAGCACCTATGTCCCGCTCGACCTGCTCAGCGCGGCGCGAGCGGCGTGGGACGGCGCGCTCAAGCTCGGGCAGAGCGCGGGCTTTCGCAATTCCCAGGCAACCGTCATCGCGCCCACCGGCACCATCGCCTTCATGATGGATTGCGACACTACCGGCATCGAGCCCGACATCGCGCTGATCAAGTACAAGAAGCTGGTCGGCGGCGGGATGCTCAAGATCGTCAACGGCACGGTGCCGCGCGCGCTCAAGCGCCTCGGCTACGACTCGCGCGAAATTCAGGAAATCGTCGAGTACCTCGACGAGCACGATACCATCGAAGGCGCTCCGCAATTGGCCGACGCTCATCTGCCGGTCTTCGACTGCGCCTTCAAGCCGCGCTCGGGCTCGCGCACGATTCACTACAACGGCCATCTCAAGATGATGGGCGCGGTGCAGCCGTTCATCTCGGGCGCCATCTCGAAGACCATCAACATGCCGTCGGATGCCACCGTTGACGAGATCGCCGAGGCCTACGTGACGGCGTGGCGGCTCAAGCTCAAGGCGGTCGCCATCTATCGCGACGGCTCCAAGCGCACGCAGCCGCTCAACACCGGCAATAAGGCCACCGACGCGGCCGATGCGCAGAAAGCCGCCGCCGCAATTGCCGCGGCGTCGTCCGTTGATGAGTTCCGCGCGCATCGGCGCAAGCTCCGCGATGAGCGCCACTCGATCACGCACAAGTTCGATATCGCCGGCCACGAGGGCTACATCACGGTCGGCATGTACGACGACGGTGCGCCCGGCGAAATCTTCGTCTCGATGTCCAAGCAGGGTTCGACGATTTCGGGCCTGATGGATTCCTTCGCGACCGCGATCTCCTATGCGCTGCAGTACGGCGTGCCGCTGCAGTTCCTGGTCGACAAGTTCGCGCACATGCGCTTCGAGCCGTCAGGCTTCACCAAGAACCCGCAGATTCCGTTCGCAAAGTCGATCGTTGACTACCTGTTCCGCTGGCTCGCGTCCAAGTTCCTCGACGAGCAGGCCAAGCATGAAGTTGGCGTTTTGGCGCAGTTACCGGTACCGGCTCCCGGGGAGGCTATTGTGAGGCAGACAGAGTTCATCGGTAACAATGGCGAAAGGGGCGCCTTTGTCGAAATTAGCGAAAGAATGCCTCGACCTACAGATGAGGGCTCTCCAGTTCAGCAAGTGCGGAGCACGGAATCGCGCATGCGGCAGGCGTTCATCAACCAGGCCGACGCGCCGCCATGCCCCGATTGCGGCTGCATCATGGTGCGCAACGGCGCCTGCTACAAGTGCATGAATTGCGGCACTACCAGCGGATGTTCCTGAGGAGGTGGGATGAGGATGGACTCAACCGACTTCTTTATCGAAGTGGCCAAGGCCCGCGCGATGCTCGAGCGGGCGGCGGATTACGTCGCGCTGCGCGGTCGCGGCCATGAATTGGTGGGTGGCGCCACGCTGACTTGCGCCAGCGACGTGCCCTGGCAGATCCAGGTGAAATGCTCTCGCTGCGCCGGCGTCTTCTGGTTCGACAACCTCGCCTGGCGCACCGGTGGCACCGATTGCTGGCAGTTGGGCGACGATTCACGCGAGCACGCGACCGCCGGATGCGCCGCCGCGGGTATTACGGCGGGCCAGTTTCTTGCAATTACAGTTAGGAGAAATTTACTACAATCTGTACGAGGTTGAAAATCTTAAGCGGGCGGCTGGGCGTGTGGGGGAGGGCCCCGGAGAGGCGTTGTGCGGCGGACGGACGGGTGGTGGCGGCGCGGTGGAAGGCTTCTCCGGGGCCCAGGTTAGTCTGACGGTCGATCTGATTGTGATGCTGATGACGGTTTAGTAACGGGCCCGCGCGGGTCCGCTTCGCGAGTGCGGTGGCGGGGCGGCGGATGTGGGGACGGCTGGGGCCGGGAGTAATCCCGGCCCCTTTATTTTTGGTGGTCGCGGCCCGAAACCCATCATTCAACTTCCGAACATGACATAAATTGCAGCAAAGTAATCAGGTGATTCTATGATGATCATCGACGATCATTGCACATCAAATTATCTATTGTGAGGTCACACATGAAAGCGGCATAGTGAGTGCGATTCTAGCATTCGAGCGCTCCGATTCGAGCGCTCAGCTCCTGCTTCGACCACCCACGTCCAAGGCCACGACCAGCTAGAACGAAGGTAATCTTCCGATGCGGTGGCCGACTGGCATGGAACCCGAACAAGCGACTGTTTACGCCCGCAATGAACTCGTCATTCCGGCGGCGCCGGACCGCATCTGGCGCTGGTTATGCCGAGCCGAGCGCTGGCCCGAATGGTACAGCAACTGCGCTTGGATCCGCATGCGCGACGATGACGGTCCCGACCTCGCTCCCGGCACCCAGTTCGTCTGGAAGACCTTTGGTGTGCGCGTGCGCAGCCAAGTCCTCATCTACGATCGCTTTGCGGAATTGGGCTGGGCCGCGACTGCCTTTGGACTGCGCGCCTATCACGGATGGCTGTTCGAGGTCGTCGATGCCGGGCGTACGCGGGTCATCACCGAGGAGACACAAGTCGGTTCGCTGACCCGGGTCGGCCGCTGGTATTTGCGTCGCAGCTTGCTGAAGGAACATCAGAACTGGCTCGAAGGGTTGAGCCGCATGGCGCAGACCGGCGACCCCTGACAATACGGGCATCCAGTCGCGGTCGCGGCTTAATTCTAAACTCGGGGCAGCCTGCTCACTCCGTCACCGCCTGCATCACGCGGCCGCTTGCCGCATCGCAGATATCGACCTCCACCGATCCGCCGATCTTGTGCGCGCTTTTCACCTGGTCGATTCCCGCCTTGAGGTCGGTCATGAACTTGTTGGCCGCAAACGGCGGCATCTGATCCATCGGGAAGTTGTCCATCAGCACGCGCGTCCTGGTCGGCGCCGGCCATTGCAGCGATTGGACCTTGGGTCCCGCGATCGGCAGGGCCCGCAGCATCTGTTCCATCGCACCCTGGAAGGTGCCTGCTGCAACCACCGGTTTGCCGGACGCGATCGACGGCGGTGTTGCGCCGGCCTCGGCACTCTCGGGCGCCCCCGCCGGGGCATTGGCAAGCGACGCGATCATCTGGTTGACGCGATTGCGCGCGTCGGCATCGGGCGCGATCTTGAGCGCCGCATCGAAGGCCGTGCGCGCGTCGGCTGGCTTGTTCATCTGACTGTAGGCCACGCCCAGGTTGAAGGCCGCCTCGAAGAACTGCGGATGTGCCGCCAGCACCTTCTTGTATTGGATGACCGCCTGGTCCGCATTGTCGGTCGAGAGGTACATCGTCGCGAGATCGGTGCGCACGTCGGGATCGTCCGGCTTCTTCGCCAGGTAATGTTCGTAGGCCGCGATCGCCTGGTCGAACTTGCGCTGGTCGAAATCGATATTGCCCATCCCGCGCAGCGCGTCCAGATTTTCCGGATCCAGTTTCAGCACATGAGCGTAGGCACTGGCCGCGCGTGGATAGTATGAGGGATCGAACGCCGCCGCGCGCAACGTGACGTCGCCGAGTTCGTCCCAGGCCTTCAGGTCGCCCGGATTGGCGGTGGCCTTCTGCTCGATCTTCCTGATGAAATCGAGCGCCTCCTTCGGTATCTGCACCGTCGGATGGCCGGGGGGTAAGCCGCGGCTGTCGCCGTCGCCCGCGCTTTGCGCCGGTGGCGGCGCGCTCGCCGGAGCGCTCGGTCGCGCCGGCATCTGGCGCATGATCAGGATCGTCACGACCACGCCGATCGCGAGGATGCCGCCGAAGACCGCCACGAATGGTCCCAGCGCCCCACCGCCCTGAGCGACCGGCGGCGCGCCGTCGGTCGGGCTCAACCTCAAATTCGAGGCTGATGGTGGTGCCGACGACCCGGACGGCGCACTCGCAGATGCCGCGGCCGGCCCGGCACCCGCAGGCGCAGTCGCTGCAAGCGCGGCGAGATTTTCACCGCATTCGACGCAAAAGCAGGCGCCGCTTACGACCGACGCGCCGCATTGTGGACAAAATCGCACGGCTTCTTCGGGACTATCGCCCAGGCCGACGGTCCCGCTCCTCCTCAATCATATCTCTGCAAGATCTTCCGGAAAAATCTCCGCTGATTACCTTCGGTTGAATGATCTTCGGACACCGCTCCCGAGCGGGCGGGCTCCGCGCCTGATCGTGATTGCCTCGCGGCTCATTTCCGGCTCCGACATCCTGCCGAGACTATGGCAAATAATCCACCCCCGCCACCCACCGCCTCGCCCGCCGCTACTCGCCGCACCATTCGCTGCGCTCCACATGCGCCGCCGCTTCCTGTATAGTCGCCGCCGTCCGGGATATTTTCACGGCACACCATACGGGGAGAAATTGACCATGCAGCTATACGACTCATTCGGACCGAATCCGCGCGCGATGCGTATGTTTCTGGCGGAAAAGGGCATCAAGATTCCGATCAAGGAAATCGACCTGCTCAAGGCCGAAAACCGCAAACCTCCATACACCGATCGCAATCCCGGCGGACAGTTGCCCGCGCTCGAACTCGACAACGGCAAGTGTATCGGCGAGACCGTCGCCATCTGGGAGTACCTCGAGGAGAAGCATCCGACGCCCGCGCTGATCGGCTCCAACGCGGAAGATCGTGCGGAAGCGCGCCAGTGGCAGCGCCGGATCGAGCAGAACATCACCGAGAATCTGTACAACGGATTCCGTTTTGCCGAGGGCCTCGACCTGTTCAAGGATCGCGTGCCATGCGAACCCGACGCCGCTCCGGGGCTTAAGCGGATTGTGCAGGCGCGTCTGAAATGGCTCGACGGCCTGATCGCGGGACGCGACTTCATCGTGCCGAACCGCTTCACGATCTCCGACATCATTCTCTACTGCGCGCTCGACTTCGCCGCCGGCGTCGGTCAGAAGATCGATCCGGCCAACGCCAACGTCACCGCCTGGTTCAAGCGCATCGGCGCTCGGCCGAGTGCGGCGTCGAGCCTGCATCCGGCGTCGGCACAGCTCAAAATGCGCGGTTGAGCGGACGCCCGACCTGGTCTGTAGGATGAATAGTGCGCGCGGCGTCGTGTGAAATAGTGACGATGCGGCGCTGCCGCGCGGACTGCCGATTTTGAATCGATGGTAACCGACGAAGAAATCACTCGCCAATTGACCGCGCTGCTCCGTGCCAAAACGGGTGACCCGTCAGCGCGGATCGGTGCGCTGACCACCCTGCCCGGCCATGCCGGACAGAGCTATAGCTTCGAACTCGCCACCGGTGCGGGTACGACGGTCAAGCGCGAACGGCTCGTGCTGCGGCTCGCGCCCGAAGGCGTGCGCCCGGTTGGCACCGCCGATGTCGTGCGCCAGGCGCGCATCATGAAATCGCTCGAAGGGACGGCTGTTCCGGTGCCGCCGGTGCGCTGGCTCGACAACGACCCTGGCGCCTTCGGGCGTCCATACTTTATCGTGGGCTTCGTCAACGGCGATAAGCTCGCGATGGGCGAACAGGAACATTCGGCTGCCAATCAGCAGCGCTTCGCACGCTCGATCGTTGCTAAACTGGCCGCACTGCACTCTGTGCCCTGGGAGCCGCTTCGCCCGATCTGGGGCGATCCCCGGCCCCTGCTCGAAGAGATGGGACGCTTCGACGCGTTGCTCGATCGCCCCTTGCTCGATCCGAAAACCACCGCCGGTTCAGCCGAACTGCGCGAACGCCTGCGCGCGACGATGCCGGCTGCCCCGGTCATCGGATGCGTTCATGGCGACTTCCAATGGTCCAACTCGTTATGCGCCGGCGAGGGCGTGCAGGTCGTAATCGATTGGGAACTGGCGCAAATCGGCGCCGTGCTGATCGATCTCGGCTGGCTCTGCATGTTCTCGGACCGCAAAAGCTGGGTCGATCAATCGCTGATTCCGCCCCATGCTCCGAGTCCCGAGGAACTCGCCGATCTCTACCGAAAATCCGTTAGTTGGCCAGTCAGCGACGCCGACCTCCGCTGGTTTCGCGCGTTCGCCGGCTACCGTTTCGGCTCGATAACCGCGTTTAACCTGATGCTCCATCGCCGTGGTAAACGCCCTGACCCGACTTGGGAGGATATCGCGCTGTCGTCCCCGCTGCTGTTCGGGCGCGGGCGCGAACTACTCGGCTGATCCGCCAGACGCACGCCCCGGCGCTTGGCGGCGGTCAATCGCGGATACTCACAAACGCCGTCAGGCCAACGGCCCTTCCCCGGCTTTCTCGCGCCTGATTTACTCCCGGCCTACCGACCGGTTCCCAGCCGGGCGTCGTGGCTTTCGACCGGATTCCAGCAGGAGTCCGCCACACAGATGCGTAATGATTTTTGACACGTTGATTAGGCTACGAATGTCCTAATTCGGCACACCTCCAAAGGAGCTTGCGGTACCTATATGGCTTTGCTAGCGACGATTCGGTGCAATCTGCTTCTTTTTGAGGCGTCCAAATGAGTGCGGCGGCGCTACGTGAATTCGACCTCGCCAATCCGGAGGAGCAGGCCCCCGCCGTTGACGCGATCCTCGGGGCGAATCCTTTCGTTGGCATCAGCACGCGCGACGTTCTGGCATCGCTCGGCCAGTTCGTGCGCAATGTCGCAGCTCATCCCGATGAATTCCGCTCGCGGATGTCGGGTTACCTGTTCGATCTGATGGAGGTCGTCGCGGGCACCTCGGAAATTAAACCCGAGGCCAACGACCGGCGCTTTGCCGACCCAGCCTTTGCCGAGAATCCCTTTTTTCGGCGCGTGATGCAGTCCTACCTCGCCTGGCGGTCCGCGTTGCACAGCCTGGTTGGACTCAGCACCGAGCCTGCTGTTGGCGATGACTGGAAGCGGCCGGCGCAGGAGCGCTTCGCGGTCACGCTGCTGACCGAGGCGCTCGCCCCGATTAACACGCTGCTCGGCAACCCGGCCGCCCTCAAGCGCGCCTTCGATACCGCGGGCCGCAGCCTGGTTGAAGGCTTTCGCAATCAACTGAACGATCTGTTCACCAATGGCGGGATGCCGTCGCAGGTGGACAAGCGCCCCTTCGAGGTCGGCCGCAACCTCGCGGTGACGCCGGGCGCCGTGGTCCATCGCGGCGAGCTCTGCGAGTTGCTTCAGTACCAACCGGCGACCGCGCAGGTTTACGAGCGGCCGCTGATGCTGGTGCCGCCCGAGATCAACAAATTCTACGTGATGGACCTCGCGCCCAAGCGCAGCCTGACCGAATACGCCGTGGCGCACGGACTCCAGTTCTTTACGGTGAGCTGGCGCAACCCGGGGCCCGAAGACCGCAAGATGGGCCTCGACGATTACGTCAACGCCTGCAAGGAGGCCTCCGCGATCGTTTCGGCCGTTACCGGCAGTCCCGATATCAACCTCATGGGCGTGTGCGCCGGCGGCATCACCTCGTCGCTGCTCCTCGGGCACCTCGCGGCGACCGGCGACCGCCGCATTAACGCCGCGACGCTGGTGGTCACGATGCTCGACTCAAGCGAGCCGTCAATGACCGGGATGTTCGCCAACGAGGCGTCCGTCGCGCGCGCGATCGAAGACTCGCGCCGCAAGGGCGTGCTCGACGCGGGTTCGCTCGCGCGGACCTTCGCCTGGATGCGCCCGAACGATCTCGTCTGGCACTACTGGATCAACAACTATTTGATGGGGCTCGATCCCGCGCCCTTCGACATCCTCTTTTGGAATGCCGATTCGACCAATCTGCCCGCCAAACTGCACGCCGGCTTTCTCGACCTCATGCTGCACAATCCGCTGATCAAGGCGGACGCGATGAAGGCGCTCGGCACGCCCATCAATTTGCGCGACGTCGATTGCGACATGTACGTGCTCGCCGGCCAGACCGACCATATCTGCCCGTGGCGCGCATGCTACCGCGCGTCGCGCCTGTTCGGCGGCCGCACCGAGTTCGTCCTCAGCGGCAGCGGTCACGTGCAGAGCCTGGTCTGCCCGCCGGCCAACTTCAAAGCTAAATATTTCACCAATCACAACGCCGGGTCCGACCCCGAGGCGTGGCTCAAGGGCGGGACCGAGCACAAGGGCACCTGGTGGGATAACTGGATCGAGTGGATCGAAAAACGTTCGGGTGACAAACGTCCGGCGCCGACGGCGCTGGGCGGCGGTGGTTATGAGGCGATTGAACCTGCACCAGGCCGCTACGTTCATCAGCAGGTCTGAGCGCAACGCGAAATCCCGCGCGAAAAGCGCGGGCCGGTGGTTGTCCGAGCGCCGGGGGAGTAAAGGTCCATGGCAGCGAGCAGGGTATTGACGAAAGACCTCGACGCGCGCCTGAAAGCGGTCGAGGATCGACTCGGCGAATTGTCGGAGATGCTCAAGCAGTTGGAGGACCAGACGCGACAGGCACAGGGCGATGCAAATGCTGCCGCGAATCGCAGCGTCGAGGCCGAGGCCGCGGCCAACCGCGTCGCCGAGGCGCAGGCGGCGGCGCATCTTGCGGCGTCCAATGGCAACGGCAGCGCCGTTCCGGACGACAAGATTTTAAAGTTGGAATCCGTGGTTGGGCGGCTCGACGACCGCGTCGAAAAGATTACCCAAACGCTCATCCAGCAGGCCCATCGCTTTAGCTGATTCGCATCCGCTGCCCCTCGCGGGCGGCGCGGGTGATGGGGCGCGCAATTTTTTCTGCCGCGAGCGCGGGCTGCCCAACGCAGACGCGGTCGCCGCTCCCCGTCAGCGCGCGGCAAGTACTTCGGCCAGATGGAAGGTCTCGATCGCGAGGCCCTGCCGGTGCGCTGCGCCGCCAATCTGCATCAGGCATCCGCAGTCGTTGGCGATGACGGCGGTGGCGCCGCTCTCCTTGATGCGCACGATCTTGTCCTCCACCATCGCCGCCGAAATGTGCGGAAGCTTGATCGAGAACAGTCCGCCGAAGCCGCAGCACTCCTCCGGGTTGCGAAAGTCCACCATCCGCAGGTTCTGCACCGCGCCCAGCAGCAGCCGCGGCTCATCGACCACGTGTAGCTCGCGCGTGAGATGACACGCCGGATGATAAACGGCGGTGCGATCGAAGCGCGCGCCGACGTATTTCACTTTCAGCACGTTGACCAGGAATTGCGAAAATTCAAACAGCCACGGACGCATCGCAGCGGCCTTGGTCGCCAGCGCAGGCTCATTCGCGAGCAGATCGGAATAGAAAATCTTGACCATGCTGGTGCATGAGCCGGACGGAATCACCACCGGCGTGCCGGGTTCGCACGACTTCAGAAAGCGCCGCGCGAGATCGACCGCCGCGTCGCGCAGCCCCTCGTTAAAGGGCGCCTGCGCGCAGCAAAATGCGCTGCGCACGGGACGCACCTTGAGTTTGAGCCGCTCCAGCACGAGTACCGCCGCCTCGATCGCCGAGGGATAAAATTCCTCGGCGAGGCAGGTCGCAAAGAGTCTTACTTCAGTCATCGGCGGACCTTTCGCGATGGCGAATCATACTTCGTTGGGCCAGATGGCCAGCGCGTAGAGTTGCTTTGGTCCGTGCACGCCGAGCACGATCATCTTCTCAATATCGGCGGTGCGGCTCGGCCCGGTAATCAGTGCGACGCGCTTCGACGTGAAGGTCTCGGCGCCGATCGCGGCGACCGCCGCGGCCAGATCGGGCCGCATCCGATCGGCACTGACCATGATCAGATTTGCCGGCGGCAGCAGCGTCAGCGAGTTTGGACTTGCGGCGCTGCCGACGACCGCGAGCGTGCCGGTCGAGGCGATCGCCGCGTCGGCCTCGACGATGCCGAAGTCGCAGCCGGCCACGCGCTCGCGATAGCTCGCGCGTTCGGCGTCGCCGCTCGCGCCGGGCTGGATCACCGCGACGCCCGCCTGCTCGAGGGCGCGCGCCACCGCCGCCGTATCGAGCGTTACGCCAGCGCCGATCGCGGCTGTGCGAGCGCCGATTGCGCGCGCCAGCGCGACCGTGCGCGCCCGGATTTCGTCGGGCGAATAGACCCCGAGGAACGCGCCGCCGACCGCTTCGAGTTCGCGTGCGAATTGCGAGATCAACTCGGCGCGGCGGGCGTCATGCGCGATCGGCACGATCACGCCTGGGATAGGCGCATGCGCGGGGGCGGCGCGCGGCGCGCGCTCCAGCGCCGACTTCACGGTCGCGATAATCTTGTGAAACGCGCTCATCGAGGTTGCGCCGACGGGCCGGCGATCATGCGTCGCCGCGCGGTTTGCGGCGGCGCGCGCCGGGCGCGGGGAAGTCGCGGCCCCAGCGCGTCCAGTTCTTGAACGGCCCGGGCATCCGCCGCAGATAGCCGTCGCGCGCCAGCGGCCGCAGCACGAGTCCGCCGAGGCGGCTCAACAGGCGCAGCGTGCGTGGATAACGCGCCATCATCGCGAAGCGGCGCACGCCGGCGCGCGCGCGCCGGGCGTCGGCCGGCCATTTGGTCGGCGGCTGCGCGAGGTTCTCCTTCCACCTTAGATGCAACAGGATCCGCGGGATGTCGATCTTCACCGGACAGATATCGCGGCACGCGCCGCACAACGTCGAGGCAAACGGCAACTTCGCCGCCGCGCTGCCGAATAGATTCGGACTGACGATCGACCCGATCGGACCGGGGTAGGGCGAGTTGTACGCGTGGCCTCCGATGCGCCGGTAAACCGGGCAGACGTTGAGGCACGCGCCGCAGCGCAGGCAATAGAGCGCCTCGCGCATCACCGGATCCGCCAGCATCGCACTGCGCCCATTGTCCAGGATCACGACGTGCATCGCGCGCGGTCCGTCCAACTCGCCCTCGCGCCGCGGGCCGCTGATGAAGTTGGTATAGGTCGTCAGTTTCTGGCCGGTGCCCGTGCGCGCGAGGATTTCAAGAAAGTGCGACAGGTCGCCGAGCTTTGGAATCACCTTCTCGATACCCATCACCGCGATAAAGGTCTCGGGCAGCGTGCTGGTCAGACGGCCGTTGCCCTCGTTTTCGATCAGCACCAGCGTGCCGGTTTCCGCAATCGCGAAATTGCCCCCGGTAATTCCCAGGTCGGCGCCGAGGAAAATCGATCGCAGGCGCTCGCGCGCGGCCGCGGTTAGCACTTCGGGCTCGGCGCTGTATGCGATTCCAAGCTGATCGGCGAAGAGCTGGCCGATGTCCTCCTTCGACAGATGAATCGCAGGCGTGATGATGTGCGAGGGACGTTCGCGCCGCAGTTGCACGATGTATTCGCCGAGGTCGGTCTCGACCACTTCCATCCCCGCCGCTTGCAGCGCCGGATTGAGGTCGATCTCCTCGGTGGTCATCGACTTGCCCTTGACCACACGTTTGGCGCCAGCCGCGCGCGCGACCTTCAGGATGTAGTCGCGAGCCTCGGCGGCGTCGGCGGCGACAAACACCGTGCAGCCGTTGGCTTCGAGCTTTTGCTTGAGTTCGATCAGCAGCTCGTCGAGCCGTCCGATGGCGTCTTCCTTGATGCGCCGGGCGGCGTCGCGCTCGCCGTCGTAGCCCGGAAATTCGGCGCGCATGTGCGCGACGTGTTCGAGATGGCGGCCGGTGGAATTTTCCAGCTTGCGGCGCAGATCGGCGTCGGCCACGCCCTTGCGGCTGGTCTCGAAGAAATCGGGCGCGGGTGCTGGTTTAGCGGCTGCCATGATCGGACGTTGCCCTCCGCGAAATCAGTGCTCAGCCTGCTCTGTCATCTTGAACGAAGCGAATGGTTCCGCTCCGCGAGACGCACGATCAATTGATGCGGGCGACTTGCCGCATCAGACGCATGACCGATTCGCGCGCGCCGTCGGCGTTGGGATGCTCGGGCGCCTGCGTGATGAAGCTCTGGAAGTCCTCGAGCGCCGGCCCGAAACATTCGAGCCGTTCGTAAACCGTCGCGCGTTCGAGCAAGTCGTCGAGCGCGCGCGGCTCCAGCAGCAGGATGCGATCGAGCGCGGCCAGCGAACGCCCCCAGTCCGCGCCGCTGGCGTAAATGTTCTTCAAATTGCGCAGCATCCGGCCGAGGATGTGGCGCGCGCCGACCGCTTTCAGCATGGCCGGATTCACCTCGACCGGCTGCCCATAGATCTGCGTCAGCCGCGCCTTGATTTCGTCGAGGCTCAAGATGGCGCCGGCATTGAACGGGTCGATGATCAGCTCGCCGCGCTCGTCCACCGCCTTCACGAGGAAGTGAGTCGGAAAGGAGACGCCGTACAGATTCAGACCGAGGCGACGGCCGATTTCGATGTAGAGCACGGCCAGCGTGATCGGAATGCCGAGGCGGCGTTCCAGCACGTCGTTGAGAAAAGAGTTGCGGGGATCGCCGAAAGCCTCGCGATTACCATCGAAGCCCTTCTGCCCGAAGAGAAACTCCGACAGCAACTGAACCTTTTCGATGGTGTCTTCGCCGGTCCGCACCAGCGGCTCCGCTTCGGCGGTGAGGGCGCTGATTTGATCGAGGTACTTCTCGACGTCGAGGTCGGGATATTCCTCCTTGGCAATTAGCAGGGCGCCGCGCGCCAACGGAATCGGTTCGCGTGCGGTGAGCGTCGAAAATTCGCGCCTGGCGTCGTTCATAGATGCAGTTACCGCCCGCCTCAGTGATATTCCATTTGCGGGTCGCGGCTCAAGCCGAGGCGTGGGTGAGCGCCGCTTCGATTTCGATTGCGACCGACTGATCGGACTCGCGGGCGCGGGCCGTTTCGAGCACGCGTCGCGCGAGACCGCCACCGAGTTCGCCGAGCGCCCACGCCGCATGCGCCCGCACCAGCGCCTCGGGCTCAGTGGCAAGCGAACGCGCCAGAATGGCGATCGCGTCGCGATTACCGCTGTTGCCCAGCACCACGGCGGCATTGCGCAGTAGTCCACGGCGCTTGGCGCGCTTGATCGCGCTGCGCCCGAAACGCGCGCGAAAGCCGTCTTCGTCGAGCGTCATCAATTCACCTAGCGACGGCATCAGCGCGTCGTTGATCGGCGCCGCGCGCGCGTGATCGTCGTTCCACGGGCAGACCTCCTGGCAGACGTCGCAGCCGAAAATCCAGTTGCCGATGAGCGGCCGCATCGCCTGCGGCAGCGGCCCGCGATGCTCGATCGTCAGGTACGAGATGCACAGCCGCGGCTCGAGCCGATAACCGTCGGTCAGCGCCCCGGTCGGACACAGATCGAGGCATCGGCGGCACGTCCCACAATGTTCGCGATAGGGCTCACCGGCCGGCGCAAACTCAATCTCGGTCAAAATCTCGGCGAGAAAAAAATAGGAGCCGTGATAGCGGTTGAGCAGGTTTGTATTGCGCCCGAACCAGCCGAGCCGCGCCTGCGCCGCCCATTCGCGCTCGAACACCGGACCCGTATCGACATACACGCGGCTGATAGCACCCGGGACAGCCTCCACCAGAGCGTCGGCGACGACCCGCGCCTTGCGCAGCACCACATCGTGATAGTCGGGGCCCAGCGCGTACGCCGCGATACGCCCCCGCAACTCGGCGCGCCAGTCCAGGTCCGGCGTCCGTGGCGGGGTGTACGGATAGGCCAGGCTTACGATCGACAGCAATCGCGGGTCGAGCACCCGTGGATCGATCCGCCGTTCGGGCTCGCGCGCGAGCCACGCCATGTCCGCCGGGCGGCCTTCGGCGAGCCAGCGATCGAAAAATTCGCGACGCTCATCAAGGGATCGCAAGGGCGCGAACCCGGTCAATACAAAACCCTGTTCCTCTGCTAACGCGGTGACTCTTTCGTCCAGGATTTTCATTGATGTCCAGCCGGTCGCGACTCGCCCTCATTTTCCGCTATTTCACCCTTGCAACAACAGGTGCATCGGGGCTGTTAATACGACCATCGGCACCCGATAGCACCTGAGTGGCCTGTTCGCCGCCTTCAACGACATTTAATATGGGCTCAATGGCTCTTATGACGCAGGCGCCGACCGGGACTTCATTACCGGTTGGGGCAGTCGGCAGGTGTGGAACCTCGTGCAGGATTTCAGGTAGGCTTTCATGCAGGGTCGGATGCGTTGAGTCGGGATTTGAGTTAAGATTAAAGAGTGATGTGGGCGCGGGCGGGTAGCTTGGCGCCCTTTCCATCGGAGGGTTCGATGTCAGAGGAACTCCATCAGCACGACGAGAACTCCAACAACAGCGCTGCGAGTGCAATGCCCGGCGTCAATCTCACGCCCAAGGCGCTTGAAGCGGTGCGCAAGATGATCGAGAAAGAGGGCCTCGGCGCCGACCAGGGTCTCAGAATTTCCGTGGTTGGCGGGGGCTGCTCGGGCTTCCAGTATTCGCTCGGCTTCGACGGCCGCAAGGACGGCGACATCCTGACCGTGCTCGACGGCGTCAACGTATTCATCGACGAAATTTCGCTGCCTTATATCGCGGGGACCACGCTCGACTACGTCGAAGGCCTGCACAACGCCGGTTTCCGCTTCGACAATCCGCGCGCCAGTCGCACCTGCGGATGCGGTTCGTCGTTCAGCGCGTAAAGCTTAAGCCACGCTGATCGCTGTCGGTGGTGCGCGCGGGCTCGGATCCCGGGTCGCGGGCTGAATTGCGCCTACAGCTTCAATCAGTATTGTCGATGCGTCGATATGGCCGGGAGAGCGGCTTCCAGCCCATAGTCGAAGCCAGACCGCACACGATTCGCGATTGCCTCGGTGAGAATGCGTATAAGGCGGTGCATGTAAGGCATCTTGAATGAAGGACCTCGAGGGCAAAGGCATCATCGTGACCGGCGCGACGCGCGGTATCGGACGTGCGATCGCGCTCGAGGCGGCGCGCCGCGGCGCCAACGTCGCCTTCAATTATCTCAAGAGCGAACAGCCCGCGGCCGAACTCAAGCTCGAGATCGAGGCGCTCGGCTGCAAGGCGCTCTCCGCGCAAGTCGATGTGGGTGATCTGAAGGCCGTGCGCGAAATGGTCAACGCCGCCAAGAGCGCGTTTGGCCGTCTCGACGGGTTGGTCAACAACGCCGGACTGACGCGCGACAAGCTGCTCATGATGATGAGCGAGGACGATTGGTCCGAGGTCATCCGCACCAACCTGACCGGTGCGTTCAACTTCGCGCGCGCCTCAGTCTTCATGATGATGAAGGCGAAGCGCGGCTCGATCATCAACGTCACCTCCGTTAGCGGGCTGGTCGGGATGCCCGGACAGGTGAACTACTCGGCCTCAAAGGCGGGGCTCATCGGGATGACCAAGGCGCTGGCGAAAGAGGTCGGCCGGCTCGGCGTGCGCGTTAACGCGCTGGCCTTGGGCTTTATCGAGACCGACATGACGGCCGCCCTGACCGAGGAAAATCGCACCGCGGTGCTCAACATGATTCCGCTCGGCCGTTTTGGCCAGGTCGAGGACGTGGCGCCGATGGCCGCATTCCTGCTCTCAGACGCCGCGGCCTATGTCACCGGCGCCGTCATCCAGATTGATGGTGGACTCGCGATGTAACTACGGGTGTACTCTAAGATCGTTCGCAAGCACCTGTGCATAGCCCAAAAAATCCAACTTGAACTAAATCTTAACGCTATTGATAATCGGTGCAGGTATTAAGCGGTGACCGACAGAGAGACTCTCTTCGAAGAACAGGAAGCACCGCAGGCGTCGCGCGAGCTCGCGGAACTCAAGACTTCCCCCGACTACGTCGCGCCGTTCGAAATAATCAGGCGCCGCGTAATCGACGACTACAATGAAGGCCGCATGACCTGCGACGCGACCCTCGTCATCCGCATCGGCGACGTCGAGGATACCGAAGCGGCTCGCGGCGTCGGTGTCATCCATGCGCTCGACGTGGCGCTGCGCAAAGCGCTGCTCAAATATTTTCCGTTCCTCGCCGAGGTCAAGGTGACGGAGACCTACGCTCATGCGACCGGCGAATCGACCGAGGCCGACGTCATCGCGGTCAACAAATTCTCCGACGGGCGGCTCACCTGGACCACGCTCGCGAAATCGGCCAACACCATCGAAGCCCGCTGGCAGTCGCTGGTCGATGGCTACGAATGGCGCATCATGCGCGAGCACAACCGGCTGCATCGCATGAGCCGCATCCCGCAACACAGCAAGCGCTGATTCGCGAGCGCATCGAATCCGCGACACCGTGGGGAATTCGGAAACGCTCGCACCGATTCAGCCGGCCGGCGGCCGGGCCCGCCCCGGGCGCATCGCGGTCATCTACGACGGCGAGTGCAGCCTCTGCCGCACCAGCGCCGAAGCCGTCCGCATCTTCGACAATTCCAATGCCATCGACCTCATCGATTTGCACGACGCCGACGCGCGTGCGCAATTTCCCGATCTCACTGTGCAGGCGCTGATGGAACAACTGCACGTGGTTGACGATGCCGGCCGCGTCACGCGCGGCGCCCGTGCGGTCAACGAAGTACTGCGCCATCAGCAGGGCGTGCGCGGATGGCTGGCGTATCTGTGGTACATCCCGGGCTACGCCTGGCTCGCCGACCGCCAGTACAAGCGCATCGCGCGATCGCGTTACGGCGTCGATTGCGACGGCCGCCGCATCAAACCTTCCGCCGCCCGCGACACCTGATCCGTCGCGGCGCCGGCCTCCGCGAGTTATTCCAGGCGACCTCGCATCCACTTCAGTGAAGTCTCATCGGATGATCAGTGATAGCTTGTGAGTGGCCGTGGACGCACGCTAACCTTGAGCGCATCGCGACCGTGAAACCCTTTCAGATTTTCAACACACTCAGCCGCAGCGTCGAGGAATTTCGCCCGGGCGATCCGCAGGCCGTCACCTTTTACTCGTGCGGGCCGACGGTCTATCTGCCGCAACATCTCGGCAACATGCGCGCCTATGTCTTCGTCGATACGCTCCGCCGAGCGCTCGAGTTCAGCGGCTATCGCGTGCGCCACGTGATGAATATCACCGACGTCGGTCACATGACCTCCGACCAGGATGCCGGCGAGGACAAGATCGAGAAGACCGCGCGCGCCGAGGGCAAATCGCCGCTCGAAGTCGCGAATTTTTATATCGCCCAGTTCAAGCGCGACTGCGCGCTGCTCAATATCGAACTCCCGCCCGACGCCGCCGCGAACGACGCCCCGCATCCGCCGCAGAATGCGCTCTGCCGCGCGACCGATAATGTCCCCGCGATGATCGGCGTGATCGAACGAATTATCGCGCACGGCTACGGCTACGTGACGCCGTCGGGAGTCTATTTCGACGTCGAGAAATGGCGCGGGCCGGGCGGAATGGGCCGCCTCTCGCGACAGAGTCTCGACGAGCAGCACGCCGCGCAGCGCCTGGAGCATTCGCCCGACAAGCACAGCCCACACGATTTCGCGCTGTGGGTGCTCAACCAGCCGCATCACATGATGCAATGGGAATCGCCGTGGGGCCGCGGCTATCCCGGATGGCATATCGAGTGCTCCGCGATGTCGATGAAGTATCTCGGCGAGACGCTCGATATCCATTCGGGCGGCCTCGACCACATCCCCGTGCATCACGAGAACGAGATCGCGCAATCCGAGAGCGCCACCGGTCATCCGTTCGTGCGCTACTTCGTCCACAACGCTTTCCTGACCGGGATGGCGGGGGCGAAGATCAGCAAGAGCGCGGGCAAGTTCCCGGTGGTCGCAGACCTGGAGGCGGCGGGAATCAACCCACTCGCGTTCAGGCTGTTTTGCTACAGCGCAAAGTATCGCTCGGAGCTGGCATTCAGTATCGAAGCGGTGCGCGCTGCGGAAAGCAATCTCACTTATCTGCGTGAGTTCGTCAGGAATCTGCCGCAGGCCGCGATCGACTGCGAGCGCGACGTCGAATGGGCCGCCGATTATGAAGAACGCTTCGGCGATGCGCTCCGCAACGATCTGAACACCGCGCAGGCGCTCGCGATAGTGCTCGAACTGGTGGCCGAGGCCTATCGCAAAAGAGATCAGCGAGTCTGGAAGACGCTACAGAAGTTCGACGGGGTGCTCGGCCTCGGTCTCGCGAAAGAACTGAATGCGGCACTCGGAGGGCTTCCGCAGGAAATTAAAGATCTGGTGACGGCTCGCGAAGCGGCCCGCGCCGCCAAAGACTTTAAGCGATCCGACGAATTGCGGGACGAGATCAATGTCTTGGGCTACGAAGTAAAGGACACCAAAGTCGGTATGGTGATCATGCGCAAGCGCTTGCCTTGAACCGAGCATGGCGAGTTTCCTACAATCACATCACGATATTTATACCCGGCGCGGGGTCGTCAAAATCCACTCAAGGCGCTATAGGTATGCGATGGCGATTGAACTGAAAAAATTCGACACGCGGATGCAGGGCAGTCACGAGGGGCCCGAAGTCCGCCATCTCGACCCCGCAGCCACTCCGTTTTACCTGCCGATCGGCGACGAAGTAGAAATCTTCTCAGCCGCTTACAGAGCCCGGCTGCCGGTTCTGCTCAAGGGTCCCACCGGATGCGGCAAGACGCGCTTCGTCGAGCACATGGCGCATTACCTGGCGACGCTCGAAAACGGCCCCAACGAATTGATTACCGTCGCCTGCCATGAGGATCTCACCGGCAGCGACCTGGTCGGACGCTTCCTGATCCAGGCCGACGAAACGGTTTGGGTTGACGGGCCGCTGACGCAGGCGGTGCGCCGCGGCGCAATTTGCTACCTCGATGAAATCGTCGAGGCGCGCAAAGACACCACCGTCCTGATCCATCCGCTCTCGGACCACCGGCGCATCCTGCCGATCGAAAAACGCGGCGAAACCATCGAAGCGCACGACGGCTTCCTGCTGGTGATTTCTTACAATCCCGGCTACCAGAGCATCCAGAAAAACCTGAAGCACTCGACCCGCCAGCGCTTCATCACGATCGAGTTCAACTATCCGCCGGCCGAAAAGGAAGTCGAGATCATCGCGCACGAAGCGGGCGTCTCGCACGACATGGCCTATCAACTCGCGCTGCTCGGCGAGAAGGTGCGGCATCTGAAGGCCTCGGGCCTCGAAGAAGGCGTCTCGACGCGACTTCTGATCTATGCGGGCGACCTCATTCAGCAGGGCATCTCGCCGCGCCGCGCGGCCACCGTCGCGGTGACCTGGTCGCTGACCGACGAGAACGACAGCAAGCGCGCGATCGACGAAGTCGTCAAGGCGATCATGCCCGAATAGGGCATCTGCCGATGCCCGAAGGTGCGTCCGCTTTGCCCGAATTTGGACATCTGCTTTGATCGACCTGCGTAGCGATACCGTCACCTTGCCCACGCCCGCCATGCGCGAGGCGATGGCGCGCGCCGAACTTGGCGACGACGTCTATGGCGAGGATCCCACCGTCAACCGGCTCGAGCGGATGGCGGCGGAAATCGTCGGCATGGAAGCGGCCGTGCTGGTTCCCAGCGGCACCATGGGCAACCTCGCCGCGATGCTGGCGCATTGCCCGCGCGGGACCAAAGCATTCCTCGGCACACAGGCGCACACCTACATCTATGAGGCGGGCGGAGCGGCGGCACTCGGCGGCATCGTGATGACGCCGATTCGCAACCTGGACAACGGCGAACTCGATCTCGACGAATTGCGCGACGAACTCGCCAAGCCCCCCGACCTCCATTTCGCGCTGCCGGCGCTGGTCACGCTCGAAAATACCCACAACTTATGCGGCGGCACCGCGGTTGAACTCTCGCACCTGGCCGCGGTCGCGGAACTGGCCCACGCTCATCGCTTTCCCGTGCATCTGGACGGCGCGCGCATCTTCAATGCCGCCATCGCCCTGGAAACCACCGCGAAGAAAATCGCGGAGACCGCCGACAGCGTATCGTTCTGCCTGTCGAAAGGACTCGCCGCCCCGGTCGGTTCGCTGCTGTGCGGCAGCCGAGAGTTCATCGGACGCGCGCGGCGGATGCGCAAGATGCTGGGCGGCGGGATGCGCCAGGCCGGGATCATCGCGGCGGCCGGAATCGTCGCGCTCGAAACCATGATCGATCGCCTCGTCGAGGATCATCTCAACGCGCGGGCGCTGGCCGAGGGACTCGGGCTCGTCGCCGGCCTCAACGTGCGGCCGCTAAAGCGGCGTACCAACATGGTGGTGTTCGAGATTGACGGCGGCGCGCCAGTCGCGGCCAAATTCGCGGCGGCGATGAAGGATCGCGGCGTGCTCGCGCATGCGCGCGGGCCCTCGTCATTTCGCGCCGTCACCCATCATGGAGTTTCGCGCCGCGATATCGATCGCGTGGTCGCCGCCGCGGCCGAGGCCGCCGGCGAAGTCTTCGGCGACTGAGTAGACAAAACATTCAATTATGAATTCATTGAGCGAGCTTTTTTCACTGCGCGGTCATGTCGGCATCGTGACCGGCGCATCATCGGGACTGGGCGTCGAATGTGCGCATGCGTTGGCGCTCGCGGGCGCCCATGTCGCGCTGGCCGCGCGCCGCGGCGATCGCCTCGGGCCGCTGGCGGCGGAACTCGAACAAGCCTATGGCGTGCGCGCGATCGGCGTGCAGACCGACATCACTGCCGACGCCGACCTCGATCGGCTGGTCGCGACCTGCGCCGCGAAACTCGGACTCCCCGACATCCTCGTGAACAACGCCGGCATTTCACCCACCGGCCGCGCCGAGAGCCTGCCGCGCGCAACCTGGGACAATGCGCTCGCGACCAACCTCACCGCGCCGATGATGCTCGCGCAACGCGTCGCGCGCGGCCTCATCGAAGCGAAGCAGCCCGGCCGCATCATCAACATGAGTTCGATTTACGGTATCGTCGCGAGTTCCATTTATCGGCTCTCGGCCTATGCTGCCAGCAAGGCGGGCCTGGCGAATCTGACGCGCCAGCTCGCCGTCGAATGGGCGCAATACGGGATTCTGGTCAACGCGATCGCGCCCGGATGGATTCCCACCGAAGCCACCGAGGGCGGCATGGCGAAGCCGCAAAACCGCGAGCGGATGGAGCGATCGACGCCGCTCGGACGCCTCGGACTGCCGGCGGAAATTCGCGGCGCGGTGATTTATCTCGCGAGTCCGGCCTCGAGCTACGTCACCGGCACGATGCTTTCGATCGATGGCGGCTATGCGTCGTGGTGATTTTGATCGGTCAGCGGGGGAGGCAACGGCGGGGATGAGGGAACAGCTCTTCAGACGCAAGCCGGTCGAGGCTCTGCTGGCCGACGCCGCACCGCACGCGGGCGGACTCAAACGGGCGCTCGGCGCATTCGAGCTGACGCTGCTCGGTATCGGTGCAATTATCGGCGCGGGCATCTTCGTGCTGACCGGCGTCGGCGCCTCGTATGCCGGTCCGGGCCTGGTGCTCTCTTTTGTGCTGGCGGGCTTTGCCTGCGCCATGGCGGCGCTGTGCTACGCGGAGTTCGCCTCGATGATTCCGGTCGCCGGCAGCGCCTACTCGTATTCCTACGCCACGATGGGCGAGCTGATCGCCTGGATCATCGGTTGGGACCTCGTGCTCGAATATGCGGTTGCGGCCGCCGCGGTCGCCGCCGGATGGTCGCATTACCTCACCGTGATTCTCGAGGGCGTTGGCATCCATTTGCCGGCCGCAATCACCCATGCGCCCGGGACGGCGCTCGGCGCAATCATCAATCTGCCCGCGCTGCTCGTGGTGCTGGGCATCAGCGCGATTCTCTATAAAGGCGTGCAGGAAAGCGCGCGCATCAATTCGATTATCGTCGGGATCAAGCTGTTCGCGGTGCTGGTGGTCGTCCTGATCGGCGTCTTTTACATCAAGCCCGCCAACTGGTCGCCCTTCCTGCCGCTCGGATGGGGCGGGGTGCTGCGCGGCGCCGCCTATATCTTCTTCGCGTACATCGGCTTCGACGCGGTCTCGACTGCCGCCGAGGAGGTGGTCGATCCGCAACGCGCGCTGCCCATCGGAATCCTGACCTCGCTTGGAATCTGCACCATCCTCTATATTGCCGTGGCCGCCGTGCTCACCGGGATGGTTCCGATGAAGCAGATCGATATCGATGCGCCGTTGGCGAGCGCCTTCGTAACGCGCGGGCTTAACTTCGCCGCTGGCATAATTTCGGTCGGCGCCGTCGCGGGCCTGACCTCGGTGCTGCTGGTGTTGCTGCTCGGGCAGTCGCGGATCTTTTACGCGATCTCGCGCGACGGGCTGCTCCCACCGGCCTTCAGCCGCGTCCATCCCAAGTACAAAACCCCGTCGATCCCGACCATCCTCACCGGCGTTGCCGTGGGCCTGACCGCCGGCTTGATACCGATCAAGGAGATCGCGGAACTCACCAATATCGGCACGCTCTTCGCCTTTGTCCTGGTCTGTTTCGGCGTCTGGATTCTCCGCTATATCGAGCCCGGCATGAGGCGGCCGTTCAAAACCCCGCTGGTCCCAATCGTCCCGATTCTCGGTGCGGGTTCGTGTTTTCTGATGATGCTCGGTCTCGACCAAACCACCTGGCTACGCTTCTTCATCTGGCTGGGCATCGGGCTGGTAATTTATTTCAGCTACGGGCGCTTCCACAGCGTCGTTGACGCGCACACCCACGACCGCGACCGCGCCGCCTTGAGTTAGCCCGCGAATGGGATTCGTCAATACTCAGTAACCCTCAAGTTGTTGCGATTTGATGCGATGACGAGCTAGTTTGCACTAAGGCCGAGTCGTCAGCATTCAATGAAAACGAATCGATTTTATCTGGTCATCGCGTTGCTGGGTGCGGCGGTATTGATCGCGTCCGCGTCCGTCACGGGTAGTTCCTACGCACAGCCTTTGCCGAAGGTCCTCACAAAGCCGCCACCACCATCCTTATGGGTGCTCAACGAAACCGTCGGTCCCAGCATCTCGATCTTCCCGGCAGCGCGACTGAAACGAAAGACCGGCTTGGTTGGCTCGTTGGGGATTACCTCCGGCGTACCGGCGGCGGGAGGGCTGACCTTCGACAGTAACAACGATCTTTGGTTCGGTCTCTGTAACACCAACAGCGGCTATCTGGTCGAGCTGACGCGATCCGCATTGCTGCATATGGTTCTTTATGGATCGGTGAACTTCAGCACGGTTATTCAGGATCCAGTGCCGCTCAGTCCGGAATATCTCAGTTGTCCGCGCGCTATGCAGTTCGACCGCGCCGGCAATTTGTGGGTTGAAGTCGATCAGACTTTGTTTGGCCCGGTGCCGGCGCTGCTGGAATACACCAGCGCCCAGTTGAGCGCGAGCGGAAATCCCGTGCCTGCGGTGATTCAGACCCCGACCGTACCGCTCACTTACGGACCGGTCGCGCTGGCGTTGGATCCGGCAGGCAATCTATGGCAATCGCGGGGCACTATCCTCGAGTTCACGGCAGCGCAGCTCGCGGCCGGTGTCCAGACCGATCCAACTCAGACGCTCATCGTGGGGGACGCCGGCCCAGCGTTGAATTCCCCGTCGTCGATAACGTTCGATACCCTCGGTAACCTTTGGGTGACGTTCGACAGCGGCGGGACGCTGGGAAACACCGGCGGACTCGAGATGTTCGGGGCCGCGGATTTGAACGGGTCGGGAACCGATACTCCCACGCCTGCGACAACGATCAACGCCGCCCTGTTTGACGCCGTCCTGTTGGGCAGGCACACCGTCCTACGCAGTCTCGACAGCCCCGACGGACTCGCCTTCGACAGCGTGGGAAATCTGTGGATCGCCAATACCTTGCAGCCGGCGGCCGGACTCGGCGGTGGGAGTCTGGTTGAGTTCTCAGCGTCGGAACTGAGCACGAGCGGAAGTCCGGTGCCCGTGCGGGCGATCCTGGCGAACCACTTGAATACCAATCTGGGTGTTCCTCACCATATTACGTTCGGTCCTGCGCTGCCTTAGCGCCGATAGCGGCCGACGAGCAGTTCCCGCGTTCGCGGCGTTTGCGCGGATTGCGGGCGCCTGGGGGTTCCTGCGGTGACCGTTGCGGCGTGAGCGAAACTTGCAAGCCGCGCGCGGCGGGCGTTAGAATTTGTCGAATACTCTCGACGGCACGCGCGATCGGTCTCGCGGGAATAGGGTCCGCAATCATGCTCTCGCGATCCGGGAAGCGCGTGACGACCGCTTAATTTTCTCGCAATTGAAAAGGACGGTGACTCGCAATGGCTTTCGAACTGCCCAATCTCCCTTACTCACTCGACGCCCTCGCGCCCCACATCTCCAAGGAAACGCTTGAATTCCATCACGGCAAACATCACGCGACCTACGTCACCAACCTCAACAACCTGACCAAGGGCACTCCCAACGAGGGCAAGTCGGTCGAAGAGATCATGAAGACCGCCGGCCCGGGCGGACTCTTCAACAACTCCGCGCAGCATTACAACCACAGCTTCTACTGGAAGTCGCTCAAGCCCAAGGGCGGCGGCGCGCCCCACGGCGCGGTCGCCGACGGCATCAAGAAGGCCTATGGCGATTTCGAAGCCTTCAAGAAGAAGTTCACCGAGACCGCGGTCACCCATTTTGGATCCGGCTGGGCGTGGCTGGTGAAGAATGCCGACGGCTCGCTCGAGGTGGTCGGCACGCATGACGCCGACAGCCCGATCGTTCACGGCAAGACCCCGCTCATCACCTGCGACGTCTGGGAGCATGCGTACTATATCGACTATCGCAACGCGCGCGCGAAATACGTCGAGGCCTTCTGGAATATCGCCAACTGGGATTTCGCTGCGGCCAACCTGAAGTAGCCGCCGGCGCCGTCAAGCAAGTCAACTGCTTGGGCCGGGACGTGTGTATCGCGATCATACGCGCGTCCCGGTCACTCGCGAGCATTCTCAGCGTCGCGATCGCGGCGATGATAGGCGTTGCGTTCGCCGCGGCCTGCACCAAGCCGCGCGAGTTGAGCGCCGCCGATCGCGGCGCCGTGATCTATCGCACCAACTGCAGCTCGTGCCATAACGCCGATCCCAATCTGCCCGGTCCAATCGGCCCCGCCATCGCGGGTGTGCCGCGAGCGCTCCTCGACGCGCGTGTTCTCCATGGAACATATCCACCCGGCTATACGCCGCAGCGCAAAACCCACACGATGCGTGCGCTGCCTTGGCTCGACGGGCATCTCGATGACCTCGCGGCGTTCCTCGCCGCCGCCGTCCATCACCCGGCCGTCAGCCGCGCCGATTGAGTGCGCACCTCGTCAAATTCCTGTAATGCGATCTCGCTGGCCGTTGCGGCGCTGGCGCGGCGAGCCTCGGGCGTTGTAAGTTCCCCTTTTGCCGCGCGAGGACATCACCCCGCGCACCCAAACCGATAGCGGAGGCTGGCCCGATGGAACTGCTCAAGGATCGAATCGCGATAATCACCGGCGGAACCGGCGCGCTCGGACGCGCCGTCAGCGAACATTTTCTCGCCCACGGGGCCAAGGTCGCGGTGCCCTACATTATCGATGCCGAGGTGCCGCTGTTCCACCAAAAGATGGGGGGACGCTTCGCCGCCGCGAACACCCACTTGGGCAAAGTCGATGTCGGCGATGAAGGGCAGATCGCGGCGTTCGTCGGCGAAGTCGAGAAGAAATGGGGCCGCGTCGATATCCTCATCAAC
Source organism: Binataceae bacterium (SeqCode) (assembly GCA_050011435.1). Lineage (GTDB taxonomy): Bacteria > Desulfobacterota > Binatia > Binatales > Binataceae > JADMIL01. Next base: position 86,759 of record JBEKJC010000010.1, read on the forward strand.
CTGGTCGGCGGCTTCTGGGGTTTCAAGACCGTTGCGGAAACCAGTCAGGCCGAATGGCAGGCGATGTTCGATATCAATTTGAAGCCGACCTTCCTGTGCTGCCGCGCGGTGGTGCCAGTGATGCAAAAGAACAAGTACGGGCGCATCGTTTCGGTCAGTTCGCGCACCGGACTGACCGGCGCCGGCGAGTTCGCCGCCTATGCGATCACCAAGGGCGCGATCAAGACCTTCACCGCATCGCTCGCCGAAGAAGTGCTCAACGACAATGTCCTGGTGAATGCGATCGCGCCCAGCACCATCGACACCGAGGCGAATCGCAAGGCGATGCCCAAGGCCAAGCACGAGAACTGGGTCAAACCGGAGGACATCGCGCGGACGCTCGCCTTCCTGTGCTCGGATCAGAACCAGGTCACGTCGGGCGCCGTGGTCCCGGTTTATGGCCGGGCGTAAGTGCTCCACTGTCTCGCCGGGGCCGCGCGAGAAGAGAAAAAGAGAGTTGTCAAGGAATCAAGAACTTATAGTTTCTGGAGACTGAAACCTCACGCAGGTTTCAGACTTCCCGTTAGTAAGATGCGGGCTGCGCCCTCAGAAAACCTTCTGAAGGAATTACGCTCGCGTTTCATCGACTGCCGAGCAGCCCAACAGTCTTGATTTGATTTTCAGGACTGCTCGCGATGCTCGATGGGGTGGCAGCTAAGTCATTCGGGGAAACCTGACCGCCGCGAGGGACAGGTGCCCTCGGCTGCATCGCAGCCGCGGCCATACCGAGGTCGCCGGCCCGATCAATGACCCCTTACAAAGGGAAGTCTGAAACCTCAATGAGGTTTCAGAAAGCTATAGTTTTGAGTTCCTTGACAACTTCCTGGTTGCTTCGGTGGGGCGGGGCGGGTCAGATCTGGAAGTGGATCGCGCTCTTGCGACGCTCCGCGAGCGCCTGCAATGTCGTGCGCCGCAGGATCGCGTTGACGCTATCGCGCACCTCGCACCACACGTTGCGCATCGCACAGGCGTCGCCGCGCTGGCACGACGAGTTGCCACTCTCCTCGAGACATTCGACTGGTGCGAAGTCACCCTCGATGATCTGCACGACGTCGGCCATCGTGATTTTTGCCGGATTGCGCGCCAGCAGATAGCCGCCGCTTGGTCCCTTCTGGCTGGCCACCAAACCACCACGCTTTAGCTCGATCAGGAGACGCCGCAGGTAGTTCTCCGGGATGCCCTGGGCGGCCGCGATTTCCTCGACTCGCTGAGGTTGCACGTTGGGATAACGCTCCGCGAGCAGGATCAAAGCCTTGAGGCAGTAGTCTACGCCGACGCCGAATTTCATAGGGTTAACGGCATCTTTATAGCATAATGGGTTCGATACTGGAATAGCTGACTCACTTACTCATTTATTTAGTTGACTAAGTTAGTCTCCTAAGTTACGTTTGAACCCGATTCGCCGATCAGGAGTACCGACCAGACAGTGCCAAAACGGGAAGCGCCATCGTGGGAAATGGTTCTGAAGCGCAACCTCGTCGAGCGCCTCAAGCACGATCTTTTCCCCACCGAACTGACCAACCAATGGGACCGGCTGGTCGAAACGCCGTACGAGAAATTGCCCGAAGAGGACATCGTGCGGCTGCAGTGGTTCGGGATGTACCACGACAAGCCGAAGATCGGCACCTTTATGATGCGGGTGAAGATTCCCAGCGGAATCCTGAGCCCGGCGGGTCTGGCCGCGATCGGCGAGATTTCTGAGCTTCACGGACGCGACCAGGGCGAGTTGACGACGCGCCAGAATATCCAGCTTCACTACATCACGCTCGACCGCTGCCCGGAGATTTTCGAGCGGCTCAAAGCCGCCGGGCTGACCACGATGGGCGGCTGCGGCGACGTCGTGCGCAATATCACCGGATGCCCGGTGGCAGGCGCCGACCATGATGAGCTGTTCGACACGACCGGTTTGGTCGCAGAGACGGCGAACTATTTTTACGGCAATCGCGAGTATTCCGATCTGCCGCGCAAGCACAAAATCACCATCGCGGCGTGCCGCTACCAATGTAACGCGCCCGAGATCAACTGTATCGCGCTGGTCGGCATGATTCGCGACGGCCGCGAAGGCTACGCGGTGCGCGTCGGCGGCGGCCAGTCCTCGACTCCGCGCCTGTCGCGCCATCTGGGCGTTTTCATCACGCGCGAAAATGCGATCGAAACGCTGCGCGCGATTATCGACGTGTGGCGCTCGACCACCGAGTATCGCATCTCGCGGGTCAAGGCGCGCCTGAAGTTCATGATCGACGATTACGGCGTCGAAGCCTTTCGCGCATTGGTCGAGGCGCGCCTCGGTCATCCGCTGGAGAGCCTCGACGAGATGCCATTGCCCGACGCGGAAAGCGATCACATGGGCATCCACGAGCAGAAGCAGCCCGGCCGCTATTACGTGGGCTTTCCGGTGCGGCTCGGCCTGATGAACGGGCGGCAGATGCGCGCGGTGGCGGCGATTGCGGCCGCTATCGGCGGCGATATCCGGCTGACGCGCCGGCAGAATTTTATCATTGCGGGAATTCCGCAGGAACGGCTCGACGAGACTATCGAGCGGATCGGCGAGCTGGGCTTTCCGCTCAACGTTAACGGGCTGTTCGCGTCGTCGATCGGATGTATCGGCGACCCGCATTGCAACTACGCGGTGACGCCAACCAAGGAAAAGCTCGCGACCGTTATCGATCGGCTGGTGATGCAATTCGGCGACGCGGTGGCCGACCTCAAGGTCAACCTCGACGGCTGCCCACATGCGTGCGCCCAACATTGGACGGGCGATATCGGCTTGCAGGGCACGACCGGACGCGGACCAAACGGCGAGCCGCTCGAGGCCTTCGACGTGATTCTGCGCGGCGGCCTCGGGCGCGATGCGGCGATCGGCAAGCCGCTGCTGCGGCGCGTGCCTTCGGCGCGAATCGAGGATACCGTCGCGCGGCTGTTCGCCGGATACCTGGAGCTGCGCCAGGCGGGCGAGAGCTTCGCGAAGTTCTGCGTGCGCACTCCCGATGACGCGCTGATCGCGCTCGGCAACGGCGCCGGCGCGAAAGCGGCGTAGAGGTAGTTAAAGAGCGCGAAACTTTTGGTTTTTTCAGGACGCTGAAACCTCACGAGGTTTCAGACTTCCCTTTGGTTAAGATGCGGGCTGCGCCCTGTGAAAAGGGACGAACAGATAGCGAGACCGCTTAACGAGGGGTGCACGATATAGCGGCGATGATAGTGGGATCGAGCAACGCGAGCGTCAATCGGTGAAAAAAGCAGCGCGAGCGTCAGTCGGTGAAAAAAGCGACCCGAACGTCGATCACTGAAAAAAGTCAATCGGAAAAAAGCGATGGAAGTGCAAACCGAACGTCTCCTGATGGACGAACTCGAAGCTGGCGAAGCCGCGGTCGAACTCGACGACAAGGAACCGCAGGAGGTACTGGCCTGGGCGATCGAGAAATTCGGCCGCCGGCTCGGTATCTGCTCAAGCTTCCAGGCCGAGGGTTGCGCGCTGATCGACATGGCGTGGCGCATCGATCCGGGTATTCGCGTCTTCACCATCGACACCGGCCGCCAGCCCGAAGAGACCTATCGGCTGATCGACAAGATTCGCGACAAGTACGGCATCCGCACCGAGATGTTTTTGCCCGACACCAAGATCGTCGAGCAGATGGTCATCCGGCACGGCAACAATCTTTTCTACCGCGACGTCAACCTGCGACTGCTCTGCTGCCAGGTGCGCAAGGTGCTGCCGCTGCGGCGCGCCCTGATGCATTTCGACGGCTGGGTAGCGGGCCTGCGCCGCGACCAGTGGGCGACGCGCTCGAATATCCGCAAAATTGAAATCGACCACGACCACGGCGGTGTCGTAAAAATCGCCCCACTCGCCGACTGGACCGAGGACGAAGTCTGGGACTACATTCGCGCCAACGACATCCCCTACAATGAGCTCTACGACAAGGGCTATCCGTCGATCGGATGCGGGCCGTGCACGCGGCCGGTGAAAGAGGGCGAGGACCCGCGCGCCGGACGTTGGTGGTGGGAGACCGGTGCGCCCAAAGAATGCGGCATGCATTGCTCGATCGAGACCGGCGGCTTCGAGCATGAACTGGCGGCGCTGCTCGGCAACAACGGGTCGCATCACGGCGATAAGGGCTGAACCGGCGCGGGTGCCGATTGATCGCACACAGGCGCGAGCCATGGCTCGGGCGGTGACGGCGCAATCAGTGGCGATCGCAACAGCGAAACGATGACCGGACAACCTTCAAGATGATCATGCGAGATGACGCGGGCAAGACCGACGAGCCGCTGCGGCTCGATCGCTTGCATCGCGAGATCCTGGCGCCGCAACTCGACGCGTTTATCGCCGCCGCTCCCGACGACGCCGCCCGCGCGCCCTACGAAGTTCTGCGCGCCGCGCTCGACACGCTCGAAGTTCCCGCCGAATTGGCGGCCCGGCTGGGCGCGATCGCGGAGCTTGCGATTACCAGCGGACGCGTGCGCAGCGCCTACGGTCCCGGTGCTGAACTCGCGCTGTGGGCGCTTTACCAGAAGACTCCGCGCGGGCGCGAGATTGCGGCCTCGGTCGCGGCGCTCAACGCGGCGCTCAAACCGCTCGAGGGTCAGACGATCGAAAGTCTCAACGCAATCGCGCGGGCGCCGGGTGCTTACGCGCTCACGCTCAAGACCGCGCAGTGCGAGTTGGTGATTCGCTTCGAGCCCGCCGGCGTGCGCCTCGAAAGCCTCGAAATTGGATGAGGAGAAGAGATGGGGATGGTGGTCGAGGAATGAAGAACTTTTGGCTTTAGGAAACTGAAACCTTGTGAAGGTTTCAGACTTCCCCTTTTGTTGGGAACGGGAATATCCGCACGGCCGCGGCTGCGATGCAGCCGCGGCCTTCGCGAGCGTCAATCACTGAAACAAGCGTCAGCACTTAAAAACCCATGCTGTCGGCCCAGTCGGCCAACTCCGGAATGCGATACTTTTCGCCCTTGTACGCCTTGTACATCAGGAAGACCCAGAAGATTGCCAGGCCGAGATTAATCAGACTCTGCAGGAAACGGATGACTCCGCCGAGCGCGCCGGGCAGCACCGCGACGAAGACGCTCAGGATGATGTTCACGGCGAACCACGCGATCGAATAGACGATCGACTGCCGCGCATGGAAGCGCACGAACTCGTCCTTGTCGTAGGGTTCTAGGTACAGGAAGATCACCCCTGTAACGAAGCCCAGCAGATAGGTCAGAGCCGCGATCGGTTTGCTCTGTGGCCCAGTGGCCTCTCCGTCCATCACGCAGTCCTCCTTGCGGGTCCAGCCGGTCTCACGCGCATGCTCTTTAACCAATGAATCAGAAGGCGAGCATTACGGCAACGGTGCACGCGCGGATGGCCGATCGATCAGATGAGTTTGCAAATAAGTTTGCCGCGCCAATCCATGTTTAGTATCGTCCATCGCAACTGATGTTTCTGAGCTTCGGGAACATCGGTGCTGAGCCAGCATAGGAGATCGCTCCCATGAACGCCCGCCGCTCTGACGCCGCGTCCGTAAGGGAGCACCCCGATAAGAAGCCCCCGAATGCTGCCGCAAGGCTGAACCATCAGGCAGGAGAAACGACGATGGCGCTAAAGGTGACCTGGGATAAGGACGTTTGCATCCATTCGGCGAACTGCGTAAAGACGCTCCCGCAGGTGTTCAAGGTTGAGCAGGGCAAGTTCGTGATCGATCCGAGCGCGGCAGACGACAGTCTGGTGCGCGCCGCGGTCGCGGCCTGCCCGTCGAAGGCGCTCAGGCTTCAGGAGTAGCACGGCTCTCGACGCGAGCGTCCCGTCGCCCGAGCCACGACGCTATTTTTCTTCCTCGTGAGAAGTCTGTTCGAGGTTGCTCAGTGCCGCTTCCATAGCGCGGCCGGCGGCGATCGCCTCGAGCTGCGCCCGGATGCGGTTGGCGAGCTGTCGGCGGAACACCGGCTTCGCCAGAAAATCGCTGACCCCCAGGCGCATTCCCTGGGCGCGCGCGTCCAGATCGTCGCGTGCGGTAATCATGATGATCGGAATCTCGGCGGTCTTGGGATTCTCTTTGAGCATGCGGCAAACCTGAAAGCCGTCCATCTCGGGCATCATCAAATCGAGCAGGATCACATCGACGCGATGCGCTTGCACCAGACGGAGACATTCGACCCCCGAAATCGCTTCGATTGCGTCGAAGCCCTCGCGCTGTAGGTGACGCGCCAGGATCGAAACCGTGTCCGGATCATCGTCCACCACCATTATTTGCGGCACCCTCTCGGCTAGTTCCATATTGTCCTCAGGAGTCGTCCGCTTCATTCGAGCTTGACGGTGCGATCACGCCGCAGCGACGCAGTTTCGCGGCAAACGTGGTTCGTTTGAGCCCCAGCAATTTGGCCGCGGCCTGTTTGTTTCCGCCGGTCTGCGTGAGCGCCTGATTGATCATGCGCCCTTCGAGTTCGTGCACCAGTAAGTTCAGATTGACACCGTCCTCGCCCAGCGTCGCCGGAATCCGCGCCTCGGCCATCCGGCCCCCGTTGACCAGATTCGGCGGCAGCAGCGCGAGGTCGATAATCGAATCCTCGCACATGATCACCAGGCGCTCCACCATGTTTACCAGCTCGCGAACGTTCCCCGGCCAATCGTAGGACCACAGATTGACCATCGCCTCGCGCGTGACCGTCCAGTCGCGGCCGGGCAGCCGCCGCCGCATGCGCTCAAGGAAATATTCGATTAGCAGCGGGATGTCCGACCGCCGTTCGCGTAGCGGCGGAATTACGATCGGAACCACCTGCAGCCGATAGAACAGATCTTCGCGAAACGCATGGCGCTTGACCGCCGCCACCAGGTCGTTGTTGCTCGCCGCGATTACACGCGCGTCAATTTTGGCGGAGCGGTCGGAACCGACCGGCCGCACAATTCCGTCCTCGAGCACCCGTAGAAGCTTGGCCTGAAGCTGCAACGGCATCTCGCCGATTTCATCGAGAAAAATGGTGCCGCCGTCGGCCGTGGCGAACAGTCCATGACGAGGCCCTGCGGCCCCGGTAAAGGCACCCCGTTCATGGCCGAACATTTCCGATTCGAGCAGTTCGTGAGGGATGGCCGCGCAATTCACCGGCACAAAGTTACGTCGAGTGCGCGCCGACAGCGCGTGGATCGCATGGGCTACGACTTCCTTTCCACTGCCGCTCTCGCCCGTGATGAGCACAGTCACGTCGGTAGCCGCAACTCTATCCACCAGCGCCCGCAGCTTTACGATAGTTGGATGGTCGCCGATAAGGGTGCGTTCACCCGGCGACCGCAAAGCTGCGTCCACGCGATAAGGCTCGGATTCTACCGTCAAAATATCCCCCGCTGAGTTCGCTCAGACGTTTTACGGGTAGAGACATAATCTTGTCACATTCCTACTGTAGGAAACAAGCGAAGAGCTTCATGCCGAGAGGAGACCGACGAACGGAAGCAAACAATTTAGTATCTTAGGGAACAAAAAAGTTCGGAAAATGGGGTCTGGAAACGGAATAGGGCAATTTCAAACTTTCGCGATATCTTCGTGGTAGATTGCCGCCTGACCGGGTCCTTCTGCCACCGAAATCTCGATCGAGATGACTTCCGAGAGCGCATTTTGCGCGTGCAATGCGTCACGAAGCTCATTCCAGATGTAGCGTGCAAGTTCCTCGGCCGAACTGTGCGCGATCGGCAAAATTGCGACATCGCCGACCGGAAAGACGAAGCGATCCTGGCCGTAAAGTACCGAAACCTCCTCGCCGATGCGCTCGATCTTGAGACAGTCGCTGTTGGCCGGAATGATCGTGCGCTCGTCGAGGCGGTCGGCAATCTCCTTGGTGGCTTTTTTTATCAGGCCGAAGTCGAGCACATAGCCGATCTCGGCGAGTCGTCCTTCAACGCGAACGCCAACCTGGTAATTATGGCCATGTAAAGGTTCGCGAAAGCCAGGATAGGCAATGAAATGTGCGGCTGAAAACTTGAGGTTCTCCTTGGTGACGTGAATCGAAAATCCAGACTTCACTGACGGCTCCTCACGGCTTGCCGGTCGCCCCGAGCAACGAGCGGAGCGCCGCGTGCGGAACGTCGCCGAAGGCTCCGCGATAGCGCGGTTCGTCGAGCGAAGTCGCCGTCATGAAGCGTTCGCGCTCGCCGGCGACGACATGATGAAAGCGAGGGTGCAGCGCCTGCGCAAGGTCGTTGTCGAGATCGCGGAAAAGATCGGCGATTTCGAGTCCGTGAAGACCGCCCAGCAGACATTCGACGTAGTAACCGACCTGCCCCTCCCGGTCGAGCTCGAAGGTCTCGACGCGCAGCGCTTCGGCCAGCGTCAGCAGACGGTCCATCCCGTATTCGTTGCGCTTGGAACGCACGGCGGTGTCGCCGCTACCCTCGAAGCCCGATCCGATGGCGGCTACCGCGACGCGCCCGTCGCTCAGCGGAATCGGATGGAAGATGTAACCCTCCGATGTATAGCTAAGCAGGTCGTTGAGCGCGCGACGGTAGTCGAGCAGGTTCCAGCGGGTGCGGCGCGCGATGTCGTGCAGGAAATCCCCGAGCGCTTGACCCGCGCGATCGGCGAGTCCGATCAGTTCGACGAATTTGTGCTCATCGTATTCCTCGCGGCGTGCGATGAGTGGGGCCCACCTGCGATCGAACACCAGGCCGAGCGCGCCGATACCCGCGTTCGAACCGTTGGCAGCGAGCGCCGCGATCGGCTTCGTAGCGTCGATCGGCTCGAGGTCCATCGCCAGGTAATGGCCGTGGCTGGAGGGCTTCGCCAGGCCGCGGCGGGCGTTCAGCAGGCGCACCGGAAAAGCGTCGCGAGCGACCAGCCGGCTCTTGCCGCCGCGCCGTTCCGCGAGCATGCCGTAGCCGCTTAACAGAGAGCCGTAACCGATTACGAGCAGGGTGTCATTGACAGCCGCCGACAAGCGCGCACCTCCTCTTTCGCGGGGTAACGGAGTGAACGCATAACCTCGCATAAGGATAGTAACGGATCAGATCAGAAGCAGATATCCCTGCGCCGGCATTGCGGTCGCCAGACTGATCGCACGCAGATAGAGGGCGATCTGGATGCGATACTCGGCGGCGCGGCTATAGAGGTCGAAGTCGGTCTTGAAGTCAACCACGATCCACCGCGCGACGCCGTCGCGCTGCTCCACGAACGCGAGGTCGGCGATACCCTCGACCATGGTCGAGGGTATCGCCGACCTCGCGTCCCCGTCCGCGCCGGCCGCCCCCGCTAGCTCCGCCAGCAGCGGAGCCTCGCGACGCACGACCGTCGCGGCCGCGGCGCGCCGCATCAGCGGCGACGCCAGCGCCGCGCCGGCGGTCGCGCCCGCCCCCGCGATCTCGTCTTCGGTCGCATTGAAGATGCGCCCGAAGAATCGCGCCGTCGCGCTGACCGCGTCGTCCGACGCGTCCAGCGCGACCTGCGCGAGGATCGCGTGCACCAGCGTGCCGAAGCGCTGCCCACGCGGACGCGTGGCCGCGCGCGGCACCCGCTCGATTTCGATCTGTGCGGACTCCGCCAGCGCGGCCAGCGCCGCGTGGGCCGAGTCCGTGCCGGCCGCCAGCTCCGTCGCGCTCGCGACGCGCAGCGCCGGCGTGGAACCCGCCGCGATAATCTCATCGCGGCGATTTCGCCATGCCTCGTACTCGCGAGTCCCGCGCTCGGAGCGCTCCTTGCGCTCGTCGATCTCCAGCAGCTTCGATTGCCGCAGGCCCATCGTCTCACGCGCGTCGAGCGTCAGCATCGACGAATCCCACCACACCACGCGATGCGCGCCTGCCGCCGGCCGATGCAGCCCGGGCGTCACTCCGGGCGATCGCGTGAACGCATTTTCGGGGCGCGTACCCGCCAGCTCCGCGCGAAACTCGGGACACCCGGCCGGACGGCGTTCGAGCGGTGCGCGCGAGTCTCGCGCCTCGGGATAGAGCGCGGGCCGCAGACGTCGAATCCAGCCAACGTAGGGTTCCTCATCCCCAACCACCGGCGCGACGATCAGATCGCGTGCGCGCGTCACCGCAACATAGAGCAGCCGCACCGCCTCCTCTTCGTCGCGGCGCAGCTCCTCTTCGGCATGATCCAGCAATTCAGCGGGGGCTTGGCCGGCGAGCCGTTGCGCACACAGCCGGCGCGTCGGATCGACGAAGCGATGCGCCTCCTCCGCGCTCTCATTGCAGGTGATGTCGGCCAGGATCACCACTGGAAACTCAAGGCCTTTGGCGCGATGGACGGTCATGATTCGCACGTCCTCGGCGCCTTCCTCGACCACCGGCACTTCGCCGACCTCCTCGCGCTCGGCGCGCTCCTCCAGGTCCTCGACGAAAGCACGCATCGAGGTGGCTCCTCGGTTCAGCTCGTAGCGCCGCGCCATGTCCATCAGGCGCATCACGTTGGCCAGCGCCTGGTCTCCCGTCGGCCAGATCGCGAAGCCGGCGTGCGCGCGGGTTGCAGCGAGCAGGCGCGCGATCGTCTCGGCGATCGGTCGGCGGTTGCGCCCGCGATGCAGTCCGCCGATTATCGCGAGCGCGTCGGCGACCTCTTTGAGTATAGCGGGCAGCTCCTCCGGCAGCCGCCGGAACGGATTCAAGCTCCGGTAGGTTTCGCAGAAGCGCAGCAGCGTGCCGTCGGCAATCGCAAACAGCGCACCGTGCAGCGTCGCGAACATCGCCAGTTCGTCGTCGGGGCGCTCGATCGCCGCGAGCGCGTTGCGAATCGTCTCGACCTCCTCGCGCATGTGGAACGATCCACCGCGCACCAGCACGTGCGGCACGTGGCGGCTCTCCAGCGCGCGGATATAGGGACGGGTGACGTCGCGGCCGTACGAATTCATCCGGCGAAATAGAATGCAGACGTGGTGCGGACGAATCGGCACGCGCCGTTCGGGCGCTTCGCGTTCAGTGCGTTCAGTCACGCTCCATCCGCTCTCCTCCACCAGCCACTTGACGAACGCGGCGATCGCGTCCGGCAGCGAATCCTCGATACTCCATTTTGTAATACGACCATACTGGCTGTAGGGATTGGGCACCGGCAGCGCGACGACCGCCGGCTGCCCGGCGACGCTTTCGCGAAAGGCCTCCAGCGCCACGTACCTGGGCTGCGTCATCGATTCGGCAGCCATAATCGGTGCGAACGCCGCATTGACGAGCGACTGGATCTCGGGTGTCGCGCGAAAGCTCACCGAGAGATGCTCCAGCGCGGCGCCCCGTTCGAGCAGACGGCGCTTGATTTCCTGGTAGAGCGCGACATCGGCGCGCCGGAAGCGATAGATCGACTGTTTGGGATCGCCGACGATAAAGAGCTTGCCGGCGCGCGGGCGCACTTCCAGCCAGTTGGTCTCAGTGGGGTCGTCGGCCGCGAGCAGCAGCAGGATTTCCGCCTGCAGTGGATCGGTATCCTGAAACTCATCGACGAAAATATAGGTGATGCTCTCCTGCAGTTCGCAGCGCACGGCCGCGTTGTCGCGCACCAGGTTGCGCGTCGTCAGCAGCAGGTCGAGAAAATCCAGGCGGCCGGCACGCGCCTTCAATTCGCGGTAGATTTCGACCACCGGCCACAGCTCGTCGCGCAGCCGCGGCGCCAGGCTGGCGCCGGCCTGATCGCTGAATTCCTTCAACTTGTTATGCAACGCGTCCCGTCGTGCGAAGATCTCGGCGCGCGGCCATTCGCCGAAGCGCGCGCCCGAGCCGCGCCACCGCCAATGGCGATCGTCGCCGCGAACCAGCCGCAGCAATGCCGCCTCCAGCGCGTCGTAATCGCGATCGCGCACCGCTTCCAGCCGCGTCGCCTCGCTAATCGGACGGCGCAGCAGTTCCAGTGCTTTGCGCAGCCAGTCCTCGGCATCGCCTTCTGTCGCAAGCTCCCCGAGCGCCTCGATCTCGGTCACCAGCGCGTCGATTTCGCGGTCGCGCGCGAATTCCTGATGACGCCAGGGCGTGTCGAAATCGCGCCATTCCTTAAGTTCCCAAGCGGCGGCGCGCAGCAGGCGCCGCGGGCCTTGGCGGTCGGTCGCGTTTGGCCGTCGCAGGATTCGCCGTAGCCCTTCACCCGGGCCCGCCAGCGCCTGCTCGAACCAGCGGTCGAAGGCGGCGTTGAAGATTGCGGCCGAGGCGTCTTCGGCCGCGACTTCGAACCTCGGATCAACCCCCGCCTCGACCGGGTGCTCTCGCAGCAGATCGCCGCACAGCGCGTGAATCGTGCCGATGCGCGCTTCTTCGAATTTTTCCAGCGAGTTCTTCATCCGCGCCGCGATCGCTGGATCGGGATCGTTAAGATGATCTTCGATTTCGGCTCGCAGCCGCAGCTTGAGTTCGCCCGCCGCCTTATCGGTGAAGGTCACCGCGACCATCTGATCGAGTGCGCTGCGGCCGCTCGCGATCACTGCGACGACGCGGCTGACAAGGGCTGTGGTTTTGCCGGTGCCGGCCGCCGCCTCGATTATCAGCGTGGTCTCGAGATCGCCCCGGATGCGATCGCGCACGGGCTGATCCGCGGTCGCAGGCGTCGGGTTTGACCAGGCGTTCGCGCTCATCGCATCTCCCGCAGGCGCCTCAGGTTATCGAGCCGGCGATACGCTTCGCTCTTCGCCGCGGTCTTATGCTCCACCCGGATATGTTCATACGGGCCGCAGACCCGGCGATAATCGCAGTAGTCGCATTCGCGTTCGCCGGGTGCCGCAGGCAGAAAACCCTCTGCTAGCGCCTGCCCCACGATCGCGGTCATGGCGGCGGCCGCCGCCCGCGCCGCCGCATCGATCGTCACCACCCGTTCCTCGTAGCCGCCGGCCGCCGTGCAGTAGTACAGACGCCCAGCCTCGACCGGTTCGCCCAGCACGCACTCGGCCGCGAGCGCGTAGAGCACCGGCTGCAGCGTCTTGCCGCCCCCGATAATCAAGTCGCGTTCGGCGCGGACGCGGCCGGTCTTGTGATCGGTCACCCGCAACGAATGGTCGGCGCCGCGTTCGACCAGATCGATCGAGCCGCGCAACTTTAGTCCAATCTCGAGTTCCACCGGTTGGGCGACGCTGGCGGGATCGGCCTGCGATTGATCGGTCAGACCGAAGCCAAGTTCAAAGCGCTCTGGGCGCCAGCGCGCTGAGTCCGCGGCGCTGCGCCGCAGCCATTCGCGCAAGTCGGCGCGAATCGCGTCGATACCGTCGAGCCAGACGCGCTCGATTGCCGGCGCCAGTTCGTCGTGGTAGTGCGCGGCCACCGCGATCAGCGTCGTTTCGAGCGTCGCGTGCGCTGCTTCCAACGCTGCGGGCGTAACCGGCAGGCCTCCGGTGTCGCGCAGCGCCGTCAAAAATTCGAACTGGACTTCGTGAAATAGCGCGCCGCGGGTGAGCGGGTCGATCACCTCGAGGCTCTCGATTTCCTCGCGCGGCGCCAGCCGATGGATCGCCTGCAGGAAAAAGCGGTACGGGCATGCGGCGAAATTCTGCAACGCGGTCGGCGAATAGGATCGCGCGGCTAGCTGATGGCGCGCGAGCGCCTCGCGCTCGGCCGCATCCGGATCGACCAGGCCGTCGTTGGGGGTCCAGCGCCGCAGCCAGCGCCGCGCGCGTGCGCGCAGCGCCCGTCCCAGATGAGGATTGGCGGAGAGCAGGTAATGCGCCGCGCCAATGGTCGTCGCCGGATCGGCGTCCACCAGCTTATTCAGTACCGCGAGATCGAACTCGGCGTTGTCGATTGCGTCGGCGGGCCCCTCCGGCGCGGGCCAGCCGACGCGCGCGCGGCTATCGCTGCCGGCCCGCCGCGCAAGTTCGTCGAAACCCGGCAGACGGCCTTCGGCAGCACGCAGAATTTCTAGCGCATAGAAGGAGGGCACGCAGGGACGGCCCTGATCGAGATAAACGCGCGGGTACGAGATGATGGTGCGGCGGCCCGCGGCTCCGACCGCGAGCCGCAGCGCCAGGCGCTCGCCTGCGAACCGCTCAGCCCGCAGTGGGAGCATCGGTGAAAGGCGGCGTCGCGCAACGTCGCGCAAAATCGGATCCTCCACCAGCTTGCGCGGAAAAACCCGCTCGACCAGGCCGGGCACGATCGTGACGTCGAAGTCCATACCGCGCACGTACTCGGCTGGCGCGACGTAAACCGCGCCATAGCGCCGCCGCCGGGGTCGCGCCGCGAGCCGCCCGAGCCGTTCGCCCAGTGCGATCCGAACTTCGTCCAGCGTGACCGGGCCGATCGGGCCGAGCAGATCGAGATCGGCGAGCTCGCCCATGATCGCGTGGTCTTCGCGAATCGCCAGCGTCGTCAGCGCCCGCAGATGCGTCAGCCATTGCGCCCAGGTCGCACTTTTGGGCAGCGCCGCGAGCGCATCGATTAGCGGGATCGCGATCTCGCGCAGATGAGCGAGATCGGCGAGCTGGCGATCGAGCGCTGCCGCCTGCGCGTCGTCGTCGCGATCGATCGCGATGCGCCGCAGGCGCATCTCGGCCTCGAGACCGGCGAGCCGCCGATCCCAGCGATCGCGGCTGCCGATCACGGCGGCATCCACCAGTAATTTTTCCCATCGCCACGGCGCGCGGGCGGCGTGCTCAACCTCGGCGTCAACCTCGTCGAGAGTGCCATCGCGATTGCGCGATGCGGCCACCGCCTCGGTGTCGTCGCGCAGACTGCCGCCGCCAAATTCGCTGGCCGGCGCGATGAAGTCGCCATCGCGCGCGGCGCCTGCCGCGGCCGTCTCGGGCATCTGCCCGAGCGACAGGTATTCGGCGAAGCGGCGCGCCGACAGATTCTCGGCGGCGCATGCGAGCAGTGCCAGCAGCGCGCGTCCGCCCGGCTCGGGCCGCGCCGCGCCGCGCGCGAAATACGCCGGCACGCCGGCGCGATCGAGCGCTTCTTCCAGGTACGCCGTATAGCGCGACGGCCCGTGCAGGACGATCGCGATCCGATCGAACGCGACACCCGCGCTCGCCTCGGCCTGGATCCGCCGCGCGATCTCCACGCATTCCTGCATCTCGCCCGCCGCCGAGAAAACCGCGACCGTGTCGTCGAGTGGATGCTCGGTCGGTGCCGCTTCGGCGAACAGATATTCCTGCAGACGGGCGAGCGATGACGCTTGCGGCGCCACCGCGGGCGCGGTGCTCAACGATCGGCCATCGGCGCCGAGTGCCTGCGCGAGCAGGTCGAGCGAACGTTCGTCGCCGGCCGCTACCGTCGCGAGAAAGCGCGGGGCGCGCGCGGCGAGCGCCGCGACGAAATCACGCTCGCACAGATTTTCCAGCGGCACGTCGAGCAGCAGCGTCGGGATTCCGGCGAGCTGTGGCGCGGACGCTCCGCCGACCGCGGCGATCGCGTGATCGATCATGGTCGCGCGATCGATCAGATGCGCCTCGGCCAGTTCGCGCTCGCACTGCCGCAGAATTGCGCCGAGCGATGCTCCCGCCCCGTCGAGCCCTTCCAGTTCCTCGGGCCCCAGCCGGTTGAGGCTCACCTCCCGGCGCGTCGCGGCCAGCGCTTCGGCAAAGCCCGGGTAACTCATTACGCTGTCGAAATACGATCTTTCGTCGCGCGCCTTCAGGCTGAAAACCGCGCGCGCCGCGATCGCGACCGCGCTTGAATTCGTCAGCGGCAACACGCCCGCCGCCGCCATCCGCTCGACCGCCAGCGCGAAGATCAGTTGATCGAGCGTCAGCCGATGAAGACCGAGGGTCGCGCCGCGTTCGCGCGTGAGATCGCGCACCAAGTCGTCGCCCGCCGCGGGATTATTCGCGACGATCAGCGCCTCGGCGCCTGGCGCAACGGCGGCGAGAAAGTCGCGCGCCGCCGCAATCCGTTCGGCCGATCGGGCCGCACGAATAATCCTGTGGTTTTCGTCAGGTGGCATCGCAGCAGGCGTCAGGTAACAGCGCGCGGGTGAATCCCTCTAATCGTCTGTCGCGGAACGCACTGCCGCAAGTGGGGCGATGCGCTCAATCCACAACAATCTTGCCGCGCCGCAAGATTCTTGTGCACAACGCTAACCGCAACGTGCGACGATTCGGCGAAACTTCCTGGGTGAAATGTAACGCCCGAATCGGCGCCGCCCGGCGACGAACGTGGCGCGCGAACGTGGCCGCGGTCAGGCGGAGAGGAACACCGGATCGCCGACGCGCACGGCGCCGGTCGCACCGATCGAGGCGAACACGCCAACCGTGGCCTTATGGAACTGCGCGGCGGCCCGGATGATCCGCAGGTCGCGCCCAAGGTCTTCCTGCCGATGCGTCGTCATCACGCAGCGCAGCGCCGGTTCAATCGCGACGATCCGGACGCCGTCGCCGACTTCGAGCGTGCGCTCGAT
The DNA here is from genome assembly GCA_050011435.1 of Binataceae bacterium (SeqCode). Classification (GTDB taxonomy): domain Bacteria; phylum Desulfobacterota; class Binatia; order Binatales; family Binataceae; genus JADMIL01. The sequence goes on from JBEKJC010000010.1 coordinate 103,059, forward strand.
CCATTCATCCTCGGCGAAGCCGCCGGCGCTGGTGCCGGTATCGACCACGATGTTCGGACGAAAGCGGCGCGCGTCGAGTTGCGCGCCTTCTCCCACCAGTGTTCGCATGTGGGCCAGCGTACCGGTCGCCAATACGTGCATCGTAGCGGAATCGAAGAGGGTGCCGTTCACCAGCGAAAAGCTGTCGGGCATCGTCGCGCGAGTCAGTTGCGGCATCACGTTTTCGATCGGCACGTCACCGAAGATCGTTCCGGGATCGATTCCCGCGCGGGTATGCTGGCTCGCCTGCGCGCGCTCGATCGCGATCTCGCGGCCGAGTACCGCGGAGAGCTGCGCCGAGGCGTCGGCATCGGCGGCGTGCAGCACGCGCCCGTCGGGTAACTGGATTTTGATCGGCGCCGACTCGCCGTCAATCGGCGGCGTTTCGTAGGTCGCCCGGCAATCCAGCATCTGCGCAAATTTCTTCGCGCTGACGATCTTTCCGTTGATGCACTCGCGCAACGCCCACGCGCGATCGCCGATCACGCCGCGCTCGCCGATCTCCAGCCGCTCGAGGCGCTCGCCGAGCATCGATTTGACCGGGTAGCGAAAAAGTTCCTTGACGATGCCGATCTGCCGCCTTTCCACTTAATCGCCTCCTCTGCTCAATGCCCTCAAATAAATCGGGTCGCCAACCCGAATCGTGCCTTCCGCGCCGACCGCCGCGAAGATGCCCGCGTAGGCCTGATGGAACCGCCACGCGGTGCGCAGGACGGCGGGGTCATGCGGCAGTTCGTCTTGGGGATGCGTGGTTATCGCACATCGCAACGCCGGGCGCATACCGGCGATCCGCACCTCCGTCCAGATTTCCAGCACGCCCTCGAGCCATCCGTCCTCAACGAATCCGTGCGCAGCGGCGCCTGTATCGACGATGATATTGGCGCGAAAGCGCCGCGGGTCGAAGTCGGAAGTGCCGTCGGTCAGCGCGCGCAGATGCGCCAGCGTGCCGGTCGCGATCAGGTGCATGACCTCTTCGTCGAAAAAGTCGCGCGCGGGCGGCATCGCCTCGCCCCGCATGATCGCTTCACGTTCTTCCGGCGCGATCGGCTCGCGGCGCACGCGCTCGAGGCGGACTTCGCGCCGCAGGAAATCGGAGAGCGTGCGCGACGCCGCCGATTCGTCAGTATGAATGAACGTCCCGTCGGGCATCTCGATGCGTGCGCCGGCGCCGGCGTCGATCAGTGGATCGCCTGCTGGGTCCGGCGTCCATGCGGCGCGCAACTCGAGCATCGCGGGCCACGTCCGCGCGCTGACGATACCGCCGTATTCGGTTTCGCGCAGCGCCCACACTCGGTCGCCGGCCAGTCCGTGCGGGGTCACGGCGGCGGCGGAAAGTTGCTCCCCTCGCATCGATTTGACCGGGTAGCGCCACAGCGCTCCGACCACTCCGATTTGCTGCCGTTCCATCGCTTACAGTTTCATTTCGCCCGCGTCCGAAATATCACATTCGACCGAGCGTCATCGCGAATCTACGAAATCTCGTCAATTACGCGCAATCGGCGGCCCGGATTCCACCCGATTTAGCCCGCCCGGACCCCACCTTGCCGCGCGGCGCCGCCTGCGGACATAATAACTGTCTAGAGAGACGTACCTGATGGCCGAGCGAACCTGCGCGATGGTAGTCGTGGGCAATGAGATCCTGTCCGGCAAGGTGCAGGACAGCAATGCCTACTTTGCCGCGCGTGAACTGCGCAAGCTGGGAGTCGCATTACAACGAATCGCGGTCGTGCCCGACGAAATCCCATCGATTGCCGACGAGGTCGCCCACTGCGCGAAGACCTTCGACTTCGTCCTGACTTCGGGCGGCGTCGGCCCCACCCATGATGACATCACGATCGAGGCGGTCGCGGTTGCGTTTGGCCGCAAGGTCGTGATTCATCCGGAGCTGAGGCGCATCTCCGAGCAGTATTTTACCGGCGGACTCAACGCCGCCGGCCTCAAGATGGCCGAGGTCCCGGAAGGCGCCGTGCTGATCGCGGCCGGCGACGTGCGCTTTCCGACCCTGCAGCTTGAGAACGTCTATATTCTGCCCGGGATTCCGCAAATCTTCGAAACCAAGCTGACGGCGCTCGCCGGGCGTTTCGCGACCGATCCGTATTTCATCCGCGCGATTTATTTAAACGCCAGCGAGGGGCTGATCGCCGAGCACCTCAACAGTTGTCTCAAGCTTTATCCGAAACTGCTGCTCGGATCCTACCCGCGCATCGGCAACTCGGAGTATCGGGTCAAACTCACGCTCGAATCGAAGGATAGTGACTACCTGAAACTTGCCTTCGATTGTCTAATCGGATTGCTTCCAGCGGATGTGGTGGTGAAGACCGAGTAGGTATCATGAATTAGCGGTTTTAGTGGGGGGAGGAGGAAGGAAGATGGTGAAGAAAAACGCAACGATGATCGCGACGGCGATCGCCCTGGCGCTCGCGATTCCCGCGGGTGCGCTCGCTCAGGACCACAGCGGCAGCGGCCCGGCGGTGGTGTCGCCCTTGCAATTGCCGGGCACGGCTTCGTCGCCCCAGGCGCAGGTCCCGCAACCGCAGAACGATCCCGGCGTCAATTGGAAGGGCGTCGGTGTCGGTGCGGGCACGGTCGTCGGCAACGTCTTGTACATTCCGGCCAAGCTCGTTTACGGCATCCTCGGTGGAGTCGCCGGCGGTGCCGGATGGGCCCTGACCGGCGGCAATACGCAGGTCGCCAATACCATCTGGCGCAGCTCTCTCGGCGGCGATTACGTGCTGACGCCGAACATGGTGGCGGGTCAGGACCCGGTCCATTTCAGCGGCCCGACCGATACCGCGCAGCAACCAGGACAATCGCTGCCACCGGCGCCGCAATCTTCGGCGGCGTTCAGCAATTCCACGACCAGCCGAGGTCCGGCGAGTATGAGCACTTCGCCCTCGACCATCGGTTCGGTCAGCGGCGGCACTCATCCTATAGACAACGGTGCGGGTCCGGTTGGTGGCAGCGGGGCGTCGCATTCGTCGCGGATGTCCGGGCCGCTGCCGAGCACCAGTATCGAGTAATTCGGGTCGCGCGGGAGCGAAGTGAGGGGAGGGATTGTTCTGCGATAGGTGCGCGACAGCGGGACGATGATAGCTGGATCGAGCGACGCGAGCAGTCCGAAAAGTCTGGTCAAGACTGTTGGGCTGCTCGTCAAGCACTGAAAAAAGGGAAAAATGAAGAAGGCCCGCTTCATCTGGAAGTCGACCTGAAGCACCTGCCGCAACGCCAGGAGTTTCCTGCGCGACGAACTCGGTGTGGAACTCGACGAGCGCGACTACGCCAAACAGCGACTGTCGCTCGACCAATTGAAGGCGCTCTTTGCGGGTGCCGACCCGCGCGATTACCTCAACCCGAAGAGCCCCGCCTTCAAGGCGATGGGGCTGCGCGGCAAGACGCTCACGCCCGCAGACGCGCTCAAGCTGATGGCCGAGGAGCCGAATCTGCTCAAGCGGCCGTTGGTGATTGCGGGGCGCAAAATGGTTGCAGGTTTCGACCGCGACCGCCTGCGCGAGCTTCTGAAATAAGCCGGTCGCCGCTCTTGCCCGCGACCCGCGCAGAGCTTGTCAGGGAAGTTGTTGACGAACTCAAAACTTTAGCTTCTTCTGAAACCTCGCAGAGGTTTCAGACTTCCCTTTGGTTAAGATGCGGGCTTCGCCCTCAAGGAACCCTCATTGGGATCGACGCTCGAATTAGTAGTGCATGAGACCTAATCGGACGCGCGTTAATTAAACGAGCGCCGCCGAAACACTTCAGTGAAGCCGTAGGGTTTGAGAAAATCTCGCACCTTATGCCGCCGCGTCGCCCTCAGAAGACCTCATGATGGATGGGCTCTCGC
>JBEKJC010000011.1:0-101510 GCA_050011435.1 Binataceae bacterium (SeqCode)
GCGCGGCGCGTGATGGAGATGGGCTTCTCACATCTGATCTTCCCGCTACCGCCGGCGAAGGCCGACCAGGTGATGCCGCTGCTCGATCATTATGGGGCTTTGGCGGAAAAACTGCGGCATTAGGTGCTGACCGGCAGGCGATCAGCCACAGCACATTCAGGCAAAGCATCCGCACGTCCACCCGGCGTGCGGATGTTTTTTTGGTGATCGGCACGCTGCCTACTACGGGCGAGAGCAGATATTTAAAGTCAATAAATCTTCCCAGTATGGTTTCAAAACACAACGATTCATATTATTGCTCTACCTAAATCCACCGCGCCAAAAATGGATAATGAGGATGAAGCCATTCAAGGATCGTCGAAGTTCGTCTAGAGCCGTTCAGCAAAGGCCGGAGAAATCGTGCCATCCAGGCGCACTTGCGTTCCTGATTCTTGCTCTCGTAAGCGGATGCTCGCTTTATTTCGAGAATAAGCGCCCCGACTATACGGATGTGACCAAGGTCCATAAGGGGACGCCACGCTACGACGTGATGGCGGCTTTCGGCAAGCCGATTGAGAGTTACAAACAAGACGGCAAGGACGTCGACGTCTTTCAGGCCGATCCGAACGGGCGCTATGCCGGCACGAAGACCGCGGTAACCACGTTCAATACTGTGGCTGACATATTCACGATTGGCATGTGGGAAGCGGTCGCGACGCCGGCCGAGATGCTGACGAAACACAAACTCACGACCTACGTGGTCACTTATGCGCCCGATCAAACAGTCGAATCGATCGAAGCCGTAGCTGCTCCGCCGAAGCCGAGCGAAGAGACGGCTGCGGCGACCGCTCCGACCGGCCCTGCAGGGCATCCAACGCCGCTGGAATCCGCATCACCGGCCGCGACGCCGGTTGCGGGCGCATCGCCGGCAGCGGGCGCCATCCCGTGATGCCCTCAACGCCATCGACTGGCTGACCTCACGGCCAAACAGATAACCCGCCGTTAATCTCGTCCACGCTCGCGCGACTGGTTACGTTCGCTACTTATTCACCGTCCATCCACAGCCTCTTAACAGGCGTGATCTACATTGGATGAGTAGGTACCGATCTGCCAACACGGACGCCTGCGTGCGGGAGACCGAGGTCCATACGGGTCGAAAACAACGACCGGAGGAGGGGCGGCGATGCTGGATGCGGAAAGTCGTGAATTGCTGGCGCTGTGGACCGACGACGATCGGCGCGTGCGTTTTGTCACCGAGGTCGCGGCCGGCCCGGACGAGGTGCTGGACGCGATGCGCCTGCGACATCGGGTATTCGTCGGCGAGATGAAGGCCGCAGCCACGAGCGGTGGCGTCGAGATCGAATGCGATCGTTTCGACCGCTACTGCGACCATCTGATCGTCCGCGACGCCATTCACGGGCGCGTGGTCGGCGCCTATCGGATGCTCGGATGCGAGGGTGCGCGCGCGGCCGGGGGCTTTTACTCGGAGACCGAATTCGACCTGCACCCGCTGAAGCAGTTGCGCGGCAGAATCCTCGAGGTCGGGCGCGCCTGCGTCGATCCGGATTATCGCGGCGGCGCCGTAATCTCGCTGCTCTGGGCCGGGCTCTTCAAGTACATCATCACGCGCAACTACGATTATGTAATCGGCTGCGGCAGCATTTCGCTCGCCGATGGCGGTCAGGCCGCGGCCGCAATCTGCAAACGGCTGTTGCGCGACCATCTGTGCGATCCCCATCTGCGGGTCACACCGCATCGCGCGTTTCGCCTCGACGAGTTCGCGGGCTCGCTCGAAACCCCGGTGCCGCCATTGATCAAGGGCTATCTGCGGGTCGGGGCATCGGTCTGCGGCGAACCGGCCTGGGACGCCGGCTTCAACACCGCCGACATGCTGATAATGCTGCCGACGGCGCGCATGAATCCGCGTTACTTCGGCCGCTACGTGAGGCAGGTCTGAGATGGCCGCGGCGGCGGGCCTTGGCGCGGGAAGCTGGGATGGCGTGCATTCGTTGCCGAAGCGGACGCGCGCGCGGCGGCTGGCGGCAGTCGGATTGAACGTCGGCGCCGCATGGCTCGCGAGCGTAACGCGCGCGCCGCACACCAATCGCGACGAGCGGTTCGACGCGATTCGCCGGATGAGCGCGAACCTGATGCGCAGCCTCAACATCACGGTCGTACGCAAGGGCGCGATGGTGCCGCGATCGCAAGCGGCCTTGATGATCGCAAATCACGTCTCGTGGTTGGATATCTGTACTATCGGTAGTGTGGACGGAGCACTGTTCGTGGCCAAGTCGGACCTCGCGCGCTGGCCCGTGATGGGCGCGATCGCGAAACACCATGGAAATTTTTTTCACGCGCGCGGAAATATCCGTGACGCCGCCCGCGTGAAGGATCGCGTCGCGCAGGCCCTGCGCGATGGCTGGCGCGTGGCGGTCTTTCCGGAGGGCACCACCAGCACCGGCACTGCCCTGATGCCGTTTTATCCCGCGCTCGCGCAGGCGGCGGTGGACGCTGGGGCCGTCGTGCAGACGGTAGCAATCCGCTATCTCGATACATTCGGCGCGCTCAATCTCGCGGTGCCGTTCATCGGCGATCAGACCTTCGTCAATTCGCTCGGCAAGATTCTCGGGCAGCAGGAAATTATTGCGGAGATTACCTTCGGCGACCCCGTTTCCGCCCGGGGCGCGACGCGGCGTGAGCTCATGGCCGAGGCCCACCGGCTGATCGCCGACACCCTCGGGATACGCGCGTGCCACACGGCCGCAGATCCGGCGGCGCTCAGGCGTGGGCTGTCATCCGGTGCCGCCGTTGCGAGTTCATCGCCGCTTCGCGATTGCGGCGGCCGCGCCGTGGCCGCCACCGCGTGAGCCGACAGCCGCTCCTCCAGACCCATCATCGTGAAGCGCGCGCGCCCACCATTGAGCTCGACCGGCGCGACGTGAGGCGCGGAACGGTCAAGAGCACTCGCCGGCGCGATTAGATAGACCGTGGTGCGTGGGTTGACGTGATAACGCCGCGTTCGCGAAAACCCGATCTGCGCAAGCCGTAGCGAGCCATTTTGCGGTAGATCGACGGACGGGAGATGCCAAGGAATCGCGCGGCCTTGGCGCAATCGCCGTGCGCAGCCTCGAGCGATTGGGCAACCGCGGCTTTCGTTATGTCGTCGAGGGTGAGTTCAGGCGGCGGCTTATCGTCGGTCTCGGGTGAATGGCGCGCGCCGTCCCCGGATGCGCCTGCTGGAGCCAGGGCCGCGATGCGCGCCAACGCCTCCTCGACCAGTTCGGGCGGCAAGTCGCATGAGTCGATACGATCGTTTTCGCACAGCAGCGTCGCGCGCTCGATCGTATGCGCCAGTTCACGCACGTTGCCCGGCCATTGATAGGCTTCGAGTAGCGCCAGCGCGCGGCGCGAAATGTACCGGACGCGTTTGCCGAAAAATCGATTGTAGTGAGCGATAAAATGCGCGGCGAGCGCGCCCGTGTCCTCCAACCGGTCGCGCAGCGGCGGGATGCGGATGGAAGCGACGTCAAGGCGGTAGTACAGATCGGCGCGAAATTCGTTCGCCGCGATCATGGCGCGCAAGTCACGATTGGTGGCGACCAGCAGCCGCAAGTCGAGGCTGAAGGTCTCGCTCGAACCGACTGGTTGAACTTCGAGGTTCTCGACCGCGCGCAAAATCTTCGACTGCATTCGCAGCGGTAATTCGCCGACTTCGTCAAGCAGCAGAGTCCCGCCGTTGGCCTGCCGGAAACATCCGATATGGGCTTCGCGCGCGTCGGTGAAAGCCCCGCGCACGTGACCAAAGAGTTGGGATTCTGCTATTCCGTTTACCAGATTGGAGCAGTTGAAGCGCACCAGCGGACCCTTCGGCGATGGCCCCAGCCGATGAAGCGCCTCGGCCACCAACTCCTTGCCGGTGCCCGACGCGCCGAGGATCAGCACGGTGCCCTTATGCGGCGCGACCCTCGCGATTGCGGTGCACACAGCTCGCAGCGCGGTCGAGTCGCCGATGAGGCCCGGGATTCGTGGAGCGCGGATCGATATTTCGGCATCCACCCATTCGGCGGCGGAAAGTGCTCCCGCGGCGCGGCTGGCGTCCATCGTCATCGCAAATTCCGGCTGCGAGATTGCAAGGCGCGCGCCGCGGCGAACGTCCCGCATCGGGACAGGTCGTGTGACGGATAAGGTCGCAAAATCATAACGGGGGGAACCGCCAATCGATTGATGCGCGTAAAACTCCCATGCATTCGCAGTCGCGCGCCGGCACCGACCGATGCGCAAGCGCATTCCACGTTCTCCATCAGGGACTGGAGCAATTGTGGGACCGTCCACCGATCGGGTCCGCCGCCACTGGCGCCCGCAGCCCCTCGATGGTTTGATCATGCTGATCTCGATGGGAACCGACGCACTCGACCGCTTTTGCATCACGCATGCCCGTGCGATCGGGCGAGTCGGCATGCGCGGGCATGCGGATAAATGGGAGCTCAATGCCGACGCGTTGGCCGTGACCCTGCACGAAAGTGTAAGTGCGTGGGCGCGTGGACTCGCCGCGCCGCCGGCCGAGAGCGCGATCGCAGAATATCTGGACGGACTCAACGCGGAGGATCTAGTGCTGGCCTGCGCGTGCAGGGCCGGGATAGCGTCCGCGTGGGAGCATTTCGTGGCGCAATATCGCGTGATGCTGCGGGCGGCGGCGCGCGCGCTGGTTCACGACGAGCTTCGCGCCGGCGATCTTGCCGATTCGCTCTACGCGGAATTGTACGGTCTCGAAGAACGCGCCGGCGAGCGCCGCTCGCTGCTCGGCTATTTTCACGGGCGCAGTTCGCTGCGCACCTGGCTGAAGACGGTCATCGCGCAACGCTTCGTGGACGAATATCGAGCGCATCAGCGCGCCGCGGCGATCGGCGCGGCCGCCGCACGCGAGCAACCTCGCGAGGCTGCGATGGACGAGGATCCGCCGGAACCCGATCGCGCACGCTACGTCGAGGCGCTGGGTGAGGCGATCGCGATCGCGCTGGCGGAGCTCAAGCCGCGCGCCCGCATGCGGCTCAACTTTTATCATTTGGAAGAGCTCACGCTGAAAGAAATTGGAGGCATCATGGGCGAGTATGAATCGAGCGTTTCGCGCCGCCTCACGCGCACGCGCCTGCAATTGCGCCGGCGCGTCGGACAGGTCCTACGGCGCGATAAAGGTCTGAGCGAGGAGCAAATCCGGCTGTGTTATGTTTATGCACTGGAAGCCTGGCCGGCCGATCTGGGCCGGACGCTCTTCGCCGCGATGAAATGACTTTCGGTGCAAGGCCAGCGCGTGGACGCGTTCCTATCATGATCGAGTCAACCACGGAGGACTGAGTTGGCAGGCGACCAAAAGGGCGATCGGTTCCAGCGGATTATCGGCCAGCGGCTCGCCGTAGGCCGTGTCGCCGGCGATGCGCGTTGCCCCGATGCGTCGAAACTCGCGGCCTATCGTGACCGCGCGCTCGCCCGCGAAGAGCGCGCGCAATGCGAGCGGCACTTTGCGCAGTGCGCACGATGCGGTGGCGCGCTCGCCGCATTGGCGCGCATCGACGATGCGGTCGAGACTGGGGGCGCTGCGCGCACGCAGGCTGCTCGTGAAGACAATCGCGGTTGGTCGAGACTGCGTACACCGATTCCGATCGCGGTCTTCGCCGCGGTCGCGGCTATCTTGATCGTTGTAGCCCTCAGGACATTTCCAACACAGCGCGGTCTAATTGACGGCGAGGGCCGATCGGAGCTTCAGACGAAATCGCTCGCCTCCAATGCAGCATCGGCCACAGCGAAGCCGGTCGGTGGTGCCGCATTGGGCAATTCTGTCATGGCGATGAATGAAGCGGCGCGAGCCAAACCTGAGCCACTGCGAAAGTCATATGACCGCGCGAAAGTTCTTGCGCCTCCGCAAGCGGCCGGGTCACTCGCACGCGAACAAGCACGCACGCTTTCACGCGATGAGCTGAAAGAGGAAAAAACACGCGCCTCGGAATTGGACAAACAGAAGGCGGAGAGCGCGGGCGCTGCGATCGGTGCTATCGCAACCGCTGAGGCTCCCGCACCACCCGCAGCGGCCCCCGTATTTGCAGCTTCAGCACCAGCTCCTCCGTCACCGCCGGCTCCGCTTGTCGCTTCAGGCGCTTCAATCGCCGGGCCCCCGAGTTCGCGGGGACGGCGGGAGGCCGCGTCGGCACCGCTCGCCCTCGTCCCTGCCGTACCCGCGGCCGTCGGTTCGACGCCCGGCGGAAATGCGATTCTGGTTGAAGCGCCCGACCGCGCGCCGGCTTGGGCGGTCGGTGCGCACGGCGCCATCTCACGCTACAGCCCTGCTACGGGATGGGTTGCGCAAAGCAGCGGCGTAACCGCGGACCTCACCCGCGGATCGGCGCCGTCGACGACGACTTGCTGGGTAGTCGGGCACGGCGGCACGATTTTGCGCACGGTTGACGGCGAGCATTGGACGAAAGTGATCGCGCCGGTCAGCGATGACTTCGTCGACGTGGTCGCCTCCAGCGCGTCCGACGCAACTATTTTTGCCGTTGGCGGTCGTCGCTTCGCGACCTCGGACGGCGGCGCTACCTGGCGTCCGCTGCAATAGCCGGCGACGCCGCAAGCTTCCGCAAAAGAAATTCTGCAAGTTTCGGCGCCCTCCCCGTTCACTGATGCGGGAGTGGCAAAATGGGCGCGATTTTCCCGGCACCTCTTGAGTTCGAGTCTCATTTCACGCTGGCTGATGCGCCGGCGGCCATCTCGGCAGGCGCCGCCAGAGGCGTGCCGCGGCGGTTGCCCGCCGACCCGCGCGTGTTCCAGATAGTGTTTCTCGGCCTGCTGCTGGCGGCCGGAGTCTGGCTGCTCGATTTCAGTCTGCGGCCGGCGCAAATCGTTCTGACTTTTGCCGCCGCGCTGGTCTCGCAGCATTTACTATCGCACTGGCGCGGGCACCTGCCGGTCTCTTACCGCAGCGCGATAATCACGGCACTCAGTCTGACCTTGCTGCTTCGCGCCGACAGCCTTTGGGCGCATCCGTTGGCCGCGACGCTCGCGATATCCACGAAATTCGTCATTCGCCGGCGCGACAAACATCTCTTCAACCCGGGCAACGTGGGCGTCATCTTTGCGTTGAGCGTGCTTCCCGGCACCTGGGTCTCAGCCGGTCAATGGGGTCATGACGTCGCTTTCGCCGGATGGCTCCTGATGCTCGGCGCGACGGTTTCGCATCGCGCGCGCCGCGGCGACATCAGTTGGAGTTTCCTCGCCTGCTATCTGGGCGCGATCGCAATGCGCGTCGCGTGGCTAGGCCAGCGCTGGGCCGTGTGGGCACATCAGTTCAGCAACGGCGCATTACTACTTTTTGCCTTCTTCATGATTTCGGATCCAATGACTATTCCAAACAGCCGGCGCGGTCGCATGGTGCATGCGGCCATTGTCGCCGCGGCGGCCTATGTCTGGCAGTTCCGGTGCTATCGCATTAACGGATTTCCGTGGGCGCTAATCTGCGCGGCGCCGTTGGTTCCAATCTGGGACGCGCTATGGCCCGCGCCAAAATTCGAATGGACTATGCAAGGAGGAAATGAGATGCCGAATGAGACTCTCAGAACCGTCCGGCGGATAGCGCTGGCCGCGCTGACGTTCGCGATCGGAATCGCCATAAGCACGTCGAGCGGATGGGCGTTTTGCGGCTTTTACGTCGGCAAGGCCGACGCCAAGCTGTATAATCATGCGTCGCAAGTCGCATACGTTCGCAATGGCAATCGAAACGTGATCAGTATCATGAACGACTACGAGGGCGAGCCCTCGGAGTTCGCCCTGGTGGTACCGGTGCCGGTCGCGCTGCGCAAAGATCAGATTCACGTCGGCGATCGCGAACTGTTTACCCATCTCGATTCGTATAGCTCGCCGCGCCTGGTGGAATACTACGATCCCGATCCATGCCCGCGGCCGTTTGCCGGAATGATGGATAGGGAGGCGGCCAGCAATCTTGCCGCCGCGGCGCCGATGGAGGCAAAGGCGAGGGCCGAGCGTGCCAGGTCGCTCGGAGTCACGATTGAGGCAACATATACAGTCGGCGAGTATGATATCGAGATACTATCGGCTACGCAGTCGCAGGGGCTCGAGACTTACTTGCAGCAAAGCGGATATAAAGTACCCGAGGGCGCGCATCGCGCACTGCAACCGTATATTCGCCAGAACCTGAAATTCTTCGTGGCGAAGGTTAATCTCAAGGAGCAGGCGCGCACGGGGCTATCCTACCTGCGGCCGATCCAGTTCGCCTTCGAGTCGCCGCGCTTTATGCTGCCGATCCGACTCGGGATGATTAACGCGCAAGGTCCGCAGGATTTGATCATCTACTTGCTGACGCAAAACGGGCGGGTCGAAACGACCAATTACCGGACCGTCAAATTGCCTACCGGCATGGACCTGCCGACCTATATTCGCGACGATTTCGGCGACTTCTACAAGGCCATGTTCGGCGAGCAGGTCCGGCGCAACGACATGACCGCGGTGTTCTCCGAGTACGTCTGGAATCTGGGGACGTTTTGCGACCCGTGCTCGGCGCCACCGTTGTCGGGCGATGAACTGCGGCAACTCGGCGTCTATTGGGTCAATCCGGAAACGCGCCAGGGCGGGATTTATCCGGGCGGACAATCCGGGCCGTACGAAGGGCAGGGGCCGGGCCAGGTGATGTTCACGCGCCTCCACGTGCGCTATTCGGCCGCGACGTTTCCGGAGGACCTGATGTTCCAGGAAACGCAGGACAGCGAGAATTTCCAGGTCCGCTACGTGCTGCGGCATCCATGGGCGGGACCGGTCGGGAGTTGTCCCGCGGCGCAAGTCTATTTCGACGAGCTGCGCCAGCGCCGGCAGACCGAAGCGGTCGCACTGGCCGATCTCACTGGATGGAAGATCGACGAAATCTACCGCAAGGAAGGTCTCGATCCCGCCGGGATGGCGAAGCCGATGCAGTGGTGGCAGGAGTTGTGGAAATAGGCGTCGACGAGTTCGCGGGGGCGGTCTCGATTGCAAAGGTGCGTCGACGAGCGGTGAGAAACGGGCGCGCCGCGCCCTGCAGGCGCGGCCGCCCGTGAGGCAGGCGAAAATGTTTCACGTGAAACATCTTTGCCGTCTGTTTGCGGTGAAATCCTGCACCGGGGAAAGGTTTCATCCACTCGAATTTGGGAGAAATACTTCACCCGTTTGGGGAAATATTTCTCCCATTTGTAGTGAAGTATTTCACCCCCGGCTTTTCGGGTGAAATCCTTCAGTCTTGCGCACACCCGACGATTAGGCTGGCGAATTTTGAGCGGTCGGGGTCGGCAGCCTCCAAGTGAACTGGCAATCGGGGCGGGGCGGCGCCGCCGCGGGCGGGCGCGGGGCCGCCCCGAACTTTCATAAGGCGCGTGTCGGTTGGTCGGTCTTCAATTCGGGAAAATATGCGCGCAGGTCGATCGCCAGCTTGTCGAAATCGAGCGGCTTGTGGAAAAAGCCGAGCACTCCAGCTTTGATGAATTTCTCACGATAGGTCGGAAAGGCGGTGCCGGAGATTACGACGACTTCGCAGTTGGGATTTTCAGCGCGGACGAAGTTGAACAAGCCCATCGCGTCAATGCCATAGAGTTCGGGCATCTCGATATCGAGGGTGACCAGATCGGGGAGAAGTTCACGGAATCGCGCCTGTGCATCGGCGGCATTGTCGACCACGTCCATCACGATACATCCGATACGCTCGAGACGCTGGCGCAAGACCCGCTGAGTAACCGGGTCATCTTCAACAATCAAAACACGTACGCTCATCGATAATGTCCTCCAATCATTGCCGGGCAATAGTGTCTATCGAGCCGTTCAACGCCTATCTGATTAAAGCCCCCCGCGGTCGCATTCGACGCCGGAGCACTGGCGTCATCGATTGGTCGCGATGCTAGGCGAACCAGGTGTTCGGCGACATTTTTTTGGCGCACCTGGCGGCTCAGTGCCGTCTTCACGTCACATTCGGCCTCACACGTCACATTCGGCCTGGAACATTGGCCCCCCTGTTCCTGGTCCTCGATTAATGAGCAATCGATGTGCCGAGTTTTTCGATCACGATTCGGCTGGCGTTTTCGCCGCCGGGCTACTAATCGTTACGCGGTGAACAGATGGTTGCCCGGGGCGGCCGATAGGTCGGGGTGCGGACCGGGTGGCCACAACGCCAACGTCGCTCATGCTGGCGCGCGCCGGCGCGGCAAATCGGAGGAACAAACGTGAACTTTGGCCTGTTGATGTCCTTTCGCAATTCTTCGCGCAACGAACTGTCTTACGCGGACCTGTATCGCAAGCATGTGGACCTCGCGGTCGAAGCCGAGGCGATGGGCTACGATACGATCTGGCTCACCGAGCATCATTTTGTGCAGGACGGCTACTCGCCGAGCATGGTGCCGCTGGCGGCGGCGATTGCGGCGCGGACGAAAAAGATCCGAATCGGGACCTTCGTGCTGCTGATGCCGCTGTATCATCCGCTGCACGTCGCGGAGGACGCGGCGACGCTGGACGCGCTGTCGAACGGCCGGTTCGACCTCGGACTCGGGCAGGGCTACGTGCCGCGCGAGTTTACCGGCTTCAATATCGTGCGCGAGGAGCGCAGCCGGCGCCTGCGCGAGGGCGTCGAGATCGTGCGGCGGGTCTTCACCGAGAACCACGTGACGTTCGAGGGCAAGCATTACACGGTGCGCGACGTGACGCTCTATCCGAAGCCGGTGCAGCAGCCGTATCCGCCGATCTGGATCGGCGCGCGATCGCGATCGGCGACCGAGCGTGCCGCGCGCAACGGCTACCATCTGGCGGGGACCGGCGCGGCTCAGGCCGAAGTCTATCGCGCGGCGCTGCGCGCGGCCGGCCGCGATCCGGCCGAATTCAATATCGCGCAATTACGCTTCGGCTACGTCGCCTCGAAGCACGACAAGGCGTGGGACGAATGCGAATTCGCGATGCATCATCTGCTGACCAAGTACGGCCAGTGGATCGGCGAGGCCGCCGACGTGCCCGGCGACGAGAACTATTCGAAGATTCCGCCGGTCGGCAAGCTGCGCGGCGCGAGCGACGCCGGCATGATCGGCGACGGTCTGATGGTCGGGACGCCCGACGAGGCGATCGCACAGATCGAAAAGATCGAATCGTATTGCACCCATCTGGCGCTGGGGCTGGCGCTGCCCGGGATCGATCCGAGAAAGGTGCGCGCGTCGATGAAGCTGTTCGCGGACAAGGTGATTCCACATTTTCGGAAGAGGAAGAAAGCGGCGAAGAAGAAGGGGTGACCGGAACTCAACAGTCCAGCAGCAGATCGGGGAGAAGAGCAGTGAAACCTTTGAAAGGTTTCACACTTCCCTTGGTGAACAGGGTGTGGGTCGGTCTTGCGGATCGCGTCGGGAGGGTCCCGGCGTGGACGCGTAAGCACGGTGCTCGCTGAAGACCGCTTGTCCGTTACCCCTTTCACATGGCGAAGCGCGCATCTTCAACCAAATGGGAAGTTTGAAACCTCGCTGAGGTTTCACGGCATTCCATGCCGACGGTGGGCCACGCTCGCGTTGCTCGATCGCGCGATTAACGGGCACGCGGAAGACCGCGCACAGTCCTTTGAAATGTCCCTAGCGGGCGGTGCCGAGCATTGCCTTCAGCGCCTCGCCCATCTCGCCCATTGCCTTGGCGACGGTCGGACGGGTCTGCACCTTGGTCCACCATGCGGCGAGTTTGGGGCGCCCATCCAGCGGGGGTTTGGCGCCGAAGCCGGGCAGCATGTTGGTGACGAAGAAGATCGTCGGCGCGAGCGCGCAATCGGCGAGCGTGAAGTCGGGACCGGCCGCGAAGCCGCCGGGCGCGAGCATCGCTTCGAGCAGATCGAGCCGAGTCTGAAGTTCGCCGAGCTTCTCGGTCACCACCTTGTCGTCGCGCGTCTTGGGGTTGAGCTGGGGAAAGAGCGCACGCAGCGGGGGGTCGAGATAGAGGTCGTGGAAGCGCGTAAAGGCGCGCACCTTGGCCTTACCCTCGGGCGTTTTCGGCATCAGCGGCGGGTTGGGAAATTTGTCCTCGAGGTATTCGTTGATGACCTCGGATTCCGCGATGATCAAGCCGTCCGCATCGAGGGTGGGAACCTTTCCGAGCGGATTGATCTGGAGATACTCGGGCGATTTCATGCCGGTGCCCGGAATCGGGGCCATTTCGATATTGGCGCCCTTTTCGTACACCACGATGCGGCATTTGGTCGCGAAGTTGGACAGATTCATGTTGTAGAGTTTCATTGTCATTTTTCTCTGCCTGAGTTGTTTCGATCGTTTTGCCTAATTCGCCTTATCGCAGACGATTAGCCGCAAGACAACCGGCCATTTGGTTCATTTGGTTAACTTGCGATTACGTGAATCAGTCGCCGGCGGCGGCGCGGGCGGCGCGGTCGCGATTGATCTGATCGACGTGGTCTGACACGCGATTGATTTCGCGCACCGCATCGTCGACCGCCTTGCGCGCGCGATCGGCTTCGATGTGCGCGGCCTCGGCGGCCTTTTGCGCCTGTGCGGCGGCGGCTTGCGCGCGGTCGGCGGCCTGCTGAGATCGCGCGGCCTGTGCCTGCGCCTGCTGGATCTGCGCGGCGGAAGGACCACATCCGGTGGCGCCGATAACGATCGCAATTGCGAGGGCGGCCGCGCCCAAGTGCGGCGCCCCCGCGGGCTGGGTCATTTGGGCGCGAGCGCCTCCATCGCGCGCTCGTCGGGCAGCGACTCCGAATCGACCTTTACGGGCAAGATACAGACGTGGGTCGCGCCGGCCTTGAGATGGGCGTCGATGCGATCGCGAATCTTGGTCTCGCTGCCCCACGCGACAATCGCGTCAACCAGCGCGTCGCTACAGCCGTTGGCGAAGTCCTCATCCTTCCAGCCGAGATTTTTGAGATTATTGGTATAGTTCGGCAGGCGCGGCACGTAGGTCTTCATATAGGTGCGAGCGGCAGTGCGGGCCTTGGTGGCGTCGCTTTCGAGAATGACGGCCTGCGCCGCGCAAATCCACGGCTTGGGCCCGATCGCGGCGCGCACCTTCGCGGTATGTTCCGGGGGCACGAAATAGGTATGCGTGCCCTGGGTCTCGGCGGCTGCCAGCGCGAGCATCTTCGGATGCAGCGCAGCGAGCAGAATCGGCACTGCTTCCTTCGGGGCCGGCGCGCGATAGATCGCCGACTTGAGCTTGGGCAGATACTCCTTCATGTAGCTGTACGGCTTTTCATACGAATGGCCGCGCAGGTTGAGCACCAGCGGCTTGTGACTGACGCCGATACCGAGCACGAAGCGGCCGCCCGAGAGTTCGCCGACGGTCTTGGAGGCCGCCGACATGGTGATCGGATCGCGCGCCCAGATATTGGCGATACCGGTGGCGAAGATGAGCTTGTCGGTCTTCGCCGCGAGAAAGCCGGCGTGGGCGAAGGGCTCGCGGCCGACGGCCTCGGGAATCCAGAGCGCGCTGTAGCCGAGCTTTTCGACCTTGCGGGCGAACTCCGCCGATTGCGGCGCGGTCATCCCGTCGAGAAAGAACCAGAGTCCATGTTTACCGATTTCCATGACTTGGTAATAACGCGACGCGCCGCGCGCTTCAACCGCGTAACGGTTTCCCAAAATTAGCGCGGCGCGATAGATATCGGGGTCAATACAGTTTGTCGAGGGAGCGTCTCGCATGAAAATCGGGTTGATGTTCGTGAACTCGGGGCCGTTCAGCCAGCCGGAACTGCTCGCGCATCTGGCGGTGACGGCCGAGAAATGCGGCGTCGAGTCGCTATGGACGGTCGAGCACGTGGTGATACCGCAGGGCTACCAGTCGCCCTATCCGTACTCGAAGAGCGGCAAGATTCCGGGCGGCGAGGACGTTGCGATACCGGACCCGCTGCTGCCGCTGAGCTACGTCGCGGCGATCACCAGCAAGGTCAAGCTGGCGACCGGCGTCATGATCCTGCCGCAGCGCAATCCGGTATACGTGGCCAAGGAGATGGCGACGCTCGACGTGCTCTCGCACGGGCGCACGATCCTGGGTATCGGCAGCGGCTGGCTGAAGGAGGAGTTCGACGCGCTCGGGCTGGATTTCCATACGCGGGGGGCGCGCACCGACGAGGCGATCAAGGCGATGCGCGCGCTGTGGAACGACAATCCGTCGAGCTTTCATGGCAAGCATTTCGATTTCGGTCCGGTGCTGAGCTATCCGAAGCCCGCGCAAAAAGGCGGCGTGCCGATTCATGTCGGCGGCCATTCGCCGGCAGCGGCGCGACGGGCGGGACGGCTGGGCGACGGTTTCTTTCCGGCGATCGGCGAAGTCCCGAAGCTTAACGAGCTGTTCGCGATCATGCGCGACGAGGCGGCCAAACACGGCCGCAAGGCCGACGCGATCGAGCTCTCGTGCATGGGCCGCGCGAGCCTCGATACGATCAAGAAGTTCCAGGACATCGGGATTTCGCGCATCGTGGTGCCGCCGCCGGGCTTCGATAAGGAAAACCTAACGCGCGGACTCGACCAACTCGGCAACGAGATCATCGCGAAACTCTGAAGCGCGTCGCAGACCGAACAACGCGAAGGCAACGGTGAACAAAATGAAAGCAGGGATTATATTCGCGAATTCGGGGGCGTTTTCACGCCCCGAGCTTTTCGGGCAGTTGGCGCGCGAGGCGGAGGAATGCGGCTTCGATTCGATCTGGACGGTCGAGCACGTGGTGATTCCGCAGCCGCACATGCCCTACCCGGGCTCCAAGGACGGGCAGATGCCCGGCGGCGACAACGTCCCGATTCCCGACCCGCTGATACCGCTGGCCTATGCCGCGGCGATCACCAGCAAGATCAAGCTCGCGACGGGCATCGTCATTCTCCCGCAGCGGCATCCGCTGTACCTCGCGAAACAGCTTGCGACGATCGATGTGCTATCGCACGGCCGCATGCTGCTCGGTATCGGGAGCGGCTGGATGAAGGAGGAGTTCGACGCGGTTGGTATTGATTATCACGCTCGCGGCGCTCGCACCGACGAATCGATCCAGGCCTTGCGCGCGCTATGGACTGAGAATCCGACGACGTATCACGGCAAACATTTCCATTTTCATGACGTGAAGAGCCTGCCGAAGCCGGCGCAGGCGGGTGGTATTCCGATCCATATCGGGGGTCATTCGCCGGCGGCGGCGCGGCGTGCGGGACGTTTCGGCGACGGCTTTTTCCCGATGATCGTCGATCCGGAGAAGTTGAAGGACATCTTCGGCATTATGCACGATGCGGCGAAAGCGGCGGGGCGCAATCCCGACGCAATCGAATTGACGTCGATGGCGGCGGCGAAGGTTGACGCGGTCAAGGCGGCGCAGGACGTGGGCGTCACGCGGGTGGTCTTCGGGCCTCCGGGAAGCGACCCGGCGAAACTGCGAGCGGGGCTGGAGCGGATCGCGAACGAGGTCATCGCGAAGGTTTAGGCGAACGTATGAATCGTCAACCTATGAATCGGGAGGAGCTGGTCGAGATTACGCGGCGGTTCCTCGAGGCGTTCAACCGCGAGGACCTCGACGCCGTGATGGAATTTTTTGCCGACGACGGCATCTACGATGAGTTCAATGGGCGGCGCAACGTCGGCAAGGCGGCGATTCGGGCGGCCTTCGTCCCGCAGTTCACAGGGGCGTTCGGCACCATGCGTTTCCTTGACGAAGATCTGTTTGCGGATGAGGCGACCGGCAAGGTGATGGCGTCGTGGCGCTGCACGCTCAGCGTCCACGGAGAGCCGACCTCGTGGCGCGGCCTCGACCTGATGCATTTCGCCGACGGCAAGCTGGTGCAGAAGCTGACTTACGCGAAGGCGAAGGTCCCGCTGTTTCAGGAGTAACGGCCCCCACATTTTGAGGCGTTGACGATGAGCATTAGCGATAACGAAAAGCATAGTACCAGCGAGAAATCGATGACGAGTGGCAACGACAAGGCCGGCGATGGTGCGAAATCGATTCTGACGCGGCACGAAGCGCCGCTCGGCTGGCTGATCGTCAATCGCCCGCAGGTCAAGAACGCGCTCAACTACGAGGCCTGGCGCGGGATCGTCGCGGCGATGGACGAGCTCAACACCGATCCCGACGTGCGCGTGATCGTCATGCGCGGCGTCACCGCCGACTCGTTTATCTCGGGCGCGGACATTTCGGAATTCCCCAGCCATCGCGCAAACGCCGAGCAGGCGCGCGCCTATCGCGATGCCCCCGGCAATGCGACCAATGCGCTCAGCCAATCGCCCAAACCGGTAGTCGCGATGATCGCTGGTATCTGTATCGGCGGCGGCTTGCAGGTCGCGCTTTCGTGCGACGTGCGTATCGCGGCGCGCGGCACCCGCTTCGGAATTCCGGCGGCGCGCCTGGGGCTGGCCTATCCGCTCGAAGGAGTGCTCTCGCTGAGCCAGATCGCGGGGCCGGCCAACGCCCGCGATATCCTTATGTCGGCGCGCATCTTCGACGCCGAAGAGGCCTTCGCGATGGGCCTCATCAATCGACTGGTCGAACCGGCGGAACTCGAAGCGAACGTGCGCGACTATGCCACCCGGATGGCCGGCAACGCTCCGCTGACGATGGCGGCGGCGAAGGCCACGATTCGCGAGGGTCTTAAGGACGGGGCCGATCGCGATCTCAAGAAGATCGGGGCGATGGTCGCGCAATGCTTCGACAGCGAGGACTATCGCGAGGGGGTGAAGGCCTTTCTCGAGAAGCGCCGGCCGAACTTTCGCGGCCGTTAGCAGCAACACCTATGCTATCGTAGTTTGACGATAATTTTTGCCCAACCATACGTTCCGACAAGAGCAGTGGACGCCTCGCGTACCTGACGCGCCGCTGCGTGAGGTGAACGGCCAATGAGCACGGAAGTCTATTTCAATCCGTGGGACGAGTCCTACCGCGACAACCCGTATCCTCATTACGAGCCGCTTTACGGCCGCCCGCCGCATCTGATGAACCTCTTTATTCTGATGGCGCTAGTGGCGCGCTATGCCGACGCGCTCGCGATCCTGCGTGACCCGGAGCGGTTTTCGAGCTTGCCGCCGATGTCACCGTATCTGGAGAGGCGGCTAACCGTATTCGGCCGAGCGCCGCGAGTGGTTTTTTCCGATCCTCCTATACATACGAGGCTGCGCCGGCTGGTGAGCAAGGCGTTTACGTCCAGCCGAATAAAGGAACTGGAACCGCGCATCCGCGAGTTCACGGCGACGCTACTCGATCGCGCGGCGCGGAAAGGCGAATTCGAGGTGATGGGGGATCTCGCGAATCCGTTGCCGGTGATGGTGATCGCGGAGATGCTCGGGGTCTCGCAGGACGATTACGAGCAGTTCAAGCAATGGTCGGACAAGGTCGTCGAATCCGACATGGTTGCGCCGGGCGTCGAGATGCCGGAATACATCATCAACGCGTTCAAAGCGCTGAGCGCTTATTTTATCGACGAGATTGAAAAGCGGCGATGCAATCCCGGCAGCGACCTTATCAGCGCACTGGTGACCGCCCGCGACGAGGCCGACGCGCTGAGCGAAGAGGAACTGATCGCGTTCGTGGTGCTGCTGCTGCTCGCGGGCAACGAAACCACGACCAACCTGATCGGCAACGGGATGCTCGCGCTCGGGCGCAATCCGGACCAGCTCGCGAAGCTGCGCGGAGACTTGTCGCTGATGCCGCGCGCGATCGAGGAGATGTTGCGTTACGACGGGCCGGTGCAATCGACGGCGCGTTATCCGAAAATCGATGTGGAAGTCAGCGGCGTGCAGATCCCGGCCAACACGCCGACGTTCGTAATCGTCGCGGCGGCGAATCGCGATCCGGCGCAGTTTCCCGAGGCGCATCGGTTCGACGTCACGCGCATGCCGAACGACCATCTGGCCTTCGGCTACGGCATTCATTTCTGCCTGGGGGCGCCGCTGGCGCGGATGGAGGGTGCGATCGCGATTAGGGCCGCGCTCGAGCGGTTTGGGCGATTGCGCATCGCGGAGCCGGAAGCGCCGCTCACGTACAGAGGATCCTACTTCCTGCGCGGGCTGAGTTCGCTCAAAATGGCGCTGGAGTAGCTGCGCGAACTTCGCGTTTGCAGGCCGCCGGATATCGTTGCGAGTCCAAATCAGGATTGCAAAATGGAAATTCCGGTGAGCACAGGAATCGAGGGCGCCGAGCCAACGGTTGAAGTGCAGGTTTTTCCGCCCGGCGAAGAAAAATACGCTCCGCCGGTGCTGCGCTATGGCTTGCGCATGTTCGGCAAGCCGCCGCCGTTCAGCCGCCGGCAGTGGCGCGTGTTCGGAATCGCCGCCACGGCCGGATTCTTCGATAACTACGATCGCGCGCTGATCAGCCTGGCGCTAAAGCAAATTCAGAAAGGGCTTGGAATCGCGGAGGCGCGGCTGGGCGCGATGCTCTCCACGATCCGGCTGGGCTATCTGCTCTCGCTGATGATTACGCCGTTCGCCGATGTCTTCGGCCGCCGCCGCCTGCTGCTCTACACGATCTTCGGCTACACGATCTTCACCGGCATGAGCGCGCTGGCACCGAGCCAGGCGTACTTCGTGAGC
Source organism: Binataceae bacterium (SeqCode) (assembly GCA_050011435.1). Taxonomy (GTDB): domain Bacteria; phylum Desulfobacterota; class Binatia; order Binatales; family Binataceae; genus JADMIL01. The sequence continues at coordinate 18,535 of JBEKJC010000011.1, forward strand.
TGCCAGATACTCGCACGCGCATTCGCGGGCGCCGAGGGCACCGTCGCGTTGGTGATTCTCACCGAGGAAGTCGAGGCCGGCGTGCGCGGATGGGCGGTCGGATACCTGGGCGCGCTTACCGCAGTGGGTTACGGGCTGGCGGCAGGCGTCTTCGCCTTTGTCAACGTAATGCCGTTCGGATGGCGCGGGCTGTATGCGATCGCGCTGGTCCCGCTCGTGCTGATCATCCCGCTGCGTCGGACTTTGCCGGAAAGTCAGCGTTTTGAGCGCGAAAAGCTCGGCGGCGTGCGCCCGACCAACGTGATGCAGCCGCTGGCGGCACTGTTCAGGTCGTATCCGGGGCGGCTCTCGATGCTGATCTCGGTGCAGTTCCTGGCGCAAATGGGCGGCAACTCAGCCGGAGCTTTTTTGCCGAAGTATCTGCAGGAGGCGCATCACTGGGGCCCCGGCCAGGTGTCGTCGCTGTTCATATTCGCGGGCGCGCTGGGAATTCTTGGCAATATCGTGGCCGGCCGGATGAGCGATCGTCTGGGCCGGCGCACGATGGGCGGGGCGTTCCTGTTCCTAGCCCCGGTGTTCGCAATGCTGGTGTTTACGACCAGCAGCAACTGGGTGATCCTGTACTGGATATTACAGCTCTTTTTCGATACCGCGTCGGGCACGATCCTGGCCGCCTACAGCGCGGAATTGTTTCCGACTTCCTATCGCACGACGGCGGGCAGCGCGCTAGCCGTGGCGGGGACGACCGGCGGCGCGCTCGGGCTATTTCTCGAAGGCATCCTTTATGGCGTGACGGGGTCACACTGGATTGCGATTCGCTACCTGACGGTGTTCTGGATGGTCTCGCCAATCATAGTTTTTGCGTTTTTCCCGGAGACCGCCAGCCGCGAACTCGAGCAGATCTCGCCGGAAGTGGCGGGTGCTGCCACGCCTGGCGCGATTCGCTAGATTGTTCGGCGTGTGGTTGAGAAACGCAAAACCTTAGCTTCATTGAAACCTCACGAGGTTTCAGACTTCCCGTTTGTAAGATGCGGGCTGCGCCCTGTTAGAACATCGTCATGAATGACGAACAGCCCAACAGTCTTGACCTGATTTTTCGGACTGCTCGCGTTGCTCGATCGCGCGATAATCGGCGCGCGGAGGACCGCGCGAGATCCTTCGCTCCGGCAGCCTCCACTCAGAATGACGGCAAGGCGAATGCCGCGGCTCAGGATGACGGCAGGGTCCACGAGGGAAGGGGGCGGGTGGCGGCGAGCGTCGCGGGCATCGCACTACTTGCGCTCCTCTCGGTCCTGCTGTTTTCGATGCTGACGTTTGTGATGAGCGCCTGCGCGCAGGGGCCGCGAATCGAAATCGTCGGCGCCGATGGGTTCCCGCGGGCGGCCGTCGCGGTGGAAATCGCCGACACTCCCGCCAGCCGCGAGTACGGTCTGATGTTTCGCAAACAGATCGGCGCGGACGCGGGCATGATCTTCGTCTTCAAGGCGCCGCAGCATCTGCAATTCTGGATGAAGAACACGATTATTTCGCTCGACATGATTTTTGCGGACAGCGGCGGCAAGATCGTCGGCATCGTGCGCAAGGCGGAGCCGTTTTCCGAGGCGATCGACGCGGTCGAAGGGGACTCGCAATACGTACTGGAAGTGAATGGCGGCTTCTGCGATCGCCACGGGGTCAAGTCGGGCGACACGCTGCGCTTCGAGGGTTTCGTGCCGCACGCGGCCGATTGACCTCTAAGCGGAGAGCGACTTTCGCGCGGTGGCGGACTGGCGCGCGTGCCAGGCGAAGGTCCCGATGACGGCCAAGAGATAAGCGGACATAAAGATCATGGTGGAGACCCAGAAGGAGGTCATGAACGATGAGCCGCCGTGGGTGGGAGCCAGGCGCTCGGCGAGCCCATAGAAACGCACGCGCATCGCCGCGAAGATAATTAACATCGCGAGCGCCGCGGCCCGGCTACGCCGGTAAATCCCGTAGGCGATGCCCAGGAACACCAGCGTAAGGATCAGGTTCGGGAAGTTGAGACCGCCGGTCCTCGTCGCCACCAGCAGATTACCGACACTCGCGATTCCGGCTGCGATCCAGCCGCATGCGATGAACGCCTTGACCATCCCTTCGCTCATGATTTCCCGTCTTCCGGGCCGCCCCCAGCTTTAATGCGTGCCCACCTAATTGATATATTTCGCGGTTGCATCGTATTCTGACTCGATTAAGTGCGCGCCGGAACACTCGCGATTAGCCGGTACATGAGTTTTACCTGATGGGATTAAAAGAAAATATCGAACGCATCCAGGAGCTTTCGCGCCAGGCGGAGGCCGCGGGCGGCGAGGACCGGCTCAAGCGTCAACGTGAGTCGGGGCGCTTGACGGCGCGCGAACGGGTCGAGTTTTTGCTCGATCGGGATTCCTTCGTCGAACTCGACAAATTCAAGACCCATCGAAACACCGATTTCGGCATGGCCGAGCGCAAAATTCCGGGCGACGGCGTGGTCACCGGTTATGGCACTATCGATGGGCGGCAAGTGGCGGTTTTTTCGCAGGATTTTACGGTATTCGGCGGCAGTCTTTCGGGCGCGTTTGCCGAGAAAGTCTGCAAGATAATGGATTTTGCGGCGAAGGTCGGATGCCCGGTAATCGGCATCAACGACTCGGGCGGCGCGCGGATCCAGGAGGGCGTGGTTTCGCTGGCCGGCTACGCCGACATCTTTTTGCGCAACGTGCTGTCGTCGGGCGTGGTCCCGCAGATTTCGGCGATCATGGGGCCGTGCGCCGGCGGCGCGGTCTATTCACCCGCGATGACCGATTTCATCGTGATGGTGCGCGACACCTCATACATGTTCATCACGGGGCCCGACGTGATCAAAGCGACCACCCATGAAGAGGTGACGATGCAGGACCTCGGTGGCGCCGACACTCATTCGACGCGGTCCGGGGTATGTCATCTGGAGGCGAGCGACGACGAGAACGCGTTGATGACGATCCGCGAACTGCTCTCGTACATGCCGTCGAATAATGTGGAGGACCCGCCGTTTCGGGTGGCCACCGACGATCCGAATCGACGCGACGAGGCGCTCGACACGATCGTGCCGGAGAACCCGAACAAGCCCTACGACATGCGTGAGATCATCACGCGGGTGGTGGACGACGCCCACTGGCTGGAAGTGCAGCCGGACTGGGCGCAGAACATGCTGATCGGGTTCACGCGGATTGGCGGCTACGCGGTCGGGATCGTGGCGAATCAGCCGGCCTATCTCGCGGGCTGCCTGGATATCGACGCGTCGGTCAAGGCGGCGCGGTTCGTGCGCTTTTGCGATTGCTTCAATATCCCGCTGGTCACATTCGTTGACGTACCGGGATTTTTGCCGGGCACGGCGCAGGAGTTCGGCGGAATCATCCGCCACGGCGCCAAGCTGCTATACGCGTTCTGCGAAGCGACCGTGCCCAAGATCACAGTGATCACGCGCAAGGCCTACGGCGGCGCCTACGACGTGATGTCGTCGAAGCATATTCGCGGCGATTTCAACTTCGCGTATCCGAGCGCCGAGATCGCGGTGATGGGTCCCGACGGGGCGGTGAATATTGTATTTCGCAGCCAGATCGAGCAGGCCAAGGACCCGGTCGCCGAGAAGAGCCGGCTGGTCGAGGAGTATCGGCGGACCTTCGCGAATCCGTTCAAGGCGGCGGAACTCGGCTATATCGACGAGGTGCTGATGCCGCGCGACACACGCCCGCGGCTGATCAGGTCGCTCAAGGCGCTCGAGAACAAACGCGAGAAAAATCCACCGCGCAAGCACGGCAATATCCCGCTGTGAGGACGCGAGACCGATGGCGTTCGCGTGGTTCGAAGCGGCTGGAATTATTGCGATAGAGGGCGCTATGGGAGCGCTGATTACCTGACGCATGGCTGAAAAAATGTTCAAGCGGATCCTGATTGCCAACCGCGGCGAAATCGCCGTTCGCGTGATACGCGCGTGCCGCGAGTTGGGTATCGAGACAGTTGCGGTATTTTCGGAGGCCGACCGCGCCGCGCTGCACGTGCGCGCGGCCGATTTCGCGGTGGCGGTCGGGCCGCCGCCCGCGCGCGAGAGCTACCTGAACGTCGAACGCATATTAGCGGCGGCCAAAGCTACAGGGGCCGAGGCGGTCCATCCGGGCTACGGATTTTTTTCCGAGAACGCGGGCTTTGCGCGCGCGGTCGCCGAGGCCGGAATGGTCTTTATCGGACCGCCGCCGACCGCGATCGAGAAGATGGGCGACAAGGTCGAAGCGCGCAAGCTGATGGCGGCGGCGGGAGTGTCGGTGGTGCCCGGTTCGCCGGGGACACTGGAAAGCGAGGACGAGGTTCGCACGGTCGCGAAAAAGATCGGCTTCCCGATCATGCTGAAGGCGGCTGCGGGCGGCGGCGGCAAGGGCATGCGCCTGGTCGAGCATGAAAAGGATCTGGCGTCGGCGGTGCGCACGGTGGCGAGCGAAGCGAAGTCGTCATTCGGCGACGGCCGTTTCTATGTCGAAAAATTCGTCAAGCATCCGCGCCATATCGAGGTGCAGATGTTCGCCGATCAAAGGGGCGAGACGGTGCACGTATTCGAGCGCGAATGTTCAATCCAGCGCCGCCATCAGAAGGTGGTGGAGGAATCGCCCTCGCCGTTCATCACGCCCGAGATGCGCCGCGCGATGGGCGAGGTCGCGGTCAAGGCGGCGCGGGCGGTCAATTACGTCGGCGCCGGGACCATCGAGTTTCTCGCCGACGCGGAGCGCAACTTTTATTTCCTTGAAATGAACACGCGCATCCAGGTGGAGCATCTGGTCACCGAAATGGTCACCGGCGTCGATTTGGTGAAGGCGCAGATTCAGGTTGCTGCCGGACTGCCGCTGCCGTTCAAGCAAGCCGATCTGGCACAGCACGGATGGGCTATCGAATGCCGCATCTATGCCGAGGATCCCGCCGCCGACTTCATGCCTGCGCCGGGCCGGATCGATACGCTGCGCTTTCCCAATGGACCGGGCGTTCGGGTTGACGCCGGCGTGTACGAAGGGTCCGAGGTCTCGCTCTACTACGATCCGATGATCGCGAAGCTGGCGACCTGGGGACGCGACCGCGCCGAGGCGATCGATCGCATGCGGCGGGCGCTTTCAGAATGCACGATCGCGGGCGAGCTGACGACCAATCTCGCGTTCCATCGCTGGGTGATGGAACAGCCGCGGTTTCTCGCGGGCGACTTCGATACCAACTTCATCAATGAGGAGTATCGCCCCGAGGCGCTCACGCGCGGTGAAGACCCGGTGCGGCTGGCGGCGCTGCTGGCGGCGGCGGTGACGGCGCATCGCAGTCAGAATCATACGGCGACGACACCGGGTACAACGGCGGCCGGCGCAAACGCGGGACACGTTTCGGCGTGGAAGACGGCGGGCCGCATCGAGATGCTGCGGCGCTAGCCGGCTGTTGAAAAGGGCTTTTCACAGCGAGCTCTCCTCACTCGTTGTCTCCCCAGGAGGGGCGAGAAGGTAAGGAAGGAAGCCATCTTTCACGCAGGGTGCTGAGTTGAAATTTCGTACCGTTGGTAATCTTCCCGGTTTCTCAAGACCCTGCTAGGGACTCGTAGCGGAGAACGACGCGATGCCGATCAGATACGTGGCGACCCTCGACGGCGCCGATCATCAACTGGAAGTGGAAGAGCTTGCCGCGCACGCCCTGCGCCTGAAGATTGGTGAGCGCCAGTTCGAGGTTGACGTGCATCGCGTCGGGCATTCTTCATATTCAATCCTGATCGACAACCGCTCGTTCGATTTCGAAATCGTGCGCGAGGGCGAGGAGCTGGTGGTGACTTCGCGGGTGGGCGATGCGGCTCGTGTAACGCTAATAGATGCGGCCCGTCGATCGCGCCATCCGGGAGCGCGTCCGGCGCCGGCAGGCAAGGCCATGCTGAAGGCGATGATGCCGGGGCGCGTGATCAACGTATTGGTCGCCGTCGGTGAGGAAGTCGCGGCTCATCAGGGCTTGCTGGTGGTCGAGGCGATGAAGATGGAAAACGAATTGAAGGCGCCCAAGGCGGGCAAGATCGTGGAGCTGAAGGTAAAACCTGGCCAGACCGTGGAGAAGGGCGAACTGCTGCTGGTAGTAGAGTAGTCGATTGAGGCGATGATCATGCCTGAAGACAAACCCACGATAGGCGCGGCGCGCAAAACCTGGGAAGAGAAACGCGTGGTGCCGGCGCTGAAGCGCGGACCGGAACGGCGCGATATCTTCGCGACGAATTCCGGCATCGAGATCAAGCGCGAGTACGATCCCGAGGATCTCAAGGGATTCGATTTTGTGAGCGACCTCGGGTTTCCCGGCGAATACCCATTCACGCGCGGGGTGCAGCCCACGATGTATCGCGGGCGGCTGTGGACGATGCGCCAGTATGCGGGCTTCGGCGACGCCGAGGAGTCGAACCGCCGTTATCGCTATCTTTTCGCCAACGGCCAGACCGGGCTTTCCGTGGCTTTCGATCTGCCGACTCAGATGGGCCGCGACCCCGACCATCCGCTGGCGCGCGGCGAAGTCGGCCGGGTAGGAGTTTCGATCTGTTCGGTCGCGGACATGGAGATGCTGCTGGCGGAATTGCCGCTAGAGAAAATCTCGACTTCGATGACGATCAACTCGACTGCCGCGACTCTGCTGGCGCTCTACCTGGTGGTCGCGGAAAAGCGCGGCGTGTCGTGGGACAAGCTCAACGGCACGATTCAGAATGACGTCCTCAAGGAATACATCGCGCGCGGCACGTATATATATCCGCCGCGCGGCTCGATGCGGATCATCACGGACATCTTCGAATTCGCCAGCCGCGAAGTCGCGAACTGGAATACGATCTCGATTTCCGGATACCACATCCGCGAGGCCGGCTCGACCGCGGCGCAGGAACTCGCGTTCACGATCGCGGACGGCATCGCGTACGTCGAAGCGGCGGTCAAGGCGGGCCTCGCGGTGGATGCGTTCGCGAGCCGGTTGTCGTTCTTCTTCAACGTGCACAACAATTTCTTCGAGGAAGTGGCGAAGTACCGCGCGGCGCGGCGGCTCTGGGCGCGCATCATGAAAGATCGCTTCAAGGCCAAGGACGAGCGTTCGATGATGATGCGGTTCCATGCGCAGACGGCGGGCTCGACCCTCACCGCACAGCAGGTCGATAACAACGTCGTACGCGTGACGCTGCAGGCGCTCGCGGCGGTGCTCGGCGGCGCGCAGTCGCTGCACACTAATTCCAAGGATGAGGCACTCGCCCTGCCGACCGAGAACTCGGCGCTGCTGGCGCTGCGCACTCAGCAGGTGATCGCGAATGAATCCGACGTCACCGACACGATCGATCCGTTGGGCGGATCGTACTACGTGGAGAGCCTGACCAACGAGATCGAAAAAAAGGCGCTCGAGTATCTCGGCAAGATCGATGACCTGGGCGGCGCGGTGGCGGCGATCGAGCGTGGTTATATGCAGCGCGAGATTCAGAACGCCGCGTTTATCTACCAGCGCGAAATCGAGACCAAGCGGCGCATCATCGTCGGCGTTAACGATTTTACTTCGGGCGACGCGCCGCCCGGCGACATCCTGAAGGTGAATCCGGCGATCGAGCAGAAGCAGCGCACGCGGGTCGAGAATGTTCGAGCTGAACGGAACCAGGAAAGTGCGAGTAAGGCGATCGCAAAGGTCGAGCAGGTCGCACGCGACGGGGCCAACCTGATGCCGCCGATCATCGACGCCGTCCGCGCACACGCGACGCTCGGCGAAATCGCGGACGCGATGCGACGGGTGTTCGGCGAATACAAACCGTTAAACGAAGTGTAACGCCGCCGCAACCTTGCGCGCGATATTTCGCGAATACGGGCTTTCATCCACTGCCGATGTCTGGAAGATTAATGTTCGCATCGCGGTCATTCGATGGCGATGGGGGCGGAGCATTAGCCACGGGAGATAGCAAATAGATGGGTCCGGTTCCGAAGGGCGTGTTTCTGACCAAGGGCGTTGGAAAGCATCGCGAAAAGCTCAACGCCTTCGAGCTGTCGCTGCGTTCCGCACAAATCGCCGAGTACAACCTCGTTAGGGTGAAATCGATTTATCCGCCGCAATGCAAGCTGATTACGCTGCAGGAAGGGCAGCGCTATCTGAGGCCCGGACAGATCGTGTTCGCGGTGATGAGCGATAATGCGACCGACGAACCGCATCGCCTGTGCGCGGCCTCGGTGGGAGTCGCGATTCCGGCCGACTCGCGCCAGTATGGCTACCTTTCGGAGCATCACAGTTTCGGTGAAACCGAGCAGAAGACCGGCGATTATGCTGAAGATCTCGCGGCGATGATGCTTGCGACGATTCTCGGTGTAGATTTCGATCCCAACGCGAGCTACGACGAGCGCAAGGATATCTGGCGCGTGTCGGACAAGATCGTTTCGACGCGCAACGTCACGCAATCGGCGATCGGCGATCGCGACGGATTGTGGACCTCGGTGGTGGCCGCGGCGGTATTCGTCGATCTGGTCGAAGGAAACAAGTAGGCGGTAACGATCGTGTGCGCCGGATGTAATTGAGCGCATAGCGATCACGGAGTACGCTCCAATCATGGCAACGGAAATTCTTTACTGCGCCGTTTGAGGCTATCGTCCACGGGCGGCCAGTCTGGCCGCCATACTCAAGTCACGCTTCGAGGAAGATGCGCAATTGACCCCGGGCAAGAGCGGTCAATTCGACGTGATCGCGGACGGCAAGCTGATTTTCTCGAAGGCCGTGGTTGGGCGGTTTCCGCTCGACGGCGAGGTTGAAGAGGCCTTCGCCAACCTGCACAAGGGCTAGCCGGCACGCGCGCGTCCTGCAGCGCGCGGCTTCGGGAGTGCGGGTTTAACGAATGTCGGGAACGCCGAGCACGCGGCCGAGTTCCGCGGGCGGCAGACGAATCCCGATGTAAAACGGGCCGAACTCCGCGTAGCGCGCGCTCGATTGGTCGAAGCGCATCTCATACACCAGCTTCTTGAAGACCAGCGGGTCGTCGGCGAAAAGATCGACCCCCCATTCCCAGTCGTCGAAGCCGATCGATCCGGATATCACCTGCGTCACTTGTCCCGCGTAGCGCCGCCCGATCATGCCGTGCTCGCGCATCAGCAACTGGCGCTCCTCGATCGGCAGCGAGTACCAGTTGTCGCTGCCTGAGCGCCGCTTGTTCATCGGATAGAAGCAGACGTAGCGGCGGTCCGGGACGGTCGGCCACAAACGGACTCCCAGCTTGTGCCGCTGCTCTTCCAGATCGTCGCTGACCGCCTTGATCCATTCCGGCGAATGCGGTTTCACGCCTCGGGCGGCAAGTTCCGCGTGGAGTTTTACCGTCGCTTCGTAGAGTCCGATTTCAACCACCGACACGTACGACGTCGTGGGCTCCAGGTACTCGCTCAATGCGAGACGACCGACCTGCAGTTGCGCGGCGTTGAGTTCGTCGAGTCCGCGCCGGAAATGAATCGCGATGAGATCGCCCTTGTGTCCGAGTTGCGAGAAAATCGCGGTCTGACCGTCCTCGCGCCGCTCCATCGCCGCGAAAGCATGCTCGGCATTTTCGATAATCCCGGTGCGCCGGCTCTGTTCCAGCGCGTTCCACTGCGGCCGCCGAATGCGGAAGAACTGATGCAACACGCTGTAACCTTCGAGCGTGTTGGGCGCTGCCGCGGAATCGTGGGCGGTGGTGGACGACTCATCTCGAGGTGAATGCTTCATAGTCATTAGCCGCGCACTGAAGGCGCAAAGATTCAGTTAGTGTCGCCGACCGCGGCAGCGTTAGCTCAAGCCCGCGATTCGTTGGATCGTCTCCCAATCTATATTCGCGCGCACCGTCGCGGCCAGCCGATCGTATTCCGCCTCGCGCGTGCGAACCGGAGGGCCGTCGGGGGCGTCGATTCCCTTGCGTCGCCGGAGCGTTCGGATCAAGGCGGTCCGCAGTAGGTCATTTTCGAAGATTCCGTGCAGCATCGTGCCGATAATGGTGCCATCCGCACTTATCGCACCGTCGAGCGCATCATCGGTAACGGTGTTTCGCGCGACGATCCTGAATGGTGCGGCGGCACCTGCGCTCCGTTCGATTTGACCCATGTGAATTTCATAACCGCTGATTTCGCCTTCGATGGTGGCCTCGCCGCTCAAAAACGTTGGCGTCGCGACACGCGCGCGGACCTGCGCGGTGCGTTTCTCGCGGACGAAGGAGGTGCTGATCGGCAGCAGGTTGAGTCCCTTGGTGTTGCGTATGGACGATTCGATAGCGTTGGGGTCCGCGATGGTCTCGCCGAGCATCTGGCAGCCGCCGCAGATTCCCACGATCGGTTGGCGCCGACGCGATCGCTCTATAATCACATCGGCGAATCCGCACGTACGAAGCCAATCGAGGTCGGCGACAGTGTTCTTCGAACCCGGAATCATCACGAGGTCGGCGCGCGCCATCTGCGAGGGCGACTCGACGAAACGCACAACCACGCCGGGTTCGTGTTCGAGCGCGAGAAAGTCATCGTAGTTCGAGATGTGAGGCAGCCGGAGAATCGCAATTTCGATTTGCGCCGGCGATGTGGCCGTCCGTCCGCGACGATCCTCCAGAGCGACGGAATCCTCATCGGCAATACGCAAGCGGGGGATATACGGCACGACGCCAATCACCGGAATGGCAAAGCGGTGCTCGAGGTATTCGATACCCGGTTTCAGCAACCCCGCGTCGCCACGGAATTTGTTGATCAGGAAGGCCGCGACGCGCGCGCGGTGCGCCGGATCGAGCAGGTCCAGGGTGCCGACGAACTGCGCGAAGACCCCGCCGCGATCGATGTCACCAACCAGGATGACCGGTGCGTTGGCGGCCTCCGCCACATGCATGTTCACGATATCATGCGAGGCCAGGTTGATCTCGGCGGGACTGCCGGCGCCTTCGATGACGACGATGTCATAGATTGCGCGCAGCCGCGCTAGACATTGCGCGATGGTTCGAATCAATTCGGGTTTGCGCCGATGGTACTCGGCGAAGGTGAAGCTGCCCGCCGGCCGGCCCATCAGCACCATTTGCGAGCGCGTGTCGCCCTCGGGCTTGAGCAGAATCGGGTTCATCTCAACCGATGGCGCGATGCCCGCGGCCTCGGCCTGGACGGCTTGTGCGCGGCCGATCTCGGCGCCGTCCGGCGTGACGAATGAATTGAGCGCCATGTTTTGCGATTTGAACGGCGCGACGCGCAGGCCGGATTGCCGAAACAGGCGACACAACGCCGTCACGGTCAGGCTCTTGCCGACCGAGGATGCGGTTCCTTGCACCATCAATGTGCGCGCTGGCATCGTCATTTATCCCGCGAAGACTCTAGCATTGACGGCGAGGAAAACGTGGAGGTGCCCGCGGTTGGGATTAGCGCGGGCGCTAGCGATTGCGATCGCGAAATGTAGCGCACGACTCGACCAGGCCGGCCGCCGCGGATGGATTCGACGCCCAATGCGCGTGGACATAGGTAGCCAGCAGGTTTTCGGCGCGGTAGCCCTCGGCGAAATCGCTGCCCCATCGGGGGCGCACCTGGTACACGCGTTCGACGCCGGCGGGCTCCGGTGCGAGCGTGGAGTAGCGAAACTGATGGCCACGAAACCGCAGGCCCACCGCGCCCAGAATCGACGGCGCAACGGTCTCGACCTCGACATAGCCGAGCGCCTGCAATCGATCATGCATTAGCGCGTCGGCGGGTATGAGCCCGGCCATCGGGAACGACGAGCCGTCCAGCGTACGAAGGGCACGCGTGAGATACATCAGGCCGCCACATTCGGCGTAAACCGGGCCCCCACGCCGGGCGAACGCGCGCACCGCGTCGATCATGGATCGATTCGAGGAGAGTTCGTGGGCGAGCGCCTCGGGATAGCCGCCGCCGAAATAGAGTCCATCGACGGCGGGCAATTCCCGGTCGCGCACGGGGCTGAAATTTACGATCTCGGCGCCGAGCGTTTCGAGCCGTTTCAGGTTGTCCTCGTAGTAGAAGTGAAACGCGTCGTCGAGCGCGACGCCAATGCGGCATCGGCGCGCTGCGACGTTCGATCGTCGATCGTGAATTTCAGCGTCAATTTTCAAGGGCGGCGCAGATCGCGCAAGCGCGATGATCGCGTCGAGGTCGAACCATTCGGCGGCGAGAAAGCCCCCTTGATCGAGCAGTTCGCGCGGAACGTGTTTTTCGTTCGCGCTGTAAAGCCCGAGATGGCGTTCCGGGAAGGCGGCTGCGGCATGCTCGGGCAATCCGCCGAGGACCGGCACCTCCTGCGATGCCGTTCGCAACAGGTCGAGATGACCACGGCTGCCGACGCGGTTGCAAATCAGGCCGGCGAGCCGCAGCGCCGGATCGAAGCGGGCGAATCCGTGCGCGACCGCGGCGATTGTCCGCGCCATCCCGGACGCATCGACGACCAGGATCGCGGGCGCGGCGAGCCACTTCGCGATTTCGGCGCTGGAGCCCTCGTCGCCGATCGGAGAGGCGCCGTCGAACAGGCCCATCATCCCTTCGATCACCGCGAGGTCGGCGTGGTGTGCGGCGCGAGAGAATGTCGCGATTACCGCGTCGCGTCCCATCATCCAGCCGTCAAGATTGTGCGAGACCGCGCCGGTGACGCGCGCATGGTAGGTCGGGTCGAGGTAGTCGGGGCCGCATTTGAAAGCGGCGACGACCAATCCGCGCGCGCGCAGGGCGGCCATCAGGCCGATCGCGATCGTGGTTTTTCCAGCGCCGCTGCCGGTCGCGGCAATTACCAGGCGCGGAATCTGTCGGACACTGCTCATCGCTAATGCTTGCTTGACGATATTTTCACAGCAAGCACAGCGATTTTAGTACGGCGTCGCCGCACAAGCATCATGCGGGAGCGCCGGCGTGATGATTCGCGCTTGCGATCAACCGGCAGCGTCGCGAAAATGGGCATCCACTAAGCGCCGTCGAACAGGAGCATCGAATGGAAACCGAGGGCAAGCCGAATCAGGACTGGAAGGCCGATCGCTACGCGCAGCATGCCCACTTCGTGCCCACCCTGGGTGCGCCCGTGCTGGACTTGCTCAGGCCACAGGCGGGCGAGCGGATTCTCGACCTCGGTTGCGGCGATGGCGTCCTGACGGAAAAACTCGCAGCCTCCGGCGCGGTCGTGGTCGGCGTCGATGCGGCTGCCGACATGATCGCGGCGGCCAAGCGCCGCGGGCTCGACGCGCGAGTAATGGAGGGCGGCAAGCTCGAGTTTTCAGCCGAGTTCGATGCCGTGTTTTCCAACGCCGCGCTCCATTGGATGGCGCACGATCGCGACGCGGTGATTGCGGGCGTACATCGCGCGCTCAAGCCGGGCGGCCGCTTCGTCGCTGAGATGGGCGGCCATGGGTGCGTGGCGGCGATCACCGTCGCGATGATCGCGGTGCTCGAGCGGCACGGAATCACGGACGGGGCGGCGACCATCCCCTGGTATTTCCCGACCGTTGACGACTATCGTGCGCGGCTCGAACGCGCCGGCTTCAAGGTCGAATACATCGAACTGATTCCGCGACCGACGCCGCTGCCGACCAACATGGCCGGATGGATCGAACTTTTCCTCCAGCCGTTCCTGAACCGGTTACCGGCCGAACAGCGGCCGCAAGCAGTCGAGGAAGTGGTCGAAATGCTGCGTCCGGTGCTCTGTGATGAGCAGGGGCGCTGGACCGGCGACTACATCCGGTTGCGGTTTGCCGCGCGCCGTCAGTAACCGCGCGCGACATTGCCGAGCAACGCGCGTGCGACCAGCAGCTTCATCACCTGCGCGGTGCCGTCGCCGATTTCCAGGCCAATGACGTCGCGCATGCGCTGCTGATGCGGCAAGTCCATGCTGAAACCGAGGTGGCCGTGCAGGAGCAGGCATTGATGGAGCACCTGGGCGCACAGTTCGGGCGCCCACCACTTGCATCCCGCCGACAGCCAGCCGTGAGGCTCCCCGCGATCCTTTAACCAGAGCGCCTCGTAGCAGAGCAGCCGCGCGGCGCGCAGTTGCACGGCAGCCTCGGCCAGCGGAAACGACACGCCTTCGAAACGCGCGAGGCTGCCGCCAAAGGCCTGCCGCTCAACCACGTACTTGCAGGTCTCATCGACGCTTTGCTGCGCGGCACCAATGCACATCAGGCCAATCAGCGAGCGGCTGAAATCGAAACCCTGCATCACCTGCACGAAACCGGCGCCCTCCGCGCCCACTCGCGCGTCGGCCGGCACGCGCACGGAATCGAAGAATAGTTGGCCGCGGCCGATGGCGCCCGATCCGAGATCGCGAAAACGGTTGCGGCTGACGCCTGGCGCGTGGAGATCGACATAGAACGCGCTGATCCCATGCGCGCCCTGCTCGATCGTTCCGGTTCGCGCCAGCAGCAGGATCGTGTCTGCCCACGACGCGAATGAGATGGAGGTTTTCTCGCCGTTGAGTATGTAAGTGTCGCCCTCGCGGCGGGCGCTGAGCTTGACGTGCGCAGCATCGGAGCCGCCCGCTGGTTCCGTCACGCCCAGCGCGGGTACGATTTCACCGCGGCAGATCCCGGGGAGATAGGCATTCTTCTGGCGTTCGTCGCCGCGCGCGGCGATTATCGCACCGACCAGCGCCGACAGCAGCAAAACGTACGGGGCGTTGAAATCGCCGCGGCCGAGCTCCTCGAATGCGATGCCGAGGGAGACATAATCGAGCGCCTGGCCGCCGTATTGAGCCTCGACCATCGGCGCGAGCAAGCCCATCTCGCCGAGCTTGCGCACGACGCTGCGCGGCAGGTCTTCCTCCTTGTCGCGATCGGCATAGTGCGGCAGCAGTTCGCGGCGTGCGAAGTCGGCCAACGTGTCGCGCAGCAGTTGTTGATCCTGATTGAAAGAAAAATCCATCGTGATTCTCCGCAAGATGATCGATGGCGCCCAGCGGATAGCGCCGCATTATTTTTTCTTGAGCGCGGGCGCGCGCTCGGGTTTCAGCGGATGGAGCCGGAAGAAGTCGAGCATCGCCGCCGTCCACGGCCGCGGCCAGCGCAGATGATGCGCCATTCCGATCATCGCGGCGAATGGATTCCCCACGCCGCCGCTCGAGTTAGACCCGCAAATCGCACTGCATTCCGACGTCGCACGCTGATTGCGATCGATAATCGTATCGGTGACGCTGCCCCCCAAATCCGCCAATTGCTTTTCGAGCAGCAGCGCGTTCGGGCAGATGCCGCCGATGTCGCAGCTATTATGCACCTGGTAGGTCGGTAATTTCGGATTAAGGACTTTGAGCTGGCGATAGTCGGCAGGTGCGCCCGCGACCGGATCCTGCGGACATGGATCGGGGCGCAACCGAAACGGATTGGAGGCCGAGTAAACTGCGACCGACGCAATCCCGGGGCGGTTCAATCCGTAAAGGTAGGCCATTGCGCCGCCGTTGGACCAGCCGGTCAAATAGACGCGGTTGCGATCGATCTTACCGGTGGCTGCAACCGCCGCGATGAAGTGATCGATTGTTTCAGCATCGACATTTTCGGGATAGTCCTCGCCCCCGGCCTGGAGCGCGCCCGCGGGGTTCAGCTGGCGATACCAATTGTCCCAACCGGTGCCGGTGCGATCGGGTGGCGGATAGTAATGCGAAGTGTTGCGGCCCTGCGGCGCCAGCAGGATGAAACCCGGCCGCGACGGATCGTCGCTGACATTGGCGGTTTTCAGAAAGTCGAGCAGGTTGGTGTAGCGGCGCACACTATCGGCGTTGACGAGCGACGGATGCAGGTAAACGATCAGCGGCAGCGGCTTTGACGGCGATGCGGTCGGTGGTTGGTAGAGGCACGCGTAGCGCGCGGTGCCGTCGGCATCGTTCCAGGGCCCAATCGTCGTCCCATCGGGGCATTTCGGTACGACGGTATCGATTAGCTTCGCCGGCGGGTTCCCGAATGGTCCGCAAGCCTGCTTCTGCGCGGCCGCCATCGACGTACTTGTGGCGATCGCAACGAGTAGCATCGCAGCCGCGAGCGTCTTCATGAAGGCCCGAGTAAGTCCCATCGCTTCGCGACTGCGGCCCGTGCTTCGAAGCGCCTACTGAGGTCCGATCTCGATGGGTGTCGCCGACGGCTGAGTGGCGAAGGACGGCAGATTGGAGAGTCCACCGGGGGGATTGCCATTGAATCCCGGTGTTTCGGCTTGTTGAGCTGAACCAGCGTCACCGTATTCGCCGGTGCTTAACGGGTCGGGATCATCGGCGTTCTTTTTCGCCTGCGCCTCCTGCTGATGCTTGAGCAGATCGCGCCCAATTTCGTCCTTATCAAGGTTGGGCTTGAGGCCGATATTGTGCGTAAAATTCGCGCGATCTTCCGCGCTCATCGTGAGCCAGACCTGGCTCGCCTGGGCTCCATTGCCGCGATTGAGCGCGTTCATGAATTGTTGCTGCTGCGGGTCGCCATGATGAAACAGCGAGCACCCCTGCGCACTGAAATTCAAAAGGCAAAGTAGTGTCGCGGCAACGATTTGAGTCACGCAGACCCCGCCACGCGCGGGCGCCGCTTGCGTCGAGTCGCCGCCGGTACCAAGCATTGCGATAACGGTTTTGAACATGAAGTTCGAAGGGCGATCCATCCGGCAGTCTTCCCGCACCACCGGCGTCAGCCGGTCTTCAATCAGAACCAGCGGCGGGTGGGCCGCGAATTCTCCACCACCAACTCTATCGGCGCGCCCGTCCGATGATCAATTCTCTTTCGCTTGAGGGTCAATAAATTTGGGTGGCGCCGGCCGATCCGTCAGTAAATCACCACGCCGCGAATCGACTTGCCCTGATGCATCAGATCGAAGCCGTGGTTGATTCGTTCGAGTGGCATCGTATGCGTGATCAGGTCGTCGATATTGATGCGACCGTCCATGTACCAGTCGACGATTTTCGGCACGTCGCGGCGGCTTTTCGCTCCGCCGAACGCGGTTCCCTTCCAGGTGCGCCCGGTGACGAGCTGAAACGGCCGCGTCGAAATCTCCTCGCCTGCGCCGGCGACGCCGATTATCACGCAGGTGCCCCAGCCACGCTGACAGCATTCGAGCGCCTGGCGCATCAGCTTGACGTTGCCGACGCATTCGAAGGAAAAATCCGCGCCGCCCTTGGTCAGATCGACCAGGAAGGGCACCAGTTCGCCGCGCACCACGGCGGGATTGACGAAGTGCGTCATGCCGAATTTTTCGGCAATCGCTTTGCGCGCCGGATTCAAATCGACTCCGACGATGATCGAGGCGCCGGCCAACCGCGCGCCCTGCACGACATTGAGACCGATGCCGCCGAGCCCGAACACCACGACGCGATCGCCCACCTGCACTTTCGCCGTATTGATCACGGCGCCGATTCCGGTGGTCACGCCGCAGCCGATGTAGCAGACCTTGTCGAAAGGTGCGTCCTCGCGAATTTTCGCCAGTGCAATTTCCGGCACGACCGTGAAATTCGCGAAGGTCGAGGTGCCCATGTAGTGATGGACGAGCTTGCCGCCACTCGAGAAGCGGCTGGTTCCGTCCGGCATCAGGCCGCGCCCCTGGGTTTCGCGAATCGCGGTGCAGAGGTTGGTGCGCCCGGAGAGGCACGACGGGCAGTTGCGGCATTCCGGAATGTACAGGGGAATTACATGGTCGCCGGCCTTGAGCGTGGTCACGCCCGGCCCGGTCTCAACGACGACGCCCGCGCCCTCGTGGCCCATGATCGATGGGAACAGGCCCTCGGGGTCCTTGCCCGAGAGGGTGTAGGCGTCGGTATGGCAAATGCCGGTCGCTTTGATCTCGACCAACGCCTCGCCCGCACGCGGCCCGTCGAGATCGACCTCGGTTACTTCCAGCGGCATCCCCGCCGCGCGCGCCACCGCCGCCCTCACTTTCATAGGTTCACTCTCCGAAATTAGAAAGCCGCACCTATGCGCGCAGGATCACGACACCGTCGCGCACCGCGCGCCCACCTTCGCTAGTTAGCGCCTCGAAGAAGATCGCATCGCGGCCGTTGTCGATTCGTTCACGCGAGATCATCCGCAGCGACAGCTCCGAGGGCATGAATACCATTGCGCCGAAGCGGCCGAAAATCTCCGCGACGCGCTCGGGATCGCCCGCGCCCTCGCTCGCGATTACCCGCGAAACCGCCAGCGCGAGCGTTGCCGTACCGTGCAGCATGATTGCGGGCAGTCCCGCTGCTGCCGCGACCTTCGCATCGGTGTGGATCGGGTTCCAGATGCGCGCGCATTCGGTGTAAATGTGCGCGGCGCCCGCCGCAACCGGTATGCGATGCTCCGCGCGCGGCCGCGCCGGCGCACTCTTGGGCGTGGGCACGGGTGGCATTGTCGCGGGCCGCTCGTCACCTGCGAGCTCGACCTGGCGATAGATATTGCCGGTGTAGGTCGTGCAAACCGGCGCACCCTGATCGTCAACCGTCTCGAATTTCGTGACCTCGAACGCACCGGGCTTGCGCTGTTCGATTCCCGCGATCATCGCCCGCGTGGTCACCCGCAGCGACGGCCGCAGCGTGCGATGGATTATCGCGTGATGGGTCGCATGGACACCGCGCGCGGCCTCGGCCGGCAGCATCTTGCCGCGATGTTTCGCGCGCAGCGCCAGCGCCGTCGGCCATTCGAGACAGACCGGAAACAGCGGATGCGCGATGATTCCCTGTGGGCGGCGCGTATCGATGTAACAGTCGAGCAGGTCGCCGAGGCCGGCTGCATAGGCCATCGTCCAGCGTTCGTCGACTTCGTGTACGAGCGGCTCTGCTTCGGTTCCAACCAGCGATGCGTCCAGTGGCATGAGCTATTTATTAGCGCCGCGCCCGCGCAACGTCCAACGCTACCGCCTCACCCCCCGCGGCCTACTCGTCATCGGCGCCATCACCGTTCGCGCCGTTGCCGTTAGCGGATTCATCATCGTCGGCGCCCTCGGCGAGTCGCGCGACCGCCTGCACACGCTCACCCTCGTCGAGCCGCACCAGATGCACGCCCTGCGCGTTGCGCCCGGTAATCCGCACCTGCTTCGCCGCGAGCCGAATTACCTGGCCGCGATCGGTGATCAGCACGACCGTGTCATCCGAGCCGACCTGCCGCACGTTGACCACCTTGCCGGTCCGCTCGGTCACGTTCATCGTGATGACGCCCTTGCCGCCGCGATGGGTCAGGCGATATTCGGCCGCTTCCGTGCGCTTGCCGAAGCCGCGCTCCGAGACCGTCAGCAGGGTTTCGTCTTCGCGCGACACCGCGATCGAGACCACCTCGTCCAATAGTTCTCCGGTTTTCTTGTCCTTCTCGAGGTCCATCCCGAGGTTGCCGTAGGTGCCGCGACCCATCGGACGCGCCTCCTCTTCCTTGAAGCGGATCGCCTGGCCCTCGCGGGTGGACAAGACGATGTGCTGATCGCCGTCGGTGATTCGCACGCCGATCAATTCGTCGCCGTCTTCGAGATTGATCGCGATAATTCCACTGGTGCGGATGTTGCCGAACTGATCGAGTTCGGTTTTCTTGACGAGTCCGCGGCGGGTGGCGAAAAAGGCGTATTTGCCCTTGGTGTCCTTGGGCACCGGCAGGAACGCCGAAAGCGTTTCGTCGCCGGCGAGGCTCAGCAGATTGGCGATCGAGCGGCCGCGCGCGGCGCGTCCACCCTCGGGCAGTTCGTAGGCTTTTTTCTCGTAAACCTTGCCCGCGCTGGTAAAGAAAAGCAGCCGGTCATGCGTGCCGACCGCCACCAGATGCTCGACCAGATCCTCGGCACTCGCGCTCGCCCCGATTTTGCCGCGTCCGCCGCGCCGCTGCGTGCGATAGAGCGACAGCGGCGTGCGCTTGATGTATCCGCCGTGCGTGACGGTCACGAGGACGTCTTCCTCGACGATCAAATCCTCGATCGAGAAGTCGCCCTCGGCCTCGATAATCTGCGTGCGGCGCTCGTCGGCAAATTCCTTGCGGATGTCGGTGAGTTCCTCCGCGATCAGCCTCATCTGCTCGCGCTCGTCGCCGAGAATATTTTGCAGGCGCGCGATGGTCTCCCGCACCTCTTTGTGTTCCGCCTCGATCTTGTCGCGCTCGAGTGAGGTCAGCCGCCGCAGTGTCAGATCGAGGATCGCCTGCGCCTGAATCTGCGTCAGCGAGAACTGGCGCATCAGGCCGGTCCGCGCGGATTCCGCGTCCGCCGAGGCGCGGATCAGCTTGATCACGGCGTCGAGATTCTTGAGCGCGATGAGCAAGCCGTCGAGCACGTGCAGCCGCGCCTCGGCCTGGCGCAGCTCGAGCTGCGATCGTCGGATGATCACGCGCTGGCGATGCCGCAAAAATTCCGTCAGCATCTCGCGCAAGTTGAGCTCGCGCGGCCGCCCCTCGTGAATCGCCAGCATGATCAGCCCGTAGCTTTCCTGCATCTGCGTGAGCTTGTAGAGCTGATTGAGCACGATCTTGGGCTCGGCATCGCGCTTGAGTTCGACCACGATCCGCATGCCGTCGCGGTCCGACTCATCGCGCAGGTCGCTGATGCCCTCGATACGTTTGTCGTTGACCAGCTCGGCGATGCGCTCGATCAACCGCGTCTTGTTCACCTGGTAGGGAATCTCGCGGACGATGATCGAGGCCTTCGAGGTGCGCTTGTCGGTCTCGATTCCCGCCTTCGCGCGCATGGTCAGGATTCCGCGCCCGTTCAGGTAGGCCTGCCGTATCACTTCGCGCCCGAGCAACTGGCCGCCGGTCGGAAAATCGGGGCCGGGGATGATTTCGAGCAACTCCTCCATCGTCAGGTCGGGGTTCTCGATCAATTTGAGCAGCGCGTCGCAGACCTCGCCGAGATTATGCGGCGGGATATTAGTCGCCATCCCGACCGCGATACCGTCGGAGCCGTTAATCAGCAGATTTGGAATCTGCGCAGGGAGAAACTCCGGCTCCTGCTGCGAGCCGTCGAAATTATCGACGAAATCGACCGTATCCTTATCGATATCGGCGAGCATCCGCTCGGCCAGGCGCGTGAGCCGGCATTCGGTATAGCGGTAGGCCGCGGGCGGGTCGCCGTCGATCGAGCCGAAATTGCCCTGCCCGTCAATCAGCGGGTAGCGCATGCTGAAGGTCTGCGCCATGCGCACCAGCGAATCGTAAACCGCACTGTCGCCGTGCGGATGGTAGCGTTTGAGCACTTCGCCGACGACGCCGGCGCACTTCGAATAGCGGCGCGACGAGAGCAGGCCCTCGCGGAACATGGCGTAGAGGATGCGGCGATGGACGGGCTTGAGGCCGTCGCGCACGTCGGGCAGGGC
Organism: Binataceae bacterium (SeqCode); assembly: GCA_050011435.1. Taxonomy (GTDB): domain Bacteria; phylum Desulfobacterota; class Binatia; order Binatales; family Binataceae; genus JADMIL01. The sequence continues at coordinate 39,766 of JBEKJC010000011.1, forward strand.
GCGCCCGATATTCACCGACATCGCGTAGTCCAGGTAGGACTGCCGCATGTCGTCTTCGATCTTCAGCCGCGCCGGTTCGTTGCGTATCGGTTCGTTGCCGTTGGTTGAATCAGGCATCTATATAGTCTCGGTCGATCCTCTCATTCCCTCTGGTTGACAAGGGAGGGGCACTCCACAATCCCCTCTCCCTGACCAGGGAGAGGGTTAGGGTGAGGGTTTATTCAACTCCGCGTATATGGCTTCCAATATTCCGTCGATATTCTCTGCAATCTCAGTATTCCAAAAGCGTATTACTCTGTAACCTGACTCTTCGAGCTTGGCCGTGCGCTCGTTGTCGTGTGGCGCTTGCTCAAGATGCTGCCCGCCGTCCAGCTCGACGATCAGCTTTTTCTCCGGGCAGCACAGATCAGCGATGTAGCCTTTGACTGGGAATTGACGACGAAACTTGAACTCGCCGAATTGTCGTCCCCGCAAGCGCCTCCACAACTTTGCCTCGAACGGTGTCTGCTCGCGCCGGAGGTTGCGCGCATGTTGATGCAGAAGTTGTTTCTTCCGCAATAAACCCTCACCCGGCGCATCGCCGCTCCGCGCCTCGCGCCGACCTCTCCCTGGTCAGGGAGAGGTTATTGTGTTCAGTCGTCCCAAAAATATTCGAAAACTTCTTTAGGAGTGTGCACGACAAACCCGTCAGCTGGATTTCCGGAACCTGCCACCCTGCGTAACGCTTGCTTGAGTTTTACTTCGATTGCTTCGATCTTACGTCCCCGGAGCGCAGGCGCCTCGAGATCCAACGGGTCGGCCATTTTTACTAACTTTCAGATATCGAGGTTGCGGACGTTGAGCGCGTTCTCTTCGATAAACTGGCGGCGCGGCTCGACCTGATCGCCCATCAGCCGGCTGAAAATCTCTTCGGCGTCTTCCTGCGAACCGACCTCGACCCGCAGCATCGAGCGCTTCTCCGGGTTCATGGTGGTCTCCCACAACTGCTCCGGATTCATCTCGCCCAAACCCTTGTAGCGCTGAATCTCGACGCCCTTCTGACCCGCCGCCACGACCGCGTCGGCGACCGCCTTGAGCGCGTCGACCGTGCGTTCATCGTCGCCGGTTCTGATTTTGTAGGGCTCCTTGTAGGTGTCGAGGTCGGCACCGAGCCGGCGGATCTCGCGCAACTCGCCGCTATGGAACAGCGTCAGGTCGATGACCGTGGGCGGCGTCGCCCCATTGCGCGTGTGCGAGAAAACGATCTTGAAAGTCAATTCCTCGTCCTGTTCGATCCGATGGATCAGATTGGGCGACGCCACCGCCTGCTCGATCGCCTTGGCCGCCGCTTCGAGTGCGGCGTGATCGCGAAAGGTCTCCGCGCCGATCGATTTGTCGCTGACCATCGCGGCGAGCGCCTTTACAATCGCGCGCTCCTTTGAGCGCCGCTCAAGGTTTTCAAACATGCGCTCGTGATGGAGCAGCTTGCGCACCAACCCCTTCAGCGGCGCGCCCTTGAGCTCGCGCGCTTCCTTGCCCTTGCCGGTCTCGAAGGTCACCGCCTCGGCGCCCAGATCGGTCAGATAATCCTCGAGCGCGGCCTCGTCCTTGAGATAGCGTTCGGTCTTGCCTTTTTTGGCGCGGAAGAGCGGCGGCTGCGCGACGTGGAGATAGCCGCCTTCGATAATTTCGGGAAACTGGCGAAAAAAGAAGGTTAGCAGCAGCGTGCGGATATGCGATCCGTCAACGTCGGCGTCGGTCATGATCACGATCGTGTGGTAGCGCAGCTTGGCGACATCCTTTTCGTCACCGACACCCATCCCGAGCGCCGTGATCATCGTGCGCAGCTCGACCGACGACAGCACCTTGTCGATACGCGCGCGCTCGACGTTCAGGATTTTTCCGCGCAACGGCAAGATCGCCTGTACGCGGCGGTCGCGGCCCTGCTTGGCCGAGCCGCCTGCCGAATCGCCCTCGACGATGTACAGCTCGCTGCGCGCCGGATCGCGCTCCTGGCAATCGGCGAGCTTGCCGGGTAGCGAGCCCGAATCGAGCGCGCCCTTGCGCCGCACGAGATCCTTGGCCTTGCGCGCCGCTTCGCGCGCCGTCGCGGCATCGATCGCGCGCATGATGATTTTTTTAGCTATGCCCGGAGTCTTTTCGAAATGCTCACCCAGTTTTTCGTTGACCAGGCCCGAGACCAGCCCCTCGACTTCGGAGTTCCCGAGCTTGGTCTTGGTCTGCCCTTCGAACTGCGGCTCGGGAATCTTGACGCTAATTACGGCGACCAGACCCTCGCGGGTGTCGTCGCCCTCCAGCCGCAGCTCCTTGTTCCTGGCAAACAGATTATTCTTGGCCGCGTAGCTGTTGAGCGTCCGTGTCAGCGCGGACTTGAGGCCCGACAGATGCGTCCCGCCCTCGATCGTATGGATATTGTTGGCGTAGGCGAAAATGGTTTCGTGGTAGGCGTCGGTCCATTGCAGTGCGACCTCGACGTCGATGCCTTCGCGCACGCCCTTGAAGAAAATCACGTCGTGCAGCGCGGCGCTGCCCTTGCTGACCGACTCGACGAACTCCGCAATACCGCCCTCGTAATGGAACTCCTCTTCCTTGCCGGTGCGATCATCTTTGAGCCGGATTTTAAGGCCTGCGTTGAGGTAGGCCATCTCGCGCAGATAGCGTGCGATGATTTCGTGCTTGAAGACGACCTCCTTGAAGATCGTCGGGTCCGGCGAAAAGGTGGTCTTGGTGCCGGAGCTTTTGGTCGCGCCACGCTCCTCGACCTTGTGCATGGGCACGCCGCGCTCGTAGTCCTGGAAATAGATCTTGCCGTTCTTGCGGACTTCGACCTCGAACTGCTGGCTGAGCGCGTTCACCACCGACGCGCCTACGCCATGCAGTCCGCCCGAAACCTTGTACGCCCCGCGGTCGAACTTGCCGCCCGCGTGAAGGACCGTATGCACGACTTCGAGCGTATCGCGCTTTTCGGTCGGATGAGGCCCGACCGGAATTCCGCGTCCGTTGTCTTCGATCGAAATTCGATCGTCGCTCAAAATGATGACGTTTATTTCGGTGCAGAAACCCGCCAGCGCTTCGTCAACCGAATTGTCGACGATCTCCGACACCAGATGATGGAGACCGCGCTCGGCGGTGTCGCCGATGTACATGCCGGGGCGTTTGCGAACCGCCTCCAGACCCTCGAGAACCCTGATGGACTCGGCGCCGTAGCCGTCGGAACTTTGTTTGTTTGCCATAGGAAAAGACGGAACCTGAACTGACTCCCAACCGCCCCCAACTGCCTTTTCATTTTACGCGGGCATGGATGCGGTGTAAAGCGCCCAGTGCCCTAATTTGCGGCTCTCTCAAACAGTATTTTGGAAAGTACCCGGAAACGCCAAAAAATGCTTGTTTTTATGCTGTAATTTTGTTTGAACGCGTGCGTGCTCGGCGGCTGACTTAGAACACTCACGGTCCAGTGAAATAGAACGAAGTTTTTGAATGACAGATAGCGCCCCTATGAGGCTCGGGTCTGCCTGGCCCGGGCCTCACTTGAAGTCGCGCAAGTCCTTCGCGAATTCGGCCGGTCCGATGTAGCCGACCTGGTGCTTGCGGAGATTGCCTTTGGCGTCGATAAACACCGTGGTGGGAACTCCCTCGACTCTGAACTCCTTCATAATCGCCTCGTTGGTGGAGTTTTCTGCCGTCAGATTCGCGCGCAGGCGGACGAATCCGGCCGCCTCCCGCAGTACCGTCGGGTCGACAAAGGTGGTCCGCTCCATCTCCCGGCACGGGATACACCAATCGGCGCTGAAATCGATCACGATGGGCTGCTGTGCAGATCTTGCGGCTTGCAGCAGTGCGGGATCGAAAGCCGCGAAGGTGAGTTGCGGGACCATGCTGCGGCTTTGGGTCAGCAGATGGACCAGCGCCGCTGCAGAGACGAGGCCAATGGCGAATCGAAGAATCAGAAAGGGACGCCAATTGCGGCCGGCAGGCGAGACGAACCCGAGGAAGATGCCGGCCGCGGCGGCATAATACGGCAGGGCGCGCGTGATGATCCGATTGGGCACGATCGGATCGAGGAAATAGAGCGCGAGACCGACCAGGACGAAACCGAAGAGCTGTTCGATCCATGCGAGCCATTGGCCGGATCGCGGGAGGCGGCGGATGCTGCCCGCCGCAAGTGCGAGCGCGATATAAGGGAGTCCGAGTCCGATTGCGAGAGTGAAAAAGAGCACGAAGCCAAACAGCGGACTCCGGCTTCGCTGCACCATCAGGAGCAATCCCAGCACGATCGGACCGATGCACGGCGCAGCGACGACACCCATCCCGAGTCCCATCACGAGAGCGCCAAAATATCCGGGACGCGCCACGCCGGCGCGCTGCATGACCCATTGGGGCGGTTGCAGCACGAACAGCCCGAAGCTCGAAGCCGCGAGCGTCAGCAACATCGCAGCGATCACCGCGAGCACGTAGGGATTCTGCAGAGCCGCGCCGAAGAGGCCGCCAGAGAGTGCGACGGCGACGCCGACGCTGGAGAACATCAGGGCGATGCCGAGAACGTAGAGGCTTGCGAGCACGATCACTTTGCGCGGGGCGCCGCTCTCGTTGCCGAAGTATGCGATGGTCACGCCGATGAGCGGATAGACACATGGCGTCAGGTTGAGGGCGAGGCCGCCCAGCAGCACTACCAGCAAGCCGATGAAGTAGCCGTGGGCCGCGAAGATGCCGGCGATCGCGGTCTCGGAGGTTGCGAGTCCGCCCGTCGTTAATCCATTTGTATCGGCGGCGAGCGCTGACCCCATGTACCCGAGCGTCAGCGTGACGAACACCGTCGCGAGCACGGCGCATCGATGCGCGCGGTGCGAACGCCACGTGATGTTGCCGCGCAAGCTCAGTCGCATTTTTTCAGCTGCAGGCAAATCACCGAATAGTCATTCGAAAGTTCTGGCGAAAGATCTGCAAAAATTATGGATAGTTCGCGCGCGCACACTTTCATCGAGACAATGACACCTGCCATCGAAGCCAACATGCGCGCAGGCCCGTTCGGTTTTGCGGAAATTCGCGCAGTCGCGCTAGCCGTCGAGCGGTTCGCCGCCGTTGGTCGAGAGCGGAGCGCTATCGACGATCTCAAGGCCATAGCCCGGCAGATTTGCCAGCCGCGGCGGCTTGTCCGTCAGGAGGATCATCTTGCGCACGCCGACATCGCGCAGGATCTGCGCGCCGATGCCGTAGTCGCGGAAGTCGGCCTCGGGTGCATTGAAACGCGTGCTGGCCGGGCGAATGACCCGCCGCGTGCCGCTGTCGATATCGTTGGCGATAGTGTCGGATTCGCGCTTGAGGTAAAGGATGACGCCCTCGCCGGCGCTGGCGATCTGTTCCATCGCGGCATGCAGCAGTCTGCGGGTATTGCGCTTGGTATATCCGAAAACGTCACCGGGCAGGTACTCGCGATGCGCGCGCACGAGCACCGCCCGCTCCGGCGAGATGGGACCCATCAGGAGCACCAGATGCTCGCTCTGGTCCACGCGGTTGCGGTACACGCGCGCACGGAATTCGCCGAAATCGGTGGGCAGGCGTGCCTCGGCGATAAGCTGAACCATCGTTTCGTTGCGCAGGCGGTACTCGATAATGTCGGCGACGGTGACGATCTTGAGGCCGTGAATGCGCGCGATCTCGATCAGGTCGTCGCGCCGCGCCATGGTGCCGTCTTCCTTGAGAATTTCGCAGATGACGCCGGCTGGTTTGAGCCCCGCGAGCCGTGCGAGATCGACCGCGCCCTCGGTCTGACCGGTGCGCACGAGCACCCCGCCGTCGCGGGCGCGCAAGGGATAGACGTAGCCGGGCGTGATGAACTCGGCGCCGTTGGCGTCCTCGCGGACGGCCTGCAGAATCGTGGTCGCGCGATCCTGCGCCGAGATGCCCGAACCGGCCGCGCGCCGGGCCGTAATCGGAGTCGTGAAGGCGGTGCCGAGCGGCGCCTGGTTGTCACCAACCATCATGCTGAGCCCGAGTTGCTCGATGCGCTCGGCAGCCATCGGCAGACAAATCAGCCCGCGGCCGAATTTCGCCATGAAGTTAATCGCTTCGGGCGAGGCCTTTTCCGCCGCCATGCAAAAGTCGCCTTCGTTCTCGCGATTCTCATCATCCATCAGGATGATCATGCGGCCGCGCCTGGTCTCCTCGAGGGCTTCTTCGATCGAGATGAATGGTGCTCGTGGCGAATGGGTGCGTGGCGTGATTTCGCCGAACATAATTATTTCCTCGCGGCTGGCGATCTGCGCGGCAGCGCCCGTCCCAGCGCAGCTCAAGTATCCCGCCTATCAATTCTATCCCAGTGTCGGGTCTGCCGTGAACCCCTGTGCGGGGCCGTGCCGCGAGGCTCGAGTAGAAGGCCGCGAAGATGGCGTTGCGCGCCCGATCGGCGCAAATGCCTCGTGCAGGCTCGCGCTTCGCCGCACGGTCTGCAAGACTGGGAATTCATCCCATGTCTGACGAAGTAATGGAGACCGCGCCCGTCGCCGCGCCGTCAAGTCCGTCCGAGGCGCCGCGCGAGAGCGCCAGCGGTCTGTTCGAGGCCTTTCGCGCACTGCGCCATCGCAACTTCCGGCTCTATTTCGCCGGCCAACTGACTTCGCTGACCGGCACCTGGATGCAGACCGTGGCGCAGTCCTGGCTGGTGCTGAAGCTGACCAACTCGCCGCTGATGCTCGGCCTGGTCACGTTCGCGAATTATCTGCCGATATTGCTGGTTGCGCTTTTCGCCGGGGTCGTGGTCGATCATGTCGATCGGCGCCGGCTGATACTCGTTGCCCAGGTGCTGATGATGCTGAGCGCGTTGGTGCTGGCCGCGTTGACCTGGACCGGGGCGGTGCGCGTGGAGCACGTCATCATCCTGGCTGCCTTCAACGGTATCGTGAGCTCGTTCGACATGCCCGGCCGCCAGGCCTTCGTAGTCGAGATGGTCGGGATGGAGGATCTGCCCAACGCGATTGCGCTGAACTCGATGATGTTCAACGGCGCGCGCATGATCGGCCCGGCGGTCGCCGGGATGCTGATTTATCTGGTCGGCACCGCGACCTGCTTTTTTCTCAACGGCATCAGCTATCTCGCGGTAATCTGGAGCCTGCTCGCGATGAAGCTGCCGCGCCGGACGGTCGAGAAGATCGGCTTCGACATGCTGCGCCGGGTGCGCGAGGGCATGACCTACGTGTGGGAACATCGGCCGAGCCGTTACCTGCTGCTGGTGGTCGCGATAAACAGCGGCATGGGCATGCAGTACAGCGTGCTGATGCCGGTCTTCGCACAAGACATTTTGCACACTGGAGCACGCGGCTACGGAATCCTGATGGGCGCGCAGGGCGTCGGCGCGGTGATCGGCGCCGTGTCGCTGGCCTGGCGCTCGGGCACGCCGCGGGGGCTGCGCCAGAGCCTCACGGCGGGTCTCTTTCTCACCGCACTCGCAATTATCGCCTTTGGCTTTTCCTCTTCGATGGCGTTTTCGCTCATCACGCAATTGTTCATCGGGACGGGGCTAATCAATTACATGGCGACCACCAATACGATGCTGCAAATTTTTGTTTCGGACGAACTGCGCGGACGCGTGATGAGCTTCTACACGCTGTCGTTCATCGGATTGGCGCCGCTCGGGGCGCTGATGGTGGGCTTCATCGGCGAACATCTGGGTCCGCAAGCCACGGTGGTCATTTGCGGCGGGCTTTCGCTCGGCTGCGCGCTGCTGCTGCTGACCCGTCTTGACCTTATTCGGATGGCGCAGGAGGAGGCTGCGCCGGCATGAACTGCCGGGCGATAGCGCTTGCGCTGACGCCCGCTGCACGCGGTGGAGTGCCGGTCGGAAGAAAGGCACTACGCCGCGCGGGCCATCGGCGCATACACGGTCTATAATCACGAGCCATGGCGGCACGCCGGAAAAACGAAAATCACCGCACGCCCGACCGGCGATCGCAAGTCCTGCGCATACTGCCCCCGATCGATGAATGTCTGCGCGCGGCGCTGCGCGACCCGGCGTTGAGCGGTTTCGCCCACGACTACTTGCGGATGCTGCTGCGGCAGGCGCAGGCGGCGCTCAGGTCGGCGATCGTTTCGGCCGAGACCGGCGCCGTGCCGACGCGCGAGTCGCTGGTCGATGAGATTGTGCGCATGGCGGTCGTCGCCGCGGCTGCCGACGAGCCCGCGCTGAGAGCGGTGGTGAACGCGACCGGCGTGGTGCTGCATACGAATCTCGGACGCGCGCTGCTGGCGGAGCCGGCGATCGAGGCAGTGGTGCGCGCGGCGCGGTCGCCGGTGAATCTCGAATACGATCTCGCAAGCGGCGGTCGCGGCGATCGCGATTCGCTGGTCGAAGAGGAATTGTGCGCGCTGACTGGCGCTGAGGCGGCGACCGTGGTCAACAACAATGCCGCGGCGGTACTGCTGGCGCTCAATTCGATCGCGGACGGCCGCGAGGTGATCGTCTCGCGCGGTGAGCTGATCGAGATTGGCGGCTCCTTCAGAATTCCAGACGTGATGGGGCGCAGCGGCGCGCGCCTGCGCGAAGTCGGCACTACCAACCGGACCCATCCGGACGACTATGCCGCGGCGATCGGCCCTGACACCGCGATGCTGCTCAAGGTGCATCCATCGAACTACCGCATCGTGGGCTTCACGGCCGAGGTCAGCCTGGCCGAGCTGGTCGAAATCGGCAACGCGCACAAGCTTCCGGTGATGGAAGACCTCGGAGCGGGGGCGCTGATCGACATGGCGCTCTACGGCCTGCCGCGCGAGCCGTTGGTCGCGGCGCGAATCGCGACCGGAGCGGGACTCGTGACGTTTTCGGGGGACAAGCTGTTGGGCGGTCCGCAGGCGGGCTTGATCGTCGGGCGACGCGACCTGGTGGAGCGGCTCAAGGCGAATCCGCTGCGGCGTGCGCTGCGCTGCGACAAGCTGACGCTGGCCGCGCTGGCGGCGACGCTCAGGCTCTATTTGCGCAGTCCCGACCTCGAGGCGGATTTACCTACATTAAGATTGTTACGGCGCACGCCCGCGGAATTGGAAAGCGCGGCAAAGCGGGCGCGCACGATTCTGGCGGAGCGCCTAGGCGCGGACTTCACCATCGAGGTCGTGGTGTCGGCCTCCGAAATCGGCTCGGGCGCGCTGCCGGCCGAGGAGATCGAATCGCGCGCGCTCAAGATCACTCATCGGGAACATTCGCCGGATGCGATCGCGGCGCTGTTTCGCCACGCCCGTCCGCCGGTGATCGGGCGGATTACGGACGGCGCGTTTCATCTCGATCTGCGCACGGTCGAAGATCCGGCTGAATTGGCGGTGGCCTTTGCGACGCGCCAGACCTGATCCCGCATCCCGCGCGCTTGCCAAACGACCGCGCGCGGAGATAGATGGGGCTCTGGAACGATCCGTTCGCCGCGTGGAGGATTCGATGCCTAACAAGACCTACAAGATCGTCGAGGTGGTTGGCGTTTCCACCGAGAGCATTCACCATGCCGTGCGCAACGCCATGAGCAAAGCGAACCAGACCTTGCGCAATATCGATTGGTTCGAAGTGCAGAACATCCGCGGCGCGGTTCACGGTGACAAGCTGGAATTTCAGGTCGAAGTGCGCATCGGGTTCCGCCTCGAGGGCGACCCGGTAGCGTGAGCGCGGGCAGAATCGGCAAACATCAAGGTCGGCATTTTTCCAGACGGGCGCATGAGTGAGCAGCTCGGTGGGCGAGTAATGCTAACGCCCTTCGTTTGGGACTAGCGCCGCTCCTGGTGAGGGCTCCACTCGGCCCGCGTCAGACCTTGGCGAGGGCTTGGTTTCCCATCAACTCCGCGTCTATGATCGATCGTGAATAAAGATCGACGCGTGGAGGCAGTGCCTGGCCAATGAAGAGCTGTCCGCGATGCGGGAGTACCTATCCCGACGCTGAGAAGTTTTGTGAATCCGACGGCACCGCGTTGGTCGCGGCGGCTGGCGGCGCCGCAGGCCGTGGCACCACTGTCATGCCGGACGAGGCGCAGGGTGCCGCGGGGGCAGGATTGACCGTTTGTCCCGAGTGTCACGGCAAGGCCGAGCCGGGGGAAACGATTTGCAATTTTTGCGGCACGCAGTTGCAGCCCGATGCGGGGACGCCGGGCGCGAGCGGAGGCACCGCGGCGCCGCAAGCGTCTCCGGTTTCGCCGCGCAGCGCGGTTACTCCCGAAGATTTTATTCCGTCGCGCGGGCGGCTCGGCACCAGCGAGATCGGCGGCGAGCCGCACTATGACGACGCGCCGGCGGAGGAACCGTCGCCGCGCGAGCGCGTCGCACGGATCCTCGGCTACACAATCGCGGCAATTATCGCGATCGTTGCCGGCGGCTGGTTGGCGTTGTATCTGAGCAGGGGTGGCGCCAACGCTCCGGTCGCGACCATGTCGCCCGCGCCGGCCCCGGCGACCAATGCGCCGACGGTGGCACTCGCGCGCAACCTGCAGATTACGGTGAAAGGCGCGGATCTCGCCGGCGCGTTGAATCGCAACCAGGACAGCATGCGCAAGGTCTTCGACGCCAATCGCGACGCGGTGCTCGACACCTACAAGCGGGCGCTCGAAACCGATAGCACGCTGCACGACGGCATGCTCGTGCGGTTGCACGTGCTTTCCGACGGCACGGCCAGCGGCGGATCGGTGGTGATTTCGACCACGCCGAATCCGAGTCTCGACGCAGAAGTGGTCGGGAACATGAGCGGCTGGAAGTTCGCGGCGGGGGGTGCCGCGCCGGTCGATGTGGATTATCCGTTGATATTCGCGACGAACAGTAGCGATATCGGCGCGATTGAGGCGGATTTGAGCGGGAAAGTTGCGAGTCTCGGTCCGAACGAAACGCCTGAGTATGCCTCCGCGCCGCCGGTTGCTCCAACGCCGCCACCTGTAGCCGTCGCAACGCCCGAGGCCGCGCCGATGCCCCCGCCCGCGATTGCGGCATTGCCACCACCCGAGGCACCCGCAGTAAGGCCGCGTCGCCGGCGCCATGTAGCGCCGCCGCCACCGCCGTCGATTACCGAAAGGGTGACGGAGGTCCTGTCCGCGGACAAGCGCCTGCGCCGTGTACAGGCCTATTCGAGCGGGGGCGGGATGGTGACACTCACCGGTAAGGTCTTCGACGATAATGCCAAGACGCTTGCCGAGCGCACCGTGCGCGGAGTCAGCGGGGTCAGCGGCGTAATCGACAATCTGACTACCGACACCTCGGTCTGGGCGCGAAACGAGTCGCTCATCAATCAGCGCCTGCAGGCGGAGGGCCTAACCGGGGTGACGGCCAAAGTGATCGGCAAAAACGCCTACCTCGATGGCACGGTGAAAACCGACCTCGACCGCCAGCGCGCGGAAACTGTCGCGGTTTCTGCGGCGGACGTGAAAGTGCGTACGAACCTGATCAAAGTTAACCCAGGATTCTTCGGCTTTTGACGAGCGCCTGCGCCTGCCTCCAGGCAAGTGGTATTGACATTGTTTAGCGTCAACGCTTATATGGCGGACAGAGAGTTTCCGCTCCCGGTTCCCGCTAGGAGGATCCCGTTTCACATGGCAGACGCGCCCACTTCCTGTAAGCAAGCCTTCGACCTGATGCCGAGTCGTTTCAACAAGGACGCGGCCAAGGGGCTCACTGCGGTCTATCAGTTCGACCTTTCGGGCGATGGCGGCGGCAAGTGGCAGGTGGAGATCGGCAACGACAAATGCGAGGTGAAGGAGGGCGCGCATCCGTCGCCTAACATCACCATCTCGATGGCCGCGCAGGATTACCTTGACATGCTGGCCGGAAAGCTCAACGGCCAGATGGCCTTTATGACCGGCAAGCTGCGAATTGCGGGTGACATGGGCTTGGCGCTGCGCTTGCAGAGCCTCTTTGCATAGCGCGATAATAGAAGGACACAGACTCTCGACGGCGGGCCTCAAGTTCGACGGCCCGAGATGGATTGACCGCTAGCCGAATCACTCTCCCCAATAAAAACATTTCAAGCGAACGGCTCCGCACGAGTACAGAACCGGTACGAAGTGCATAGCGAATCGATATTTCATCTGTAGAGCGGCTGCGGTGTATAGACACGCGCGGCAGAACTAACGAAACGAAGGTAATACTTTAAGCGATGTGACATTGGTCGCATCGAAAGGTGAGGGAAACCCTAATCCAACAATGAAAGGAAGTACGAAAGGAAACAGATGAGCGCGCAGCACATGAACGAAGAACCGGTCGGAGAGGAAGAGATTGGCCGGGAAGACGAGCAGAACAGCGACCTGCTCACCTCGAAGCTCTCGAAAGAGCTCAGCAACTGGCGGCGGCGGCGAACCACCGGAGGGCCTCGTCACGACGATGGGCTAAACGGCGCCTTCAAGACGGAGGCGGCTCGCACGATCAAGGTGCGCGGACATGAAACGCTGGTAGTCCGCAAGCCCAAGCTGAGTTCAAAGCCGCCGGTCACGAGCGACCGCAAGGGCAACAACTAACAAGCTCTCCCAAGCCGATCAAAATAGTTTGGAAGCCGAGTTCCGGCGGCTGGCCATGAGTACGCAAGGCCGACGTTATCGCTTTCCCTCCATCCCAACGAAACTGTCACGCAAGTTGATCCAGCCTGAGTGACCGATCGCGTCCAGTACGAGATTGGTCAACGGGGAGTAATCGCGCTCAACCGCGAAAGACTTCAACTGGAAGTTCGCGCGAGGCCTGACGTGCGGGATAAAACGTCGCGACCAGACACAGGATCATTGAGGCGATGGCGACCAAGGCAAAGCTGAGCGGTTGCACCGCGATCGGTATCGTGGACATACCGTAGATTTCTTTTTGAATATGGATGAAGTGGTAGTGGGACAGCACGAAGCATCCGATGGCGCCCAGCACGAGGCCGGCAACGGTGCCGAAGGCGCCAACGATCAGCCCCTTTAACACAAAAATCAGCCGCACTTCGTGCGGTGTCGCTCCCATCGACATCAGCACCGCGATGTCCTTGCGCTTCTCCATCACGACCATAATCAGCGTCGCGACCAGGTTGAACGCGGCCACGCCGATCAACATCAGCAGCACAATCGCATACACCCGCTTGAGCATTTCGAAACCGGCTGCCGCCGCCTCGTTGAACTCCATCCAGTTGCTCACGCGAAAGGACGATCCGAATCGCGAGCGCAGTTGCGCAGTGACGAGGTCGGTATCGTCGAGGTTAATGAGCTGAATCTCGAGCCCGTCCACCTTGCCCTCGCGGCCGAAGAAGCGTTGCGCATTGCCGAGACCCATGAAGGCCAGGTCGCGGTCGAGGAAGGCGACGCCTGATTCGAAAATCGCGCCCACGATGAAATGGCCGGTCTTGGTGGTGATGTCGTTATTGGCACCACCGGCCACGGGGACCACCGCGGTCACCGGATCGCCGACCGTCACCTTGAGCTTTTCCGCGAGCGTCGACCCGATCGCGATCGCACCGTCGACGGGTGGCGATGTAGCCGATCGCGACTTCGACGGTGTCGCCGTCGAGCTTGTACGCGCCCCTGGCGCACCGACCACGGAGAGGCTGCCGAGCGATCCGTGCTGGATATAGTGCAGGAGCTGGGCCACGATCGCGGCGTTGTCCGGATCGATGCCGCGCGCGATAACACCGCTGATTCCGCGGGGCGAACTGATCATCGCTTGCCCGACAATGAAGGGATCGGAGCCCGCAACACCCTGGACTGAATTCGCGCGCGCCAGCAACGCGTCGTAGCCCGAAATCGAACCATTGAAACTCAAGATTTGCACCTGCGGCGTAAGGGTGAGAATCCGCTGACGCAAACTCTGTTCGAAGCCACCCATCACCGCGAGCACGACTACCAGCGCCGCCACTCCGATCATCACGCCGATCGCGGTGAAGATCGTCGTGATCGAGATGAAGGCGTCGCGCCGGCGCGCACGCAGGTAACGCACGGCTATCTGAAGTTCGAATCGCAAATGAAGTACTGCTTGCGCGCGGAGCCGGATGCGCGGCTCTCTCAGGCATCCGCCACCATACGGCGCGCCGTCAATATATCACTTTCTCGCGCTTGAGCTCTTCGATCTCGGCCGCCGCCATCCCGAGGATTTCGCCGAGCACTTCATCGGTATGCTGCCCGAGCGCCGGCGCCGGCCGCTGCAAACCCCCCGGTGTGCGGCTCATGCGATGTTCAAGGCCTTCATAGGGCGACGGCCCCATCTCCTTGTGATCGAGCCAATGCCAAAAGCCGAACGCTTCGAGGTTCTCGTCGCGATGGAGGTCCATGCAGTTCTGCACGGGATACGCGGAAACGCCTGCGGCTTGCAGCGCGACGGTGAGCTCATCGGCGCCGCGCGTGCGGACGATCGATCCGACGAACTCGTCTAACGCCGCTTGATCGTGAAAGCGCCCGAGCATCGTGGCGAAGCGCGCATCGACGGGAGGATTGCCCATCACCGCGATCAACGCCTGCCATTCACTGTCGTCGGCGACCGCTATAGCGATCCAGCGCTCATGGCCGTCTTCGTCGGTACAGCGGTAGGCGCCGTGCGGAGTATAGCGTTCGGACCGATTGCCGGTCGGACCAAGCACGCGGCCGCTCGCGAAGTAGTCAACCAGCATCGGCGCGACGTTGTGGAGGGAGGCTTCGTACTGGGCCATGTCGATGAACTGGCCCTTGCCCGTGCGACGGCGATAGTCGAGGGCCGCGATCAGAGCGCACGCCGAAAATCGCGGCGCAATAAAATCTGTGTATGCACCGTACGGCGGACACGGCTCCGCCTCGGAGTAGCCAGAGATGTGGTAAAAGCCCGACAGCGCCGCCATCAGATTGCCGAAGCCGGGGTAGTCGCGATGCGGTCCGGTTTGGCCCTGCATGCACGTCGACAGCATGATGAGGTCGGGCTTGATCGCGCGCATCGACGCATAATCGAGACCCCAGTTGCGCAAGGTCTTGGGCGTAAAGCTCTCGGTCACAACGTCGGCCCACGGCAACATCTTCAGAAAAATCTCGCGGGCGCGCGGCTTGCTCATGTCGAGCGCGAGGCCGCGCTTGGAAGTGTTGAAGCTCGCGAAGAATTGGCTGTTGTTGACGCCCGGATGTGCATCCTTCCACGGTGGCGCGAGACGCAATCCGTCCAGGCGCGCGGCCGATTCGATGCGCACGACGTCGGCGCCGTAATCGGCGAAATATTTCGTGGTGACCGGGCCGACCGCATACCAGGTGAAATCGAGAATGCGGATTCCCGCGAACGGAAGATGGCTCATCGGATGGATTCTCCCGAGAACTCAGATAATTCCGGCGGCGCGCAACTCGACGATTTCGGTCTTGCTCAGACCGAGGAGGCCGCCATAAATCTCGCGATTGTGCTGTCCGAGTTGCGGCGCGGCGCCCTGCGGTCCGACCGGAGTCTCGCTCATTTTCGCGAACGCACCCGGCAGCGTGAACTTGCGTCCGAGTCCCGCGTGATCGACGGTGACGAAGTAGTCGCGCGCTTTCAGTTGAGCGTCGTCGGCGATATCCGCGGCATTTGCGAGCGGCGCGCCGAACAGCCGCCGCTGCAAAATATTCTGCCACAGCTCTTTCTTGGTCTTGGTCAAAAAGAAGCTTTGCACGGCTTCCTCAGCGTCATCGAGTTCCTTGAGATCGGCGGCCGACGCCGCCATGAAACCGCTCGGCGTCAGCGTTTTCAGACCGCCCCCTTCCGCAAGCCACGCGGGGGCCGCACCTTCCTCTTTCATCCACGCGATTACCGCGTTGGTCGAATTGAAATATGCGCCGCCGGCAATCAGGAAGGAGACGTGCCCATCCTTGCACTGATAGACGGTCTTGCGGCGTCCGCCGATCGCACCGGTGAAGACCCCGCTGCGCCGCAGGTAATCGCCGTGCAGGAGCGGCATCGCCTGCTCGTTCATCAGAGTCCAGACCACGCAGGCCTGAGCGTTGACGACGATATGCTGGCCGAGTCCGTCCGCCTGCCGCGGGTAGTGCGCGATCATAGAGGCGACGGCGGCTTCGGCGCCGGCGTGCAACCACGCTTGCGGCACGCTCATTTGAAGCGGCGGCCTGCCTTCCTGACCCATCAGGAACATCGCACCGCCCGACGCCCATGAGACGATATCCGCCGCCTTGTAATCCTTGCCCGGCCCTTTGTCGCCGAAGGGCGTAATCGAAGCATGGATGAGGCGCGGGTTTAGCTCGGCAAGGGTGTCGTAGCCGAGGCCGAGCGATTCCAGGTAGCCGAGCGGGAACGCTTCGACCAGGAAATCCGAGCGCTTCACGAGTTGCTTCAGCAGTTCGCGCCCTTCGGCACTTTCGAGGTTTAGCGTGATCGATCGCTTGCCGGCCTGGAACGCGAGGAAGTAAAGGCTGTGTTCCAAGCCGGGCTCATCGTCGAGGAAGGGCGGAATTCTTCGCGTCGAGCATCCTTGCGGGGGCTCGACCTTGATTACCTCGGCGCCCATGTCGGCGAACATCTTTCCGCAGAGCGCGCCCTTCTCGTCGGTGAGGTCGAGCATCCGCATGCCATCGAGCAGTACCGAACGCATCTACTTCTGCATCATCGCGCGGGCAGCCCCGATCGCGGTTGCATAGTCGGCATGCTCGGGAATCAGAAAACCGCCGCCGAACGCGAAGTTGAGCCGCTTCATCTTCTGCATGAAACGGAAGATGCGCGTGAGCTTGCCGGTGAGCACGATATCCTCCTGGCCGCATCCGCGCGCCGCCGCGATACTCAGCACCGAGACCACCTCCACGATCATGTTCATAATCGCCAGCGCCTTGTCTTCGGCGGTTGCGTCAGAGCCGATTTTACCGAAATTCGAGGCCGTGGTGCCGGGCGGCAGATCGCCGATTGCGCCGCCCGCGATGTCGCGCACGGTCAGATCGACGTGGGACAAGTCGCCGCGCGAGGCCATCGCCTCGAGCGTCTCGAAGGTCGATACGCCGAGCATATGTTTCGAGAGTCCGCGCAAGGTGCCGCCGCCGAGACCGGTGCCGCTGACATGATCGATCTTGGCGCCGTTGACCGAGACGATCGCGGTGCCGGTGCCGAGCGAGACCACCAGCGCGCGATCTTTTTTGGCCAGCGATGTGCCGCCGATTCCGATCGCCGAAAACTCGTTGACCTTGATCACCGGGCGGCCGAGGAGAGTGGCCGCCAACGCACGCGATCCGGCTCCGGTCGCAGCGACGCTATCGACCTTCTCGAGCGGCATGTTGAAGGTCTCGACCAGCTTGCCGAGCGCACCGGCCGCGGCTGCAATCGGGTCGTTCGCTTCGATCGTGACGACGTGGATCTCCCCATTGTCGAGGATCACCGCGTCAGTGGTAGAACCGCCAATGTCTATTCCGACGAGCATAGGGGGGTGCCGACTCCTGTCCGGCCCGCTTGAAGGCTAGAACATCGCCAATCATCTGTGCAAACGGCGAAATTCCGCTACGCCACGGTCGCTGACCCATGTCGCGGAGGATTGCGCACGCGGCGGCGGTCGCTCGACTTGAGAACGCGCTGATCGCCAATTTCATCAGCGCCCTCCAGACGCCCGCCGCGTTCCACGTAAATCGCGATGTGCTAACGTTCTCGCGATGACACGGCGCAAAGCCGACGACAGTGAAGGACTATTCCGGCCGCGGCATCCGGTGGCGCAACCGTTGGCCGATCGCATGCGTCCGCGCACGCTCGACGAGGTCGTCGGCCAGGAACATCTGCTCGGCCCCGGCAAGCTGCTCAGCCAGATGGTCGCGGCGGGCGCGCTTCATTCGATGATCCTGTGGGGTCCGCCCGGCACCGGGAAAACCACGATCGCGCTGCTGCTCGCGCAGCAATCCGGCGCACGGTTCAAAACGATCGCCGCGGTATCAGCCGGTGTCGCCGATCTGCGCGAGGCCGTCGATGAGGCGCGCCGTGCGCTCGACCTCGAGGGCAAGCGCTCGGTGGTGTTCATCGACGAGATCCATCGATGGAACCGCGCGCAACAGGACGCGATACTGCCGCAGGTCGAAAGCGGTCTGATCACGCTGATCGGCGCGACCACCGAGAACCCCTCGTTCGAAGTAATCTCGCCGCTGTTGTCGCGGGCGCGAGTGCTCGTGCTCAAGCCGCTCGAGGACGACGACATTACGACGCTGGTATCGCGCGCGCTGGCGGATCGCGAACGCGGGCTCGGTGCGATGGAACTGACGATCGCCGACGCTGCGCTGGCCGAGGTCGTGCGCTTCGGCGCCGGTGACGGACGCCGCGCACTCGGCACGCTCGAAGTCGCGGCGGAATTGGCGCAGACCGCGAAGCGGCGCACGATCACACCCGACGACGTTACCGAGGCGGCGCAACATAAGGCACTACTCTACGACCGCTCGGGCGAGGAGCACTACAACGTCATCTCCGCGTTCATCAAGAGCATGCGCGGCAGCGATCCCGACGCGGCGCTCTACTGGATGACGCGGATGGTCGAGGCCGGCGAGGACGCGCTGTTCATCGCGCGGCGCATGGTGATCTTTGCGGCGGAGGATATCGGCAACGCCGATCCGCGAGCGTTGCAGGTGGCGCTTGCGGTCAAAGAGGCGGTCGATTTTGTCGGCCTGCCCGAGGGCATCATTCCGCTGGCGCAGGGCGTGACCTATCTCGCCGGCGCGCCGAAGTCCAACGCCTCGTACCGCGCGATGATCGCGGCGCGCGAGGACGCCCGCAAGCTCGGGGCATTACCCGTACCGCTCCATCTGCGCAACGCGCCCACGCCGTTGATGCGCAAGCTCGGTTACGGCGAGGATTATCTTTACCCGCACGATTTCGGCGGCGCGGTCGTAGATCAGAATTACCTGCCCGAACAAATCGAAGGGCGAACCTATTACTCACCTTCAGATCGCGGGTACGAGGCACGCATGCGCGAGTATCTCGGCCGGGTGCGTGCGATGCGGGCGGCGTCGCGCGCTGCCGCCGCTATTCTCACTGGGAAAAAGCGCGATTGACGGTTGCGCTCGCGGTGATACAGGGGCGCGAGCGGCGAACGCGTTCGCCGATAGCTCCGGCCAGCCTGGCTGGAACGATGATTTGCGGGTGTCAAAAAAATAACTGCGAGGCCGATGTGCGAATCCGGCCTCGCAGTTATGAAAAAAATCAGATGCGAAAGATGGTCAGCGCGTTCCGAGCACGGAATCCTTCAGCGCCTTGGCCGGTGTGAAGCGCAGACGCGTGCGCGCCGGTATCTTGATGGCCGCGCCGGTCATCGGGTTGCGCCCCATGCGCGCCTTGGTCTTGCGCTTGCGGAAAATGCCGAGCCCGGCGAGGCGCAGCG
The DNA here is from genome assembly GCA_050011435.1 of Binataceae bacterium (SeqCode). Classification (GTDB taxonomy): domain Bacteria; phylum Desulfobacterota; class Binatia; order Binatales; family Binataceae; genus JADMIL01. Next base: position 59,004 of record JBEKJC010000011.1, read on the forward strand.
CGCCTTCCTTTTTGAGTTCGCGCACGACCAGCGCCGTGAGTTCTTCGATCGCCGACTTCGCCTGCTTCTTGTTGATGCCGACTTTGTCGGCGAGATGGGTTGCGACCTGCGACTGCGTCATCATCCTCCTCCTTGCGGCCCCGAAATGGCCTCAAAGCCCAGCGTGGACTACTCCGCGCGAATTTTCAAGTACGAATCTGCAAAAAAGCCCATTTTTCCCTAGAAGCACGCGATTTTTTGCACAAGGATGCCGTTTTTAACTGTCCGGTGCGGGTTTTTGAACCCCGATCGCACCCGGCGCCGGTCTGACAGCGACTTTTGCAGCCGTCGAAATGGTCACAGACATCGCTCAGTAACGGACCTCAACCAGGAACAGACCGCAAGGCGGCGCGGAAGCGGGCACCAGCGCGCGGTCCCGCGCATCGATCAGATCCGTCACCTGCGCTGGCGCGAGCTTGCCGCGTCCCACCGCGAGCATCGTCGCGACCATCGTCCGCACCATGTGGCGCATGAAGCCGCTCGCCTCGACGCGATACAAGAGGCGATTTCCACTGCGGCTCCATTCGCTCACGAAGACGCGGCGCACCGTGGTTCTTTCTTCCGAGCCGAGCGATCGAAATGCGGCAAAATCATGCTCGCCGATGAACCGCCGCGCCGCCGCGTTCATCGCGGCGAATTCCAATGGCGCGGGCACCAGCCACGCGTAGCGGAAATCGAAGGCCGATCGCCGATCCTGGTTGATCACGCGATACTCGTACGCGCGCGAGCGGGCGTGGCGGCGCGGATCGAAATCCTCGCTCGCGGCCGCGGCCTCGATAATCGCGATGTCGGGCGGCAGCAGCGAATTCATTGCGCGTTTGAGCTCGACTGGTGCGAAATATCGCGGCAGATCGAAGGCCGCGACCTGGCCGAGCGCGTGCACGCCTGCGTCGGTGCGGCCGGAACCGTGGACGCGGATTTTTTGCGAGAAGATCCGCTCCAGTACGGCTTCGAGCTGCGCCTGAATCGAATCCTGTCCGGCCTGCAGTTGCCAGCCGGAATAATTCGAGCCGTCGTACTCGAGCGTAATCCGGATTTTCATTATGCGATGATGCGCGCGATCTTGCGGCGATCAACCGAGGGGGGCGCCGTGACGACCCTAAGAGAAGGGGAACCAGAGGCTCTCCGCAATCCACAGTGCGGTCGTCGCGGCCACACGAGCGCTGTCGAACACGCACCACATCACCGCGCCGTTGCCGCTTGGGCGCATGCGCACGATGACCGCTTCCTGTCCAACCGCATCGACGAAACCCGCCGGGTCGTCGCCCTCGATGAAGAGGATCCCAGGCGCCGCTCGCATTTTGGCGATCCATTCGCGCGCATCGCCCATCGGTGACGCCACGGCGATCGCGACGGCTTCGCCGTGAAAGGCCGGCGTCTGCACGAACTGTACGGCAATCGTGGGGCCGCCACCGGCCAGTGCCGTGGCTTGCGCCGCGATCGCGTCGGCGAGCGCGTTGCCGTTTTCCGGGATGAAAAGATTGAACGCGAGTTGTATTTGTTCTTCGCCGATATCGAGGCGCGCGTTGAGCAGATCCGCGGTCTGATGGAAAAGATCGGAGACCCGTTCGCGCCCGCCCGCACTGGCGCCCGCAAGTACCGTCGCGCCGACAAATCCGCTCTCGAGGCCCAGCGCGCCGATCACCGTGGCGACTACCTGCGCCGCGGGATGGGGCACCGCGATCACCTTGTGCGCCTTGAAATCCTGCACGCGATCGCGTGCGACCAAGCCGGGCGCGATCAGAGGCGCTGCCGACGGCAGCCGTCCGGTCGCGCTCAAATCGATCAGCACCGGTCCCGGAGCATCCTCGATTATTTCCAGCGCCCGAAGTTCGGGGACCGCAAGAAACGCTATATCGCAATTCGCGAGATCGGCGGGCGCGTTGAGCCGCGTTACCGTAAGCGTGCGGCCGGCGGATTCGACCGAGTCCGACGATCCCGCTTCGGAGGCGAAGAGCAGCAGTTCGGAGCAGGGAAATTCGCGCTCGCCAATCAGATCGGCAATCTGGCTGCCGACCGTGCCGGTGGCGCCAACCACCGCCACCCGAGGTTCACGGCCGCTCGGCATGGTCGTTTAGTTCTCACCGTTCAGACTTTCGATACGTTCGCGCACGAGCCGGCCCATCGCCTTGCAACCCACCATTTTCGCGCCGGCGCCCGCGCCCAGGTCACGCGTGCGGAAGCCGTCGCGCACCACGGCTTCAACCGCCTGCATGATCAACTCGGCCTCTCCGCGCATCCCGAGCGAATGCTCGAGCAGCATCGCAGCCGACAAGATCGCGGCGAGGGGATTGGCCTCGTCGCGTCCGGCGATGTCGGGCGCGCTGCCATGAATCGGTTCATACAGGCCGATGCGGTAGCCCGCGCTGTTCATTTCCTCGCCGAGCGAGGCTGACGGCAGCAAGCCCATCGAACCCGCCAGCACCGACGCTTCATCGGTCAGGATATCGCCGAACATATTCTCGGTGACGACTACGTCGAAGTCGCGAGGCCGGCGAATCAGATGCATCGCCATCGAATCGACGAGTTGATGCTCACACTTGACGTCGGGAAATTGCGCGCTCAGCTCGGTCGCGATCTCGCGCCACAGGCGGGAAGTCGCGAGCACGTTGGCCTTGTCAACCGAGGTCAGCTTTTTGCGCCGATCGCGCGCCAGCTCGAACCCGTAGCGCAGCACCCGTTCGATCTCCCGCTCCGAATACACGCAAGTATCGACCGCCTCGCGCCCTTCCTTGCCCTCGCGCCGCTCGCTCGGCTTGCCGTAATAGATGCCGCCGGTGAGTTCGCGGATCACGACCAGATCGACGCCCGCGATAATCTCCGGCCGCAGCGGTGACGACGGCACCAGTTCCTTGACGGTTTTGACCGGACGGAGGTTGGCGAAGAGACCGAGTTCTTTCCGCAGTCCGAGCAGCGCCTGTTCGGGACGCACATTGGCTTTCGGATTGTCCCACTTGGGACCGCCGACTGCCCCGAGCAGAATCGCGTCGCAATCTTTCGCCGCGGCCAGCGTGTTCTCGGGCAGCGGGGTGCCGAAGGCGTCAATCGCGTGGCCACCAATCGAGCCTTCCTTGAATTCGAGATCGACAGCATCCCGGCGGGCGACCACCTTCAGCACTTGCAAGGCTTCGCCGACGACTTCGGGACCGATACCGTCACCTTTGAGAACTAGTACTTTATACGCCATTACGAGGTGCCAGAGCTTGGCCGCGAATCATGCGGACCTGTGATGCGCTTTTCCGTGCTGGTGAAATTTGGGCTTTTGCGATTGCGTGCGGTACCGCGCGGGCGTTGGCTGAGATCATAAGGGCGTCACGAGTCCGTGGCTCAAGATCATCCTGCCATCGCGCCGATGCGAATACAAAAGAGCTATTAAAATCTCTGAGATCAACGCATTAGCACTTAGCCCAAGTGCATCGCTCCGGCAAGTCCCTCCGCAATTCCGCGCCGTTGCCCGTGCGATCCCGCCTACGGTCCTTCGGTCGCACGGCGCGCGACCCGTTCGCTGCGCGCCTTCAGACGATTGAGCGCGTTGACCAGCGCGAGCGCACTCGCCATCACGATGTCGCTATGCGCTCCCTGGCCCGCGACCGTCATGCCGTCTTCGCGTACCAGGCACGACACTTCGCCGAGCGCGTCGGTGCCGCCGGTGATCGCCTTGACCGAGTAACGCTCGAGCGTCGGCGTAATTCCGGCGATTTTGTAAATCGCCTTGTAGCAGGCGTCCACCATGCCGTCGCCCGTCGCATCGGCGTTGCGCTCGACCCCTGCCACCCGCATCGTGACCTCGGCGCGCGGCGTCGTCCGCGTCGAAGACGTAACGATCAGATCTACCAGCTCGAACTGGTCGGCGGTGCGCCGGCTCTCCTCATTCGCGAGCGCGAGGATGTCGTCGTCGTAAACGATTTTTTTCTTGTCGCACAGCTCCTTGAACGCGGCGAAGGCTTTCTGCACGTCGATCGTCAGCGGATCGACGCCGAGCTCCTCCAGGCGATTGACGAACGCATGGCGCCCCGAATGTTTGCCGAGTACCAGCTTGTTCGACGGAATCCCGATGTCCTCGGGCTTCATGATCTCGTACGTCAGCTTGTTCTTCAGCACGCCGTCCTGGTGGATTCCGGCTTCGTGCGCGAACGCGTTATCGCCGACGATCGGCTTGTTGGGCGGCACCGGCTGCCCGATGATCTGCGAGAGCAGGCGGGAAGCCGGGTAGATCTGCCGCGTGTCGATTCCAGTGCGCGCTTCCATCAGATCGTAGCGCGTCTTCAGCGCCATCACGACCTCTTCCATCGAGGTGTTGCCCGCGCGCTCCCCGATGCCATTGATGGTGCATTCGACCTGGCGCGCGCCATTGCGGATCGCGGCGAGCGAGTTGGCCACCGCCAGGCCCAGGTCGTTATGACAATGGGCGCTCCAGATAACCTTGTCGGCGCCCGGCACCTGCTCGCGCATGTACGCGAACATCCGGCCGAATTCTTCGGGGATCGCGTGGCCGGTGGTATCGGGCAGATTGATGATCCGTGCGCCCGCGCGAATCACCTCCGTGCAGATCTTCACCATGAAGTCCCAGTCGCTGCGCGAGGCGTCCTCGCACGAGAACTCGATATGGTCCAGGTGCTGCTTGGCCCGCGTCACCGCCCAAGTCGCCGCATCGAGTACATCCTCGCGCGTCATGTTGAGCTTGTACTTCATGTGGATTTCGGAAGTCGCGATGAAGATATGGACGCCCGGGCGCTTGGCCTTCTCGACGGCGCGCAGGGCCTGATCGACGTCCTCCTCGCGCGTGCGCGAAAGGCTGAGCACAGTCGGATTGCTCATGGCGTCGGCGACCCGGCGCACCGATTCGAAGTCGCCGGGCGACGACGCGGCAAAGCCGGCCTCAATGATGTCAACATTGAGCCGCTCGAGTTGGCGCGCGATCGCCACCTTCTCCTCGACGTTCATGGTGCAGCCCGGCGCTTGCTCGCCGTCGCGCAGCGTGGTGTCGAAGATCCGGACGTAGTCGTCGGCGATCTGGTCGGTGTGGGTCGTGGCCATTAAAATTCTCCCTCGTTTGACGCCCCGTGAGGGCCGGGCCGGCGATACCCGCGCGCTCCAAAAAAGAAAACGCCCCGGGTTGGCTCGCTCGGCCCACCCGGGGCGTTGATCTCAAAGTTTCAAGCCTTTGGTCAGGCCTGCACCTCAACGCCGGCGGCGTGGGCCCATCTAAGGGCCAGAATAAGTAGCAGTTCGAGGTGCAGTCGCTTACGCATTGCGGCTATTCTAGGCGGTAGTCCGAACCCCCGTCAACCCTCCAACCTCAGCACACCGGGCGGCGATCTTTTTAGTGCGCCGCCAGCAAATCAATCAATGAGCGGCGTCGGCGTCGTCATGCCCTTCGTCGCGATCTGCATTCGCGGTCGCCGCGTCCGTGGCGACCGGCTCCAGCGGATGGAGGAACGGGAGCTTTTGAATCCGCTCGCCGCGCGCAAAAAGGATCGGTCCCGAAGCAACATAGGCGAGCGCCAGGATGAAGAAGGTGAACTGCGGCATCGCCAGAAACATCGCGGCAACCACCAGCACGCCCGCCATGATTTCGACCTGCGCGCGTTTGCGCGGATGAATCGACTTGAAGCTCGGATAGGGCACGCTCGAGATCATCAGGACGGCCAGCAGCAGCGTCATCGGCGCCATCAGGGCGCACAGCGTGCGTGGGGAACTGAATTCGAAATAGCTGTAGGCCAGCGCGCATCCGGCGATCATCACAGCGGCGCCGGGGACCGGCAGTCCGGTGAAGCGGCGCTTGTCGGTGCTGCCGGTCTGAACGTTGAAGCGCGCCAGGCGCAGCGCCGAGCATACGACGTAAAGCCCGCAAATCACGATCGCGATTGTGCCGAGCGGCTTCAGCGCCCAGCTATACATCAGGCCGGCCGGTGCGACGCCAAAGGCGACCACGTCCGAGAGGCTATCGTACTCGACGCCGAACTGGCTCGATGAGTGCGAAAGGCGCGCAATACGTCCATCAAGGCCGTCGCAGATGAAGGCGATCGCGATCATCACGGCGGCCAGCTCGAAGTGCGAATTAATCGACGAGATCAGGGAGTAGAAGCCCGCGAGCAGGCCCAGCGAGGTGATCGTCGCGGGGACGACGAAAACGCCGCGGCGCAGCGGATCGACCACTTTTTTGCGCTGTTCCCTGAGCCGCCCCGAGATCAGGCGCATACGTGCGCGGCTTTCGAATTGCCGCAGCGATTCATTGGGATTCATTGCGATGGTTCTCCGATCACACTTTCGCCGGCGCTGACGCGATCGCCCATGCGCACCGTGACCCGGTAGGCGAGCGGCATGAAATGATCGACCCGGCTGCCGAACATGATCAAGCCGATACGCTGGCCGCGTACGACCCGGTCGTGCGGCCGGATGCGGCAGACGATTCGGCGTGCGAGGTAGCCCGCGATCTGCATTATGGCATAGCGGCGGCCCGCGGCGTCGGCGAAGGTGATCAGGTTGCGCTCGTTATACTCGTTGGCGTCGTCGCGAAAGGCCGCGCGGAATTCCCCGGGCGTGTGCTCGACGGCGACCACTTCGCCCGCGGCGGGCGCGCGGTTGACGTGCACGTTGAGGGGCGACATGAAGACCGAGACGCGCCGAAAGTGCTCCGCCGACTGGTCCCCCGGCAGCGGACCTTCGCGAATATCCGTGACCTTGCCGTCAGCCGCCGACAGGATGGCACTTTCGGGGCTGGTCGATATGCGCTCGGGGTCGCGGAAGAACGCACCAATCGCGCTCGCGAGCGCCAATGCCAATGCTCCCAGCCACAGCAATCCGATCGCGACCAAGACCAACGCGATCGCGAGGGCGCCGAGAACCAGCGGCATGCCTTCGGGCGCGAGTCCGATCGCCGTCGCGAGCCGCCCGATTAATCCCGTCGCATCCGGCTGGGGATCATTGTCGATGGTCGCCGGCAACAGACACCTAATTCTTGGCGCGATCGACCAGCCGGTCGCTGCCCAGCCATGGCATGAACGAACGCAGCTTGCGTCCGACTTCCTCGATCGGATGGTTCTCCGCTTCTTTGCGCAGCCGTTTGAAATTCGGCAGCCCGGCGCGATATTCCGCGATCCACTCGTTGGCGAATTTGCCCGACTGGATGTCCGCGAGGATCTGCTTCATCGCAGCGCGCGTGCCCTCGCCGATGACGCGGTTACCGCGCGTCATGTCGCCGAATTCAGCGGTGTTGCTGATCGAGTAGCGCATGTTTGCGATGCCGCCCTCGTAAATCAGATCGACGATCAGCTTGACCTCGTGAAGGCATTCGAAGTACGCCATCTCGGGCGCGTAGCCGGCCTCAACCAGGGTCTCGTAGCCGGCGCGAATTAGTTCCGTCAGGCCGCCGCACAATACCGACTGCTCGCCGAACAGGTCGGTCTCGGTCTCCTCGCGAAAGGTCGTCTCGATTATCGCCGCGCGGCCGCCGCCAATTGCGCTGCCATAGGCGAGTCCGATCTTCTCGGTATCGCCCGAGGGGTCCTGCTCGATCGCGAGCAAGCACGGTACACCGCGTCCCTTGACGAATTCGGATCGCACCAGATGGCCGGGGCCCTTGGGCGCAATCATAAAGACGTTCACATCCTTGGGCGGCTGGATGAATTTGAAGTGGATATTGAAGCCGTGGCCAAAGGCGAGGTATTTGCCCTTGGTCAGATGCGGCGCGATTTCATCCTTGTAGATGTCGCCCGCCATCTCGTCCGGCACCAGCACCATGATGATATCGGCTTCCTTGGCGGCTTGCGCGGTCTCGAGCACCCGCAGGCCCTGTTTTGCGGCCTTATCCCAGGTCGGGCTGCCCTTGCGCAGGCCGACGCGAACGTCCATGCCGCTGTCGCGCAGATTGAGAGCGTGGGCGTGACCCTGGCTGCCGAAGCCGAGGATCGCGATTTTCTTGGGCCGCAGCGCGCTCAGATCGGCGTCGCGATCATAAAAGACTTTCATCGTGATTGTTCTCCCGAGCGGTTTTTATTCTTTGGCGTGGCGATGGTTGCTGGTTTCGGGCTGGACCGTGCGCGCCAACGCGATTTTCCCCGTCCGCACAATCTCCTTGATCCCAAGCGGCCGCACCAGCGCGATGAACGCCTTGATCTTGCCGCTGTCGCCGGTCACCTCGACCGTCACCGAACGCTGCCCGATATCCACCACGTGCGCGCGAAACGCGTTGACGATCGTATCCAGTTCGATCCGCGTGCGCTCATCCACCGCGAGCTTGACCATCACCAACTCGCGGTCAACCGTCTCGACCTCCTTGAAGTCGGTGACCTTGATGACCGAGACGAGTTTGTTGAGCTGCTTGTTAATCTGCTCGAGGATCTGGTCGTCACCCGTGGCGACGACCACCATCCGCGAGACCGTCGGATCGAGCGGATCCTCGTTGACGGTCAACGACTCTATGTTGAAGCCGCGGCTCGAGAAGAGGCCGGCGACGCGAGAGAGCACGCCGAATTCGTTTTCGACCAGTACCGATATCGTATGACTTGGCATCTCGTGTGGGAAACCACTGCCGGCCTCGCCGCTGCGCGGCTAATGCGCTCCGTCGTGCTGATGGCGATTGAGCAGTTCCATCAGCCGGTCTTTTGAGGCCAGTTTGAGTTTCTGAATTCGTTTCTTTTCCAATTCCTCTTCGGCAGTAAGGTACAGTTTGTTGCGGAAGGCTTCCAGTTGATGCTTGAGTTCCAGGTGTTCCTGATAAAGCGTCCTCAACTCCGCGTCATGAACCGCATGCTGCTGGATCAACTCTTCCTCTCGGTGTTCCATGAGTCCTTTCTCCCGGGTCTACGGCGGTTGATTTGACGGACGCTTCGGGCGCGCGAACGTATAACGGCTCCACAGTGGCAGCGTCGTCCACGTCATCGCGCGCAACCCGCACCGCGCCCAGCGCGGCGATGAAGCTCCCCTGATGCCATAACTCCGCAGTTCCAGCGACGGTCGCCCTCCCGCCGTTTCGTACGACGAGTACACGTGCGTCTTCGGCTTTTGATTCTCCGACGAAAAGCACTTCGCCGGTGATGCGAGAGGCGAATTCATCGAGCGGAATTACCAGATCGTCCGTTTCCTTCTCTAGCGCATCCGTAACAACTTCGTAAAGAGAAGTGTAGACCTCTCCCTTGCGTGCGTCGAGAATCGGACAAATCTTGATCCCGGGACGCGCCGCGGGAGAGCCATAACCACAAAGCGCCATTGCGTCTAAAGATGGGATTCCTACAATTTGAATGTGAGCGCCAGCCGCAATACCTTTGGCGTAGCTCAGGCCCACACGAAGTCCTGTAAATGAGCCAGGGCCCGTTCCAACTGCGATCGCGGACAATTCCTGAATTCTGACGCGCGCGGCGCTCAAAAGCTCATCGACCGCCGCAGGCAGGTCGGCGCCATGAGACTTTACCGGCCGTGCCAGCGCAGCTACAACACGGCCGCCGCTCACCAGCCCCATCCTCGCCACGGAACTGCCGGTATCGAGGCCCAGGACCACGCCCGCCTTCGCACCGGCGGCGAGCAGAGGCTCAGCCGATAATACGCGATATGTCATTGAGGATGACGAACGCCATCAGCAGGAACAGCAGAAACAACCCCACCTCCATCGCGATCTCGCGATGGCGCAGCTTGAGCGGTTTGCCGCGAATACCTTCGATCACAAAGAACGCCAGATGGCCGCCGTCGAGCAAGGGCACCGGCAACAGATTGATGATGCCCAGTTCCAGGCTCAGCATGACCGTGAACAAGGCCACGTCGGCGAAGCCCTGATGAGCTTCCTTGCCGGCCATCTGCGCGATCATGATGGGCCCGCCGAGGGCTTTGCGCGCGGGCGTCGAGCCATCGATTATCTTGTAGATGCCGACCACGATGTCGTGCGAGATGTTCCAGGTCCCGACTACGCCCCGGCGCATCGCATTCAGCGGCGACTCGTGCTTTTTGATTTCGTCGCCACGGGGCAACACCCCGATCATCCAGACGGGCGACTTGTCGCCGAAAATTGGCGCTTCCTCGACTACCTGTTTGGGCTGAACGGCGACTCTGATGACGTTGGCGGAACCGGCCGGCCGACCCACCATGAACTGCAGCACCTTGCCGTTGCTTTGCCTTATCGTGTGCGACAGATCCTCCCAGTTTTCGATCGCCACTCCGTCGACGGAAATGATTCGGTCGCCGGTGCGCAAGCCCGCGGCAGCGCCGGGCTTACCCGGAAGAATCTGTCCGATAACCGGCAGTGTCACCGGTACTCCGAGCATGAAGACGAGGCTGAGAACGATGGGCGCGAAGAGAATGTTGGCGAGCGGCCCGGCGAGTACGATCGCGATTCGCCGCGACAGCGGCTGACTGGGAAACGCATGCAGGTTGAAGCGCTCGATCAGCGTCGATGGACGCCCTTCGCATAGCAGCTCGCGCGCGCGCTTGACGGTGCCGGCCCGCGCCACCTCGCGCAACACCAGCGCCTCTTCCGGGTTGGGCTCGTGTCCAATTATCGCGACCGCCTGCTCCGGCGATATCGAACCGTCCGCCCCAGGCGCAAGGGCACTCGCGATCGCCGCAAGGGCGTCGTCGCCAGTCTTGCCGGAAGTCGCGAGCCATCCGGTCTCGCGTGCGTCCTCCAGCAGGTCGAGTTCGATCTCCTTGATATAGCCTTCGAGCGTGGATGCGCTGGGCTCCTCGGCGATCTCGTCGCCGAGCATCCGCACGTAACCGCCGAGCGGCGTGGCGCCAATTGAGTAGTCGGTTTCGCCGCGGCGAAAGCCCCACACGCGTGGCGGATAGCCGATCGAAAAGCGGATGACGCGCACGCCGAGCCGCTTCGCCATCACGAAGTGACCCGCTTCGTGAACCAGCACCAGTACGGCGAAAATCACGACGGCAGCAACAATCGATGTGATCATATATGCAGGCGGAACGACGAACTGTCCGTCAACCCTCTCAGCGGAAATAATAGTAGGTGAATGCCACCGCAAAGACTAGGCTGCATGTTCGATCGAGCAACCCGCCGTGGCCCGGGAAAAGCCAGCCGGAGTCCTTCACTCCCGCCACACGCTTGAAGGCCGATCCAGCCAGGTCTCCGAATTGTGCGAGCACCCCCACCGCAGCCGCCATGGTCACGGCAGCGCCGATGCTCCATTGGGGCGCGAGCAGCGGACGCAGGGCGACCGCCGCGATTATGCAGGCGCTCAGGCCCCCGATTGCCCCTTCGACGGTCTTGTTGGGGCTCACTCGCGGCAGCAGCTTGACGCGTCCCAGCGATCGTCCGGCGAAGTAGGCGCCACTGTCGCTCGCGACCACCAGCAGCAACATCAGTACGATAATCGGCACGCCGCCCGCGTGATTGCGCAGCAGCGCGAAGTAGGGGAAGAGCACGCCGACCCACAGCGCGCCAATCAAAAGCAGCCAGCGCCGAGCCCATCGCCAACGCGCGAATTGCTCGGCGCCCTCCCAGCCCACGCGCGCCACCAGCAGCATCATCGTCACCGTCACCATGATCGCAGCGGCCGCGCTGAACCCGCTGCCGGCGCTCGACAGCAGCACGATCGCCGACGCTGCGCCGACCGTCGCGACCAACAGCGCTTCGCGGATGTTCGCCCGCATCATCGCGATGATTTCATAGAGCCCGACGGCGCTCAGAATCGCGATGAACGCGGTGAAGGCGGGTGCGGGCGCAAACAGCACGATCGCGATCGTCGCCGGCAGTGCGACAATTGCGGTCCAGAGCCTAGTTCGCAGCACGCAGTCGATCGGGCGAGTCGGCCTCGACCGTGCCGAAGCGGCGCTCGCGCGTCTGGTATGCGGCAATCGCGCGGAGCAGATCGCGCTCGCGGAAGTCGGGCCACAGCGTATCGGTGAAATAGAGTTCGGTGTAGGCGAGTTGATATAGGAAAAAATTGGAGATGCGCTGTTCGCCCGAGGTGCGGATCAGCAAATCGGGATCGGGCATGCCCCCGGTGGCGAGTTCGCGGGCGACGGTCTGCTCATCGATCTGCGCGGGATCGAGCTTGCCGGCGGCGACCGCCTGCGCGATGCGCCGCGTCGCCATGACGACGTCCTGGCGGCCGCCATAAGAGAGCGCGAGCGCCGCGGTCATCGTTTGATTACCGGCCGTCATCTCGACCGTTTGCTGCAGCGCGCGCCGCACCTGCGCCGGCAACCGCGCTAGATCGCCCAGCGCGATCACGCGGATGCCGCGCTTCATCAGGCGTTTGACCTCGGTCACCAGGTAGCGATGCAGCAGCGACATCAGAAAGCGCACTTCCGTGCCGGGCCGTGCCCAGTTTTCGCTGGAGAAGGCGAACAGCGTGAGAAACGGAATGCCGAGTTCGCGCGCCGCTTCGACCACCGCACGCACGGAGTCCTTGCCGCGGCGATGGCCCTCGGAACGGGCCAGTCCGTGTCCCTGCGCCCAGCGGCCGTTGCCGTCCATCACGATCGCGATGTGGCGCGGCAAACGAGCGGGATCGAGCGAAAGATTCGGGAATTCGTCGAGCGGTAGTGATGAGGCCACGTGGCTGATGCGAATCGGCGCCGGCCGGGCGAGTCCGATCAGACCTCCATTATCTCGGCTTCCTTGGCGGCCAAAATCTTGTCGAGCTTTTCAATGAACTCGGTCGTGTGCTGCAGCACCTTGGCTTCGGCAGCGCGGAAATCGTCGTCGGTCAGCTTCTTTTCCTTGTGCAGTTGCTTGAACTTGTCGTTGGCGTCGCGCCGATGGTTGCGGATCGAAACGCGAAATTCCTCGGCGGTCTTGCGGATATGCCGCACCAGCTCCTTGCGCCGTTCCTCGTTCAGCTCGGGAATCGGAATCCGGATGACCTTCCCGTCATTCATCGGATTCAGGCCGAGGTCGGAGGTCTGGATGGCCTTTTCGATTTCGCCCATCGCGCCCTTGTCATAGGGCGTAATCACCAGCAGGCGCGCTTCGGGCGCCGCCAGCCCGGCCAGTTGGCGCAGCGGCGTGCGCGTGCCGTAGTAGTTGACGTGAAGGTTTTCCAGCAAGGCGGTCGAGGCGCGGCCAGTGCGCACGCGGGCCAGTTCATTGCGGAAGGCGTGGACCGCCTCCTCCATCTCCATCTGCGCGAGCTCGATTTCCTCGTTCATGGTTCATGGTGCGACGCGCTCTCGCGGCCGCTCTCCACCCGGGTGCCAATCGATTCACCCATCACGGCTCTTTTTATATTACCCGGTTTGCGCAAATTAAAGACAATGATCGGCAGATCGTGATCCATGCACATCGAAATCGCGGTCGAGTCCATCACCTTGAGGTTCTGCTGGAGCACTTCGATATAGGTGAGGCGGTCGAAGCGGCGGGCGTTCGGCTCACGCATGGGGTCGCGATCGTAAACCCCGTCGACAGTATGGCTGGCCTTGAGGATGACGTCGGCGCCGATTTCCATCGCGCGCAGGCTGGCCGCCGTGTCGGTGGTGAAATAGGGATTGCCGGTGCCGGCCGCGAAGATCACGACGCGGCCCTTCTCGAGATGGCGAATCGCGCGCCGCAGGATGTACGGCTCGCACACCGAGTGCATCTCGATGGCCGAGAGCACGCGCGTGCGCACGCCCATCTGCTCCAGCGCGTTTTGCATCGCGAGCGCGTTGATTACCGTCGCCAGCATGCCCATCTGATCGGCGGTCGAGCGGTCCATGCCCCGCGCTTCGTACTCGCTGCCGCGCAGGATGTTGCCGGCGCCGATTACGACCGCCAGTTCGATGCCGAGCGCGGCGACCTCCTTGACCTCTTTGGCGATCTCGCCAAGCGCGTCAAGGTCGATGCCGTTGCCCTGGGCCGGCGCCATCGCCTCGCCCGAGAGTTTCAGCAGCACGCGGCGAAAGCGGGGGCCGCCATCTTTAACCGCTTCCGCTTCGGCCATCGCGATCGGTGCCCCCTGGTTGCGGCTTGCTGTGCCGGCTGTGCGGATCGTGATCGTTCGTTCGAAAGTGCCGCGTCACGCCGCTTTCGCGCCGAGATTCTCGCCTAACTGGAAGCGCACGAAGCGCCGAACTTCAATCTTTTCGCCGAGCTTCCCGACATACTCGCCGATTACATCTTTGATCAGCCGATTGGGATCGCGCACCCAGGCCTGCTCGTACAGGCACGCGTCGGCGAAGAATTTCTCGAGCTTGCCATCGACGATCTTGCTGATAACCGCTTCGGGCTTGCCCGAACCCGCCGCTTGCGAGGCGTAGATCTGGCGTTCCTGCGCGACCACCTCTTCGGCCAATTCCTCGCGGCGCACGGTGCGCGGATTCGTGGCTGCAATCTGCATCGCGATCTCCTTCACCAGGGCCTGGAACTCAGGCGTCTTGGCGACGAAGTCGCTCTCGCAATTGATCTCGACGAGCACACCGAGTTTGCCGCCCGCATGGATATAGGAGCCGACCGTGCCTTCCGAGGCAACCCGGCCGGCGCGCTTGGCGGCTTGCGAAATCCCCTTCTCGCGCAGCCATACCACCGCCTGCTCGAGGTTGCCTTTGGTCTCGGCCAGCGCGGTCTTGCAGTCCATCACGCCGGCGCCGGTCTTTTCGCGCAGTTCCTTGACCAGATTCGCGTTTACGTCCATTCGTGTTTCCGAGCTTGGGTTCCGGGTTCAGTCCGGTATTGTTGGGGGGCGAGAGCTTGGCTCCCGCCCCGAATATTCCTGTCGGCCAGCGTTGAGCACCGGCGCGAAAAATTGTCAGACCTGTTGGGGCGGCGGCTCTTCGACCGACGAGCCAATATCCTCGGCCGGCGCGAGGTCTTCCTGACCCTTGGCGCGCTCTTCAGCCGACCGCTTGCCGTCGATCACGGCGTCGGCAACGGCGGCGGTGAACAGCTTGATCGCCCGGATGGCGTCGTCGTTGCCCGGAATTCGATACGAAATCAGGTCCGGATCGCAATTGGTATCGACCACCGCTACCACCGGTATTCCGAGGCGATTGGCCTCCGCCACGGCGATTTCCTCTTTCTTGGTGTCGATCACCCACAGCGCATCCGGCAGCTTGCGCATATTCTTGATCCCCGCGAGCGTGCCCATCAGTTTGTCGTGATGTTTCGCGTTGTCGCTCATCTCTTTCTTCGTGAGCGCCTGGATCATCTCGGGATCGGCCATCACCTCTTCGAGCTTTTTGAGCTTGTCGATCGAGGCGCGGATCGTCTGGAAGTTGGTCAGCATCCCGCCGAGCCAGCGGTTGTTGACGTAGAACATTCCGCAGCGGTCGGCCTCTTCGCGCACGATATCCTGGGCCTGCTTCTTGGTCCCGACGAACAGAATTGTCCCGCCCTGTGCCGCGAGGTCGCGGACGAAGTCAAAAGTGGCGCGGAACATCTTGACCGTCTGCTGCAGGTCGATGATGTAGATGCCGTTACGGGCGCCGAAGATGTACGGTTTCATCTTCGGATTCCAGCGGCTGGTCTGATGGCCGAAGTGAACGCCGGCCTCGAGCAGCTGCTTCATGCTGATTTCGGTCATAGAAAGTCTTCTCTCTTCTCTCTCGCTTGGCAGTTTTGCGGCGCTAACCTTCAATCGTATCGCTTCAGGCGCTTGATTCCTAGCGCGTCAACTACCGGCGGAAATGTCCTTGGGCTGCCCCCCGCTTGACCCCGATTCAGCCACCCGTGCCGCCCCTCCCTGCCGGAGGCTCACGTATCCCCGTCTCCAGCCCCTCGTCAGACGTTCATCGATTCGAGGAATTCCTCGTTGGTCTTGGTCCCCTGCATCTTGTCGAGCAGGAATTCCATCGACTCGACCGCGTTGAGCTGCGACAGGAGCTTGCGCAGAATCCAGACGCGGTTGAGCGTGCTGCGCGGCAGCAGCAACTCTTCCTTACGGGTTGACGAGCGCTGGATATCGATGGTCGGGAAGATGCGCTTTTCGAGCAAGCGGCGGTCGAGCGCAATCTGCTGGTTGCCGGTGCCCTTGAACTCTTCGAAGATGACCTCGTCCATGCGGCTGCCGGTATCGACCAGGGCCGTAGCGATAATCGTCAGGCTGCCGCCATCCTCGGTATTGCGCGCCGCGCCGAAAAATTTCTTGGGCTTATGCAACGCGTTGGAATCGACGCCGCCCGAGAGAATCTTGCCCGACGGCGGCACCACCGTGTTGTAGGCCCGCGCCAGCCGCGTGATCGAATCCAGCAGGATCACCACGTCGCGGCCGTGCTCGACCAGGCGCCGCGCCTTCTCGATTACCATCTCGGCCACCTGCACGTGGCGCGTGGCGGGCTCGTCGAAGGTCGAGCTGACGACCTCGCCCTGCACCGATCGCAGCATGTCGGTGACTTCCTCGGGACGCTCGTCAACCAGCAGCACGATCAGAATTATTTCGGGATGATTGCGTGCGATCGCCTTGGCAATCGCCTGCATCATCATGGTTTTGCCGGTAAAGGGCGCCGCGACGATCAATCCGCGCTGGCCTTTGCCGATCGGCGCAATCAAATCGATGATGCGGGTGGTGTAGTCCTCATGGTCGTATTCAAGCTTGATGCGCTCCTCGGGATAGAGCGGCGTCAGGTTGTCGAACAGGATCTTGTCGCGGGCCTTGTCGGGCTCCTCGTAATTGATCGACTCGACCTTGAGCAGCGCGAAGTATCGCTCACCCTCTTTGGGTGGGCGAATCAGTCCGGAAACGATGTCGCCGGTGCGCAGATTGAACTTACGAATCTGGCTCGGGGATATGTAGATGTCGTCGGGCCCCGGCAGATAGTTGTAATCGGGAGCACGCAGGAAGCCGAAGCCGTCGGGCAGGATTTCGAGTACGCCTTCCCCCAGGATCGATCCGTTGCGGGCGGCCTGCGCCTGCAAGACCGCGAAGATCATATCCTGCTTGCGCATGTTGGTCGCGCCGTCGATGTTGTAATCGCGCGCGACCTGGGCGAGTTCCGTGATCTTGGCGCCCTTGAGCGCCTTCAGGTTGAGTCCGCCGGTCTCGCTGATCACCGGCACCACGGCGTGGCGATTCGGCACATAGAGCGACGGCTGCTGAATCACCCGCTCGTCCGATTCGCGTTGCAAATTTTCGACTGCAGGACGGTCTTCGCCAGCCTGCGTTTGCGCCGCAGGGTGTGCACTATGGCGCGGTCTGATGATCGCGGTCGGCGCCGCGTTGCCGTCGTCGGTCTGTTCGCGAGTCTCGTGTCTCGTAGCTCCTCGACCCTTGCCCATGTTAGCTCCCCGCAACCTGTATTCCCCCCTTCGCAGTCTTTAATTTGTATTTGTAGAGTTCGCAGCCGCCCGATGAGCTCTGGCGCGCGTCACTTGACCGGCGATGCCGACAATCAACCGCTTTGCGCTGACCGCTTCCAGGTTGCCCTGCGCGCATAGCCGATTAAGTTGCGAATGCGGACGCCTTTTCTAAGAGAGAACAGCGGGCGTCTGGAGACGGGCGGACTCTGAAACTCGATCTACTTCGGCGCACTTGGTGCGGAGGCTCAATTTGAAAGTAACCAAGCTCCACCCGTGTGTCAATCGCCGGTCCACGACAACGTCACGGTTTTGCGGGCTTCGCCACGCGCCGCGGTCTCACTCGCGCTCCACCCATTGACGGATACTAGCGGCGGACGCGTCAACGCCGTGCGCGGCGAGCCAGGTCGTCATATCGCGCGGCGGCGCTGCGACAAACTCCAGCCGCTCGCCGCTGCGCGGATGGGTTATTGCCAGTGCGAGCGCGTGCAGCGCCTGGCGCTCGAATGCCGCGCCGCCACCCGTTGCGCTCGGTGCGTTGGCCGCGCCACCGTACAGCGGATCGCCGACGCAGGGATGCCCGATCGACGCCAGGTGCACGCGTATCTGATGGGTGCGGCCGGTCTCCGGTCGCACCCGCACCAGCGTCGCAGGCGGCTCGCTATCGGCGAATCGCCGCAGCACCGTGATGTGGCTGACCGCGTCGCGCGGATTGCGCGACCGCACCGACATCCGCTTGCGCTCGGTCGGATGCCGTCCGAGCGGGCGTGCGATCGTCACGCGGTCTCGCGCGACGATTCCCCGCACGATCGCCAGATAAATCTTGCGGACGCTGCGATCCTTGAACTGGCGCGCCAGCGCGGTCCGCGCGAACGGCGTGCGCGCCACCACCATCACGCCCGAGGTCTGCTTGTCCAGCCGATGCACGATGCCCGGACGCATCACGCCGTCGGGCTCGGCCATCGTGGCCAGTTCCGGGAAGCGCGCCAGCAGCGCATCGACCAGGGTCGAGTGGAGATTGCCGGCCGACGGATGCACCGCCATCCCGGCCGGCTTGTTGACGACGATTAGTTCCGCATCCGCGAACGCGACCTCGATTGCGGGCGCCGCCGATGGCGCCGATGGCATCGGCGGTGCCGGCGGCGGCGTTATCACGACACGATCGCCGCGGCGAATCGTGGCCGCGGCGCGTGCCGCGATTCCGTTGACCGTGACGAAGCCGGCCTTGATCATCCGCGCGGCCTGCGATCGCGAGTACTCGGGTGCGATCGCGCCGGCCACGAATTGATCGAGCCGCATCCGCTCATGCTCCGGTCCGGCGGTAAGCTCTCGAGGCTCCACCTCTCAGGTTGATCTCGACCGCCTATCCGCCCGCGGTCGCCGCGTTAGAATTTGTACGGCACCGGATGGTTGGATTCGTGCGCCTTGATTTTCTCGTCCTGCATCAGCGTCAGCGCGATATCGTCGAGCCCCTCGAGCAGGCAGCGCTTGGGGAACGGATCAATCTCGAAATGCGCCGACCAGCCGAACTCGTCGGTAACCTTTTGCGCCGGCAGATCGACCGCGAGCCGGTAGTCCTGATGAACCTTGATCGCCTCGAAAATCGCGTCGGTCTCCGCGGGCTTCAGGATGATCGTCAGGATGCCATTCTTGAGGCAGTTGTTTTTGAAGATGTCGGCGAACGACGGCGCGATCACCGCCTTGAAGCCGAAATCGGCGAGCGCCCACACCGCATGCTCGCGCGAGCTGCCGCAGCCGAAATTCGCGCGCGCCACCAGGATCGTCGCCTTCTCGAAGCGCGGCTGATTCAGCACGAACTGGCTGTCAGGCTGATTGCGCCAATCGTAAAACAGGCCCTTGGCGAGCCCGCTGCGCACCACCGCCTTCAGGAACTGCTTCGGGATGATCTGATCGGTATCGACGTTCGGACGATCGAGCGGGGCGACCAGTCCGGTGAAATTCTTGAGCGGCTTAATCACTGGTTATCTCTCCAAAGGTAAAGGTCTGCGAAGTCCTGGCGCCGTTAGCGGCTCGCCCAGTCGCGCACATCGACGAAATGGCCCGCGACCGCGGCTGCCGCGGCCATGATCGGGCTTACCAGATGCGTCCGTCCGCCCTTGCCTTGGCGCCCCTCGAAGTTGCGGTTCGAGGTGCTTGCACAGCGCTCTCCCGGCTTCAGAATATCGGGGTTCATCCCCAGGCACATGCTGCATCCCGCTTCCCGCCATTCGAAGCCGGCTTCCTTAAATACGCGGTCCAGCCCAAGCTTCTCGGCCTCGTTCTTCACCAGTTGCGATCCCGGCACGACCATCGCGTGGACGGTCGCGGCGACCCGCCGCCCCTTGACGATCGCGGCCGCCGCCTGCAGATCCGAGACCCGTGCGTTGGTGCACGATCCGATAAACACGCGATCGACCTTGACGTCGGTTATCGGCGTGCCCGGCGCGAGCCCCATGTATTCGAGCGCCAACTCGACCGCCCGCCGTGAAGTCGCGTCGGCATAGCTCGACGGATCCGGCACCTTGCTGGTGACTTCCGTTACCATGCCGGGGTTAGTGCCCCAGGTGACCTGCGGCGCAATTGCGGCCGCGTCAAAGGCGATGCTGCGATCGAACTTCGCGCCCTCGTCGGTGCGGTACGTCAGCCACTGCGCCGCCAGCCGATCGAATTGCGCGCCGCTCGGCAGGTAGCGCCGCCCGCGCAGGTAATCGACCGTCTTGCGATCCGCCGCGATCATCCCCGCGCGCGCACCGCCCTCGATCGACATGTTGCACACCGTCATGCGCTCCTCCATTGAGAGCGCCTCGATCGCCGAGCCGCGATACTCGATCACATAGCCGGTGCCGCCGTCGGTCGTAATACGTCCGATAATCCCCAGAATTATATCTTTCGCGGTGACGCCCAGCCCGAGCTTGCCGTCAACGCGGATTTCCATGGTCTTCGGCCGCGCCTGCCACAGGCATTGGGTCGCCAGCACGTGCTCGACTTCGCTGGTCCCGATCCCGAACGCGAGCGCGCCCATCGCGCCGTGCGTGGCGGTATGGCTGTCGCCGCACACGATCGTCATCCCCGGCTGCGAGAGCCCCAGCTCCGGCCCAATCACATGCACGATCCCCTGCTCGACTTCCCCGAGGTCGAACAGCCGCACCCCGAAGTCGCGGCAATTCTTGCGCATCATATCGATCTGCAGCTTCGAGTCGGGGTCGGTAATCGGCAACGAACGATCGGTCGTCGGGACGTTATGGTCCAGCGTCGCAAACGTGCGCTCTGGACGGCGGACCTTGCGCCCGTCCAGCGCCAGCCCCTCGAAGGCCTGCGGCGACGTGACTTCGTGAATCAGGTGGAGGTCGATATAGAGCAGCGCCGGTTCACCGGGCGCCTCGTGCACGACGTGGGAATTCCAGATCTTCTCAAAGAGTGTTTGCGCGGCCATGGCTGGAAACTTTGCCTCCGAATGAAACCCCTATTCAAGCAGAATTATCGAAGTGCAGGTACCCTCGTCAAAACCCGGGTGAGCGGCGCTACTTGATTCGGCGCGTCGGTGCGGCGCGCTCGGCGCGAGCCATCCCGCGCGTCACCGCGTCGTCTCCGAAGCGCTGCGCGACCGCGTCGAGTGCGCGATTAAGCCGTGTGCTCTTCGCGGCGGCGTCGGCCGGCGAATCGAAAAGCCCCAGTTGCGCCAGGTCCGCATGCTCGAGGTGGTGCACCTGGATTCCTGCGAGACGCACTTTTTCACCGTAGACAACGCGCGCCACCAGCGCGATCGCAAGCTTGGCAATCGCCGCGCTATCGTCGGTCGGATCGTCGATCGACAAGCTGCGCGTGATAATCGGATAGCGACCGCCGCCGAGCGGACGCGCGAGTTTTAGCTTGAGCGTCACCGTGTGGGCGCGCACCTGGTCGGCGCGCAGGCGGCGGCCCAGGGCTTCGGAATGCGCGACGAGCACGCGCCGCAATTCGAGCGAATCCAGCGCGAGGTCCTGCTCGAAGGTGTTCTCCTCGCCGTATGATTTGCGCTGCCAGTCGGCCACCACCGCGCGCGGGTCGCGGCCGTTGGCAAGTTCGTAAAGGTGCGGTCCCAAGGAGCCGAAGCGCGCTCTGAGATCCGCCACGTCGCGGCGCGCGAGTTCTCCGATCGTGCGGATTCCCGCCTGATGCATCCGCGCGAGCGTCACCCGGCCGACGCCCCACAGCCGCTCGACCGGCAGCGGTTCGAGGAACCCGCGCAGGTGATCGGGGCCGAGGATGAGCAGGCCGTCCGGCTTGGACATGTCGCTCAGGATTTTCGCCGCCATCTTCGTCGATGCGACTCCGACCGACACGACCAGGCCCGTGCGTTCTAATACCCGGCGCTTGAGTGCGCGCGCCACTTCAATTGGCGGGCCGAGCAAGCGCTCGCTGCCGGTGAGATCGAGAAACGCCTCGTCGAGCGATAGCGGTTCGACCACCGGGCTGAACGCATCGAAGACGTCGCGAATCAAGCGCGAGATTTCGACATACCGATCCATCCGGCCGCGCACGAAAATCGCATCGGGGCAGAGTTTACGCGCCTGCACGGTCGGCATCGCCGAATGCACACCGAATTTGCGCGCCTCGTACGATGCTGACGTGACTACGCCGCGCGCCGAACTGCCGCCAACGATGACCGGCTTGCCCCGCAGCGCGGGATTGTCGAGCACCTCGACCGCCGCGTAAAAAGCGTCCATGTCGGCGTGCGCGATGACGCGCTCCCAGCCCGCCGTCGAACTGTCGCGCGCCGGTCCTTTGCCCACCAAGTCGCCGGGCGAATCGCTATGATTGATGTCGATCGAATCCGTCACGGGTTCGGAGCCCTCGCTCATTATCTCATCGCGCCCGGCTGGCGCGCATCAGGCAGGGCGTCGTGGTCGATTCGAAACGGAGGGACCCGCGGTCACGAGTGGGATTTGAGGTGTGAGAAAATTGTCTCGGCCGCGCGCTCGCCGCTCGCGATGCAATCCGGGATGCCGACGCCGCGCAAGTACGCGCCCGCCAGCGCGAGTCCCGGGATGGCATCGGCCGCGAGCTCGATTTCGGCGACTCGGGTGAGGTGACCGACCGCGTATTGCGGCATCGATTCGGGCCAGCGTCGGACGCAGGTCAGCGCCGGTTCGGCCGTCACGCCGAGCAGGCTGGCGAACTCGTCGCGCGCGGCGCCGATCATTTCGGCGTCACTCAGCGCCATCATCTCGCTTTGCAGCGCGCCACCGAGAAAGACTCGCGCCAGGATCATTCCGGCGGGAGCGCGCCCGGCGAACTTCAGGCTCGAGAAGCTGCCCGCGATTATGCGACGGCGCTCGGCCACCGGCACGACGAAGCCGAAGGCTGCCGGCGGCTGCGGGAAATCCGCGGAGCGAAAAACCAGGTTGACCGTTGCCGCCGAGGCGTATCCAATCGCGGAGAGCATCCTGGCGAGTTCGCCATTGATCGATTCAAGGATCGGCGCAGTTGCGAACGCGGGCGCCGCGCAGATGACCGCGTCGGCAGCGAAGCTGGTGCCGTCGCGAAACCCGAGCCGCCATCGTGGCGTAGGTTCACTGGTCGGCGCGCCCGCCTCGTGCGCGTCCGCGAGTGCGACGACTTCGGCACCGTAACTGATCGATCCTTCGAGGCGGCTGACGAGCGCGTCGACGATCGTGCGAATGCCGTCCTTGAAGCCGAGGAACAGGCTCCAGCGCGCGCCGCTGGTGCCGCGCGCTTCGGCGCTGCGTGCCCGCGCCGCCGCGCGCAGTCCACGAATCACGCTGCCGTAGCGCCGCTCCATCTCGACGAACCGCGGCATCGTCGCGCGCACGCTCAACAACTCCGGATCGGCCGTGTAAATTCCGCCCGCGAGCGGTTGCGCGACGCGCGCCAGCGTTTGCCGCCCAAGCCGCCGCCGCACGAACGCGCCGAGGCTTTCGTCCTCGAGCGACCGGCGCCGCGCAATCAGCGGTTCGATCATGATCCGCAGCTTGCCCGCCGCGCTGAAAAGCGGGCTCCTGAGCACCGGGCCGATATACGCCGGCGCAAGCAGCGAGAACCCTTCCGGTATTTCGATCAACCGGCCGCCGCGCACGACCAACGTCTTGCGGAATTGTTCCTGTGTGCCGATCAACTGCCCGTCGATGCCGAGACGCTCGGCGAGTTGCGCCGCGGCGGGCTTTTCGGAGAGAAACGAGTCGGCGCCGGTTTCGATGACGAACCCGTCGCGGCGAATCGTATCGAGCGCGCCGCCGACTCGCATCCCGCGCTCGAAGAGCGCAGTTTCGATCGGCATTTGATTGGCGTCGGAGAGTTCGCCCAGACGAAACGCCGCGGCGAGGCCGCTGATGCCGCCGCCGATTATTGCGACCCGCCGTGTTGGTCTTGCGCTGTCCATCGGATTACGCGATTGACGCCAGGCCGTGCAATCAGGCGCTCAGCACCGGCCGCTAAGATTTCAGATGCGCTCGCGCGAGGGACGCGAGCATCTCGATAAAACTCGGATGGTCGCTCACGGTCGCCGCCCGCACTATCGCGACGCCGGCCGCGCGCGCGATTTGCGCTGCTTCGATATCGAGATCGTACAGCACCTCGACGTGGTCGCAGAGGAAACCGATCGGCACCAGCACGGCCGCGCTGCCGCCAAGCCCGCGCAGGACTTCATTGATGTCGGGTTCGAGCCACGGTTCGCGCGGACTCCCGCTGCGGCTTTGATAGGCAATGCGCCAGTTCGATTTGCCGACCGCCGCCGCGACCAACGCTGCCGATTCTTTCAATTGATCGACGTACGGTGCGCGCGCGGCCATCGCGAGCGGAATACTGTGCGCGGTGAAAATCAGCTCTGCGCGTTCACGATCCGGTGCCGCCATTTGAGCGATAGCGTCGCGCACACGATCCGCGGCCGCTGCGATAAAGAGCGGATGGTTATGCCAGGGCTGCGGATAATCGATCTCGGGGGCCGCGGCGCCGACTCGTTCCCGCGCCGCGTTGAGGTCGCTTTGATAGCGCTCCCAACTGGCCTCGCAGCGATGCGCCGCAAGGGTAATCCCGAATGCGCGGCGAACGTGCTGCGCGGACAGTTCGCGCAGCGCGTCGTCCATGAACGGGGCCGTGTTGCGCATCGCGACGACCACCGGCACGTCGATCCCCTCGTTGCGTAGACGTTCGTGCAACGCCCCGGCCTGCCGCATCGTGAGATCGTTGTAGGGCGAGCGCCCGCCGAGCAATTCGTAGTGATGCACGACCTCCTCGTAACGGTCGCGCGGCACCGGCCGCCCTTGCAGCACGCGATCGAGGAAGGGCCGTACTTCGTCGGGAGAGGTCGGTCCGCCGAAGCCGATTATCATTATCGCATCGCAACCAGGATCGACGGCGTCGGAGCGAGCATCGGTGTATGCGCCCGCGCTCATCGCCGGCTCATCTCGTGGACCGCATCGACCAGTGCGATTACGTGATCGACCGGCGTCTGCGGAAGGATTCCGTGACCGAGGTTGAAGATGTGCCCGGGACGACCGCCGGCGCTATCGAGAATGTTTCCCGCACGTCGCCGAATTTCGGGAATCTCCGCGAACAGCGCGATCGGATCGAGATTGCCCTGCACCGCAACGCTATTGCCCAGCCGGTTCCACGCTTCGCCCAGATCGACGCGCCAGTCGAGTCCGATAACGTCGCCGCCCGCTTCGCGCATGAGTTCGAGCAGGTTGCCCGTGACCGTGCCGAAATGAATCACCGGTACGGCGCGCACCGCCGCAATCACGTTGCGCGTATGCGGCAGCACGAAGCGGCGATAATCGTCGGGCCCGAGGCTGCCGACCCAACTGTCGAAGAGCTGCACGACGTCTGCGCCGGCGTCAACTTGCATGTTCAGGTAATCGGCCGTGACGCGCGCGATCATCTCCATCATACGATGCCAGGTGGCGGGCTGCGTGTACATCAGCGTCTTGGTCGCCTGGTATTGGCGCGAGCCGCCGCCTTCGATCAGGTACGACGCGAGCGTGAACGGAGCGCCCGCGAAACCGATCAGCGGAACGCGCCCGGCCAACGCGCGGCGCACGAGCCGAATCGAATCGGCAACAAAGCTCAGCGACTCCAGCGCGATCACCGGCGCGATACGATCGAGATCGGCGGCGGATCGCAGCGGGCGATCAATAATCGGTCCGTCGCCGGATTCATAATGGAGTCCGACGTTCATCGGCACTAGCGGCAGCAGGATGTCAGCAAAAATGATCGCGGCGTCAACGCCCAACCGTTCGACCGCCGTGACCGTCACTTCCGCGGCCAGATCGGGCTGCCGGCACATCTCGAGGAACGAATGTTTCTCACGCACGCGGCGGTACTCGGGCATATAGCGACCGGCCTGGCGCATCAGCCAGATCGGCGTGTACGGGGTCGGCTCGCGCCGGCAGGCCCGCATGAACGGCAAGTCGTCCAACTCGCTCTTGACCTGTGCATCGCGCGATTTCTCGAGGCCGGCGTCATGGAGATTGGTTACGCCAGCCGATTGATCGATTACGCGAGCGCCTGCCTCCGCCGCACGCTTGCTTGCGCTGGTGCGTTTGCGCGCCAGCAGCGCAGGTCCGCGCGTCGCCGCCGCTTTCACCAGATGGCCGAGCTTGGGATGTTCGGGTTCGATATCGACGGCGATTCCGCGCCGGCGCAACTCCTGCGAACAGACCGGGCCGACCGACGCGACCACCGTTGCGGCGAGTCCGCGCTGAAACTCCGCGCCGGCCCCGTCAGCCTCTGCCATTTCGATCACATTCGTGACCTGGTTCGAGCTGGTGAAGAGGACGAGGTCGGCGTTGCCCGCGGCGATCGTTTTGATCGCGTCGTGCAGCGGCCCTGGATCCTCGGGCAGCGTCCAACGGTAAACCGGAACCACGGTCACACTCGCACCGCGCGCTTCGAGGCTCGCGCTCAGGTCGCGATTGGTGACGCCGTACTCCTGCACCGCGACGCGTTTGCCCGCGAGCTCCAGCTTCGCGGCGAGTCCGGCGAGCACTTCGCGCCAGGTGTTGGGTTCGGGAATCGCGATCGAAGCCGTCAGCCCGAGCGTGCGCAGCGCGGCGACCGGCTTCGGTCCGCGCGCCACCGTCACGATTCGCGCCAATGCCGCAACGATCGCCGCGCGTTGATGGCGCGTCTCCATCACCTTGAAGAGTTCGCGCACGCCGACGCCGGTCATGAAAATTACCGCGTCGAATTCGCCTGCGATCAGCCGCGCGGCAAAATCGAGCGCCGCGTGATTGTCCTCCAGCGGCACCTCGCGCATCGACGGCGCGATAATCGCGCGTCCCCCCAACCGCTCGATCAGCGTGCGCGTCTCGTTCGCCATCCGGCTCTCGAACGCGACCACGCGCATCCCGTTGAAGCCGGTAGTATCGGCGCTATCGGTTGGCGCTTCCATTCAACTTTGCGACCTGCGAATACCGCTCGCGTGAACAATCATATCCGACATATTGCAGTGGTGCCCGGCGCTGCGCCATCAGCCGTGCAGGCGCGCAGCACGAGCGTAGCCTTCACCGGGGCCGCCGCAAAGAGGGTGGTCGGATGCACCGTTTTGGCGCAACCTTTTTGGCAGGACCGCGCCGGCTGTGTTACGACTGCCCGCTGGAGGTTCCACCAGCGTCATGAGTGAACCCGTAGTGATTGTGAACAAGGCGGGCGGAATCGCGACGGTTACGCTCAACCGCCCCGAGAAGCTCAACTCGCTCAACCGCGAGCTGCGAACGACCTTCTGCAAGGTGATGCAGCAATTGCGCGACGATCCCGAGGCCCAGGTCGTGATCATCACCGGGGCTGGCCGGGCCTTTTGCGCCGGACTCGATTTGCGCGAACTCGGCACCGATACCGGGCGCGAAAGCGGAGCCCTGGTGCGCGACGGCACCACCGTCAGTTTCATCACCGTGATCGAGGAGATGAATGTCCCGGTGATCGCGGCGGTCAACGGTTTCGCGGTCACCGGTGGCTTCGAGCTTGCACTCGCCTGCGACATGATCGTCGCATCGGAAGACGCGCAATTCGCGGATACGCATGCC
Source organism: Binataceae bacterium (SeqCode) (assembly GCA_050011435.1). Lineage (GTDB taxonomy): Bacteria > Desulfobacterota > Binatia > Binatales > Binataceae > JADMIL01. The sequence continues at coordinate 86,220 of JBEKJC010000011.1, forward strand.
CGCGTGGGCGTGATGCCCGGCGGCGGGATGACTGCGCGGTTGCCGCGCGCGGTCGGCATCCGCAAGGCCAAGGAGCTTTCGCTTACCGGCAACTATCTTGGCGCGCGCGAGGCCGAGCGGATGGGCCTCGTCAATCGGGTGGTGGCGCCCGGTGAGGCATTGAAGGAAGCGCAGGCGATCGCCACGCAAATCCTGAGCGCCAATCAAACTGTGGTGCGCCAGTTGAAGCGGCTCTATGATCTGAGCACGCGCGCCACGCTGCACGACGCCGTCCGCATCGAGCAGGATTTCTTCCGCGCCTACAACAGCAGCTCGAATCTCAAGGACTTCGATCGTCAGCGCGAGGCCGTGATGGAACGCGGACGATCGCAGAAATCAACCGCGCGCTAGAAGGTGCATATGATGAATCGCCGCAGTTACAATTCCGTCGTTTTCTTCCTGATAGCTCTTGGCTTGATATTCTGCGGCGCCGCGAGCTTCTCCGTTGCCGAAGCCGCGGCCGTCAAACATGAGAGCGCGATTCCCGCGGCTGACATTCCGACTTACATCACCGCCGCGATCAATTCGCCCGACCGTCCCGCCGCGGATCGCGAATCCGACGCGTCGCGCAAGCCGGCGCAGGTGATGGCGTTCTTCGGTGTGAAGCCGGGGATGCAGGTCGCCGATATCTGGGCCGGCGGCGGCGCGACCACTGAATTGCTCGCGCGAATCGTCGGCCCGACCGGCAAGGTTTATTCGCAGAACTCCGAGTTCCCCGAGAAATTCAAGAAGGCCGAGACCACCTGGAAGGGCCGTCTCAAAGAGCCCGGAATGGGCAACGTAGTCGAGGTGACGAAGGCCTTCGATGCTCCCGACCTGCTGCCGGTCGCGCCTGGTTCGCTCGACGCGGTCTTCATCAATCTCAATTACCACGACCTGTTCGACGTGGGCGCGGACCCCGACAAGTTCAACGCGGCCGTGCTCCGCACGCTCAAACCGGGCGGCGTTTTCGGCATCGTCGATAACAGTGCGCAGGCAAGCTCGGGCACGCGCGACACCAACACGCTCCATCGCATCGACGAAGACTTCGTCGTCAAGCAGGTCGAGAAAGACGGCTTCAAGCTCGTGGCGACCTCGGACGTCCTGCGCAATCCTAAAGATCCGCGCACGGAGCCATTCTGGAAGATCAATCACACGCAGGACCGCTTCATCCTCATGTTCGTGAAGCCGTGATCGCACTTGTCGCCAATCAAGATAACTGACTGAAAGAATGCGCCTGCCGATTCGGGACGCCTCGGAGAGATTATATGAAGATAGGATTGTTGACTGCGGGACTGGGCAAGGCGGCGCATCCACGCACGCTGCGCGCGATTGCGGAACACGCCGAGCGTCTCGGCTTCGGCACGCTCTGGGCACCCGAGCACGTCGTCCTTTTCGATCGCTACACCGAGTCGAAGTATCCCTACTCGCAGGACGGCGCGTTCGCGGCGCCCAGCACCATCGATTGGATGGATCCGTTCGTCGCGCTCACTTACGTCGCCGCTCGCACCAGCAAGATTCGCCTCGCCACCGGTATCTGCCTGGTGCCCGAGCATAATCCGCTGGTGCTGGCGAAAGTGATCGCCAGTCTCGATTACCTGAGCGGCGGCCGCTTCGCGCTGGGCGTGGGAATCGGATGGTCGGCGGAGGAATTCAAGGCGCTCGGCGTCGCCTTCGAGCGGCGCGCGCAGCGTACTCGCGAGTACATCGGCGTGATGCGCAAATTGTGGGGCGAGGAGACCACGACATTTCACGGCGAGTTCGTCAACTTCGACGCGGCGCGCAGTTTTCCCAAGCCGGTGCAGGGCGACAAAGTGCCGATAATTTTCGGTGGCGAGAGCACCCCGGCACTCAAGCGGGTCGCGGAGTACGGCAGCGGCTGGTTCGGCTTCAATCTCACACCCGAGGGCGCCACTGCCAAGGTCGAGCAGCTCAAAGGTCTGATGCGCGAGCGCGGACGCGCGCTTGGCGAAGTCGAGATCATCATCTCGCCGTATCTGCAAAAAGTCGCGCCCGCGAGCCTCAACGCCTACCATGCGGCGGGCGTGAGCGAGATCGTTCAGCTCCTGCCGATTCCTGACGACGAAGCAAAGCTGCCGGGCGTGCTGGAGCAGATGGCGCGTGACTGGGTCGAGCCGGCGGCGAAACTCGTCTGATCATTTCAAGCGGTGATCGATTCGCCGCCGCGTCTGCATCTGCGGGCGCGGCGGTGCTTTATCGGCGATGTGTGGCCGTGGGGGATCGGCGAATCGTAGCTACGCGGGCGCGAGGATCTGTCGGGCACGCTTCAAGTCGGCGCCGATTTGCGCGGCGAGCGCCTCGGCCGATTCGAACTTGCGCTCGGGCCGGATGCGCTCGACCAGCTCGAGCCGCACTTCCCGATCGTAGAGGTCACGGTCGAAATCGAAGATGTGCGCCTCGATCGTGCGCTCGGGCTCGGCAAACGTCGGACGCATCCCGATATTGGTAATCGAGGCGTGCGGCCCATCGTCGAGAATCAGCTGGGTGGCGTAAACGCCGTCGGGCGGCAGGCATTCTGTGCGGCTCTGGATATTTGCGGTCGGAAAGCCGATCTTGCGCCCGCGCTCGCGTCCGTGAATCACCTGACCACTGAGAAAGTGGCAGCGCCCCAACAGGTTGGCCGCGGTCCGCAGATCGCCCGCCGCGATCACCTGACGCACCGTGGTCGAGCTCACTTCCATGCCGGCGACTTTCACCGGCCCGACGATCGTGAGATCGAAGCCCAGCTCACGTCCCAGCTCGGACATCACGGTGGCGTTGCCGGCGCGGTTATGACCGAAACTCACGCTATGGCCGACCACCACCGCGCGCGCGCCGAGATGACCTATGAGGTAGGCGCGGACGAAGTCGCGCGGCGTGAGCCGGCTTAACTCGCGTGTAAAATTGATCACGACAACGCTGTCGATGCCCGATTTGCTGAGCAGGTCGAGCTTGTCATCGGGGGTGAGAATCAGCCGCGGCGCCCGGTCGGGCGCGAGCACCTTCGCCGGCGTCGGGTCGAATGTCAGCGCGAAGGCGGTGCCGTGTTCGGCGTGGGCACGTTCGATTGCCGTGCGCAGGATCGTCTGATGACCCGCATGCACGCCATCGAAATTGCCCAGTGCCACGACCGGAAACGGATGTGGTCGCAGGCCGGTGAGATCGCGAATTATTTCCATCGCGCTCCACTCCCGGCATTACCATCGCGAGTAGTCATCAACGTCAACCATACCTCGACGCGTACGATCCCTGTCAGCCGTTGGCGAGCGAGTTCATCATCGCGCGGGCGGTCGGCGCCTCGGCGGCGTTCGGATGTTCGCCGAGCAGCTTCTGCAGCGTCAGTCGCGCGTCGATGCGATCGTTCATTTTCATGAAGGCCTGGGCCTCGTTCAGGAGCGCAGCGCTGGCAAAGCGCCCGCGTGGAAAGCGCATCACGAGATCGTTGAACTGCAAAATCGCCTGGTCATATTTGCCCAGCTCATAGAGCGCGTTGGCCGAGAAGTATTCGGCAGGCTCGCTGAAAGACGATTTCGGATACTTGCGCTGAAGCCCCTGGAAAACGCCGGCCGCATTCGCGTACTTGCCCGCCTTCATGTTGACCAGACCGGCGCGATAAACCTTGGCCGCCGAGTCATTGCTCGATTGCGCCGCTGCCATTTCCTGACCGAGCAGCGCGCGCCACGAGGGCGAGCCGCTGACCATCGGCGGACTGGGCGCCGGTGGCGGAGCCGCGGGCGGCGCGGGAGCATTCGAAGCAACCTCGGGCGCGTTGTCGTCGCTGCCGGGTGAATTGTCGTCGTCAGCGTCGGCGCTGTTGGCATTTGGCGCACCGCTGGGAGCATTCATAGCAACGTTGGGAACGCCGCTTGAACCGGATGCTTCGGGCGGCCCGGCTCCAGCGTCAGGCGGCGGCGCGACCATGCCGCCGGGACCGCCGAATCCAGGCGGTCCGCTGGGCGCTCCGTTGATACTGTTGATACTTGGGGGACCTCCGGGGCCGCCGGAAGGTGGCGGCGCTCCGGGGCCGGAAGGTCCCGCGGGCGGCGCCGAGCTGCCTGACTTCAACTGCTGAACCTCGCGCTCAAGATCGGCCAAGCGCGTCTTGTCGGCGGCGGAGTTGTCGCCCGCATCACCGTTATGCTCCATCTCAGCGATGCGATCGTTGAGACGGGCCACCTGGTCCTGCAGCGCGTTGATCTGCTGGCGGTCGGACGCGACGATGCCGCGCAGGTCCTCGTTGTTCTGCGTCTGCTGGTTGTCAGCGGGCAGTACGCATCCGGCGAGCGCCATCGTCGCGACCATGACGAGGGACAGACCAAGGCCGCTCAGCAGGCGCGCCCGGAAATCGCTTGCAGGGCTAGCTAGGGACTCGGCGCTCACTGCGACAGGGCAAAATGATCGCGCCGGTTCTGTGCCCAGCAGTCGTCGGCTTCTTCCGTACACAGAGGCAACTCCTTGCCGTAACTGATTGTCGACATACGGTCACCGCTGATGCCCAGGGTCGCCAGATAGTCCTTGGCAGCCTGCGCACGCCGCGCGCCGAGAGCAATATTGTATTCCTCAGAGCCGCGGTCGTCGCAATGGCCCTCGATCTGCACACGGCTCTGCGCATGCGACGTGAGGTAATCGGCGTTGGCCTTGAGCACGTCGTTGTCCTGCGGGCGGATAGTCGCTTCGTTGTAGTCGAAATGGATGTCACCGAGCGGCCCCTGCCCCATCGTGCCGCCCTGTATATTGTTTTGCAGCGAACTGCCGCCTCCGCTTCCGATACCACCTTCGCCGAGGCCGCCTCCGGGCCCTCCCGCAACGCCCTCGCCTGGCTTCTTCTTGGTCGAGCATCCGCCGATCGCAAGCCCGATTACCAGGAGCGCGAGACCGGCCGCGCGGGTTAATCCGCCCATCTCAACCACCCATCCACCACGACCACGCTGGATTCGATTCATTACCCTGTCCCTCCGTTAATGGTGCAATTACATAACCGTCGCGCGCGCGCATCAGGTAGATCCTGGAGCCGCCGCCGCGATTCGAACTGAATGCGATATAGCGTCCGTCGGGCGACCAGGTGGGCGACTCGTTGGAACCCGATTGGGTCAACCGCTGCGCGCCGGAGCCATCGAGATTGATCACGTAAATCTGAAAACCGCCCCCTTCGCGGCTTTCGTAGGCGATTTGCTTGCAATCGGGCGAGAACGACGGTGCGCTATTGTACGAGCCCTTGTAGGTCAACCGGTGCGCGTCGCCGCCGTCGAGGCTCGCGGCATAAATCTGCGGCGTGCCCGATCGATCCGAAGTGAAGACGAACTGGCCGCCGTCGGGACACAGCGAAGGGCTCACGTTGATCGCGCTATTGTGGGTCAACTCGCGGACCATGCCGCCCGCCTGTGTCAGCAGATAAAGATTGGTGCGGCCGCCGCGCTCGTACGCCGCGACGATCTGCCCATCCGGTGTCAGCGCCCCGCCAACCGCCTGCCCCAGGCCGGGATTGATTCGCGTCTCGATCTGCCGCTCCAGGTCAACCACGTAAAGCTCGGGATTGTAGCTCTTGTAGGAGAGGTAGAGCAGATGACTGCCGTCATGACTGAAATCCGGGAACAGATTGATCGTCGGGTTGTCGGTCACGCGGAACAATCCGCCGCCGTCGAGCCACGACGTATAGACTTCCTTGAAACGCCCGCCACGGGTCGAGACAAACGCGAGCTTGGTGTCGAAAGGCCCGCGCTTGCCGGTCGCCGCTTGCAGGATCGAATCGGCGAAGCGCCGCGCCATCTCACCCACGTCGTGCGGATTGCCGGTGAACTTCTTGCCCATGATGCGCCGTTGCTGCGGTACGTCGAACAACAGCGCCTCTACCTTGATTAGATCGCCCTCGCGCGTGGCCGAGCCCTTGACCAGGTAATCGGCGCCGAGCGAACTCCAGTCACCAAAGTTGAACTGGCCGATGTCGTAGCCCGAGTTCTGCGGATCCTCGATGTAGGAGGCGGGATCCAGAATGCGGAAGAAGCTCGACAGCGTGAGGTCGCGCATCAGCACCTTACCGAAGGTGTCGGAAACGGTGTGGTTGTCGTCACCGCCCAGGTTCTTCAACGCCGAGACCGCGATCGGCTGCGCCCGCGGCGCCGAAGTGATGGGCATTGGCGGCAACGCCTCCTGCGCAAAGGCGGCAGCCGGAATTGTCAACAGTGCAAGCGCCAGCAGCGCCACAATACTTTTCATCACGCCCATCACATCATCCTTCAATGATAATTCCGTTCCTGGCGCGCCCGTCCGGTCTGGATTCCGCCGAACGGCGGGCTTCGCCGTCGCCGCTTGAATTCCTTTCGATAGAATCCGGTCAGTTGTCCGACGCGGTCCCTGACTGCAATTCGCTGAGCTTGAAGATGGCCGGGACTCCTCCCGCAAAAGCGTCGCGGTACTTCTCGGGCGGAGCGCCAAACGGCGCGGCGGCACGAATCGCGCGCGCGACTGAATCGTCGAAAGCCGGGGCGCGCGAACTCTGCGTGACCTTGAGCGAATTGAGGCTGCCGTCCGGGTTGATGCCAAACTTGACAGTCGCGGTCAGGTCCGGATTTCCCCCGGCAAAACTCCAGGCTTTTCTGATGCGATCCTGCACCTCCTGATAGTACATGACAAAACCCGGGTCCTGCAGCATCCCGGCGCTGCCCTTACCCGGGCCTACACCCATACCGGCGCCCGCGCGCTCCCTGTCGGCGACGACAGGCCCGCTGCCAGTGTCCTCACTCGGCTTCGCGTTCTTGGCCGATTCGTCCTCGGCTTTAGCCGCTTCCTTGAGCGCCCTCAAATGATCGCTCATCAGTTGCTGCCGCACCTTGTCGAGCTCCTTGTGCAGGTCGGGCGGCGCTTCGGCCTTTGCCAGCGCAAGCGGCGTCGGGCCAGGCTTCGGTTTCGGCGATGGTTTCGCTCGCGGCGTTGGCCGGGGAGTCGGTCGCGGGGTTGGACGCGGTGTGCGATGGGACCTCGGCGTCCTGCTGGGCTCCGGCACTGGCGTCTCTGTTGCCTCCGGCGTGGGGGTCTCGATCGGCGTTGGCGTGGGCGTAGGGGTCGGCGATGGCGATGCGGTCGGCGTTAGCGAATTGAGCGCGATGGCATTCTTGTCGTCCGCGGGCGGCGGTGTCGGCGCCGCCTTGACCGGCGGTGGCGGCTCCTCCGGCTTGGCCGCGTGACGCTCGGGTGGCGGCCGCTCGGAATTGATTGCGGGCAGGCGCGTGCCCAAATCGCCGGCCGGAATCGAATCGACAATCTTTACCGTGTAGGCGAGCGGCGGCGCGGTTTCCGCGCCGAACAGCTTCGGCACGACGAACAGCACGAAGATCACGATACCGATGTGCGCGATCGCCGAGACCGCGACTGCGATCAGGTATCCTCGGCGCGCCGGCCGCTCGTCGCCGCTATGGCCCGGGGCTGCCATGCTTCGACCCGCTTCCCGCCCCCGCTGAATCCGCGCTCCCCACCGGCATCTCGGTGACCATCCCGACGTCCTCGATACCGGCGGCCTTGATCGCCGCCATCGTGCGCACCACCTCGCCGTACGGCACCGCGTCGTCGGCGCGCAGGAACACTTGCCGGTTGGGGCGCTCGGCCGAAATCGCCTTGAGCTTTTCGCTCAGTTGCTCCGTGCTGATGCGCGTGTCGTTTAGATAGACCTCGCGGTTGCGCGTGATCGAGACGATGAATTGCTCTTCCTTGCCGGGCAGCGCCTGCGCCTTCACCTTGGGCAGGTTGACCTCGACCCCCTGCTGAATAATGGGCGCCGTGACCATGAAGATGATCAGCAACACCAGCATCACGTCAACCAGCGGCGTGACGTTGATCTGCGAAGCCAGTGCGCCGCGCTGTGGAGAATCAGATGCCATTTATATCGTTCGCGCTCTCTCTAGTGAACGGACTCGCGGCGCGGCCTTGCAGCTTTCTTTACCCCTCTCTTGGTCCAGGGAGAGGGGAAGCTCGCGAAGCGAGCGCGGGTGAGGGCAGACGGCTGCAAGGCAACATCGCGATTTGCCCATACCTCTCAATGCCCCGCTACGACAGGAAATGGCGCTCGGCGATGTTGAGAAATTCAGACGTGAAATTGTCCATCTCAGTCGCCAACTCACGCGCTCGGGTTGCCAGATGGTTGTAAAAAACCTGCGCCGGAACCGCGACCACGATGCCGAACGCGGTGGTGATCAGCGCTTCCGCGATTCCCGGCGCCACCGCCTGGATATTCGACGTATGCGCCGCTGACAGGCCCATGAATGCCGTCATTACGCCCCACACCGTGCCGAACAGCCCGACGAACGGACTCGTCGATGCGGTGGTGGCGAGAAACGTGATGCCCTTTTCGAGCTTCGCCAACTCGACGTTGGTCTGGCGCTTCATCGCGCGGGTGACGTTTTCGACGCCGCCGAGGTCGGTCGAGAAACCACTTTCGGCGCCGACCGCCTGGCGCTTCGCCCGCGTCAGTTGGAGCAATTCCTGGTAGCCGGCGCGGAAGACCTGCGCGACCGGGCTGCTCTTAAGGCCGACGCTGGCGGTATGAATCGCAGCGAGATTCTTCGATTCCCAGAAGATCGCGATGAAGCGCTCCGATTCGCGCCGCGCCCGCGAAATCTGCACCAGCTTGTACAGGATGATGCCCCAACTGCCGACGGAAAATCCCGCCAGCGTCACCAGTACCAACTGAACCACCGGCCCCGTGCCGATCATCAGATCGGCTACGCTCATCCCACCACCGCCGTTCAATCGATTACCTCGTGCGCCATTGCGTACTGTCCGCGGACCACGCGCGCGTGTTCAGGGAATTCGCCAGGTCCGCGCCGTGATCGGCGCCACCAGCGTCGCCGTCGAAGCTGGTCGCAAACATTATCGATGTGCGTGTCCATGTAGTCAAATTTTGGATCCAGCACCTTCACGGGCGGAACTCTCCCTCGTGCCGCAGACGCTGCGCCGAATCTCGAATAAGTTAGACGGAGAAAACCATCCTATGTTTCAAAAGCACGAAATCATGGCACACCGCGCCAATTATGCTACCGTTAGGTTCTGACAATTTCTTCGGCGCACTCGCCAGGGAGGATTAGCGGTGGCGATTAGGATCGCTATCAACGGCTTCGGCCGTATCGGCCGCATGTTCTATCGCGCGGCTTTCACTAACAGCCAACTCGAGATCGTTGCGGTCAACGATATTACCAATGCGGCGGCGCTCGCGCATTTGCTCAAATACGATTCGGTCCACGGCAATCTGCCGCATGCGGTCAAGGCTGACGGCGATCAGATCACGGTCGATCAAAAGGCCTTCAAGGTCTTTGCCGAGCGCGACCCGTCGAAACTGCCGTGGGGCAAGCTCGGGGTCCAGGTGGTGGTCGAATCGACCGGTCTCTTTACCGCGCGCGACAAGGCCGCGATGCATTTGAGCGCGGGTGCGAAGAAGGTCGTGATCAGCGCCCCGGCGGAAAACGCCGACGTCACGCTCTGCCTCGGCGTCAATCAACAGGCCTATGACCCGCGCCAGCACGACGTGATCTCGAACGCCTCGTGTACGACGAATTGCCTCGCGCCGATCGCCAAGGTGCTCGATGAGAGTTTCGGCATCGTGCACGGCCTGATGACCACGGTCCACGCCTATACGCAGGATCAGATGCTGCAGGACGGTCCGCATTCGGACCTCCGGCGCGCTCGCGCCGCGGCGCTCTCGATGGTGCCGACGTCAACCGGCGCGGCCAAGGCGATCGGGCTGGTGTTGCCGGCGCTCAAGGGCAAACTCGACGGGATTGCGGTGCGCGTGCCCACGCCCAACGTCTCGCTGGTCGATCTAACCGCTTCGGTCGCGCGCGACGCCGACGAAAAATCGATCAACGCTGCGATGAAAAAGGCGGCCGACGGGGAACTCAAGGGCATTCTCGAGTATAGCGATGCGCCGCTGGTTTCGATCGATTTCAATAATAACCCGCATTCGTCGATCTACGACGCGCCCCTCACCAAAACGCTCGGCCACCGGCTGGTCAAGGTCTTCGCGTGGTACGACAACGAATGGGGTTATTCGAATCGGCTGGCCGACGTCACCGCCTTCGTCGCCTCGAAACTCTGAACCGGGTGCTAGCGCCGCAAATTAACGCACGACTTTGCCGCCTTCCCGAGCAGCGCGAGCAGTCCGAAAAATCAGGTCAAGACTGTTGGGCTGCTCGTCCATCGTGAAGGGAAGTCTGAAACCTTGTAAGGTTTCAGCATGTGGAGACGATACGTGTGAGTTCCTCAATAATCTCTTGCACCCGTTCTTCCTCGGGGAGGGGCTGATCGTCTAGAAAAATGCCTGCGGTTTCCGTTACCACTCTCGATCTGAAGAACAAGAAGGTCCTCGTGCGGTGCGATTTCAACGTCCCGCTCGAGGGCGCCACCATTACCGACCCCACCCGCATCGACGCGAGCTTGCCCACCATCCGCTACATCCTGGGCCAGGGTGCGGCCGCCGTGCTCTGCTCGCATCTGGGGCGCCCGAAGTCGCGTACGCCGGAACTGAGCCTGAAGCCGGTCGCCGAGTACCTGAGCGTCGCGCTAGGCCAGAAGGTTGCGCTGGCGCCGGACTGTATCGGCGATACCACCGGCAGGATGGTCAACGACCTCGCGATGGGCTCGGCGATCCTGCTAGAAAACCTGCGCTTCCATCCGGAGGAAGAGGCCAACGACCGCGACTTTGCCCACGAACTCGCGCGCGGCAAGCAGGTCTATGTGAACGACGCCTTCGGCACCGCCCATCGCGCACATGCGTCAACCGTCGGCGTCACGCGATTCCTGGGCGAGCGCGCGGCGGGCCTCCTGATGATTCGCGAACTCGAAGCACTGCGCGCGGTCACGGAAAATCCGGCGCATCCGTATGTCGCGATCCTCGGGGGGGCCAAGGTCTCCGACAAGATTGGCGTCATCCGCAACCTCCTCAACAAGGTCGACGCGATCCTCATCGGCGGTGCGATGGCCTACACCTTCCTCAAGGCTCGTGGCACGCCAATCGGCTTGTCGAGGGTCGAGGAGGACAAGCTCGAACTCGCGCGCGAACTTCTGGCCGAGGCCGCCAGGCGCAACGTCGCGTTCGTGTTACCAGTGGACCACGTCGCCGCGACCCTCGAGGCGGGCGCCGTGGCCGAGACCGTCGACGACATTCCATCCGATCGGATGGGACTCGATATCGGCCCGCGGACCGTCGCTGATTTCATCGGACACCTTGCCGGGGCGAAGACCGTTATCTGGAATGGGCCGCTCGGGCTCTTCGAGAATCCCGCCTACGCGCACGGCACTCTCGCCGTCGGCGAAGCGATCGCGGATCTGCCGGGCGTCACCAGCGTACTCGGCGGCGGCGATACGGCGGCGGCAGTAGCAGGCGCGCCTTGGGCGAGCCGCTTCACGCATATCTCGACCGGCGGCGGCGCGACCCTCGAGTACCTCGAAGGAATCGAGTTGCCGGGTGTGAAGGCGCTCGACGTTTAATCGTCGGTCCGCATCGCGAGCAATTAGAAAATCACGATGGACGTGTACGTTTGTCATTCTGAGCTTGCGAAGAATCCCAGCGCCCACATCGGGCGGATCGGGACCCATTCGCTGCGCTCAGGGTGACGCGGCGTACATTTCGCAGGACTTAGCCGGATCTCCGGGCATCGCGAGCGTCAATCTATGAAACAACGCAGGAAACTGTTTGCCGCCAATTGGAAGATGAACCTGACGCCCGCCGAGGGCCGCACGCTGATTACCGCGATTCGCGCGGAACTCGATCGTGACGCGGCGGTGCTCGCCCGCGACCGCGACGTGATGATTGCGCCTTCAATGCTCTCGATTCCGGCGGCGGCGCAGGCGCTGGCCGGCTCCGCCATCGCGTTGGGCGCGCAGAATATGCATTTTGAGCACGCCGGCGCGTTCACCGGCGAAGTTTCCGCCGGGATGCTCCGTTTCTTCGGCGTGAGCTACGTGATCGTCGGCCATTCGGAGCGCAGGCACATCTTCCACGAAGACGACGAGAGCGTCGGCCGGCGCGCCGCCGCGGTCGCAGCCGCCCGCATGACACCGATCCTGTGCGTCGGTGAGTCGGCCGCGGAGCGCGACGGCGGCCGCACCCTCGAGGTCGTGCTGCGCCAGTTGCAGCACGGAATTAATTATTTTTCAGCCGATCAGACGCACAACTTGGTGATCGCATACGAGCCGGTATGGGCTATCGGCACCGGTCGCACCGCCACGCCCGAACAGGCGCAGAGCGTCCATGGCGCCATTCGCGAGGCGCTCGCCGACCGCGTCGGCCAGGAAATCGGCGCCGCCATCCGCATACTTTACGGCGGCAGTGTAACAGCGGAGAATGTTGACACCTTGATGGCCAAACCGGATATTGACGGGGCTTTGGTCGGCGGGGCAAGCTTGAAGGCCGGCTCGTTCGCCCGGATAGTGCGGGCCAAATCAGCTTAAGGGTCGGGCAGGGTCAGGGAATACAGCTCCAGGCGGCTTTTTCACGATGGTCACTGCGGTAATCGTGCTTCATGTAACTGTCTGCATCGCGCTGACAATCGTCGTGTTATTGCAACAGGGCAAGGGCGCCGACGTCGGTGCGGTGTTCGGCGGTTCGAGCCAGACCGTATTCGGCGCGGGCGGAGCCAGCAGCCCGCTTTTCAAGCTGACCTGGACGTTTGCGCTGGTCTTCGCGCTGACCTCGCTGTTCCTCGCGTACTCCTCGACCAAGCGCATCAGCGGCAGTATTTTCGAGGATCGCAGGATACCGGTCCCGATACATTCGACGGCTCCAGCAGGTGCGCCTCCAACCGGCGGACCGGCGGCGCCCGCCTCGTCGATACCGGCGGCTCCGGCGTCCAAGCCGGCCGCTCCAGCGCCGGCCAAGTAGTACCCCGGTATCGCTGACCGGTCCGACCCTCTGGATTACCGACCCGATGTGCGCGGGTGGTGGAATGGCAGACACGCGAGTTTGAGGGGCTCGTGGTAGAAATACCGTGCGGGTTCAAGTCCCGCCCCGCGCATTCTTTTTTTCACTGCTTGACGCTTTTCTAAGTGATTGCCGCTCGCGATGCTCGGCTAGTCGGCCAAGTCCTGCGATAACCGAGAGCGCGAACTGTCTGACAGACCTCGCGGCCCCCAACCGGTGAGGGCTCAGTGGCATTTTCGTGCGGACGATGCGCTAAGCTCGCGATCCTCACTCGCGCGACAATCGTAACCGAATACCGCGCGCGTTCACGCCGACAATCGAGCAACGCGAGCGTAGCCCACCGTCGGCATGGAATGCCGTGAAACCTCGTGACGTTTCAGTTTTTAAAAGACACTCAAAAGTTTTGCGTTCCTCAACAACCCTCTTTTTCTCTTTCGTCTTTTCCCTATTCAGCGCGGGACTACTAGCTCCAGTTGGCGCGGCGCTGACGTTCGTGTGCCCGTGGCCGCCGACTGCTTCATCGAGTCGCGATCGCGGGCGGTGTCGGCGTCGTAGCCGTGCTTGCGTTTGAGACGCGCGAAGATCGCGGAGAGGTTTTCATCGTAGGCGTGCGGCGCATAGGTTGAGCGCCCATAGAAGTCGTCGATTCGCGCCGCCCGCTCGGGAAAATTAGCCCGGATAAAGGGCATGAAGCGGCGCGCTGCGGCCGGCTTCAGGAAAAGCGATCGCCACCATACGCCGGCGGCGCCGGCGCGCCGCGCGGCGCGAATCACGCTCTCGATCGCGGCGGGCGCGTCGGTCAGCCCCGGGATCATCGGCATCATCAGCACATTGCAACGGATACCGGCCGCCGTCAGTTGCGCGAGCGCGCGCAAGCGCAAGGCCGGCCGCGGCGCACGCGGCTCGAGGATGCGCTGCAAGCGGCGGTTGATCGTAATGAGCGAAAAGTTGACCGACAGGCGCGAGCGCGAATTGATCTCGCGTAGCAGCTCGAGGTCGCGGGTAATCAGGGCCGACTTGGTCGTAATCGACAGGTCGAGACCGCCGAGGCGCGCGAACACCTCGAGCATCGATCGGGTGAGCCCGAACTTGCGCTCGGCCGGCTGATACGGGTCGGTCGCGGTGCCGATCGCAATCTGGTCGTCGCCGATCGGCGTGCGGGAAAGTGTGCGCGCGAGCACCTCCGCCGCCATCCGTTTGACGAAAATCCGCCGCTCGAAATCCATCGGATCGCGCAAATCCAGGAACTCATGGGTATAGCGCGCGTAACAGTAAACGCAGCCGAACTCGCATCCGCGGTACGGGTTGATGGTCCAGCGAAAGCGCAAGCTGGGGTTGTCGCAGCGGTTGAGTATCCGGCGCACCGGCATCTCGACGAACTCGACGTCGCGCACCGCGGCGGGGGCCGGGGCCAGGTCCGGATCGAATAGAAGCCGATCGCTGAGCGAAGCGCCAAGGAGTTTCATAGACCTCTAGAGTTTCGTCTTTTCTTCGCTTCAATGTCAATCTCGGGGGATCAGAAAAAAGGAAACCGGGAGCGGTGGTTGACACCGCTCCCGGTCAAGGTGCGCCGTTGAGTAAACGCGGGCGGCGCGCCCGGCAGTGGCCTCGATCTGCTAACGCATGATCATCATGAGGCCGCCTGGGCTGCCGTACTTGACGCCGTCCAGGTACTCTTTGGGGGCGTTGTTATCCAGGAACGGCTTACGCTTCCACGGGTTGCCGAAGCCGCACCAGATGGTCTCGTGCGAGTTCTGGAAATCCATCGCGGACGAAGCAACGCCATCCCACGCGGAACCGAGTCCCGGGACATCGCCGGCATCATTGTAGTAGGAGATTGACTTCCACAGCTTCTTGTTCGAGTCGTAGAGGTCAACCCAGTCGCCGTTCCAGTGCTCCTTGTCGGCGTAGATGATGCGGCTGGAGTAGCAATAACCCTGGGCCTCGCTCGCGATCCGATGGACATCATCGACCGCCATCGGGCGCGCTTCCCATTTGCCCCACGAGGGCTTCGGAAATCCAAGCGGCATGTCGTAACCGCCGGGGAATATCGCGCCATCCTGATTGAAGTGCGCGAGCGTCAGGATATTGCGATCGGCGAGGAAGTCTCCGGTGTAGATTGAGGTGCTACCGTTGAAGCCATTGGTCTTGGCATCATCGTAGCTCCAGTCGAAGCCGAACACCGGCGAACAACGCGCGGTACTGGCCAGGCGCAGCGAGCGGCGCAGGGCCGGCACGAAGACGAAGGTATCAGGGAAGGGATTCTTCTCTTGATCGACGAAGAACAGGTTGAGCGACGCGGTGTAGCGCGCCTGTTCCGGCGTCTCCTCCATCAGCCACTCGGTATACCAGGTGCCGGGCGCGTAGGT